>SCUK01000082.1 GCA_004297445.1 Anaerolineae bacterium | reverse complement strand
CGCAACCTCAACTCCTACATCGACCCCGACGGATACGCCGACGTCGACTCCGACCAGCACGGCTACTGCGACGCCTACCTCCACGCCGACTGATACCCCGACGAGCACCGCCACTGCGACGCCGACGACCACACCGACGAACACCCCGACGTCGACTCCGACCAGCACCGCCACTGCGACGCCTACCTCCACGCCGACCAACACTCCGACGGCGACCCCGACGAGTACGGCAACCTCAACTCCTACATCGACCCCGACGGATACGCCGACGTCGACTCCGACCAGCACGGCTACTGCGACGCCTACCTCCACACCAACCGACACCCCGACGTCAACGCCGACGAGCACGGCTACTGCGACGCCTACCTCCACACCAACCGACACCCCGACGTCAACGCCGACGAGCACGGCTACTGCGACGCCTACCTCCACGCCGACCAACACTCCGACGGCGACGCCGACGCCCACCAGGACTCCGACGGCGACCCCGACCAGCACCGCAACCTCAACTCCTACATCGACGCCGACGGATACTCCGACGTCGACTCCGACCAGCACCGCCACTGCGACGCCTACCTCCACACCGACCGATACCCCGACGTCGACGCCGACGCCCACCAGGACTCCGACGGCGACGCCGACCAGCACCGCAACCTCAACTCCTACATCGACCCCGACGGATACGCCGACGTCGACTCCGACCAGCACGCCGACATCTACACCTACATCGACGCCGACGGATACTCCGACGTCGACTCCGACCAGCACCGCGACGTCTACACCCACGTCGACACCGACAAGCACGCCGACGTCAACACCGACGAGTACGGCTACTGCGATGCCGACGAGCACGCCGACGAGCACAGCTACTGCGACGCCTACGCCGACCAGGACCCCGACCGCGACATCGACCAACACCCCGACCGCGACAGTGACATCCACCGCCACTCAAACGGCAACAGCCACGCCCGCCAGCACGGCTACTGCGACGCTTACCTCCACGCCGACCGATACCCCGACGGCGACGCCAACCAGCACCGCCACTGCAACGCCCACATCCACACCGACCGCGACTCCGACGAGCACGGCTACTGCGACGCCTACCTCCACACCAACCGACACCCCGACGGCGACGAACACGCCGACGTCCACACCGACCAATACTCCGACGAGCACAGCTACGGCGACGCCGACGAATACGCCGACGAGTGCGGCCACCGCGACAGCTACCTCCACGCCGGCTGATACCCCGACGGCGACGCCAACCAGCACCGCCACTGCAACGCCCACATCCACACCGACGAACACGCCGACGTCAACACCGACGAGTACGGCTACTGCGACGCCGACGAGCACGCCGACGAGCACAGCTACTGCGACGCCTACGCCGACCAGTACCCCGACCGCGACAGTGACATCCACCGCCACTCAAACGGCAACAGCCACGCCCACCAGCACGGCGACTCCGACTTCGACGCCAACCTCGACGCCGACTCCTGTGAGCACCTCCACGAATACTGCTACCGCCACGGTGACATCCACGGCCACCAGTACAGCCACCGCCACAACTACCTCAACCGCGACCACAACGGTCACCCCAACCGTGACGGCTACCGCCACCATTACCCCAACGGCCACCCAAACCGGCACCGCTACGCCTACCTCCGATCCATTGCTGGCTTCCATTGGCGATACCGTCTGGCTGGATGAAAATGGGGATGGCATTGAAGATCCCGGTGAGCCGGGCATCGGAAACGTCACCGTCGAACTGTGGACCGACCCCGACGGCAACGGCGACGTCACTTTGGATGGCGTCCTCTATGGCACCTTGACCACCGACTCCACCGGCTACTACGACTTCCTCAATATCCCGGCCGGTAACTACGTCGTATTCGTCACAGATATCCACAATGAGCTGGACGGCCTCGGCCTTACCACCAACAACCTGCCGTATCCCGTCACCGTGGCCGCTGGCGACGACTACAACGATGCCGACTTTGGCTACGATCCCGGCCCGGTCAGCATCACCAAGCAACTCTTGCCCATCGATGAATTGCCGAACACCGCCGGCATCCGCGTCGCCATCGGCGAAATCATTGAATACGAAGTCGCTGTCACCTTTGGCCCCGGCGTCCAGCACAGCGCCGCTACCATCACAGATTCCCTCGACCGTGGCCTTGCCTTCATGGACTGCGACCCGGCTGACATCACCGCCGATGCCGGCCTCACCACCAGCCTGCCGGGCGGCTTCGCTGACCTGTGCACTCCGCAGGACCCACCGAACAATCTCCTCGGCAACCCGTCCATCTCCGAATTCCCGCTCGGCAGCGCCGACCTGGAAGACGAGGGCCGCCGCCTTGTCTGGGATCTTGGCGACGTCGAAAACACCAGCGGCGTAGACCAGACCCTCACCATCGTCTACCGCGTCATCGTCCTCGACATCATCGATAGCACCCGCGGCGATACGTTGAACAACGACGTCTTCTGGGGCAACGAAGTCGGCCACCGCAGCGCCGCCGAAGTCCTCATCACCGAACCGGAACTGGACATCCGTAAGTCCGTGAGCCAGGACGAAGCCGCCCCCGGCGACCTGATCACCTTCCGGCTGGAAATCTTCCATACCGGCGCCAGTAACCAGGATGCCTTCGACGCCATCATCAATGATGAAGTGGAAGCCGAATTTACCTACGTCCCCGGCTCCCTGCGCTTCATCAGCGGCCAGGCCCCGACCCTGCTGGACGAATCCAACGCCCCTGACCTGCGCATCGTCTGGGATACCTTCTTCGACAATGGCGTCAATGCCGTGGTGGAGTTTGACGTCATCATGGGCAACATCCCGCCCGGCGGCAGCGCCAGCAACACCGGCTACATCGAGTGGTCGTCATTCCCCGGTGACCGCACCACGCCGCAATCGCCCTGGAACGTTTACTCCACGGAACGCTGGTACGACCCACCTGACCCGATTAATATCTATGGCGGCGTCTCATCCACCGCGGTCGTCACCTTCTCCACCGACCTGGCGGCCGAAGCCGGCTTCGGCCTTCCACAGACCGGCTTCGCACCTGCCGCCCTCACGACACTGCCACTGCAGCCGGACGAACTGGCTTATACTGACCTTGGCGACATCTGGATGGAAATCCCGAGCCTGGGCGTGAAGATGCCCATTGTCGGCGTGCCGTTCACCGAAGAAGGCTGGGTCGTGGACTATCTCAACGGTCAGGCCGGCTATCTTGAAGGCACCGCCTTCCCGACCCTGCCGGGCAATACCGCCATCACCGGTCACGTATGGAACGCCGACGGTACCACCGGCATCTTCTACAACCTGCGCGACCTGCGCTACGGCGACCGTGTCATCATCCACGCCTACGGCCAGCAATACATCTACGAAATCCGGACGAATGAATACGTCCGTCCGAACAACCTGAACGTCCTCAGGCACGAAGAATACGACTGGGTAACCCTGATTACCTGCGACGGGTACAACGAGACAACCGGCGATTACGACTGGCGTGCGGTGGCCCGGGCTGTTCTGGTAACTGTCGTTTCCGAAACTGGAGCTGTCACTGTTCCCGGCTCCACGCTTCCCTGACCTGGATGGGAAGGGCTGGCACAAAGACCGCCGCAATTTTTACGGCGGTCTTTTACTTTCCTGCCTGGTCTCTCCCCTTGTGGATGATCTCCGGCCCAAATCGTTTTTGCAGGTCGTTCACCGCGTCTTCCAGCTTTCGCGCTTTTTCGGCATTCGGCGCATCCCAAAGACTTAACTGGTGGCTGGGCGGCTGCAGCCCGCTCACGCCCACCCCCAGCAGGCGCACCGCCTTGCCTTTTGTCCAGTTCTGGTCAAGCAGGCGGCGCGCCAGCGTATGAATCTGTCCGGCCTCATCCGTTGGCACAGAGAGCGTACTCTGGCGGGTGAGGGTGGTGAAGTCCGGCCAGCGTAACTTGATTTTCACCGTCCCGGCTAGCAGGTTCTCCTGCTTGAGCTGCTTCGCCACGCGTTCGCTCTGCTGTTTCAGCTCATCGTACAACTTGCGGCTGTCGCTCACATCCCGGCTGAAGGTGATTTCCTGGCTGATGGATTTGGTCTCACGGGCCGTCTCGATAGAGCGGTCGTCTTCGCCCCGGGCGCGCGCCGCAAGGTCGCGGCCATTCTGGCCGAAGTGACGCGCCAGGTCCGCGGAGGGCCAGCGCGCCAGATCGCCAATCGTATGAATGCCCAGTTCGGCCAAACGGCTGGCCGTTTTTGGTCCCACGCCCCACAGCATTTCCGCCGGCAGCAGGGAGAGGAACGCAGCTTCCTGCCCGGGCGGGACGATTTGTATGGCGTTGGGATAGGTGCTGGTTTTGCGGGCCGCCTTGCCCACGTCGGTGGCGATTTTGGCGACCAGCTTGTTGGTCGCCACACCCAGCGAGCATGGCAGGTCCGCTTCGGCCAGCACGCGCTGCTGGATTTGTCTGGCCAGCAATCCTGCCTTTTCCGGCCGGTCAGTCACATCCAGAAAGGCTTCGTCGATGGAAAGTTGTTCAATAAGTGGCGTTATTTCCCGCAAAATAGCCATCACCTGCCGGCTCTTTTCGCGATACTGGCCGTGATGGCCGGGGATGATTTGCAGAGTTGGACACTGGCGCAACGCCCGCGCCATCGGCATGGCGGAACGCACCCCCAACGCCCGCGCCGCATAAGAACAGGAAGCCACCACCCCGCGTTCGTCCGGCCGGCCGCCAACCGCGAACGGCTGGCCGCGCAGCGCCGGGTTGTGCAGTTCTTCCACCGCACAGAAGAACGCATCGAGGTCAAAGTGAATGATTTTGCGCGGCAACGTGGTTCTCGAGTGCCTTACACCAGGCCATCTTCCCTCAACGCCGCAATCTTGTCCTCGCCGTAACCCAGCACCTCCGCCAAGACCTCTGCGTTGTGCTGCCCCACCAGCGGCGGTGGCAGGCGCATCGCCAGCGGCGCATCCGGAAAATTCATCGGCGAAGCGATTTGGGGAATCGTCCCGGCGGTGGGGTGGGGGATGTGCCGCACCCGTTCCCGCGCAACCACCTGCTCATGTTCAAATACCTCACGGATGCTGTTTATCGGCGCGGCCGGTATTCCGGCAACATCGAAAATTTCCATCCATTCGGCCGCGGGTCGGGCGGTAAACGCCTCTGCCAGCAGAGGCACAATGACCTCACGGTTCTTCACGCGGGCGGCGTTGGTGGCAAAGCGTTCATCCGTCGCCCACTCCGGCTTGCCCATCGCCGCAGTCAGTTTGGCCCATTGGCCGTCATTCCCGGCCGCCACGGCGAAATACTTGTCACTGGCCCTGAACGATTGGTACGGCACGATGTTGGGATGGGCATTGCCCAGCCGCTTTGGCTCATGCCTGCTCACCAGGTAATTGCTGGCGACGTAGGAAAGCGTGGCAACCTGTGAATCCAACAGCGCCATGTCAATCCGTTGCCCCGCGCCGGTGTGCTGGCGAGCGAACAGCGCTGCCAGGATGGCGTTGCACGCAAATATTCCCGTCATCAGGTCGGTGATTGCGACGCCCACCCGGTAGGGCTCGCCGTCTTCCGGCCCGGTGATGGCCATCATGCCGCCCAGCGCCTGGGCGATGAAGTCATACCCTGGCAGGTCTGCCAGCGGGCCGGTCGTCCCGTAGCCGGTGATGGTGCAATAGATGAGGCCCGGCCGTAACGCTTGCATCTCTTTGTACGAAAGCCCCAGCCGTTCCAGCGTGCCCGTTTTGAAGTTCTCTACCAGCACATCGCCTTCGCGAATCAGGTCTCTAAGTACATTCAGCCCCGCTTCAGACTTCAGGTTGAGGGTGATACTGCGCTTGTTGCGGTTGGCCGAAAGGAAATAGGCCGATTCGCCGCCTTCCGTGAAAGGCGGTCCCCAGCCGCGGGTATCGTCGCCTTTGCCCGGGGACTCGATTTTAATGACATCCGCACCCAGGTCGCCCAGCATCATGGTGCAGTAGGGACCGGCCAGCACGCGGGTGAGGTCGATGACGCGAATTCCTTGCAGGAGGGCGGGGGATTGGGGCATGGTTGTACTCCTTTGACGGCAATCTTACCATCCTGGAATGTACTGAAAATCGGCCCGGACGGCAGTATCTTTTTACCCAATTTCGGGTTAATATGACCAAAGTACTAATTGTATGACAACCTGCTGACCGTTCCAGGAGGTGCCTCGCCGCCAACTTTGCCGACCGTAGTCTCCCGCAAGTCTATTCATCTTTTATTCACCAGACGTAGGTAAGAGGAGAACCCATGTCCAACAAGATGATGGGCTATTTGCCCAACGATAAACCCCCGATGGGGCAGATGATTCTTCTGGGGTTTCAGCATGTCCTGACCATGTTCCCGGCCACGGTGTTCGTGGCAGCCTTCACCGGCTTTCACGTCAGCACCGTTCTGTTCATGTCCGGCATATCCACCATCGTGGCGCTGCTGCTGTCCAAGTGGCGTATCGGTAAGTTCATCCCGCTCTGGTACGGCTCGTCCTTCTCGTACATCGCGGCCTATCAGGCGATTAACACTGCCGCGCCGTTCAGCGGCCCGGCTTCGGATGAAATCATCGGCACGATTCAGGCCGGCATTCTCGCCACCGGCGTGTTCAATATCATCATCGGTTTGATTATCCGCCGCGTCGGCAAGGCCGCGCTGGATAAGGTGTTGCCCCCGGTCGTTACCGGCTCTGTGGCCACCGTCATCGGCTTCGGCCTCGGCTTCGCCGCCCTCAATCTTGCCGCGGCTCACTGGGGCATCGCCATCCTGACGCTTGTGGTGACCATCATGCTTTCGGTGTATCTCCAGAATCGTGGCTTCATCGGCATGCTCCCGGTCTTGCTGGGCGGCCTGACAGGCTACGTAGTTGCGGCGGCGATGGGCCTGGTGGACTTTGCGGCCATCACCAGCGCTCCGTTCATTGACATCCCTCACTTCACATTGCCCAACTTCAGTGGCGACCTGGTCGTTACGGCCATTTTCAGCGTTGCGGTCATGGCGCTGGCCACCATCCCTGAATCCACTGCCCACCTGTACCAGATCAGCCTGTATGTGGACCGCGTGGCGGAAGACCTCGGCCGCGAGAAATACGAGCTGGACCAGTACATCGGCTTCAACCTGATTCTCGATGGTTTGGATGACTTCCTGAAAGGCATGTTTGGCTCAACCGCAGGCACCAACTATGGCGAAAACAACTCGCTGATGGCCATCACCCGCAACTACTCCGGCCCCGTGCTCATCGCGGCTGGCGTGATTGCGGCGCTGCTGGGCTTCATCGGCACCCTGGCGGCCGTGGTCAACTCCATGCCCCTCGCAGTCTCCGGCGGTCTGGCCATCTACCTGTTCGGCGTCATCGGTATGCAGGGCATCGCGCTGATGATTGAGAACAAGGTCAGCATGTTCGACCCGCGCCAACTGGCGGTCGGTGCCACCATCATGGTGGTTGGCATCGGCGGCAATATCGGCTATCCGGGCGGCTTCCTGCCCATCCCATTCCTGCAGGGCCTGTTCCCGCAGGGCCTCCCGGCCATTGCCACCGGCGCGGTGCTGGGCATCCTGCTCAATGCCGTGTTCCAGATTTTCCCGCCCAAGAAGTAAAGTTACGGAATTCGAACTAAGCAAAAAACGGGAGCCTCAGGGCTCCCGTTTTCTATTTCTTGGCCGGTTCCTCAGTTTCCAGGGCGCGGGCCAGCGCTTCGGTAAACGTTCGGGGGCTGCGGCGTAACAACGTTTGCAGGACCACGGAACTGCCGCGCAAACCGTGCAGGTCATAATGCTGGAACATCGCCAGCAGCGCATTGCGTGCGTATTCGTCCAGGTCCGGGCTGCGCCCCCCCCATGCCTCGGCGGTGATTTGTTTGGCCTCCACCGGGCGCTCCAGCGCAGCGGCAAAGGCGGCAGCGATGTCGTAGTGATTTTACATCTCCGGGCCGGCCAGTTCATAAATTCCACCGGAATAAAATGTACCCGTAAGCATTTCAGCGGCGGCTTCTGCCACGTCCTCCAGATCAACCAGGCTGTGCCGCGTCTCCGGGCTGTAAGGCACTTCCAGTCGCCCGGTTTTTCGAACCACCGCCAGATGCGCCAGCACATTCTGCATATAAGCCGCGGGTTGCAGGATGGCAAAACCCAGCCCGGATTCAATCAGTGCCTCTTCTACCTGCAGTTTTTTCCAGTGGTGGGGCATGGATGTAATCTGAGGGTGCAGCACCGAATGGTAAACGACCCGTTCCACCCCGGCAGCCTTGGCCGAATTGAGCGCTCCCAGGCAGATTTCAAATTCCTGGGGGTGCACGTTTGGCGCAATCAGGTACAGCGAATTAACATCCTGCATGGCGGCCTTCAGGTGGGCGCTGTTTAACAGATCGCCGGTGATGCAATCCGCCGCGCCCGCGGCCACGGCGGCCTGCGCCTGTGTGGATGAACGCGTAAACGCGCGCGCTGCCAGATTGCTCCTTGCCAGTGCCCGCAACACAGCCAGCCCCGTTTTCCCTCCAGCCCCGGTGACCAGAATCATTCCAACCGCTCGAATCCAAACACAAACCCCGCCAGTGCATCCGCTCCGGACGTATGGCCGGTGGGCAGGATGGCGCGTGCTGCCGCGATCACGTCTGCTTCGTTTTCACCGGACAGTGTGTCGAGGAATCGATGCCAGGGTTCACCCGCCTGACCGCGTGCCGTGGCCCCCAACCAGGCGCGCGAAAGGGTTGTGGTACGTGGGGCGGCCGCCGCCGCCAGGGGCTGGCAGAAGTCCTCCGCCGAATTCGGATTGCAGTACCAGGCCGCCAGCATGAACCCGACCAGGAAATCATCGCCGGCCGGGGTGAGTCCGGGCCCAAGCCCCGCGAGAGTCTCCGCGCCAGTCAGGCGAGTAGTTTCTTCGCTTAGTTCCTCGATGCCTGAGCGGGCACGGCCAGCGATGGACCCGTTAGGGGAGTCGCTGGAGCCAAACAGCAACGCCGCCAGGCTGTCTGACGGCGCCTCGGCAGCCAGCAGTGCTTCAATAGACTGCGTATAGCCACTTCTCGTATGTGCACGCATAGTCTTCGAAAGTGTATCCCAATCGGGGCGCGGATTCCAGTTCACCGCCCCACCAAAATACATTTCGAGATGTCCGAGGACGAGGCGGTCTCCCTGCATCATCACGCGCGATTCAGCTGAGATGTCGTGCTCGAAATCGTCATAATCCAAAACAGCCGCAAATGGTCCATTCCCCAGTTTGGGCGACACAAGCGAAAGAACCCGGCCTTCTGTATTGACAAGATTGCATGCGGGTCGGAAAACGTGCAGCACCCGGGCTTCGCCGCCCTCCGCCAGCCACTCACGCGCAGCAGGGGAGAGCGAGATGGCCTCCACCGCCTTCAATTCTGCTCCGGCGCCCGGACCACCCGGCCGTGGCTCACCACGCAGGCCGGGGCGGCATGGTCGCGCAGCGCTTCCAGCACGTCCGGCGCGCCGAGAACGACAAGATTGGCAGGCGCGCCTGTTTCCAACCGGTGGTCCGTCAGCCCAATCGCCCGGCCGGCTTCGGTGGTCACCAGGTCATACAGCGTTTCCATCTCCGCCCGCGTCGTCATCCACAGCAGGTGCGAGGCAAGGAACGCCACTTCCAGCATGTTGTTGCGCCCGTAAGGATAATACGCGTCCGAAATATCATCCTGCCCCAGGCACACGCCGGCACCTTCTTGTAGCAGTTCCTTCACCCGCGCGTGCAGTGGGCCGGTGTGCGGGTCGCTGACCACATACATATCTGCCCTCTTAAGCAGGGCGATTAACTTCTGCAAATACGGTTTGGGGTAAAGCGCCATCGCCCGGGCGTGGTGCGCAAGGACACGCCCCTGCCAGCCTTGCTTAATTGCCCGCACCGCCATCATCTCAGTGGTGCGCAGGGTTGCGTCTCCGGCATCATCCACCAGCATGGAAACCGGCTTGTCAAACTCGGCAGCGATGTCGAACATTGCGTCCACATGCGCCTGCGCGTCGGCATCCGTAAACTCGATCCATGGGATGCCGCCCACCACATCTGCGCCCATCCTCATTGCTTCACGCACGAGCTTGGCCGCGCCCGGTTCGCGTACCACGCCGTCCTGCGGGAAGGCCACCACCTGCACATCCACTATCTCTTTGAATTCTTCTTTGATCGTCAGCAGGGCTTCCACGCCAACCAGCCTGGCCTTGTTGTCCACGTCTGCAAACGCCCGGATGTGCAGGTTGCCGTGCCTGGCCGCCAGCCAGATGGCACGCCGTACATTCGGCAGAATCCATTCCAGCGCATACTCATCTTTCACCCGCGCCGCCAGTTCGATGGCGTTCATTGCCTTGCCCATATCGCCGCCGTGGTAATCCTGCATGGCGAGTTCATCCATGCGGCTCAGGCTATTAACCTTATCCAGATGCAGATGGGCGTTAACGAACGACTCGGTCACCAGCCCGCCGCGGGCGTCCACTTCCGCTGCCGCAGTTCCGGGCAGGGCGCGCTGGATGGTGGTGATTTTCCCGCCGGTGATGCCGATGTCCGTCAGTTCCCCCGGCGGATTGCCGCGCAATTGTCCATTGCGAATCAGCAGGTCAAATTCGCTCATGCGCCGTTTCCGGCGTTTCGGGCCTCCACCAGTTCCCACAGGCGCTTCGGGCTGAGCGGGATTTCCGTGATTTCCAGCCGGATGCCGCCGGTAGCCAGGGCATCCTCCACGGCTTGCACGAACAGCGACGCCGCCGGGATGGCCCCGGCCTCCCCCGCGCCCTTAATGCCCAACTCGTTCAGCGGCGAAGGCGTTTCGTGGTGACCGACCTCGATACGCGGCACATCCAGCGCCGTCGGCAGCAGGTAGTCCATGAACGACGCGTTGAGCAATTGCCCCTGCTCATCGAATACCAGTTCTTCATAGAACGCATTGCCGAGTCCCTGCGCCACGCCGCCATGCACCTGCCCATCCAGGATGAGCGGGTTAATGACCTTGCCGCAGTCATGTACCACAATGTAGCGCTTGACCTCGACCATCATCGTCTCGGGGTCAATTTGAAGGATCATGGCATGTGCCCCGGCCGCCGTCGCGCCCATCGTCGGACCAAAATAGTCGGTGGCTTCCAGACCCGGCTGCGTGCCGGACTTGACCGCGCCGCGCAATGGGTTGGCTTTGTTCGCCAGGTCGCCCAGCAGCATCGTCTTCTCCGGGTCGCCAATCACGCACACCCGCCCGTTGCCGATTTCCAGGTCTTCCGGCGGCACCTTGAACTCTTCACTCGCCAGGTCCAGGATGCGCTGGCGCACCCGCTTGGCTGCTGCATTGATGGCATTGCCGGCCACCACCGCGCCACGGCTGGCAAACGTGCCCACGCCCCAGTGGAACTGGTCGGTATCGCCAGTAATCACGTCAATCTCATCCGGCGGCGTCCCCACCTGGTCGGCCACCACCTGCGCAAACGAGGTGAAATGCCCCTGGCCCTGTGTCCCCACGCCGGTGGCAACGCTTACGCGCCCGTTGGCCTGTATTTGCACCCGCGCCCCTTCGTATGGCCCGATGCCCGTGCCTTCCACATAACACACCAGCCCCAGGCCGAGCAGTTTGCCTTCCTTCTCCGCCTTAGGTTTCAACGTCTTGTAAAACTCGTCGTAGCCGATCATCTCTTTGGCCTTCGCCAATATCGGCGCATAGTCCCCGCTGTCGTAGGTCAGTTCGGTGAAGTCCTGGTAGATGATTTTGTGATTGTGCGGGAACTGGTCCGGCGTGAGGAAATTCCGGCCGCGTATCACCGTCTTGTCCAGCCCCAGCTCTGCCGCCGCCGCGTCCAGCAGGCGCTCCATCACGAACACGCCGTGCTGGCGCCCCGCGCCCCGGTAGGGGGTAACGATGGGTTTGTTGGTGAATACCGCCTTGAATTCGGTGTAGTAATTGGGCACGTCGTACATGCCCAGCAGGGTGCATTGGGTGTTGATGGGCACTGTCAGCCCATAGGGGTCATACGCGCCGCTGTCATGCCAGAACACGTCCCTGACTCCCAGGATTTTGCCATCCTTCGTCAGCGCCATCGCGCTCTCGTGCCACTGGCCGCGTTCCTGTGTGGTGGTGTAGAAGTTCTCGGAGCGGTCTTCAATCCACTTGACGGGGTGATTCAGTTTCATCGCCAGCCAGGGGATGAGCATCTCTTCGGGATAGAACATCATGATTTTGGGGCCAAAGCCGCCACCAATGAACGGGGCAATCACCCGCACCTGGCTCTCGGACAGTCCCAGCATCCCCGCCATGCCATTGCGGATGACCACCGGCGCCTGAGTCGTATCCCAAATCGTGAGTTTCTGAAAGCGGCCATCCCACTGCGCTACCACGCCACGGTTTTCCATTGCCGCCGCGGTGCCCCGGTCGTACCAGAACTCACGCGTGATGACCACGTCCGCCGCGGCCTTCGCCTTTTCCCAATCGCCCTTGTGCTGGATGACGTGCGCCGCCAGGTTCTGGTCAAGGTCTTCGTGCAGCAGGGCGGCCCCGGTTTCCAGCGTCTTGCGTACATCGGTGTTCACCGGCAGCGGCTCGTAGTCCACCACCACATCGCCAACTGCATCTTCGGCAATGTAGCGGCTTTTCGCCACCACGGCAACCACGCCTTCACCCACATGGCGCACCTTGTCCTTTGCCAGGATGGGCTGGGTGCGTTCATTGAAAACGATGTCCTTTACCGGCGGAGGCGATACCAGCAGGGGACCCACCCGCCAGTACTCGCCCAGATCGGCGGCAGTATACACGGCCACCACGCCCGGCCGTTGCAGGGCGCGGCTGGTGTCAATACGCTTGATGCGCGCATGCGCGTACGGGCTGCGCACGAAGGCCACATGCAGCAGGTCAGGAAAATTCACGTCATCAACAAACAAGGCCTGGCCGGTGAGCAGGCGCGGGTCTTCGTTGCGTTTGATGCGCTGGCCGAAATAACGGGTGGTCATGTGGACCTCCTCGGGCGGTTGGCGGTTGCGGGCTTCAGGCTATTTCTCCGTGAAGGCCACGGCGCGGCAGAAAGCGGCTTCACCGCCCTTGAACATCCAGGGCAGCGCGCTCAGCACGATGCGTTTGTTGTGCAGGGCCGGGTTGCTCATTTCACCGCCGAGATTCTCCACGTGGAAGCAGTCGTGCGGGAACAGCGCGTTGTGCGTTAACTGGTAGGCCTCGTTGGGGAACATCTCATCCACTTTGTCCGCCCCAAACTTGGCTTCCACTTTGGCGCGTACTTTGGCCCAGTGTTCCAGCCCGCCTTTGCCCAGGAAGCGCCCAATCGGCAGGTTCATCGGGTGGTCGGTGGAGATCATGTCCACACCCCACAGGTGAATCTTCTTGTCCAGCAACCACTCGCAGATGCTGTGGTGCGGGCCGGGGTGGCGCTGGATGTAGCGTTCCTCGTCCCCATCAGGGCTGAAGAAGGAGTATTTGTGCCAGCCGGTATGGATGAAAAGGATATCGCCGTTCTGGATGTCAGCATTGGCTTCCAACATTTCGGGGGTGAACACGTCCAGGTCATCCATCTTGTCGCTGATATCCACGATGACGCCCGGTCCGTACAGCCAGTCCAGCGGCAGCTGGTCAATCGTCTTGCCGTTGGTCACAAAATGTTTTGGCGCATCCAGGTGGGTGCCCATGTGGTTGCTGGTCATGATGTACTGGGCGTTCACGCCGTGCTCGGACTTGCGCTTGATATACTTCACCTCAAACGGGGGGTAGAACGGCCAGAACGAGGCGTCCTGGTTGAGCGGTTGGGATAGGTCGTGGATTTTCATGTGAGTCTCCTTTGTCACAGTTTGTATTTTTCCGCAAATGCCACCAGCGCATCCTCAAATATCTTCATTGGCGGGCGCACCAGCCCCGCGCCCACCTGGCCCACGCCGGCCTCTTTGTGCGCGATGCCGGTATTGACCCGCGGCGTGATGCCGAACTCCACCACCTTGCGGATGTCAATTCCGGTCGGCGTGCCGCGGAAATCCAGTTGCGGGATGGTGAACGCGGCATGTTCGGCTGTGGTGATTTCGTACATCTCCAGCGTAGCGTTGATGGCATCCTGCGGCGTGCCGGACACAAACGTCACAATCGCCGGCGCGGCTGCCATCGCAAACGCGCCAATGCCCGCCGTCTCGGTGATGGTGCTGTCTCCAATGTCCCGGTTGGCGTCTGCGCTGGTATAGCCGGGGAAGTACAGGCCGTCCGGCACTTCGGCGGGGGCGGTGAACCACTGGTCGCCCATGCCGCTCACCCGCAGGCCAAAGTCAGTGCCATTGCGCGCCATGGTGGTCACAACCGTGCTTCCCTCTATCCCATGCCCCGCATCCGCCATCGCCTTGCACGCCGCCATCACTGGATTCAACACACTTAGGGCATTATCGCCCAGGAACTTGAGTATTTCGCTCAGGGTGTCTGCCTTCTTGCTCACTTTCGCCAGCAACGGCGCCAGTTTGGCGGTGTACAGGATCGAACCGGCTTTGTTGCGGTTGTGGCCCTCATCGCCCATGTGCAGCGATTCAGAGAGCAGGGCGCGGATATCAATGCCTTCGGTCGTAGCCAGCGCTTCAGCCAGCAGCGGCCCCATCTCTTCATTCATCCAGCGCAGTTTGGCCAGCACGTCTTCGCTGTATGCGCCGTAGCGCAGCACTTTCCCATAGCCTTCGTTCAGGTTGGAATACGCCTTATTGCCATGCGTGACGTTATCCAGCTCGTACACCATCATGGAAGACGACGTCACGCCCGCCATTGGGCCGACGGTCTGGTGGTGATGGCACGGGTCGAATTCGACCTCTCCGGCCTCCACCATCTTCACGGCTTGTTTCTCGTCCTTCGCCAGCCCCTCCAAAATCAGTGCGCCTATCACCGCGCCACGCAGCGGGCCGGACATCCGCGCCCATTCAATCGGCGGCCCGGCATGCAGCAGCAGGTTGGGCTTCATACCGGGAATCACATCTTTCGCGCGCGCCACACCCTTGAGGATGGGCCGCGCGCTCATCATGCGTTCCACAGTGGTTTGGTTGGCTTTGTCTATGTCAATCGCCATGCCTGCCTCCTATCCATTGGCCGTTGTCTTCAGGCGGGCCAGAATGCCCATTAATTTCTCGTTGCCGCCCGCCGGGGGACGCCAGTCCACATGCACCGCCTCGGCGCCCTGTCCCTTCAGGCTCTCGTAGAACGACTCAAGTCCCACGTTGATGGCCGCCAGCGGTCGTTGAAAGGCCCCCAGTTCTACCGCCGTTCCCATCATTTCGGGTGGGCGCGCCAGCCTGCGGCTGGCATATTCCACGGCCCCCGCGGTGGTGCGGAAAATGCGCGCGCCCGCAGACTCCAGCTGCTCAACCTGTTTGTCCAGACCCTGCGGGTCCTCATCCGTGCCGACCACCAGCGCGACAAACTCCACATCCTTGCGCTGTTTGTGTCCCGCCGCAATCGCCGGGGCCAGTTCGGAGGCCGGGTCCGGGTGCGCCCCTTCACCCAGCACCACGTCCAGCAGGATTAATCCGGTTTCCGGGTCTTCCAGTTCCTCTTTCAATCGCCGCAGGCGCAGGTCATTGTCCATCATCGGGTGCAGCCGCCCCTGGGTGAAATCATCTTCGCCCAGGTCAATAATCGTATGTCCCTTGCTGGTAAACACATCGTCTAGTTTCTGGTCCGCTGAGATGGGCGTGTTGGAATACAGCGGCGCCAGCGTGGCCTGCACGCCCAACATCATTTCGTAGGCCAACGTTCCGCCGGAAAACAGCCCGCGCAAATATCCCTGCCGTGGTTCGGTTACTTTTGCGCCCTCGGCATTTCCGGCCAGTGCCAGCGCGGTCTCTGCGGCTTCATGCAGGCTGGCAGCGAAGTGCAGGTTGCCCACCTGCCGGCCGGGTGGCGGATAGCCGATGAACTGCACCACCACCGGTTTCCCCATGGCCTGGGCCGCGCCGAGCAGCCGCGCCGCCACTGCCGCCGCCGGCGGCTTGCTCACCAGCACAATTACTTTCGTCCCATCGTCCCGCGCCAGCACGTTCAGCGCCATCAGCGCGGTTGTGCCGCCCACGTCGGTTTTCAGGTCACGCCCGCCGGTGCCAAACGCCTGCGAGACACCGCCGCCCAGATTGTGAATGCCAGCCGTAACCGCCTGCAAGCCTGTGCCGGAAGCGGCCACCACGCCGATGTCGCCGCGCCGCACCCGGTTGGCGAACCCGAGGCCGACTCCGTTCAGGATGGCTGTGCCGCAGTCCGGGCCCATCACCAGCCGGCCCATCGCCCGGCCCTTCTCCTTCAGCCGGATTTCATCCGCAATCTCCACGTTATCGCTGTACAGGAATACATGCTTGCCCAGCTCCAGCGCCTGCTCGGCTACCCCCGCCGCATACCGCCCCGGCACCGAGATGAGCACAAACTCGGCTTGCGGCAGTTGTTTTGTTGCGCCATCCAGGCTGTGAGGCCGGAATTCGGTTGCCACGTTTGAGCGGCGCTTCTTCAAGAGGTCATCCACCTGGGCGATAGCTTGAGCCGCGGCCTGTTCCGTTTCGGCGCGCACCACAATCAGCATGTCATCCGCTCCGGCGGCCTTGCCCTCATCCGAGAGCAGTTCGAACTCCGCCAGTAGTTCCTGGTTGGCAGGAGTTGCCATCACCACGCCGGCGTCGTCCACGCCGGGCAGCCCGGCAAGGCTGCGCTGCAGGTGCATCAGTACCACCGAGTCAAAATAGGTTCCCGCGCGAATTTGAGTCTTAAGAATCATGGCGCTTCAATTCTTCAATGCCTGTTGTATTCCGTGCGCCCACAGGAACAGGCGCTCATCCTGCTGGCCCGCTGCGGCCAACTGCACGCCGAGGGGCAGGCCGGCTGCCGTCTTTCCTGCCGGCAGCGTCAGCGTGGGCAGGCCGCTGTGCGTCCACGGGAGGTTCATCACCGGGTCGCCGGTGCTCTCCAGCCCGGCAGGCGCGCCGCCGGGCGCGGCCGGGCTGAGCCACAGGTCAATTTCGTGTTCAATCATCAACTCAACCAGGTGATTTCGCAGGGAAACACGCCCGAAGCGGTCGTGATCCAGTTGTTCGTGAGACACGGTTTGGCCCTTGCGAATCAACTCGGCAGTTTTGGAATGATATTTATCTTCAAATCGGGCGAACCAATCGGCGTGCACCGCCGCCGCGTCCGCCGCCAGGATGCGGTTGTGCCGCAGGCGAATGTCTTCATAATCCGGCATGGCGGGCACGTCCTTGACCGCATAGCCCAGTTCCGCCAGTTTGGCGCACGAAGCACGGACCATCGCCTGCATCTCCTCGCCGGCGTGCTCAAGGTAAGGGCCGGTCAGAATGCCCAATACCGGCTTGCCTAGACTGCCGCTGGGCGGAAACCAGCCCTGAAC
Source organism: Anaerolineae bacterium (assembly GCA_004297445.1). Classification (GTDB taxonomy): domain Bacteria; phylum Chloroflexota; class Anaerolineae; order Anaerolineales; family UBA11579; genus SCUK01. The sequence continues at coordinate 18,994 of SCUK01000082.1, read as the reverse complement.
CAGTTGTTTGGCAATGTTGTGCGCCAACGCGAGGTCGGTGGTGAAGAATCCCACATGGTCCAGCGAAGGCGAAAGCGGGATGACGCCCGCGCGGGAGATAGTCTCGTAGGTAGGCTTGTAGCCGATGACGCCGCAAAAGGAGGCCGGGCGGCTCACCGAGCCGATGGTCTGCGTGCCAAACGCAAACGGCACCATGCCGCTGGCCACCGCTGCCGCCGAGCCGCTGCTGGAGCCGCCGGGCGTGTGCTCCAGGTTGTGCGGGTTGCGCGTGGGGCCGGGAGCGAAGTAAGCAAACTCGGTGCTGACCGTCTTGCCAAAAACCAGCGCGCCCAGCCCTTTCATCGTCGTGATGACGTCGGCTTCCGGCCCCGCCAGCGCTTCCGGGGGCAGTTGGCTGCCGCCCGTGGTCGGGAGTCCGTCCACGTGAAAGATATCCTTCACGCCCATCATCAGCCCATAGAAGGGCGGACGTCCTTCCGGGGTGGGGTAGCGCGCTTCCAATTCCGCCGCCGCGCCGCGCAGGCGTTCAAAGCGGTCTGGTTCCGGCACAAACGCGTGCACCTGGCGCTCGGTCTGGAAGAAATGCGCCTGCTTCTGGTCGATGTACTCGCCCAGGCTCAGGTCGCCGGCGCGCAGAGCGGCCAGCACGGCATTCGGGTTGGTGGGTTTTTGCGCCAGCATGACCTTAGGCGTTCATCTTGCGGGCGGCCAGCAGCACGGCATCCACGATGTGCTGGTAACCGGTGCAGCGGCAGATGTTGCCGGAGATGGCATGGCGGATGTCGTCTTCGGAAGGGTTGGAGTGCTCCTCCAGGTAGGGCACCAGCGTCATCAGGAAGCCGGGGGTGCAAAACCCGCATTGCAGGCCGTGCGCCTCGCGGAACGCCTCTTGCAGCGGGTGCATGGCGTCCATCGTGCCCAGGCTTTCCACCGTGCGGACGTCATGCCCATCCGCCTGCACCGCGAACATCAGGCACGAGCGCACTGCCTGCCCATCCATCAGGATCGTACACGCGCCGCACACGCCATGCTCACAGCCCACATGGCTGCCGGTCAGCCCGATTTCATGGCGCAGGTAGTCTACCAGCAGCAGGCGGGGTTCGGCTTCGCCGGTATGCTCCTTGCCATTGAGGGTAAATTGAAATTGCGCTTTGTCCGTCATGCGGGCATCCTTGTAAGCGGTTAGTGGGCAGTCAGGGCGCGCTCGTGTGCAGTCTTAAGCGCGCGGCGCGTGAGTACGCGCGCCAGGTGTTTCTGGTACTCCGGGCTGGCGTGTACGCTGCCAAACGGGTTCATCTCGTCACCGGCGGCCTTGTCTGCGGCGGCGCGCATCGCCTCGTCCGTGATGGCTTGCCCGGTAAGCAGTGCCGCCGTGCGACTGGCATCCACGGGTCCATCCCCCACGTTCAGATACACCAGCCGCGCCTTTTCACAGATGCCCTTGGCGTCCAGCGTTACCAGCGCCGCGATGCCGCACATGGCGTAGTCGCCATGTCGCCGCGCCACTTCCATGAAGCACCAGCCGGTGCGCGCCGGCAGGTCGGGATAAGCGATTTCGGTCAGGTATTCGGTGGGTTGCAGGTCAACAGTGAAGAAACCCTGAAAGAACTCTTTGGCGGGTATCCAGCGTTCGCCGTCCTTGCTCTGCGCCTTGAATTTCGCGTCAAGCGCCAACGCCACAACCGGCATTTCGGCCGCCGGGTCGGCATGCGCCAGGCTGCCGCCCAGCGTGCCCCGGTTGCGAATCTGAGGATGGGCCACAAATGGGACGGTCTCAAACAGAAGCGGTTGGTGTTTGGCAACCAGGTCGTTGCGTTCCACCGCGCTCTGGGTGGTCATCGCGCCAATGCGCAGTTCATTCCCCTCGCGCCGGATATAGCGCAGTTCGTTAATCTTGTTCAGGTCGACCAGTAGGCTGGGTTGCGCCACCCGGAAGTTCATGGCAGGGATCAAACTCTGCCCGCCCGCCAGCGCTTTGGCGTCGTCGCCGTGTTCGGCGCGCAGAGCCAGCGCTTCCGCAAGGGAGTCCGGGGCAAGGTACTTGAAGGATGCTGGCTTCATAGCGAGTCCTTTGCAATGGGCTGGGCTGAATTGTCTGACAGCCCCATTGTATAATGAGGGTACAGGCTTGGCAAGGAGTGTAAAGTTGACTGCCACAGTCCGAAATATTTAGACCCTACACGCGGCTGGTGGTTTGCGGGCATCATCACCACCACCTCGCCGGAGGCCCGACCCGATGACTGATTCCCCAACCCCTGAAAGCCTGGGGCGTGAACTGGAAGAGAGGCGCCAGCAGGCGGCAGAAGCCGGCGGCGCTGACCGCATTGCCGCCCAGCACAAGAAGGGTAAACTCACCGCAGGCGAACGCATTGCGGCCTTTCTCGACCCCGGCAGTTTCAACGAACTGGAACCCTACCGGGCGCACCGCCACACCGCCTTCGGGCTGGATGAACAGCGCGCGCCGGGCGATAGTGTCATCACCGGGTTCGGCCGCGTGCATGGCCGCATGCTGGCAGTCTACGCCCAGGACTTCACCGTGCTGGGCGGTTCGTTCAGCGAAGTGCAGGGGCAAAAAGTTGCTCGCCTGCTGGACTTGGCGCTGGACTCCGGCGTACCCGTTGTCGGCCTGATGGATTCGGTCGGCGCGCGCATCCAGGAAGGTGTTTACGGCCTGGCCGCATTTTCCGAGTTGTTCTGGCGCAATACTCAGGCCAGCGGTGTAGTTCCGCAAATCAGCGTCATGCTCGGCCCGTGCGCCGGCGGTTCGGTGTATTCCCCCGGCCTCACCGACTTCGTCATCATGACCGAGGGTTCCAGCCACATGTTCATCACCGGCCCCAAAGTTATTGAAACCGTCACCGGCGAAAAGGTCGGCCTCGACGAACTCGGCGGCGCTGGCGTACACAACAGCATCAGCGGGGTGGCGCACTTCGCCGCGCCGGACGAACATTCCGCCCTGGCGCTCACCCGCCAGTTGCTCTCCTACCTGCCGGCCAACAACGCCGAACCTGCGCCCCGCATCCCGCCCGCTGATGACCCCCATCGCATGGATGCCCGCCTTGACTCTCTCGTGCCCACTGACCCCGGCGAACCGTACGATGTGCGCGCCGCCATTACCCTCATCTTTGACACGGACACGTTCCTTGAAGTGCATGCCCAGTTTGCCCAGAACGCGGTGGTCGGTTTTGCCCGTCTGCACGGCGCGGTAGTGGGTGTCGTCGCCAACCAGCCGATGGCCCTGGCCGGCGTGCTGGATATTGACGCCTCGGACAAGATCGCCCGTTTCATCCGCTTTTGCGATGCGTTCAATATCCCGCTTATCACGCTGGTGGATACGCCCGGCTTCCTGCCCGGCGTGCGCGAAGAACACGGCGGCATCATCCGGCACGGCGCCAAAATCGTATATGCGTATAGCGAAGCCACCGTGCCGAAACTGGCCGTCATCCTGCGCAAGGCGTACGGTGGTGCCTACATCGTTATGAGCAGCAAGCACATCCGCACGGATGTGGTCTATGCCTGGCCCACCGCTGAAATCGCCGTGATGGGGGCGGAGGGCGCGGTGCAGATTCTCTACGCCGACAAACTCAAAGACCGACCGGACCGGGAACAGGCCGAACGCGAATCGGTGGAGGCCTTCCGTCGCGAGTTCGGCTCGCCCTTTGCCGCCGCCGAAAGCGGCCATATTGACGATGTCCTTCATCCCTCTGAAACCCGTCCCAAACTCATCGCCGCCCTCGAACTCCTGCGCGACAAGCGTGTCCCCATCCGGCCGCGCAAGCATGGGAACATCCCCCTCTGAGTAGCCCACCGAAAGTATCTAGATATGGTTGCCGCCAAAATCCAGCACGTTCGGCCTCGCAGATTCCTAATGGCTACTCTTAATAGTTGGCCGTTAGGGTACACCGTGAACTCTATTCACGTACGGCCAACTACTTAGCCCATGACACTCCTGCAGCAGGGCCTCATTATCAGCGCGCTGGGCATCAGCCTCACGTTTGCCGCATTGGTCGTGGTTATCGGCCTGATTTTGCTGTTGCGGGCGTTGTTCCCGGCGACGGCCCCATCGCTGCGCCTTGCAGCCAGCCCCGTCCACGAATCCGCGGAGCGCGAACGCAGCGCCGCCATCCTCGCCGCGGTCTGGTACGTTCGCAATCACATGCAGCCCGCCCGCCCAACAGACCCCGCTCTCGGCCACCGGCTTGAATCACCACCCGGCGGCTACTGGCGCGCGGCACCCGGATTGGATGAACAATGAAGCAGAAACATTTCAAAGTCTTTCTGGACGGCACCGAGTTTGACGTCGAAGTGCAGGCAGTGGATGAGCACGGTCTCGAAGTGCTGGTCAACGGCCGGACGTACAAAGTCGAATTCGAAGACCTCGATGAGCCCCATCCCGCCGCGCCAATCCCGACCTTTTCCCCAGCCCGGCCCACCGCAGTTGCTGTCGCCGGCCCCCTGCGCGCCCCCATGCCCGGCGACATCACCCAGCTGCTGGTGAAAGCGGGCGATGACGTGACCGCCGGGCAGGAGTTGCTCGTCCTCGAAGCCATGAAGATGAAAAACATCATTCGCTCGCCGCGCCCCGGAAAAGTCGCTAGCATCGAAGTAGCCGCCGGCCAGAGCGTCAATCACGGCGATGTCCTCATCCGCTACGAGGACCCCGCGTGACCCCCGCCGACCTGCTCTCCCTCCTCGAAGCCCCCCTCCAACTGGATTGGAAGAATCTGGTCATGATGGCGGTGGGAGGCGTACTTATCTATCTCGCCATTGCCAAGGACTACGAGCCCGTCCTGCTCCTGCCCATCGGTTTCGCCGCCATCCTCACCAACCTGCCGCTCACCGGCCTCACCGACCCGCACGAAGGCCTGCTCGGCATCCTGTTTGAAGCCGGCATCCGCACCGAGTTGTTCCCTCTGCTCATCTTCATCGGTATCGGTGCACTCACCGACTTTGGCCCCCTGCTTGAAAACCCGCGTATGGCCCTGCTGGGCGCGGCGGGGCAGGTTGGCATCTTCGGCACGCTGCTCCTCGCCCTGTGGCTCGGCTTCGACCTGAACGAAGCCGCCAGCATCGGCATCATCGGCGCCATTGATGGCCCCACCGCCATTTATGTCTCGTCCCGCCTTGCTCCGCATTTGCTCGGCCCCATCGCCGTGGCCGCCTATTCCTATATGTCTCTGGTGCCCATCATCCAGCCGCCGGTCATGCGTGCCTTGACCACCAAAGCCGAGCGCGCCGTGCGCATGCCATATTCGCAGACCCCCATCTCGCGCAAGGTGCGCGTCCTGTTCCCCATCCTCGTCACCATCATCGTCTCGCTCATTTCGCCCAAGGCCTCGCCGCTCATCGCCACGCTCATGTTCGGCAACCTCATGCGCGAGTCCGGCGTGGTGGAACGCCTCACCAAGGCTGCCCAGAACGAGATTGCCAACGTCACCACCGTTTTCCTCGGCCTCGCCATCGGCAGCACCATGACCGGCGACTCCTTCATCCGCCGCGAGTCGCTCCTCATCCTCGCCATGGGCCTGCTTGCCTTCGTGATAGACACCGCCGGAGGCGTCCTGTTCGGCAAACTGCTCTATGTGTTGAGTGGTCACAAGTTCAACCCTCTCATCGGTGCCGCGGGCATCAGCGCTTTCCCCATGTCCGCCCGCATCGTACAGCGCGTGGGCCAGGAAGAGGACTTCGAGAATTTCCTGCTCATGCACGCCATGGGCGCCAACACCGCTGGCCAGTTGGGCAGTGTGGTTGCCGGCGGCATCGTCCTCACCCTGCTGTCAGGCGGCTTCTAGACAGTCTCTTTGCAAGGAGCCAGAATGAGCGAGTTTGTTCGCGCCGAGTGGGAGGCGCGCATTCAACACGGGTTTGAGGAGTTGTTGGAGTTTCTGGAGTCACTTCCGGAGGGGGAGTGGGAAAACGGGGCAGATGCCGCCGGATGGACGGCAAAGGACCATGTTGCTCATCTGGCGGTGTGGGCGGGTTCCATGGTGGCGGTGATGAATGGCCGGCCGCGCTGGGAGGCGATGGGTCTGCCGCTGGAGACCTGGATGACCATCGTGCGGACGTATGATGTTATTAATGCCGCCATACGCGCGGCACACTGGGGAGACACCCCCGTCCAGGCCTTTGCCGCATGGCGGGCGGCGCATGCCGCGGTGATGGCGCGGGCGGCCGCGCTTCCGGATGAGGAACTACGCCTGCCGTATTCCCATTACCAGCCGGGGGCGACGGATGAAACCGCGCCGTTGTATCTGTATATCGAGGGCAATACGTCTGACCATTATGCCGAGCACCGGGCGTACATAGGGGTGTTGCTGGGCCGTTGAACGTGCGCCTCCGACCCCTTCGCCTCGCCGCAACCGACGTATAATCTGCACAGGCCGCGCCCGCGGCCATTGGCCAAAGGGTCACCGTGTCCGATTCCGATTACATCCCCATGGACCGCCGCGACGAAGCCCAGGCGAAGGCCTGGGTGGAACTGCTGTTCAACGTCTCGCGTGAATTCTCCGCCTCGCTGGAACTGGACGATACCCTAGGCCGCGTCCTGAGCATGACGGTGCAGATGGTGGGTGCCAGCGAGGGCAGTATCTTCCTGCTGGAACCCAATGGCGCCGTCAGCCGCAGCATTATCGCCCGCTCCGAATTGCCCCCTGAAATCAAGACTCCCACCATCGAAACCGTGATGCGTGAAGGCTTTGCTGGCTGGGTGTACGCCACCCGTGAAGCCATGATTTTGCCGGACACCCGCGCCGAACCGCGCTGGCATGAGTTCGAAGGCGACCGTCTCAACACCCGCTCCGCCATCGGCCTGCCCATCACCCGCCGCGAGCAGGTCATCGGCCTGCTTACACTGACTCATCCCGAGCCGGAACGTTTCTCCGCCCGCCACCTGAACGTCCTGCGGCCTATTGCCGAGCAGGCCGCCCGCGCCATTGAGAACGCGTCCCTGTTCACCCGCACCCGCAACGAGCGCGCCACCCTCAATGCCGTCATCCAGGCTGTCCTCCAGCCCATTCTCGTCTTCGACGAAGCCCGCACCCTTCTCCTGCACAACCAGTCAGCGCGCCAGGCGTTGTCCCTCTCGCACACAGACATCGGTAAGCCGATGTCAGAACTGCTCGCCGAACCCGCCCTGCTGGCCTACTGCCAGTCCGCTCGCCCGCAGGATGAGCCGGTGCGCGAAATCGAATTCCGCGACGGCCGCATCTTCGATTGCAGCCTGGACCCCGTGCCCGGCCTCGGCGTCGTCGTCAGCCTGCATGACATCACCGCCCTCAAACGGCTGGATACGCTCAAAAGCGAGTTCGTCGCCCACGTCTCGCATGACCTGAAGAACCCCCTCGCCATCATCCGCGGCTACGCCGGCATGGTGGCGCAGGACGGCGGTGATACGCCCATCGGCCAGTTTGGCACAAAAATCCTCGGCGGCGTAGACCGCATGCAGGAGTTAATCGAAAACCTGCTGGACATCGGCAAAATCGAACTGGGCATCGAGAGCGAATTCGCCGCGCTGGACCTCGCCGCCCTGGCCCGCGATGTGGTCGATTCCCAGCAGGCGCTGGCCGACGAGCGCGGCATCACCCTCACCGCCGCCGAATCCCCGGCTTCGCTGCCTGTATCCGGCTCGCGCATCCGCCTGTCTCAGGCCGTCACCAACCTGGTCGGCAATGCTATCAAGTTCACCCCGGCGGGTGGCACGGTGACCGTGGGCATGGCATTGGAAGGCGCGCAGGCCCACCTGTGGGTGAAAGACACCGGCCCCGGCATTCCGCCCGGCCTGCAGTCCAAACTTTTCCAGAAGTTCTCCAAACTGGGGCAGGAGGAAACCCAGCGCGCAGAGGGCCACGGGCTGGGCCTGGCCATTGTGCGCGCCGTGGTGGAGGCCCACCGCGGCCGTCTGTGGGTCGAAAGCGCCCCCGGCGAGGGCAGCGCCTTTCACTTCTCCGTGCCGGTGGAATCTGCCGCCTGACATCCCCCTCTTTTCTTTAGAACAGGTTTAGCTGACGTGTTCCGCCATCCAGCAGGCTGAACACATCCTCTTCATTGAACCCTAGCGGGGCCAGTAGCCCGTGCAGCATCAGCCCCAGTAGCCTGCGGTAGCGGCGCGTATCAACGGCCATCATTTTTCCATTCGCCGACATATTCCACCCCCTCACGCCTCCCGGTTCGTCTTTTGCGTAGATGAACCGCACCCGCTGCCCCACCTGCACATCGCGTCCGGCGCGGCGTAGTTGGCGCGCGGCTTCCGCGGCCGCGGAGTGTTCCCGGTAGTCGTCCGGCTCGCGCGACAATTTCTGGGAGACCACCAGCGCCTCCAACGGCACCCGGCCCGCCTGCAAATCGTCCAGCGCAACCCGGACGATGGGGAGGATGTCCGGCAGCGCCGTGTTCAATGGATAGTGGCGCGGCGTCGCCGCCAGCGCCTCCAATATCCTGGCCTCTGCCTCTGCAACCCATTCCGGCGTATCCTCGCGCCGTTGGGCAACTCCGCGTATCTTCAACCCTCCTCCCAGGTGCTTTGCGTAGTAACGGTTTGCCGCCCCCACCCGCTGGTTGCCTTTGGCCGCAGGGAACACCAGCCACTCAAACACCGCCTCCAGGTTCAGAATCAGGCCTGTCTGCCGCTGGATTTCTTCCAGCAGGTTGGTGAAGTCCTCCGGCGCCACCGCGCCCTGTTTCTGCACGAACAGGCTGTCGGTATTCGCCCCCAATACGGTAAAGCCCAGCCGGAAGGCCACCTCCTTGGCCGTCGTCAGGGTTTCGCGCCCGATGGCGCAAATCGCCTCATGCGCCTGGGAACTGCCAAAGCGATTGTTCTTAAAACCCTGGTAGCCGAAAGACACCCAACCCAGCCATTTCAGCCCTTCGGCGGCCGCTTCCAGCGCCGGCCAGTGCGGGTCGCTTTTGGGTAGCTCCTTCATCATCAGTTTTGCCGCCCGGCGCTTCGCCAGCGCTGGCTTCAGCACCGCCGCTACCAGCCCCGGCTCATTTTGGGAAATCGGCACCCCGGTCTGCGGCACAATCCGCGTCTGGCCGCCGGTCTGGCCCACGGTTTCGCCGCTTATGTTCCAGACTGCCATGATCTGGGGATACATGGAAAAGAAATCCAATTCGGCCACGTTGTAATGCACACCCACCAGCGGGCGGTAGTTCAATCCACCGCTATCCGCACGGGAGAATTCTTCCACTGAGCGCAGTGGTTCCACCTGCCGCTTGTGCAGGGGCACAAGGATGTCCCGTCGCAAGGCTTCGGCCATCTGCATCGCGGTAAACCCTGCGCCCGGGCTGTTGCGCGCCGCCACCTGCACCGGCAGGCCGGTGACACGCGCCATCTCCAGCGCGGCGGCAAGGCTGAACCCCCCAAACATGGATGTGTTGGTCGGGTCAATGTGCCATCGCCCAAACAGGTGCGTCTGGTTCGCCCGGTGGTGAACATGGCCGTAGCTGTAAAATACAAACGCCTTCTTCTCGGCCGGCAGCCTTTGCTTGTCCCGGTTGGGTTGGAAGGGAATGGCCAATTCTTCTGACCAGCGCGCCAGTAGCGGCATCAGCCACGCATCGCCACCGGGAGCCAACAGTAAATCCGGGTCATGTTCGTCCAGCAACTGGTTGATTGTTTCCAGAACCTGTCGCGGGTCATCCAGAGTCAATTCGCGCTGGCTTTGCCCACAATCCAGCCGCAGGGCGCGCGGCGTCGTGTGGCGCGGGTCATTGTCCGGGGTCAGCGCCAGCGTGCGCACCGGCGGAAAGGAGAGGCAGAACGCCCATGGGTCATCCAGCGCCCGGATGGCGATCACCTCATCGGCCCGGTGGGTGAGGCATATTTTCGCCGTGGGAAACACACCGGTGGCCGCCAGGTAACGCACCGAGAGCGGGATATCCACATCGTAGTAATGCAGACGACGAAAGCGCCGGCGCAGGTGCCGTGCCAGCTGTTGCGCCGCCGGCAGCGTGGGGCTTTCAATGCAGAGAACCGGCCGCAAGCCTTCGTAAAGGTCACGGCGCTCCTGCCAGGAAGCCGCATAGGCTACCCGGGCCTGCTGGATATAGGTCAGGGCATCCTGCAGCCGGTCGGCAGGGCCAGCCAGGTAAAAGCGGGCCGGAAACGCCTGGGTAAAGCGCCGTCGTGAACCATCTTCGCCCAGCACCCATAATGCCACGCCACAGCCTGCATCTGCATACACATCCAGCAGCCAGCCGGAAAATTCAGAAATCATTGGTCGGGTAACGGGCTTCCATGAGTTCCTCATGGGCAGATTGCAGGCCGGTCTTGAATTCGCGGCGAATTTCTTCCGTCTGTTGCGCCAGGGAAACCAACTGCCCTTCCAGCCGTTGAATCTCCAGCAGCCGCGCCGCCAGTTCGGTCTGCAGGTGGGCAATGGTCTTTTCCTGTTCCAGCGTAATCGCCATCAGGATGGAAGCAATCGCCAGGGGGTGCGCGCCTTTCTCCGCCGCCGGAATGTGAAATTCCGCCCGGTCCCAAAGGTCTTCAAACAGCAGTTGGTCCTGCTTAAGCAGTAGCGCGCGCCGGAACTCGGTGAAGTAGCTACGCTCCTGCTGGAACTGAAAGGTGAACGGTTTCTTGGTGTGGCCCATTGTCAGCACCACCGGATGGCAGATGCCATCCGCACCACGGCGGCAAACAGACCCGGGCGCGCAGGGTTCGGGCTGGCGCTCAAGATTACCGGGCCTGCCGCGCGCAATCGCTTCAACTCCAGCAAGGAGAGGAAAAGCAAATCATCGGCTTCGCTCGCGGGCAAATCCTCATCGTGCAGGGGTTCCAGGAAATCGCCCATCAAAATCGGCTGCTGCGCATCGGGCGTGCGTTGCAGCAGCGCCAGCATCTGGTGGGCCGTTTCGGCCCGCGCCATGCGAATGTGATGCCAGAGCACCTCGTGATAGTCTCCTGTTCGGCGCGCTACATCATAGGCCAGCAGGTAAGGGTCGAATCCATTGCCAAACACCAGTAAGCGCACCGGGCCGCGCAGGGCCAGTGCGGCGGACAACCGATGCCAGCGTTGTGCCGTACGCCGCGCCGGCCCTGTTATCAGACGCAGGCAATTTTGATTATTGGGAAAATGGTTCATCGTTTCTGGCGCCACCTTTTAGGCCCCTGTTGCGCCAGAACAATATCACCCCGCTGGAGTTAATGAAAGGAAGGATGGGAAAATGTAAACGAATCCGATTTCAATACAACATCGCGCAAGTACTCCCCACCTGATAGTCCACTACTTTGTCACATCACTCTTCCTTTGGCGGTTCCTCGCCTTCGGGCTTGTTCTGAATCGCCCGCTTATTCAACTCAATTCGCTCATCAATCCGCGAGCCAATCGTCCCCCAGATGCTGTTCTCGCTGCCCTTCTTGCGGCGCAGGTTCACCCGGTAGCCCAGCAGGTCGCCTTCGCCTATCTCAATCAACCAGCCCTGGTGTACCAGCGACTTGAGCGCCTTGTCCAGTTCTTCTTCGCTAAAGCGGTCCTTCTCCGGCCAGGAAGCCACCACCGCCACGATATCCTTGCGCGGCATCGTCACCGCCCGCAGCATGTGGCGCATAATCCGCCGCAGGCTCTCCGGCAGGTCCAGCAGGTCTACCGGGCTGATGCCGCCTTCAGAATTGCGGTCGTCCAGTTCGCCTTGAAGTTTATCGAAAAGGCTCATAACATCCTCGCTTTTCCAGCGGGCCGACTCAACTTAGAACAACTCCGGCATCGGAATCGCATCCTGTGGGTCGCAAATGCCGCACCAGATCGCATCCGCCACGGGAATCAGCTTCGGAGTATTGTTGCCGCCCAGAAACGCGGCCAGGATGAACGGGCGCTTGCCCGCATGTTCCTTGCAAACGAATCGCCCGCAGAACACGCAGGCCGCCTGTGCAGGTTTCTCACATTCCCAGCATTGCATGGCTGCCCTCTATCCAATCGAAAGAATGGTGTCGGCCACCTGCATCATCCCCTTCGACCAGGGATGATTCGGGAAAGCCAGGGAAAAGATATCGCCGCTCGCGTTTTCCACCATGTCCTCGGTAAGCGGCAGCACCGCTGCCACTGACGTATCAAACACGCCTTCGATCTCGGCCTTCAGGTGGTTCAGGTCATAGCGGCTCAGCGCCTTGTTCACCAGCAGGTACAGGTGGTCCACCAGCAGCAGCTTGGCGATATCCACCGTCACCGCCGTCCCCTGGAAATCCTGGTTGTCCGGCCGCATGATGAGAATCAGGATGTCCGAAATAGAAATCGACAGCAGCGTTTCCTCGTTCAGACCCGGGTGCGTGTCAATGAACAGATAGTCCAGGTTGAGGGCCTTCATCATGTCCTGCATGCCCTCGTTCAGTTTGTTGGCATCATAGCCATCCTTCAAAATGCGGCTGATTTCCGTGCCTTTGATGCTGGACGGGAACAGGTACAACGCCTTGCCGGCCAGTTTGCGCCGGCCCTCCATATCCACATCCCCGGCATGCTCACCGATGTTGAACGCCACCTGCTCGATGGATACCTCGCCGCGCAGATACTCGTTCAGCGTATGGCCCATGCTCTTTTCGTCCAGCCCGAACAGCACATGAATGCCCGGCGACTGGATGTCCGTGTCCACGATGCCTACCCGCTTGCCCTTCAGCGCCACCAGAGACGCCAGGTTGGCCGTGGAGTTGGATTTGCCGGTGCCGCCGCGAAACGAATGAATCGAAATGATCTTGCCCATCAACGCTCCTCCAGGTTTGGGAGATTTAGTCTTTCTTGCTCTTGTCGCGCTCTTCGCGGATTTGCGAAGTTTCCAGCTTCAGCTTGGTAAAGAAATCCGACCCCGTAATGCTGTCAATCTCGGAGTCCCGTTTGGTGCGGTCAATCTGGATGATGAGCAGTTTCACCTGCTCCTGCAATTCGGTCTCGCGCTTGCGGACATCCTGCGCCATCTTGAAGAATGCCGCCAGGAAACGGTTGGCGCGGGCCGTGTCCGAGGAGCTGTTGTCCACAATCCCGCGCTCCAGGTCGCTGTTGTTGGCTTCCTCCAGAAAGCTGTAGTCGCCCTCGGCGATTTTGTGGCTCCACTGCACCGCCTGCTCAAGATAGGTGAGCACGAAGCGCATGCGCTTGGACGTCGTGATGAGCATGTGCAGGCCCATCATCGGGTACTCCTGCATCACTTCCAGGAAGTCGCGGCGGGTGAGTTCCAGAACCTTGAGGTCCGAAAGGGCAATCACTGAGGCCGAGCGCGGCCGCTGGTCCACCAGCGATAGCTCGCCCACCATCTCGCCGGGGCCAACATGGTTGAGTACCATTTCGCCGTCCTCGCCCTCTTCCGGGATGACGACCTTGACCCAACCTTCCTGAATCATGAACACGGAATCATCCCGTTTTCCGCGCTCAATGATTTTGTCGCCGGGCTTCAGTTCGTGTTGTTTTACGCGCTTAATGAGTAACGAGATAACTTCGTCGGGCAGATTGGAGAACCAATCCGATTGCTTGAGAAGGTCGTAGATTTCCTGAACCATGTTGGAGCCGGTGATGGGTCGGGCCGTCCTCATCATATCATATCCGGCCTGTTGAAAACTTACTCTCCGGAGGGCTCGGCCGGGTCGTTTGGCGCCGCGGGCGGGCGGGTTGTGGCCGCGCCCAGCGCCCCCCATAGGCCGCCCCCGGCAGGGCGCGGTTCCTGCATGCGGCTGGCGATGGTGCCCTCCAGCGCGCCCCACAGCGGCCCTTCGTCCGGCGGGAAAATGCCGCGCAGCGTCATCATGCTGTACGTGCCCACGTCCCGGCGGATGCCGTCCATTTCCTCGCGCAGTTTAGCCATCTCCTCCTGCGTCTCTTTTATCATCGCCGGGTCCTGGAACTTGTCCAGGTTCTTGCGGTGAATGCCGAGCCGTGCCTGAATGAGCAGGAAGCGCTGAATTTTGGCCGCCTGCTGCTCCCCGAACAACTCCACCAGTGGCGCCAGCAGTTCCTTGGCGTCCTGAATGCGCCCCACCATCTTGGACTCGCTGGTCGTCACGCGGTCGGCCGCCCCCAGCTTCTCTTCAATCCACGCCCGCGCCTGCTTCAGCCCGGACTTGATGAGCCGGTAGATGACTACCGTGGCGAACAACCCCACCGCCGCGGCGTACAACAGCAGCAAACCGCTGCTCACCCGCGTGACGAGGTTGTTGAAAATCACGTGCAGCGCCATGGCAATGGCATAGCCGCCCAGGATGTAGCCCCAGCGCTTTGCGCCCTTGTGGAAGCGCGCCAGGCCAAAGGCAATGCCCACCAGGGCGGTGCCGGAGGCGTGAATCAGGTTGGTGGAAATCACCCGCCCAATGGCGATGGACAGGGCCGCATCGGTGTAACCGAGGATGTACTGGTAATTCTCGACGACGGCAAAGCCTATGCCGGCCGTGAAGCCGTAGATGGCACCATCCACGAAATAGGTAAAGTTGATTTTGCGCGATAGGTAGATGAACAGCGCGCCCTTCAACAGTTCTTCCATGATGGGCGCAAAGAACTGCACCACGAACAGGGTTTCCAGGATGCCCGCGCCAATCAGGCTGCGATTAAGGAAGGAGATGAAGGCAAAGACAATCATGCCCCAGGCGAAGGAGCCCAGGGCAAAGGAGAACGAGCCGGTCTGGTAGAGGTTGCGCGAGCGGATGAACAGCAGCACCGCCAGAGGGATGACGGTGGCGATGGCCAGCGCAATGACGGTGACGGGAGTCATATCCGGTTACTTGCGCCGGTTGAAGTAGGCGGCCAGCAACAGCCCCGCTGCCACCGCCAGCGCCAGGGCCGGGACGACCCAATCGCCCAGGCCGGCCGTAGCGGCCACATCCGCGCCGCCCGGCGCCAGCACCACGGCGGCGGCCAGGAACACGATGACGGTGAGGAACGCGCCGGCCAGGCTGGGGCTGCGCAGGCTGGTCTTGAATACCCGTTCCACCCAGGACTCGCCCTGGACATCGTCGTCGCGCCGGACTGTCTGGCGGTAGGCGTTGAACACTTCCATGCGCCGGCGGGTGGTATTGCCCTGCGGGGCAGCATAGGTATCGGTTAATTGGTGCAGGCGCTCAGCAAGGCTCTGCAGGTTGCGTACGTCCATATCGCTATCCTTTTGGGGTGTCTGGCCGCTCTGCAATGTATCCACAAAGTCAGCCAGGGCCTCGTCGGTGCGGGTGAGTTCGTTCTTGTTGGCCATACTTATTTGACCTCATCCTGCAGCGCCTGGAGGGCCCGCCGGAACAGGGACTTGGTGGCATCCAGCGTTTTGCCCAATTCAATGGCCATCTCGTCAAATTGCAGGCCGTCCACAAAACGCAACAGCAGGACATCGCGGTAATGTTCTGGTAAAGCTGCCAGCCCGCGCCGCAGGCCGATGATGTCTTCCTGGTGGCGCATATCCTGGCCGATATCCATGAGACCGGCCTGTTCGCTGGTCAGGTCGGTGTCTTCGGTCATCTTGTGCACCTGGTGCTCGCGCTTGCGGTAGTAGTTCGCCACCTGGTAATTCGTCAGCGCGTTCAGCCAGGTGGTGAACTTGCTGTCTCCGCGGAAGGATTTCAGAGATTTGACCATGGCGATGAACACTTCCTGAGTCACATCTTCGGCATCCGTGGGCGGCACCATGTGCCACACCCGCCGGTGGACGATGGGGTAGAAGTGGTCATACAGGGTAGCAAAGGCGTCTTCGTTGCCCATTTGTGCCTGGCGCACCTGATCCGGAAGGTCTTGGGGAGTATTCACGGGGGTGGCGTTGGATTCAATCATTAGTCGGGGTTCGCGCATCAAAAAGGTCGGTAGGCAAAAGAAGCGATAGCACAAGTGTATTTTACCTGTGTTCCCGGTTTCAAGTCCAAGCTGCACCATGGGTTACCCATTCCGCTCTTCAAACAGGAAATGGTGGGCACAAGCCCACCATTTCCTGTTTGTTTTGACTGCCGGATTAGTGGCCGACGCTGCCGTATTCCTTGGAGGGAGACCATTCCGACCATTTGTCGGTCGCCGGGTGGATGGTCAGGTTGCCGTTCTCGCCGCCCTGCCAGTTGGCCGAGAAGATGTTGGCATCGCCGTCCCGGATGGACGTGAACGAGATTTGCGAGTTACCGCAGTCCCAGGTCGGGGAGCTGTCCGCACCGTCGAAGGTCGAGACCAGGTATTCCTCACCGGTCAGCAGATCGTAGGTGTACACGTCCAGGTTGCCATTGCGCTCGGACTGGTATGCAATCCGCGTGCCGTTCTGCGCCCAGGACTGGTTGTCCACGCTGTTGCCCGGTTCGGGGGTGATGTTCTCGGTTTCCTGAGTCTCGAAGTTGTAGATCATCAGGTCCCATTCGCCCAGTTCATCGCTCAGGTAGGCGAGGTAGTCGCCGTTCGGGCTCCAAGCCGGGTAGATGTCGTTGTTGTTGCCGCGGGTCACCTGGAATTCATCACCGGTCACGATGTTCAGCAGGTAGACGTCTTCATTGCCGCTGCGGTTGGACTGGAACGTCACCCACTCTTCATCCGGCGAGGCATACGGGAAGACATCGTCCGCTGAGTTGGTGGTCAGTTGGCGTTCTTCTCCGGTGTTGATGTTGATGGAGAAGATGTCCCAGTTACCGTTGCGGTCAGACTGGAAGACGAGCGTCTCGTTGTCCGGCAGGAACATCGCGTTGATGTCGTTGCTGCCGTTGGAGGTCAGCCGGCGCTGGAAACTGCCGACGGTATCGGTTACGTACAGTTCCAGGTTGCCGTCACGGTTGGACTGGAAGGACACCAGGCTGTCGTCCCATGAGCGGGATGGCCGCGAGTCTTCCGAGTTCGGTCCCTGCGACAGGTTGTACAACCGGGCGTTCGGGTCGCCTTCAGCGCCGTCGAAGAGGCTGTAGACTTCCAGGTCGCCATCGCGGAAGGTGTGGAAGATGATGAACTGGACGCACACCTGCGGTTCGGGCAGCAAGGCCAGAACGGGCGGTGGGGGCAGTTCTTCATCTTCAGGAGTCGGAGATGGAGTCGGAGACGGAGTCGGGGTTGCGTCGCTGCTGCACTCCGGCGTTTCACCCTGGAAGTACTCAAAGTCGTCCGTGTGGCCGGTGCGGAAGTTGAACTGCTGGTCCATGTGGGCATTGGTGCCCGCTAGGATGTCACTCAACGGGATATCGATCAACGTGCCGGTGCGCAGACCAGTGCTGTTATTGATGGACATGTGGCAGATGGTGATGATCTGCTCAGTCGTGGCCGTCGGTGTCACCGTCAGAGTGGCCGTTGCCGTAGGTGTATTCGTCGGCGTATTGGTCGGCGTCGACGTCGGCGTGTTGGTTGCCGTGCTCGTCGGCGTGTTCGTCGGCGTCGAGGTTGGCGTATTGGTCGGCGTGCTCGTCGGCGTGTTCGTCGGCGTCGAGGTTGGCGTATTGGTCGGCGTGCTCGTCGGTGTATTGGTCGGCGTCGACGTGGGTGTATTCGTTGGCGTCGACGTGGGTGTATTCGTTGGCGTGCTCGTCGGCGTGTTCGTCAGCGTCGACGTGGGTGTATTCGTTGGCGTGCTCGTCGGCGTGTTCGTCGGCGTCGAGGTTGGCGTATTGGTCGGCGTGCTCGTCGGTGTATTGGTCGGCGTCGACGTGGGTGTATTCGTTGGCGTGCTCGTCGGTGTATTGGTCGGTGTCGACGTCGGCGTGTTGGTCGGCGTGCTCGTCGGCGTGTTGGTCGGAGTCGACGTGGGCGTATTGGTCGGTGTGCTCGTCGGCGTGTTGGTCGGAGTCGACGTGGGCGTATTGGTCGGTGTGCTCGTCGGCGTGTTGGTCGGCGTCGACGTGGGCGTATTGGTCGGAGTGCTCGTCGGCGTGTTGGTTGGCGTCGAGGTCGGAGTGTTAGTCGGTGTCGACGTAGGTGTATTTGTCGGAGTCGACGTGGGCGTGTTGGTCGGCGTCGAGGTCGGCGTGCTCGTCGGCGTGTTGGTCGGAGTCGACGTGGGCGTATTGGTCGGTGTGCTCGTCGGCGTGCTCGTAGGCGTGTTGGTTGGAGTCGACGTGGGCGTATTGGTCGGCGTGCTCGTCGGCGTGTTGGTTGGCGTCGAGGTCGGCGTCAGGGTGGGAGTATTGCTGGGTGTAGCCGTCGGCGTATTGGTGGGCGTATTGGAAGGCGTGACCGTAGCCGTATTGGTAGGTGTGCTCGTCGCCGTGAGCGTCGGGGTGTTGCTCGGAGTTACCGTCACCGTGTTGGTTGGCGTGTTGCTGGGGGTCACGGTTGCCGTATTGGTCGGCGTATTCGTGGCCGTATACGTCGCGGTCGCGGTGTTGGTGCTGGTTACGGTCGGTGTGGCGGTCGGCAGGGAGCATTCTTCGCGCGTCCCGGTCGGAACGCTTTCGTAGCCCACCGGCGGCGTGCCGATGACGAAGTCATCTTCATGGCCGGATTGCGGCGTGCCATTCTCGAAGAAGTGCCCGCCCTGGTCCTTGAACGCCGCGTTAATCGAGATCGTGAGGATGTTGAACGGATTGACCGCGCTGGAGGTCGCGTGGCAGATGGTCACCTGGCGGTCGTCCGGCGTGGCCGTCGGTGTACTTGTCGATGTCGCTGTGGCTGTGTACGTCGGTGTGCTGGTCAGCGTCGCCGTCGCCGTGTTGGTTGGCGTTACCGTGCTGGTCGGCGTGTTGGTGGGAGTATTGCTGGGCGTGACTGTAGTCGTCGTGGTTGCCGTCGGAGTATTGCTCGGAGTTACCGTCACCGTATTGGTCGGAGTATTGCTTGGCGTCACCGTCGCCGTGTTGGTTGGCGTGTTGGTCGGAGAACTGGTGACGGTCGCGGTGTTGGTGCTGGTTACGGTCGGGGTAGACGTCGGCAGGGAGCACTCTTCACGCGTCCCGGTTGGCGCGCTCTCGTAGCCCACCGGCGGTGTGCCGATGACGAAGTCGTCTTCATGGCCGGATTGCGGGGTGCCGTTCTCGAAGAAGTGGCCGCCCTGGTCCTTGAAGGCTGCGTTGATGGAAATCGTAATAATGTTGAACGGATTCGTTGCACTGGACGTCGCGTGGCAGATGGTCACCTGGCGGTCG
>SCUK01000081.1 GCA_004297445.1 Anaerolineae bacterium | reverse complement strand
CGGCGCGCTGGTAGCCAACCCGCCATGGGAGGATGACACCGCCACCGGCTCCTACGGCGCGGGCAGCCTGGGCACGGCGGAGAAGGGACGGCTGTGGCTGGCGGCGGCCATCGAGGAAAAGGTCGATCACGTGCGCCAGATTCATGAACAGCAGGACCGGCGCACGGCAAAGCGCAGGGCACAGGGACGGACTAAATAGACATCCCGCGGGCACTCTGCCCGCGGGATTTTCATTGCGCTAGCGGGAAAGCTGGGTTTCGCCATCGCGCTGGCTGATGCGATAGGCCAGCAGGATGGGAATCGCCATAATCAGCACGACGAAGAGCGCGACGACGTTGGTGACCGGGCGGTCGCGCGGACGGGTGAGCTGAGAGAAAATCCAGATGGGGAGGGTGCTCTCCTGCCCGGCGGTGAAGGTCGTCACGATGACCTCATCGAACGAGAGGGCGAAGGCCAGCATGCCGCCGGCCAGCAGCGCGGTGGCGATGTGGGGCAGGATGATGCGTTTGAACGTCTCCCAGCCGTTGGCGCCCAAATCCATCGAAGCCTCGACGATGGACCACGACGTGCGGCGGAAGCGAGCGACGACATTGTTGTAGACAATGACGACGCAAAACGTGGCGTGGCCGATGACGATGGTCCAGAAGGAAAAGGGGATATCGAAGAGGCCAAACGCCGAGCGCAGGGCGATGCCAGTGACGATGCCGGGCAGGGCGATGGGCAGCAGGAGCATGAAGGAGATGGCCTCGCGGCCGAAGAACTTGGTACGCGAGACGGCCGCGGCGGCCAGCGTGCCGAGCAGCAGGGCGACCAGCGTGGCGATGCCCGCCACACGTACGGAAAGGCCGAGGGCGGCCCACAGGTCCTCGCGGCCCCAGGCCACGCCAAACCACTTGAGAGTCATGCCGGGCAACGGGAAGGTGAAGGTCTGCTCATCGGTGGTAAAGGCGTAAAGGAAGATGATGAAGATGGGGAAGTTGATGAACAGGACGGCCAGCAGCGCGCCCAGCGATATGGGCCAGGGGGCGCGTTCGGCCTGCGGGTCGCGGGGTTTAGAGGGCATCGAAGGCTCCTGCGCGGCGGGAAGCATAGAGGTAGATGCCCATGATGAGCATGGGGATGGTGGTCATGGCGGCGGCCAGCGGGATGTTGCCGGACGTGCCCTGGTGGGACAGCACCGCCTGGCCAATGAAATAGCTGGAGTTGCCCATCACGGAAGGGACGATGAAGTCCCCGAGGGTGAGCGAGAAGGTGAAGATGGAACCGGCCACCACGCCCGGGAAGGCCAGCGGGAGGATGATGCGCCGGAAGGTAACGCCGGGGCGGCCGCCGAGGTCCCCGCTGGCCTCGATGAGGGATTTGGGCACACGCTCCAGGGCGGTGGCGATGGGCAGAATCATGTAGGGCAGCCAAACGTAGAGGAAGACAAGGTAGATGCCGATGGGGCTGATGGAGAGCGAAGGGCCGCCAATCTCCGGCAGGCCGAGCAGCCAGTCCAGCGCGGCGTCAAGCCGTAGGGTGTTGATGACCCAGCTCACCATGCCTTCCTTGGCGAGGATGAGTTTCCAGGAGTACACCTTCACCAGATACGACGACCACAACGGTAGGGTGATGGAGAGGTACAGCAGGGGGCGCATCCGCGGGCTGGCATAGCGGGCCATGAAGTAGGCCAGCGGAAAGGCGATGAGCGCGGCGGAAAGGGTCACAACCCCGGCCATGCCGGCGGTGCGCTGCACGATGTCCACGTTGGCGGGGGTGAAAAGCTGGGCGTAACTGCTGAGGCTGAACTGGCGCACCACCTGCCCGGTGAAGCCGTCCAGGTGAAAGAAGGACTGCACCATGAGCGTGGCGAGGGAGCCGATGTAGACGATAAGGAACCACAACAGCGGAAGCGCCAGCAACATCAGGAGCGACACGCGCGGACGGACGTAAAGATAATTGGAGACCCGCTGGATGAGGGTGCGCGGGGCGGCGGAGGTGGCGGTCATGCCTGGCCTCCCAGTTTGCGGCTGTGGGACTTCTCCCAGACCAGACGGACTTCGCGGCCGCGGGCGGTGTGAACATCCATCGAGGACGTTTCAAGGTTCTGCTGGGCGACGGTGAGTTTGCCGCCGCCTTCCAGCGCGACTTCGAATCGGGTGTACATCCCCAGATAGATGACTTCTTCAATGCGGCCCCGCACACTGTCCATCCCGCCCTGAACAGCGGCATCCGGTTCGAGGATGTGAATTTTTTCCGGACGAACCGAAAAGGTGGTGTCGGTCCCCAGGATGCCGCGCGCGACATCGCCACGCACCAGGTTGGAAATGCCGACAAAACCGGCCACAAACTCGGTGGCGGGCGATTCGTAGATTTCCGCCGGTGAGCCCACCTGTTCAATCCGGCCGTGACTGAAGACGGCCAGACGGTCGCTCATTGTCAGGGCTTCTTCCTGGTCATGAGTAACGTAAATGAAGGTGATGCCGACCTGCTCCTGAAGGGCTTTGAGTTCCACTTGCATTTCCTGGCGCAGTTTGAGGTCCAGCGCGCCGAGGGGTTCATCCAGCAGGAGGACGCGCGGCCGCAAAATGAGGGCGCGAGCCAGGGCCACCCGCTGGCGCTGGCCGCCGGATAACTGCGAGGGCTTGCGCTTTCCGAGGCCGGGCAGGCGCACCAGGTCCAGCATTTCCTCGGCGCGGCGGGTACGTTGTTCTCTTGCAGCTTTCCTTACGGTCAGGCCATAGGCCACGTTGTCCAGAACCGTCATATGCGGAAAGAGCGCATAGTCCTGAAAGACGGTATTGACATCTCGCTCATAGGGCGGCAGTTCGGAGACGTCGTCGCCATGCAGGAAGATGCGGCCGGAAGTGGGACGGTCGAAGCCCGCCACCATGCGCAGACAGGTGGTCTTGCCGGAACCTGACGGGCCGAGGAAGGTGAAGAACTCGCCATCCAGCACGTCCAGGTTCACGCCGTCCACCGCCTTCACTTCCCCGAAGTGGCGGTGGACGTTTTCAAACCGAATCGCGGGGGTTGGGTTCTGGTTGCTCACGACGCGTGGGAAATCATCACATGTTTGGTAATCTGGTAATCCCCCATCGCTTCCGCCGAAAGGTCCTTGCCAAAGCCGGACTGCTTGAAGCCACCATGCGGCGTCTCGGAAGTCAGCGGGATGTGGTCATTGACCCAGACGGTGCCGAACTCGAGCGCGGCGGCGGCGCGCATGGCGCGGCCCACGTCTTTAGTGAAGAGCGAGGCGGCGAGGCCATAGGCGACGTCATTGCCATATTCCACGGCTTCCTCGTCCTTCTTGAAGGGCTGGATGGTGATGACCGGACCAAACACTTCGCTCTGGATAATCTCGGCCTTCTGGTCCACATCGCACAGGACAGTCGGTTCAAAATAGTAGCCCTTGTCCATTCCGCCGGGGATACCGCCACCGGTGAGGACAGTGGCACCGTTCTTCTTCGCCCGGTCAACAAAGCCGATGACGCGCTCGCGCTGGGCGGCAGAAATGAGCGGCCCGACGGTGACGCCGCTTTCAAACGGGTCACCGACCTTGACAGCCTTCATGGCAGCGGTGAGGGCTTCTTTCGCTTTTTCGTACTGTTTGCCCTGGGCATAGACGCGGGTGGCGGCAGTGCAATCCTGGCCGGTGTTGAAGGTAGCGCCGAGGACAACCTTTTCGACAACGAGGTCGATATTCGCGTCATCAAATACCAGGATGGGGGCCTTGCCGCCAAGTTCGAGATGGACGCGCTTAAGGGTTTCCGCGGCAGTCTTCATGACCTTCTTGCCGGTGCCGGTGGAGCCGGTGAGGCTGACCATGCGGACATCCGGATGTTCAACCAGCGCCTGGCCGGTTTCGTTGCCACCGGAGACGACATTGACCACACCGGCGGGGATGCCGGCTTCGGCGAGCAATTCACCGAGCATGAGGGCGGTGAGGGGCGTGGCCGGGGCGGGCTTGAGCACCACGGTGCAGCCGGCGGCCAACGCCGGGCCGAGTTTCCAGATTGCCATCATCAGCGGGTAGTTCCACGGGGCAATCTGGCCGACCACGCCAACCGGCTCACGGCGGAACATGGAGGTAAAACCGGGCATGAATTCACCGGCGTGCGAACCGTGCACATCGCGGGCGGCGGCAGCGAAGAAGCGGACATTGTCAATCATGAAGGGAAAATCGGCGCCCACGCTGACGAATTCATACGGTTTGCCGGTATTGAGCGATTCGGTCTTTGCGAGTTCGGCGGTGTTCTTCTCCAACAGGACAGCCAGTTTGAGCAGGGCCAGCGACCGCGCCGAAGGAGTGAGCTTCGACCAGCGGCCATCATAGAATGCGGTCTTGGCGGCCTGAACGGCGCGGTCGACATCGGCAACGCTGGCATCCACCACGCTGGCAATTTTTTCCCCGTTGGCTGGGTTAATGACATCCATCATCCTGCCGCCCTTTGAGGCGGCCCATTCGCCATTGATCCATAACTTGTAGTCCATCTGAGTATCCTCCACGAATGAGTGCAGAGGGGCCGCCGCACGATGCGCGGCGGCCCCTTGACTTCAGACTTGCTTAGCGACCGCCGATGACGGCGATGTAGTTGGTGACCCACTCATGGTAGGGCACGCAATTCTCCGTGCCATCCGAGCAGGTGCTGGTGGGTGTGCGCCAGAATGAAATCTGATCGAAGGCATCCAGGCCGTTGATGCTACAGCCTTCCGGACCGAGAAGTTCGTTGCCTTCGCAGGCGGCCAAAACGGCGGGCACAGTACCAAACCAGGCGGCAAGGTCACCCTGAAGATTGAGGTTCAGGGAGTGTTCCAGCCACATGTAGGCACAGTTGGGGTGCGGGGCTTCGATGTGCATCATGGTCGAATCCGCCCAGCCGGTTGCGCCTTCTACCGGTACCACGCTGGCTACCGGCACATCGCTGGACTTCAGGATATTGACCTGGAACGGCCAGGAGCCGGAAGCTGCCACGCCTTCATTGGTGAAGTCGTCCATCTGGATAAAGGCATCGTGCCAGTAGCGGCCAATCAGCTCACGCTGCTGGCGCAGAAGGTCGAGAGCGGCGTTGAACTGGTCGCGGGTGAGGGAGTAGGGGTCGGTGATGCCCAGTTCCGGATTGTGGTATTTGAGGTACAGGGCAGCATCGGCAATGTAGATGGCGCCATCGTAGGCCTGAACACGGCCGATGTTGCTCTCGCCATCCGGGAGGGTGGTTTCTTCAAAGATCACGTTCCAGGAGGTCGGCGCCTCATCGCCAAAGACATCGGTGCGATACATCAGCACGTTGGAACC
This sequence comes from Anaerolineae bacterium, assembly GCA_004297445.1. Lineage (GTDB taxonomy): Bacteria > Chloroflexota > Anaerolineae > Anaerolineales > UBA11579 > SCUK01. The sequence continues at coordinate 1,205 of SCUK01000081.1, read as the reverse complement.
CCACTGGTAGGGTACGCCGTAGTGCTTGCCATCCACGGTGTGCCAGGGGGCTTCCTGCAGGCGCGGGTCAACAGTGCTCCAGGAGGGAATCAAGTCCACGTTGATTTCCTGGACTCGGCCACCGGAAATCAGGCGATTGCTGGCGTCACCGGATGCGGTGACGAGGTCGAAGCCGCCTTCGTTCATCAGGGCGACCATTTCATCTGACGTGGCCGCGACCTTGACGTTGACCATACAACCCGTGGCGGCTTCAAAGTCGGTCACCCAGTCAAATTCAGCGACTGTCTCACCGCGTTCGATGTAGCCGGCCCAGGCGATGATATCCACCCGGCCCTCGCCTTCACCCACCGACTGGAGCGGGCCGCCGGCGGTTGCACCGCCGCCGCCACAAGCGGCGAGCAGCAGACTGCAGATGGCCAAAATCTGAATCAATGACTTGCTTTTGTGCAGCATTTCAATCTCTCCTCAAGATCTCTTAGCTGAGTTGGAATACAGGCAACTTCATGGGATGGTCCGCTCGATACTAAGTTCCTCCTTTTCCACAACGCGTGGTGCGAATCGTGCAGCGCAGCGACAAGACTTCCCCAACATATGCGCAGCATGCGCGCCGAGCGCCCTGAGGGATGAGGGGCCAAAATGACATCCCTCCAGCGATGAAGACCGTTTGAAACCTAGTACCCATTGCGAATCTCTTTGAGCGTATCATCCAGCCGTTCGAGGACGGTGTCCATCTGCTCTCGGGTGATGTAGATGGGGGGTTCGATGCGGATGGATTTGGCGTTGGTGAGTGTGCCTGCCACGAGGACGCCGCGTTTGAACAGCCCGGATGCCACCTTGTAGCCGGTTTCGGTATCCACAAAGTGCTGGCCGATGAGCAGACCGCGGCCGGTGATGCGCTCGTAAATCATCGGGTAATCCTCGGCCAATTCCTGGAGGCGGCCAATGAAGTAACTGCCTTTATCTGCTGCGGCGGCGGGGAGGTTTTCTTCCAACGTGACGCTGATGGCGGCGATGGCGGCGGCGCAGGCCAACGGGTTGCCGCCGGTGGTGGTGGTGTGCATGAAGGGGTTGGGGTTCATCAGCCCTTCCCAGATTTCAGGGCGTGACCCAAACGCGGAAACCGGCATGACGCCACCGCCCAGGGACTTGGCCATGCAGATAATGTCCGGCTCGACGTTCCAATGGTCAACACCAAAGAGCTTACC
>SCUK01000080.1 GCA_004297445.1 Anaerolineae bacterium | reverse complement strand
CAACATTCAAAACTCACTCCTCAAAATCATCTGTGCCGTTTTGCGCGACCAACGCCCCTTCATCCCTAATTATCGCTCGCTTTACCCATTGACACGGTCATAGTATTCGGAATGACAAGATTCGCGATAATTTGAAGGGCATGTGCCGCTTGCAGACATGCGTGCGCATTTTCTATTGCCGGTTGCGATTGGTGGATGGATTGTGGATAATGGAAATGATGAGAGAAGCCTGATGAAACACTTTGTTGCTTTGACTGTAGTTTGTGGCCTGCTATTTGGCTGGCTGGTCAGCGCGCCGCCGGCGCGGGCGTGCAGTCCGGTTCCTGCTCAGGCTTGGTTTGTCCCGCATTTTGAAATTCTGTCGGATAAGGTTTCCCTTGAAATTCAGAGCGTTGGTTGGGGCCAGCACAATGCTTATGCACTACGACTGCGCAATCTTAACCTAGGAGTTATTTACTTAATTGGCAGCAATCAGATAAAGCTTCCCGAACCACTTGAAGGTACTGAGTATGTTCCACCCCCGGGTTTTGAGGTCTACTTAGCTGTCACACAGAATGAGGTTGAGATCCTCGATGTGGCCCTTCTAACAATCTCCTATGGTTTGCAAGATAGAAATGTCTATGCTGAAGCAAGGCCGGAAATCATTGACCCTCCGGCACCCCAAAAGGGAGTCCTCTGGATAGTGGTAAATGGGGATGAAATCCTGACTCCGTTGGTCCTCACATATGAGACTAATCCCAGCTTTTTCGCTACAAATTCAAATGCATGTTCGGACTTCTACTTCATAGAGTCGCTACTTGCAGCGATTGCTTATGGATTGCCTATTGTGTTATTGGTCTTGCTCTTTTTCTTTCTCCGAAAGAAGACGCTAAAGTAAGCCATCGTTGTTGAATTGCATATTGCGGATCAACTTGATCTATACCACTTGGAACGTCAGTCAACGCAAAGCGTTTCACTTCTAAGCGTCATTTGTTGTCATCTTCTCTTTCAGTTCTACCAGCATCGGCACCGGGGTGGGGTCGAGACCGTAGGCGATGGCGAGGTAGTAGGCGGTGTAGTCCCCGTATTGGATGAGGGTCCACATGTGGGCGAGGCGGCCCTCGCCGGAGGCCATGACGAAATCAGTGTTGATGCCCTCGACCATCATGGCGACGCGGGTGTGTTCGTCGCGCAGCTGGTTTCGGGGATGGTTGAGCGGAGAGCGCAGCCAGATGTACATGCTGTGGTCGTACTGGGCGCGGGGCTGTTCGATGCCCTGCAGGGTGTTGTGACAGGCTTCGGGGAGTTCTTCAAAAGACGCCTGCGCCTTGGCGTGCTCGTTAATCTGGGCCTTCCACCGACGGGCGACGGGCGCCAGGAAACCGCTGCCGAAGACCGAAATCCAGCGGCCGTAGAACTGGCCGGCCATGCGCTTGGAGGAATTCCGAATGTCAGGGACTTCGGCGCGCAGGGCCCCGCGTTGATTGCGCATAGCCAGTAACGCCAGCTGGAGGTCGGCGGTGGGGTTGGGGATGAGGCCGAGGCGGAAGATGGCGGCGAGCAGGAGGCCGAAGGAATAGCCGATGGCGGCGCGGGGCTGGGAGGGGTAGTCGAACTGCCAGACGGGGATGCCTGCGGTGGCGGCTTGCTTTGCCAGTTCGCCGCCGGTGGTGACAGCGAGAATCCGGCAGCGGTGCTCGCGGGCCATACTGAAGGCGGTGAGAGTTTCTTCTGTGTTGCCGCTGTGTGACGAGCAGATGACGAGGGTGTCTTCGCCGCTTGCCCAGTGAGGCAGGTCGTAGTCGCGATGGAGGAGGATTGGCGCAGCGGAAAGCGAGGCGGCATAGGCGGCCAGCAGGTCGGCGCCGATGGTGGAGCCGCCCATGCCAGCGACGAGGATGCGACGGATACCGTGCCACTCCGGCAGTGGGAGGGACAGCCCGAGAGCGTAGGCGGATTCCAATTGTTCAGGCAGACCGTTGATATGGTCAATCATGCGCTCTTTGTCAATTGCGTGGATGTGGTCGAGGTCGTTGAGTTTCATGCAGATTCCTTGAGTTGCAGGCGTTGGTAGAGCACAGGGAGCAGGTCGCCGAAGCCGCCGATGAGTAAGGGGACAGAGTGCGGCATGCTGGCCCAATAGAATTCAAACAAAGGTTGCGGGCCGCCGTCCGAGGGCCAGGGGTCGCGATGCTGCCAGATGGCGGGTGTGGGCGCGGTGCATTCGAGGTGAAAGAAGTAGCGGTGGTGCACTTCCTCGCGGCCGAAGGGACGGATGTCGAAGTCGGTTTCGCCAAGCGGGGCGAGCAGTGTGAGTGCGGTTAGTCCGGTTTCTTCGATGGCTTCACGGAGCGCGCCTTCGGCCGGGGATTCACCGGGTTCCAGCGAGCCGGCGGGGACCTGGATGCCGGCTTCCGGCGCTTCGGGGTGGGTGAAGACAAGGAGATGGTCGGCGCGGGTGATGTAGGCGACGACCTTGTTGGTAATTTTCACTCCGCCCCCTTCTGCAATTCGGTGATAAGAGCATAGACCTCACGGCGGGGCCAACCGGACTCGGCGGCGAGTCGTTTTGCCAGGGGGGTAGGCCGTTCGCCGGCGGCCAGGGCGGCGAGGACAGTGGCCCGCACTTGCCCCTCATCCCACGTTGCGCGTTCACCGGAATGCCCGGCGACGACCAGCGTGTATTCGCCACGGGCAGGCTTCTCCCTGTAGATGCGGCGAGTCTCGGAAAGGCTGGCGCGGGTGATTTCCTCGAACAGCTTGGTCAGTTCGCCAGCCACGGCAATCTGGCGGTCACCGAGGACGTCCTCAAGGTCGGCGAGGGCTTCGTCCATGCGGTGGGGGGTCTCGAACCAGATGAGGGTGTAGGGCAGGTCTTTAACGATTTCGATGGCTTTGCGGCGTTCGCTGGCTTTGCGCGGCAGGTAGCCGAGATACAGGAAGTGGTCGGTGGGGAGGCCGGAGGCGGTGAGGGCGGCGATGGGGGCGCTGGGGCCGGGGATGGGGCTGACTCTGTGGCCTGCCTGCAGGGCGGCACGGACGAGCAGAAAGCCGGGGTCATTGAGGGCAGGCGTGCCGGCATCGGACACAAGGGCAACATCGCCTTCGGTGAGCGCATTCAGGATATCATCCAGTTTGCGGAGTTCGTTATGCTCAAAATAAGACGTGAGGCGAGTGGGAATGCCGAAATGGTGAAGCAGTTTTCCGGTGTGGCGGGTGTCTTCCGCGGTGATGAGGCGCACTTCGCGCAGGGTGCGCAGAGCGCGAGCGGAAATGTCTTCCAGATTGCCGATAGGCGTGGCGACGAGAAAGAGCGTGCTCATTCGGACTTGTCTTCAGCGGGGGCGGCGGGAATGTGAGTCTTCATGCGTTTGGCAAGGTCGCGGCGGGGCAGGAGGACGTGACGGCCACAGACCAGACACTCCAGGCCAATGTCTGCGCCGAGGCGGATGATACGCCAGTCCGTACTGCCGCAGGGGTGAGCTTTGCGCAAACGTACTGTGTCGTTGAGGTGGAGTTCGGGGAGCATGGCGAGATCGTGGAGGGTTAACCGGAAATTGGACGCTGCTGAGTAGTCAGAGGCAAATATAGCACAGGAGGGAACTTTGGGGCGAGGGCTGTTATACTCGGCCGCATGCTTGGATACAGTATTGACCAGATGGTCTCTCTGGTTGTCGTTCTGATCGTTGCCTTTACCGTGCATGAGTATGCCCATGCCTGGACGGCGGATTTTTTCGGCGATGATACGCCGCGCCTGCAGGGGCGACTGACTTTGAACCCGCTAAAGCACCTGGACCCGATTGGCACATTGATGCTGTTCTTCGCCGGGTTTGGCTGGGCGAAGCCCGTGATGGTCAACCCGGTGGCGCTGGAGCAACGGTCGCCGGCGGCACCGATGCTGGTGGCACTGGCCGGGCCGGTGAGCAATTTCATCATGGCGGTGGTGGCAGCGCTGCCCATCCGGCTGGGGCTGGTGCAAATGTCATTTGGGAGCGGCGGTTGGCTGCCCACAGCGTTTACGTTGCTGTATATTTTCATCTCACTCAACCTCCTGTTGGGAATCTTCAACTTAATCCCGGTGTCTCCGCTGGACGGCGAGAAGGTGTTGTATTACTTCCTCCCGCCAGTCGGGCGGCGCGGATTCGACCTGATGCGGCAGTGGACACCGATCCCGATGCTGATAGTGCTGTTCGTTTTGCCACGAATAGGTTTGCCGCTGGTGCAATGGGTGGTCGGTGTGCCGGTGGCCTTCCTCACGCGGTTGCTGATTGGCTGATGCGCCGATGGGACTACCGGTTGCGGCAATTCCGGTTCGCGGCTGGCGGCAGACCCACCGCGGAGCAGCTCCGGCTCGCTGAACGCATCCTTCCCGTTCAACTGTTTCAACTTTTTCTGACGTTACAACTTCCGGAACTAGCCCATGCCTGCCAGGTGTGCGCCGACGTCATCGCGGCGGGGTTTGACGTGCCTGACCTGTTGCAAGCGGCGCTGTTGCACGACATCGGCAAGGCGAAACACCGGCTGCGGTTGTGGGAGCGGGTGCTCATTGTGCTGGGACAGGCCGCGGTGCCGGAATGGGAGACTCGCTGGGGACAGGGAGAGCCAAGGGGGTTGCGACGGGCTTTCGTGATCGCGGCGCAGCACCCGGTGTGGGGCGCGGCGATGGCGGCGCAGGCCGGCGCGGGGGAGCGGGTAGTGGAACTCATCCGGCGGCATGCGGAGAAGGGAAACGAGAGGGAAATGAGAAATGAAAAGGGAGCAAATAAAACGGGGGTAGAGATAGAAGAGTGGTTGGCGGTGCTGCAGGCGGCGGATGGGGAAAACTGAGCTACGGATTGAGCAAAACCAACAGTGTTGAGATGTACGAATTGCCGGGGATGCGCGCGCCGCGGGCGCGGATGGTGAGGCGCACGGGAGTAGGTTCATCGACCGAATAGACGAGTTCGCCAACGAAGATGCCGTGTTCGCCAGTGGGGGCGGGTTGAACGGCAGCGAGTCCTGTGGCGATTATCCGGCCGTCTTCTGCGATGAGCTCGATGACGAGGGGCTGGTCGCCGAGGTCGCGAATGCGGCCGCTGATGAGGAGCGTACCGCCGCTGACAGAATCCAAATTAGCGGGCTGTTCAATGTAGAGCCGCTCGCTTTGCGTGACAGGGAAACGGATTTCGGCTCGGCCGGTAGAAAGTAGAATCAAATCGTGTGAGGCCATATATTGGATGCGGCCAAACACATCCAATACGATAACCTCAATGCGACCAGCTTCGGCAACGATGCCCGGACGGATTTCAAAGTCAAAATCAAGCACGGCTATGTTGCGGTCCGAACCGGGGGGCGTGGCCAGGGTGAACACCTTGCGCGCCAGCAGGCGGCCATCCTCGCCCAGCAAATCCACCTGGACCTTGCCATCGGGGCCGGGGGGGACGTCCAAGACGAATTTGAAGGGAGAAATGACACGCGACAGATTGCCGGGGCGCAGGATGCGGATGGGTGCATCCGGGATGTCTGGATTCGGAAGAGGCGTGGGCGGCAGTTCTGCGATTGTGGTCGGGTCGAGGGTGAGGAGCGGTGGGGAAACAAGCGGCGTGGGAATTTCGGGAGTGGCGGTTGCGGAAGGGGAGGGCGTGAACGTGGGGGACTCGGTGTGCGTGGGTGAGGACTGTGCGCTGGCAGTCTGAGTGAGGGAAACGCCGGTGGCGACGAAGTCCGGTGTGGTAGGGGCGGAAGAAGGCGTTACGGTGGGACCAGGCGCGCCACATGCAGTGAGGAAGAAAACGAGCGTCAACGGCAGAGCCAGCCCGCGAGTCGTCAATTGTTTGCGAACGTTGCAGTTCATCGGGTTGTATGCCAGGCGGGGGTGATGCTGCACCAGAAACTCAGCCGAGGGAGGACCACACTTCCAGTTTTTTCTTGACGCGTTTGATCACTTCGTCTGTGAATTCGGTGGTGGTGTGACGGCCGCCGAGGTCCGAGGTGGCATGACCGTCGTACAGAAGTTCGAAGACGGATTCATAGATGGCGCGCGAAGCCTGATCGGCCGGCTTGGTTTCCATATAGGAAAGCAGTGCGGCGGATGCGAGAATCATGGCCATTGGGTTGGCGATGTTCTTGCCTTCCAGCAGGGGCGCGGTGCCGTGTGGGGCTTCGGCCATTACGGTGCGGACGTGCAGACCTTCGCGGTCAAAGCCGAGGACCAGACTTTCCGAGCCGGCGATGGAACCGAACATCTGCAAAATCATGTCGGAGAGCAGGTCGCCGTCGCGGTTGAGGGCGGGGATAACCAGAGGCTCGCCGCTGGTCTGAAGGAGGAGGGCAAAGGTGGCGTCAATCAGCAGTGGTTGGTAGGGCACGTTTGGGTGGCGCTCGGCGGCGGCATCCAACTCTTCCTTAAACATGCCTTCATAGGTAGGGCTGACGGTGTACTTGGGACCACCAAACACGCGGGCGCCCACCTTGGCGGCGTATTGGAAGGTGAACTCGGCAACGGCGCGGCAATTGGAGCGGGTGACCTTGCTGGTGCGGTAGGCTACTTCGTCACCCCCATCAATGGATTCGCGCCATTCCTTGGCTCCGTAGGCATCTTCAATCGCCATGCGGGTGATGGCGATTGGGGAGTGCACGCCGGCGATGGGACGAACGTTGGGGATGCGACGCCCGGTGCGTAGGATGACTTTGCCGTCTATCTCTTCGCGCAGAATCGCATTCGGACTGCCGACATCACCCTGGCCTTCCGGAGTGATGGTGGCGGCTTTCAGGCCGAAGCCTTTTTCGCACATGGCGCGGGCGGCCTGACGGACGACTTCGTTTTCGGTCTTGCGGCGATTGGCCAAACTGAGATCGAAATGTTCATAATCCAGCTCAACGCCGGTGATGGCGGGGTCCAGGACGCGCAGGGCTTCGAGGAGCAGTTCTTCGCCGGTTTGATCACCGTGGAGGATTGCGATGGTGGGTTTGGCGTCGGTCGCGCCGTTGCTATTGCCCGGTGTAGTCACGAATCACCTCTAAGAGAATGTTCAAGCGCACAGGCTTGGTGAGATAGCGGTCGGCGCCGGCCTGCAGGGCGCGCTCCTGGGCTTCCAGACTGGGGTCCGCGGACAGCATAACGATGGGGAGGGTGGCGAATGTTGGCTGCTGGCGGAGTTGAATGGCCAAGGCGGTCCCCTGGTAGCCGCCAATGTTGAGGTCGAGGATGACGAGGTCCGGCAGCTCGTTGACAATCATGGCCATTGCCGACTCCACGTTGTTACTGGTGAGCGGGGTATGACCAATGATCTCAGCCGCCTGACTGAGCAGCTTAAGAGTCAATGCTTCGTCGTCTACGAATAAGATTCGCGCCATGCGCCAGTGCCCCTGCCTGTCGGGTTGCCAGCCCAGCATTTTACCATACGGGCTATTGTAGCGGATAGAGTGCAAACGGGTGAAGCCCTCTGGTTTGATATTTGTGAATCAAAAGGGCGCTGGAATTCCAGCGCCCTTTTTCACGTCCGGTTCGACTAGAGCCCGTAAATTTCCCCGAACTTGGTCTGAAGGTATTTCACGTAGGGGGCGCCGTCAATCTTGGTGCCGGTTACACGCTGCACGAGCTCCTGCGGTTCGTACTTGCTGCCATGAACGTGAATGTTCTCGCGGAGCCAGCCGAGGAGGTGCGAGAAATCGCCCTTGCGAATCTGGTCGGGGAGGTTGGGGTTGGCCTGGGTAATTTTTTCCCAGAGCTGGGCGGAGACGAGATTGCCCAGTGCATAGGTGGCGAAGTATCCATACAGGCCGAACGACCAGTGAACGTCCTGCAAGACACCCTGTGCGTTGTTGGGCGGGGTGATGCCAAGGTACTCCTTGAAGCGGGTGTTCCAAACCTCAGGCAAGTCCTTCACGGAAATAGAGCCTTCGACGAGCCCGATTTCGATTTCGAGGCGGAGCATGATGTGGAGGTTGTAGGTGGCTTCGTCGGCTTCGACGCGAATCAGGCTCGGTTTGACCTTGTTGATTGCGCGGTAGAAGGTGTCCATCTTGACGTTGCCAAGGGCGGCGGGGAATTGTTTCTGGAGGGTGGGGAAATACCATTCCCAGAAAGGTTTGGAACGGCCAACGAGATTTTCCCAGAGGCGGGATTGGGACTCGTGAATGGCGAGGGAGGTGGCGCCGTAGAGTGCGGTGCGGTGCTTTTCCTTGGGGACACCCTGTTCATAGAGAGCGTGGCCGGTTTCGTGGGCGTTGCCAAAGAAATAAGGATTGAAGAAGTTTTCGTCCACGCGGTATGTGATGCGCTGGTCGCCGTAGCCGAGGTTGGATGCAAAGGGATGGTGGACTTCGTCCTGGCGGCCGCGGTTGTAATCGAAGCCGAAAGCCTTGGAGACTTCCTCGCCCATTTTGAGCTGGGTGGCGCGGTCGTAATGAAGGTGGAGAACGCTGTCATCAACCTCGGGCTTCTTGCTGATGGCGTCAATCAGTTCTACCTGGCTGGGACGGATGCCGTCAAAGATGACTTTGACATCGGCCGTCTTCATATTGGGCTCGAAGAAATCCAACAGGACGTCATAAGGGTGGTCGTAGGGTTTGAAAAGGTCGGCGGTGCGCTTGACGAAGTCCACCCATTTGTCCATGTAAGGTTCGAACTTAGCCCAATCGTCATTCTGGCGGGCCTCGCGCCAGGCGATATTGCCGGCGGCCTGAAGTTTGGCGCGCTCTTCAATCATGGCTGCGGGAATCTTGACCTGCTGGTCATAACCGCGCTTGGTGTTCTTGATAATGCGGAATTCGTCCGAGTCTTCTTTCAGTTCGGACTGGCTCCAGGGAACGAGCGCTTCGAGGAGTTTCCCGACCTCGTCCGAGGTGGCGCGCTCGTGAACCAGTCGGCCGAGGGTGGCAGAGACCTGGCCGCGGGTTTCTGCGCCGCCGGTGGGCATGTAGGTCTCCTGATCCCAGCCGAGGAGGGCCATGGCATCGCCAATATCAGAGATTTCGGCAATGATGGCGTTTAGGCGATCCAATTTTTCTTTCATGGTTTCTCCCGTGGAATGTGGATTATGGAATTTGAAAACAAGCTTTGATTATTTGCAGGACTTCGCCAAAAACAGCGCGAAATCCTTAGATATATGTCTAATTATACAACCTGCCAGCGAAGAGGCTCACCTTTTAATCCCGCTATTATCTCGGTAGCGATGTCCACGGCGGCACGTTCCTGGGCTTCGGCAGTCTGTGCGGCGATGTGCGGGGTAGCGACGACGTGCGGGTGGGCCACAAGGGCACTGAGGCCGGGCGGTTCTGTGGCGAAAACATCCAGCGCAGCGCCGGCTACCTGGCCGGACTCCAGGCGGGCCAGGAGGGCGGTTTCATCGATGATGCCGCCGCGGGCGGCACAAACAATAAAGACGCCGCGCTTCATGCGGGCAAGAGCTTCGCCATTGACCATGTTGCGGGTTTCGGGGGTGAGGGGCGAATGGATTGAAATCACGTCTGAGCCCGCGTAGAGTTCGTCGAGGGTGACGGGTTGGGCGCCGCGGGCTGCTACTTCCTGCGGGGAAAGCGGCGGGTCAAAGGCGATGACGCGCATGCCAAAGGCGGCGGCGAGGCGGCCAACGGACGAGCCGATGCGACCCAATCCAAGCAGGCCAAGGGTTTTGCCGGAAAGTTCGGCGCCAATGAGTTCTTTCTTGGCCCACTGCCCGGCCTTGAGCAAGGTATCTGCACGGGGAATCTGGCGCACCATGGCGAGAATCAATGCCAGGGTGTGTTCGGCAACAGCGTTGGTGGTGGCGATGGGGGAGTTGACGACTTTGACGCTCTGGGCGGCAGCGGCAGCCAGATCAATGTTATCCACGCCGACGCCGGCGCGGCCGACGAGCTTGAGGTTTTTCCCGGCTTCAATAACCTCGCGTGTTACTCGTGTGCGTCCGCGCACGATAAGGGCATCGTAACCGGAGATAATGTTGAGCAGTTCTTCGGCCGGGAGGCCGGGACGGTCGTCCACTTCGGCCCGGTCAGCCAGGATGGCTTTCCCGGCGTCTTCCAGGCTGTCGGTGATGAGAACTTTCCAGGGCGGCATGATCTAGCTCCGGGTGGGCAGAGAGTCAAGTTTCTTGGCCGACTAAGTATTTACTTGCCCAATGCCTCGATGGCTGCCTCGAGCACTGCGTCCACCAGGCCCATCACGCTTTCATAGGTCACGGGGACGATGATGTCCGGAACGACGCCAGTGCCTTCGATGACCACGTTGCCGTCAAAGTCTTCGGGGCGACCGGTGGGGAACTGCATGCTATAGTCGCCGGGGAGGGTGTACTGGCCCTGGCCGACCTCGCCGAAAGCGCCGGCCGACGGCGTGTGGCCGATGATGGTGACATTGGGCAGGAAGGTCATGTAATGGGCGAAGCCTTCGCATGCGGAGACGCAATTGGGGCCGACCAGCACCACGACATCCCCGCGATACAGAAGGGGCGCGGGTTCAATCGTGTCGTCCCATTGGGTGTATTCGAATTGCTGGGTGAGGTCGTTAAAGTACAGGTCACGGCCGATGGGCGTTTCTTCGCGGAAGAAGTAGGCGGCAAAGTTGTGGGCCAGCCCACCGCTGCCGCCGCCGTTCTCGCGAACATCGATGATGAGGCCGGGGACGCTGTTATCAATCGCGTTCTGGATGTAGCGTTCAAATGTACGAGCGAGCAGGTTGTAGTCGTCGCTGAACGTGGTGATCTTGATGTAACCCAGCCCGTTGTCCATTGTGTAGCCGTGGATGGGGAGCGACACAGCGTCCAGATTGAAGTAATAAAGGTGAGCGAACAGGCTTTCGTATTCGTCGGGGGCGTTCAGGGTCACGGTCCTTGCACCTGCGCCGGGGTTGCGATAGGAAATCTCGACCTCGCTTCCGGGGGGGACGCGGGTGAGCATCTGTACCTTGTCAAACCGCTCCGCCCAGGAAGTGCTGTAGGGGCCGAGGAAGGATTGGACGGCGTCGATGGCTTCGGTGACCGGCTGGCCGTTCCAGGAGAGGATTTCGGCACCGGGCTGGATGCCCTCGCTCTGACCGGTGGTGCCGGATAGCACCTGGGTGACAATCACGCGACCATCGGTGAGTTCGCGCAGGACGAGGCCGACCGAACCGCCGCAGCATTCATAAAAGATGTTGGCATCAAAAGAAATGCCGACATGCCCATCCGGTATCCGTAGCGTTAACGCCTTGAGGACGTTGTAGTATTCGGTATTGTTGCCGGCGGCTTCAACCTGCGGTTTGAATTCCGCATACAGAGCATCCCAGTCGATGCCCTTTTCTTCGGTGAAGGGGTATTCGTTCGAGACCTTTTCGAACAGAGCATCGAATGATTCGGCGCGCTTGAGAGTGGAGAGGTCGTTGACTTGCCCAGAGCCTTCAACAAGTTCAAAGACCGGGTTGGCTTCCTTATAAATGCGGAAAGGCTCTTCGTTTAAATCGACGATGCTATAGCCAGCGGGAATGGACTGGATGGGGTCGTCGGCGGTGAAGAGGAGAGCATCCTCGCCAAAGCCGGAGGGGAAGCCCTGTTCGGAATCCGGCGCCCAGACGATGAGGTGGCCGGCGGAGATTTCGTATTCGCGGTCCGGGTCGACGATAGCGCTGGTGTAAGCGCCGGACCAGCCGGTGCCATCGCGTTTTTCCAGATAGGCGTCGCCCCAGGTATTGGACCAGTAGGCGACCTGGAATACCATGACGCCTTTGTCTTCGGCGCCATCCTGGTCAAGGTCGTTGAGGGTGGCCTGCGGGACGGCGGGGAGCGGCAGGGTGAAGCCGAGAGTCGAGTCATCAATCAGTTCGACCGGACCGATGGTCTGACCGGCCTTGGGAAACTCAAAGTGGAGGTCGCGGAGGATGAAACCGGTCTGGTCTTCCAGCATCACGAAGGGTTCGGCATTGCCATCCAAAAAGAACGGGGAAGTAAAGGGAATCGTGCCGGTGACCACAACGGGTTCATCGGCGCTGGCCTGGATGGGCTGGCCGGGGTCAGCGATGGCCGTGGGGGTAGGTGCGGCACTGTCTTCTGCCTCTGAGGTCGAATCAGAGTCGCCGGAACCAGCGGTGGTGGTGGAGCAGGCCAGCGCAACGAGTATAAGAATGAATGTCAGTAGGAAGAGGGGCTTCTTCATTGGAGACCTCGATTCAGAAAGGATAGATGCAAAGTATAACGCTTTTCATTTTCAGGAAGATTAGGGGACACTAAAGGGGGGTGGCCATCTCTGCGGAGACAGTGGGCTTAAGCCCACTGTCTGTGTTTGTTTGTGATTCGGAGGCAACGGGCTTTGGCCCATTGCCAACTTCGGCTGCCCACGTCCTTGTTCTCTCCCCAACTAAAACAGCGAACCTCACCGGTTCGCTGTTTTAGTTGGCGCGTACTTTACTTTTATGCGGGGAGACTTGCACCTTCCATTTGGAGGAGGCGGGCCTTGGTTTTGATGCCGCCCTTGCCGCCAAATCCGGTGAGGCTGCCGGTGCTGCCGATGATGCGATGGCAGGGGATGACGAACAGCATCGGGTTGGTGGCATTGGCCTGCCCGACGGCGCGAGAGGCACGAATGGTGCAGACCTGACGGGCGATCTCCCCATAGGTGGCGGTGTGGCCATAAGGTACGCCCATGACGGCGCGGCGAACGTCCACCTGGAAAGGGGTCATGCCGGACCAGTCAATCGGCAGGTCGAATGTGCGGCGACGGCCCTGCAAGTATTCAAACCCCTGGAGGAGGGCGGGTTGGACGGTTGCCGGGTCTTTGGTAAGAACTACTGGGCCGCGGCGGCGGACGATGGCAAGGAATTCGGCTTCGGGTCTGCCATAATCCAGCGCCCACAGGCCGAAGGCGGACACGGCCGCCCAGAGCTGGCCAAGGGGAGAAGGGATGGAGCTGTAGGCAATTTCAATGGGTTTCATTTTGTTCCTTCTTGTTATTGGATTTAACTATGAAACCGAGGTTTGCGCTGATTGTGAAACGGAATACCTGCACCGAGAAAAGGGGGTGGCCACACGAAACCGCCGGAGGGTTGGCTCCGGCGGTGGGGTACATTTAGTAGTTGGTGTAGCGGTCTATGTAGCCAAGTTCGCGGGCGCGATAGTCGCACCAGCGGTAAACGGCAAAGGCCAAAAACCCGAACACGACGGTCAGCGCTCCGAGGATGCCAAAGAGTTGCAGGTTGGTGAAATTGGCCAACGTGGGGAAGGCCTCGGCGACATCGCCGACGAGGGCGCGCCGCATGAGTTCCAGCCAGTAGGTGATGGGCATGGCATAGCCCACGGGCTGCAGCCAGGCCGGGAGCACGGCGAGCGGGAATACGGCGCCACTGAATAAGTAAAGCGCGCCGGCCACTGCATCGCCAACGAACCAGACATGATTGGCGATGATCATCGTGATGCTACCGAGCAGGAGGCCCATGAAGCCGAGCATCACGACCCCCATGGACAGGGAGAGCAGCAGCATACCCCACTGCACCTGACCGAAATCAATGGGCACATTCAGGAAAAGCACACCGAAAGCGATGGTGATGATGACCGAGATCGAGCCGAAGATGAAGCGGGCGACGCCGCGACCCAACAGGTAGGTGGGGTAATGAATCGGCGCGATGTACATGTATTTAAGCATGCGATAGTGTTCGCGGTCTTCGATGACGGCCCAGGAAATACCGGTCATGATGGCGCCCACATAGATGTAGAAGGCGTTGCCAAGATAGATATAGGGAAAGACCGGGTTATCGAAGTTGCCGCCGGTGATGACCGAGTACATGACCACCAGGATGGCGGCGGAGGAAACGGGCTTAATAATCGAATAGATGGCGAACACGAAGGGGTCGGCCCAGTTGCTTTCGATAGTCCAGCCCAGCCAGGCGGCCCAGCGAAATGTGCGTGGCAACCACGAGGGAAACTGGGGAATGAGGCTGTGGCGGTAGATGTCGAA
>SCUK01000079.1 GCA_004297445.1 Anaerolineae bacterium | reverse complement strand
ATCCTCCTGTTGTGGGATTGTACTCCTGCCAGTCGGTGGAATGAACTCTCACCATTAGTAGCCTGATTGGAAGGCTGCAATACTATCTAGTCTTATCCACGCCAGGGCTGGGTCTCAATCAGAATTTAGGCTCCGAGCCTTGAGCAAACGGTAGACTTGTTCAGCTCTGGCTGGCAGGGAGTTACTCTCATAAGTCTAATGGAGCGAACAGAAGCGCTCGTTCTGCCGAAGTGAATGAAGCGAAAAATCTACCAAACAACTTGGCGATAGATCCCCGTCGACCTGGCTTGGGGCATGTTTCGGTCAGAAGCTCCGCGGTTTCCTACAGAATGAAAATCGACAAATTGAAATTTCAATCACGTTCACAGAACCTGGCGATACTTCCAGATGTAATTGGGCAAGCACGGTATCGGTTAAACTACGCCGCATGAAAGTGTACCTGGATAGCATCGGCTGCCGGTTGAACCAGAGCGAAATCGAAGGCTATGCGCGCCAGTTTCGCGCCGCCGGGCATGAGCTGGCAGCCGGCCCGGCCGAAGCCGACCTGATGGTGCTGAACACCTGCGCCGTCACCGCCGCGGCGGCATCGGATTCGCGCCAGCGCATCCGGCAGGCGCGCCAGGCGGGAGTGCCAGAGATCGTGGTCACCGGCTGCATGGCCACACTGGACGCCGAGAAGACCGGCCGCATGGCGGGCGTGTCGCGGGTGGTACACAACGAGGTTAAAGACCGGCTGGTGCCGGACCTGCTGCAAATCGAAATCCCCGATTACGACCTTGAACCCATCGAACGCCAGCCGATTCCCGGTGAGCGGCACAAGACGCGCGCCTTCATCAAAGCCCAGGACGGCTGTGATAACAAATGCACCTTCTGCATCACCACAGTGGCACGCGGCGCGGGCCGCAGCCGCCCAATAGCCGATGTAGTTGAAGATGTGCAGGCTGCGCTGAGGGGCGGCGCGCAGGAAGTGGTGCTGACCGGCGTGCATCTCGGCTCGTGGGGTTATGACTTTACCGAATCACAGCATCTCACGACGCTGATTCAAGCCATCCTGGCGGACACAGATACGCCGCGCTTGCGGGTGTCCTCGCTGGAACCGTGGGACCTGGACGCGGATTTCTTTGACCTGTGGCAGGACCCGCGGCTGTGCCGCCACCTGCACCTGCCGCTGCAATCCGGCAGCGCTGCCACCTTGCGGCGCATGGCACGCAAGACCACCCCGCGCCAGTTCGCGGCATTGGTGGCAGCCGCCCGCGAGTGCATCCCCGGCGTGTCCGTGACCACGGACATCATTTGCGGTTTCCCCGGCGAGACGCAAACGGAATTTGAGCAAACACGCGCGTTTGTGGAATCGATGGACTTCGCCGGCGCGCATGTGTTCACCTACTCAGAACGGGCAGGGACGGCCGCGGCGGGCATGGCAGGCGCAGTGCCGCACGGGGTACGCAAAGCCCGCAGCGGGGACCTGCGTAAGGTTGTGGCGGCCTCCGCCCGGCGCTACCGAGCCGGGTTCGTGGGCACGCAGGCGGATGTGCTGTGGCACGGCGTTGAACCTGCCGGAGTCGGTCGCTGGCAGCTTACCGGGCTGGCGGACAACAACCTGCGGGTAGAGGCCAGCGCTGCCGAACCGATCTGGAATCAGGTGACGCCGGTGCAACTAACCGGGCTGACTGCGCAAGGGCTGTCCGGGGACATCCTGGCCCTACCCGAAAGCCTTTGGCTGGGCTGAACTCGTTTCAACCCGTCCCAACCCCCTAAATTCACCGTACAATAGAAGCACACGTTGCTCTTGGAGGAGCAGACCATGGAACGCGACCCGGACTGCCTGTTCTGCAAAATCATCGCCGGCGACCTGCCCAGCACGCGGGTGTACGAGGACGACCTGCTGGTGGCCTTCCGCGACATTCACCCCGTCGCGCCGACGCATATCCTGATTGTGCCGCGCAAACACATCCCGGACAACAACGCCTTCAGCGAGGACGACGAAACGCTGGGCGGTCGGCTGTTCAGCGTGGTGCCTAAAATCGCGGCGCAGGAAGGCATCGCCGCCGATGGTTTCCGGCTCATCCTGAATACCGGCCCGCACGGGCGGCAGGAAATCCCCCACCTGCACATGCACCTCATCGGCGGGCAAAGAATGCAGCACCCGATGGGGTGAATCAAGTCAGGGTGCAATGAAGACCTGAAAGGTATAATTAACCCATGAGCCTAAAAGATGAACTGAGCAGTGCCCTCAAAGATGCCATGCGCGCCAGCGATGATGGGCGCAAAATCCCCCTGCGCCTGGTCATTTCCGCCATCCAACTGGCGCAAGTGGAAAAAGGTAGCGAACTGGACGACACGGAAGTGATGGGCATCATCCAGAAAGAGGTCAAAGCCCGCCGCGAGTCGATTGCGGATGCCGAAAAAGCCAAACGCGATGACCTGGTCGAGGCCGCCCAGGCGGAAATGGTCGTGCTCGAATCCTTCCTGCCCAAGGGGTTGACCGTCGAAGAGCTGGAAGCGATTGTGCGCGCGGCGATTGCCGAAGCTGGCGCCACCTCCCCCGCCGACATGGGCGCGGTGATGAAACTGCTGGTGCCCAAGACCAAGGGCCGCGCGGATGGCGGCCAGGTCAGCGCGCTGGTGCGCCAACTGCTACAGGGGTGAGCCGCCGCGAATGACGGACGCGCTGCTCCAGCGACGCCTTCGCTGGCCTTCCCGCCGCAACCTCTTCCTGGCCCTTTTATTTTTCGGAACCACCGGCCTGGCAGCCATCGCGCTGCTTGCGCCCCTGGCGGCGCGCCCGACCACCCTCAACCTGCAGGTGGGCGATGCCGCGCCGCAGGACATCCTGGCCCCGCGCAGCATCACTTACGATAGTGAGGTGCTCACCGCCCTCCAGCGAGATGCCGCCGCCGAAGCCGTCCCCGCCGAATACGCAGCCCCGGAAGCCAGTGTTGCCCGCCGCCAGGTGGGCCGTCTGCGGGCCGCGCTTACCTTCATTGCCAATGTACGCGCCGACACCTTCGCCACCCGCGAACAAAAACTTTCCGACCTGGCCGCGCTGGCCGACCTGCGCCTGGACGCCGAGCTGGCGGAAACCCTGATTGACCTGACCGATACCGGCTGGCAGACCGTCCAGCAGGAATCGATCGTGGTTCTTGAACAATTGATGCGCAGCACGGTGCGCGAAGACCAGTTGGAAGACGCGCGTCACAGCGTGCTGGCGCTGGTCAGTCTTTCCCTGCCAGAAGACCAGGCGGCCCTGGTGGCCGAACTGGTGGCCGCCTTTGTAGCCCCCAACAGCTTTTATAGCGAAGAACTCACGGAAGCCCGTCGCGAAGAAGTGCGTGCCGCAATTCCCACGGTGCAGCGCACGTACGTGGCCAATGAGGTCGTCATCCGGCGCGGCCAAGTGGTTACTGAGACCCACCTGGAAGCATTGCGCGAACTGGGACTCATCCGCGAGCAGGCCCGCTGGCAGGAGCAGGTCAGCACCCTCACCCTGCTGGGGGTGTGCATGATCTATATGGCTCTCTACCTGCGCAACCGCCGCAAACTGCTTGAAGATACGCGCCGCTTGCTGGTCATGGCAATATTGTTTCTCATCTACCTGTACGGGTCGCGGCTGCTGTTGCCCAACCGCACCATCATCCCGTATCTGTTCCCGGTAGCGTCCTACAGCCTGCTGGTCACATCCCTGTTCAGCGCCCAGGCCGGGCTGGCCTTCGGCATCCCGCTGAGCGTGCTTGTGGCATTCGGGTTGCCCTACAGCCTGGACCTCACGCTGTATTACATTTTCACCAGCCTGCTAGGGATGCTGCTGCTGCAGCGCGCCGAGCGCATCTCGGCGTTCTTCCGCGCCGGCACGGCTGCCAGCCTGGCCGGTATGGCGGTGGTACTGGCATTTCGCCTGCCGGACCCCGGCACCGACGCGCTGGGGCTAATCACCCTGCTTGGCGCGGCCGTGCTGTATGGTATGGGGTCCGCCAGCCTGGCGCTCATTCTCCAGTTCATCCTCGCTCAGATGCTGGGGTTCACCACCAGCCTGCAATTACTTGAAATCTCACGGCCAGACCACCCCCTGCTGCAATTCATCCTGCACAACGCGCCAGGCACATACCAGCATAGCCTGCTAATCGCCAACCTCAGCGAGCAGGCGGCTGAACTGATTGAAGCCGATGCCCTGCTGACGCGCGTGGGCGCGCTGTACCATGACGCCGGCAAAGCGCGCTTCCCACATTTCTTCATTGAGAATCAGGTGCCGGGCAGCCGCAACCCGCATGACGACCTTGACCCGCTGGAAAGCAGCAAGACCATCATCCGCCATGTGCCGGACGGGGTGGAGTTGGCGCGCAAGCACCGTCTTCCGCAGCGCATCATTGACTTCATCGTGGAGCATCACGGTACGATGGTGACACAGTACCAGTATGCCAAAGCGGTGGAAGCCGCCGGCGGGGACAAGAGCAAGGTGGACGCCAAAGCCTTTATGTATCCCGGCCCGCGCCCCCACTCGCGTGAGACAGCCCTGGTGATGCTGGCCGACGGCTGCGAGGCCCGCACGCGTGCCGAGCGCCCGGAAGATGAACACGCCCTGCATGACCTGATTAAGAGCGTGGTGGACCGGCGGGTGGGACTGGGCGAACTGGACAACACCGACCTCACGATGCACGACCTGAAAATCATCATCGAATCGTTTACCGTCACGCTGCGCGGGGTTTACCACCCTCGCATCGTGTATCCAGACATTGACGAACCACTCAAAGCCGACGATACTCCGTAGTGGAGCGACGAACGCCATGATCCGGATCAAAGTAGACGAACGCTATGCAGGAACTGCCAAAGCCGAGGTACTGAAGGCGGCGGTGGAAGCCACACTGAAACACGAGAAGGCCCCAGCGGATGCCAGCCTGACGGTGGTGGTGACCGACGACGATGAGTTGCGCCGGATGAATGAAGAATACCTGGGCCACAACGATGTGACCGACGTGCTGGCATTCCCGGATGGCGACGCCGACCCGGACAGCGGGGTCACCTACCTGGGGGATGTGCTGATCGCGTTTCCGCGTGCCGCGGCCCAGGCCGAGGCCGCCGGACATCCGGTGATGGAGGAGCTGCAACTGCTGACCGTACACGGCACGCTGCACCTGCTGGAACACGACCATTACCAGCCGGGCGAAAAGACCCGCATGTGGGCGGCGCAGGATGCCATCCTGACCTCTCTGGGCGTCAAAGCCCGGCCGGCCGAGTAGCGGTCTCCAATTGAATAACGAAGACGCGGGCCGCCTGTAGGCGGCCCTTGCGGTTAGAATCCCCATCACACCATGACTGACTTTCTCCGTTCCCGAATCGCTTCGTTCCGTTACGCGTTCTCCGGCTGGTGGTATGTGCTGCGCACCCAGCGCAACGCCTGGATTCACGCGCTGATAACAGTGACCGTGATCGTGTTGGGAATCTGGTTGAAAATCGGGGCTTACGACTGGCTGTTTCTGCTGGTGGCGGCGGGGTTCGTGTGGTTTGCCGAGTTCCTCAATACCGCGCTGGAAGCAGTGGTGGACCTCGCCAGCCCGGCGCACCACCCGCTGGCGAAAGTCGGCAAGGATGTGGGCGCGGCGGCCGTGCTCATCGCCGCCGGGGTGGCGCTGGTCATTGGGGCGGTGGTGCTCGGGCCGCCGCTGCTGCTGATGTTTTCCTCCTTGCGCTAACAGGTCAATGAGTTGCCGGGTCAACGAGGCAACAAGAGGGTTGTACCCTGACTCCTCGGTGCCTCGGTAACTGATTCCTGGGTGACTTTATTGCTCTTGTTATAATCCCCTCATCCCCGCAGATTTCAGGAGTTCCTCATGTCCCTTTCCTTTCGCTTCGGCACCGTCGGCTCGCCCATTTCCACGCCCAAAAAACCCGGCGGCAGCGTGGGCGCCATATTGCGCACACGCGAATTGGGACTGGACGCCTTTGAATTGGGCTGGGTGCAGTCCGTGCGGGTGACGGAGAAAACCTGCGCGGACATACGCGCCACGGGCGAGGGACAGGACGTTGCGCTAAGCGTCCATGCACCGTATTTCATCAATCTCAACGCCGACAAAGACGAATGGCCCAAGAGCCGCAAGCGGCTGATGGACGCCGCCCATTACGGGAATCTGGCCGGCGCGACCGAGATTATCTTCCACCCCGGCACGTACTTCGGCAACCCGCCCGCCGAAGTGCTGCCAATTGCCATTGAGCGCCTGCAAGGCTGTGTGGATGAACTGCGCGCCGCCGGCAACCCGGCCACCCTACGGCCGGAGACAATGGGCAAGCAGGCCCAACTGGGCTCATTGGACGATGCGCTGAAGATGTCCAAGAAAATCAAGGGCGTGCTACCCTGTGTGGATTTCGCCCACTTGCATGCGCGGCGCGGCGACGGCAGTCTGAACACTTACGACGAATGGTGCGCCGAACTGGAAAGCTATCGCAAAGCGCTGGGCGAGAAGTCGCTCAAAAATCTATCCTGCCACATTTCCGGCATCGAGTACACCGCCAAGGGCGAGAAGAACCACCTGCCGGCACGCGAAGCCGACCTGGATGTGAAAGCGCTGTTCAAAGCGCTGCATGATTTCGGGTGTGCCGGGCGCATGCTGTGCGAAAGCCCGGAGATGGAAAACGACGCCCTATATTACAAAGAAACCTGGACGAAAGTAAGCGGGGAGAAAGCCAGCTAGTGGCAATCAAGGAAGACGTATTTGCCGCCCTGCAGGCGGAGATGCGCGCCTGCCGCCGTTGCAGTGAAGCCGGATTCTGGATTCAGCCGGAGGCCGTCACTCAAGGAACGGTAGAGGCGCGCATGATGACCATCGGCCAGGCGCCCGGCAGCACCGAAGTGGTGGCGAAGCGGCCGTTCAACGCCGGCAGCGGCTCGCGGCTGTTCGAGTGGCTGGCGCAGGCCGGCATCGATGAGACCTGGTTCCGCAGCACCCAGTACATGACCAGCGTGACGAAGTGCTACCCCGGCCGCGCCAAAGGCGGCACGGGCGACCGGGTGCCGGGACGCAAGGAACAGGCGCTGTGCCGTCCGTTTTTCGACCGTGAGCTGCGCCTGGTGGAGCCCCGGTTAATCCTCCCCATCGGCCGCCTTGCGATTGAACTGTTCTACCCGCGCAGCGCCAAACTGGAGGACATCATTGGCACCGAGACGCAGACGGCGAGCGGGGCGTGGGTGGTGCCGCTGCCGCACCCCAGCGGGGCCAGCCGCTGGCATCAGTTGGAGGAAAACCGGGCGCGGATTCAGGACGCCATCCGGCTGGTGGAGAAGCATTACCGCGCGCTGTTTCCCGCGAAGTAAAGTTGTCATTGCGAATCCCCACTTACTAGGTCGAAGTGAGGATTGTTCCCCGCCGGAGAGGGCAGTATGATGGAGACAGAGGTCAACCTATGAAAACAGACAAATTTTTGATTGGGATTGTGATTGGTGCGGCGGTGCTTGTCATCGCCGCTTCGGCTATCGTATTGGGGCGGCCGGAGCCCACCTACCTGCCGGACACCGCGCCGGAGAACATAGTGCAGAACTACATCCTCGCGGTGCAACAGGAGGACTACTCCCGCGCCTACAGCTACCTCTCGCCGGAAGTGAAGAGCTACCCAATTGACGTGACGGATTTCAAACGCGACCTGGAACGCTTCACCGCCTACCAGAATCAGGTCGAGAGTCTGGCGGTGGAGGATGTCAGCTTATTGGGCGATACGGCGACGGTATTCATCAGCGCGCAGGTCTATTACCAGGGCGGGCTGTTCGACAGCGGCCAGTACAGCAACACCTATCGTTACGAATTGGACCGGCTGAGCGGCGAATGGAAACTCAGTTCCGGCGACGCCTTTTTTGCATATTGTTGGAATGCTGACATCGGATGTGAATAAGGACTTCCCATGGAAAACGTAAAACGACTGTACATCTTTCTTACCAGCGCGGTCAGCCTGAATGTGGTGACCTGGGCGGTGATCACCCTGCTCCGGCAATTGTTCTTCCCCGGCATTGACCGCGACGCGTCCTCGTTCGCCCTGCAAATCGCCATCATCGTCATCGGCCTGCCGGTGTTCGTCTTCCACTGGCGCTGGGCGCAGCGGCTGGCGGCCGAAAACAAGGAGGAGCGCGGCGCACTGTTGCGCGCCCTGTATCTGTATGCCGTGCTGGCCGGCCTACTGGGGCCAATCTTCGCCAACCTGTACTCGCTGCTGGCGGATGGCGTATTTGACGGGTCGGCCCGCGCCATCGGCACTGCCGTAGTCGCCATGCTCATCCTGGGCGCGCTGGCCGAATATCACCGCCGCACCATCAAAGCCGATAGCGACGCGCTGGGGCAACTGCCTTCACCGGTGATTCGCCGCCTGTATCACCTTGGTTTCAGCGCCGCCGGGCTCATCATCGCCGGGACTGCTGCCGGTGGCCTGCTGCGTTTCCTGATGATTGAAAGCGGCCTGGCGGGCGAAACCGCCCAACACCTTTTCCTGCCCAACACTCGCATCGCCGAAGTCGGCGTGCGCCTTGGAGTTGGTTTGCTCATCTGGCTGTTGTTCTGGCCGCGCCTGCAGGGCTTCTTCGAAGAGTCGAGTGAAGAAAAGGCCGCGCTGGAACGAAAGATTTACCTGTATCTCGTGCTGCTCATCACGACGATTGGCACCATCAGCCAGCTCACCGCCCTGTTCGCCGGGCTGTTGCGCCGCCTGCTTGGCCTTTCGCCGCGCGGCAGTTTGAGCGATGTCGTGCCTGCGCTGGTGGTACTGGCCGTGCTATGGGCCTACCATGCCTACGTCTTGAACAACGTTGATGCCGAACACGAATCCGGCGAAACCGGTGGCGTGCGGCGCCTGTATCTCTACCTGGTGGCGGGGGTGGGCTTGGCGGCCTTCCTCATCGGGCTGGCGGGCCTCCTCGGGGTGCTGGTGAACGCGATAAGCGGCGCAGAGCAATTCGGCGCCGGGCTGAAGGAACAACTGGCAATGTCGGTCGCCGCGCTGGTGGCGGGCCTGCCCACCTGGCTTCTGCCGTGGCGCTCCGCGCAAGCAGAACAAGCCGCCGAAACCACCGGCGCCACCGTACGCCGGTCTCTGGCGCGGCGCATCTACCTGTATTTCTTCCTGTTTGTGGGCGTGATGACCGTGCTGGGGAGCCTGATTTCCATCGTCTATGAAATCCTGCTGCTTGTGTTCGGGGAACGCGGCGGCGGCCTGCTGCTGCGCGACATCAGTCTCGCCATCGGCTATGCCATCATCGCCGCCGGGGTGCTGGTGTATCACAGCCGCATCCTGCGCGCCGATGAACGCAAGGCCGGCGAAGAGAAAGCCGCCCGGCTGGGCGCGCTGAACCTGCTGGTGCTGGACAGCGGCGATGGTTCGCTGGGCGTGGCACTGGCCGAGGCGCTGAAACACGAGTTCAACGGCCTCAAGCCGGTGGCTCTGGGGCTGAACCCGGCGGCGCAGGACGCGCTGGGCGGCCAGCCCAAAGAAGGGGACGCGGCAGCGCTGATTAAGGACGCGGGCCTGCTGATCGGCACCTGGGATGCGATGCAGAATAAAGCCGTGCAGCAAAGCGCGGCGCGCAAACTGGTGCTGCCCATCCCGGCGGAAGGGATGGACTGGGCCGGGCAGGAAGCGCGCGACCAGAAGGCGTGGGTGCGGCTGACGGTGAACGCGGTCAAGCAGATTCTGGCGGGGGAAGAGGTAGCCTGGAAGCGGCCAATGGGGCTGGCTGGCTATGCCTGGATTGCCATTGGCCTGCTCGTCCTGTTCAGTATTGTGATGAGCCTCATCGACAGCCTGAGTTACCGGTTCTAACCCTATTCCAATGCAAAGCAAAAAACTCCCGCCGGCATGGCGGGAGTTTTTTATTCCAGTAATCCGGTACGGTATTTATCGGCGAACAGGGCGGGTTGACCGCCGGTGTGCCAGAACAGCACGGTATCTTTTTTCTTGAAGAAATCCTTGCGAATCAGGTCAGCCAGTCCCGCGGCGGCGCGGCCAGTGTAGACCGGGTCCAGCAGCAGACCTTCATGGCGGGCAAAGAGATGAATGGCCTCATGTTCGCGATTTCCCATCTCGGCATAGCCCGCGCCAAGATAGTCGTCATTCACGCGGATATCCCTGGATTTGAAACGCTTCTTTTCGCCCAGCAGGGTAACGGTCTCGGTAGCCAGCGTGGCCACCCGGTCGGCCAGCGTTTTCGCTTTCTCGTCCACACTGATGCCCAACACTTTGGTTTTCATCTCGGTGAGCGCGACGCCGGCCACCAGCCCGGCCTGCGTGCCGCCGGAAGACGTGGCAAAAACAATCCAGTCCGGTTCCACTTTCTGTTTGGCGAGTTCCTGAACGGCATAGGCATAGGCCGCCGCGCCGGTGGGGTTGCTGCCGCCATACGGGATGAGGAACGGCTTGCGACTGGCGGCGTGCTTGGCGGCGAACACTTCCTTGAGGCGCAGTTCGCGGCGTTCGGGTTTGGGTACCCAGATGAGTTCGGCGCCGAACAGCATGTCGAGATAGGTGTTGGCTTCCGGGCTCAGGGTGGGCTTGCCCACCAGCACCAGGGTGCAGTCCATCCCCAGTTTGCGAGCCGCGGCGGCGGTCTGGCGGCAATGGTTGGACTGAATCGAGCCGGCGGTGATGAGCATGCGCGCCCCTTTGGCGCGGGCCTCGGCGGCCAGATACTCCAGTTTGCGGGTCTTGTTGCCGCCAAAGGCGAGTCCGGTAAGGTCATCGCGCTTGACCAGCAGTTGAGGACCGCCCAGCGCGGTGGTCAGCGAGGGTAGGGCTTCAACCGGCGTGGGCAGGGAGGCCAGTGCAACGCGGTCAAGTTTTTTCATCGCTCCTCCAGCGGGAAAGCGGGCCGAATCGGGCCGCTCGCTATCCACGGCGTGATTATATCTTGGGGGTGCCGGGTTCAGCCGGCGATTTCTCGGCGGGTTTCAGCCTTGCCGCGCCGCCGCCAGAGGGACATCAGCGCCGGCAGGGTGCGGGTGTACAGGGTATACAGGAAGGGACGCAGCGGCAGGTCATAGGCGCCCGCCGTGCGCCGCACGCGGCCGCCCAGCCCCTCTTTAAAGCGGTACACACCCAACAGCGAATCGGATTCGTCGAAGACATCCGGCGCGCCCCACAGGTCATAACGGGTACAGCCGCGCGCTTTTGCTGCCCGCATCGCCTCCCATTGCAATAGATAAGTTGGCATCCGGTTGCGGTGCTGTTCACGCGACATGCCGTGCATGTAGGTGGCGGTGTCGCCAAAATGAAACAGCATCAGGCCCGCCACCGGCTGGCCGTCCACCTCCGCCACCAGCGGCGTCAGGCTGCCCGCAGCATGGAATGTGTGCCACAAGTGCTGGTAATACTCAACGCCGCGAATCGCGAACCCGTCGCGCACCGCGGTCTCGGCATACATGCGAGTTAGCATCTCGAAGTCTTCGGGAGTGCCTGCCCTCACCCGCACATCCTTCTTCTGAGCCAGACGCACGTTGTAGCGCGTTTTTTGTTTCATATTCGCCAGCAGGGTGTCTTCGTCAGGCGTGAGGTCTATTTCAACTGTATTGCGGAACTGAATCTGCTCGTTGGATGAACGCCAGCCCGCCGCGCCCAATTCGCGCAGGAACGCGTCTCCGGGTTCGTGGCGGGTTTCGTCCGCAGCGCCGGGGATACCCCAACCCAGCGGCAGGTCGGGGTCAATCTTCAGGAAGAATGCGCCGCGCTGGCGGGCAAGGGTCGTCAGGTCGGCCAGCACGCGGGCGCGCAGGGGCATATCGGCCCAGTCGCGTAACACGGGGCCGCGCGGCGCATAGTGCATGCGCAGCCGCGCCGCCATACCGGGCAGGTCGATGGTGCGTTCCAGCACCAGCGCCATCGCCACGGTCTGGTCCCCCTGTTCCCAGGTCTTGAAGTGCGGGGTCCAGCCCACCGACCGCTTGACCACTGCCCATTCCCACGTTTGCAGGATGGGCGCGGCAGGGAATGTGGCGAGGAGGGAGTTCCAGGTCTCGCTGTCTATACTGCCCTCCTTAGTGCTTTCGCCAGCAAATAGAGCGCCTCGTTGTAGACAAGATCCCACGATTCCGCCGCGCGCAGCACATCTCCGCCGAAGCCGCGTTTGAAGCGGTACACGCCCCACAAGCCGTCACTGCGGTTTGAAAATTCGGCTTCCAACCGGGCTTCGTCCACATCCGGCACGCCGTACAAGTCGTAGGACTCGCAGCCTTTTTCACGCGCCCAGCGCAGCGCCGCCCATTGCAGGAGATAGGTCGGCATCAGGTGGCGCAGCTCGTTGCTGGACGCGCCGTAGAGATACCAGGAACGAGTCCCCACGGCAAAGACCATCAACGCCGCCAGCGGGCGGCCTTCGGCCTCGGCGACCAGCAATTCACAGGTCCCGGCGGGATGGAATAACTCGTAGGCGCGGCGGTAATAGGCCGCGGAATGCACGCCAAAGCCATCACGCGCCGCGGTCTCATCAATCAGGGTGGCGAACAAAGAAACATCGTTTGAGGCACGGACCACCACACCCTTCTTCTCTGCCAGGCGGATGTTGTAGCGCGTCTTTTGCTTCATGCGCGCCAGCAGGTCGTCTTCGCTGCCGCGCAGGTCTATCACGATGGTACGGCGCGGCTGGATTCCGGCGGCAGGTCGGAAACCGTGGGCGGTGAAATCAAAGACCTGATCGCCTTCCCAGGCATCCGGTTCAATCTTAAGGAACACCGCACGGCGCGCCCGGCAGCGGGCGGTCACGTCAGGCAGCAGGCCGGTCCAATCGGCCTCCGGCGGGGCCTTGGGGATATAGCCGATGGAATAGCCCAGCGGCAGACGACGGAACAGGACCAGCAGGCCGCCGGGCAGGGTTTCGGCGGCCCAGCCGAACTCGGACTTGAGCGCCCCCCATTGGGGCGTTTGCAGAAGGTGATTGCTTGTGGAAACCATCGGGGCGCGGCTCACACGATGGAGGTCAGGTCCGGGGGCGGAGTGCTGCGGATGCTGGCGCCGGGCACGCTTTCATCCAGCAGGCGCACGACTTCATCCACCTCGCCATCCTGCGCCAGGCGCACCAGGTCATCCACGCGTTGCACCAGCGCGGCGCCGCCCAGCGGCTGGTCTTCCTCGAGGCGATGTATCTCCGGGTGGGCGGTGGTGTGGCGCGCCGCGCCCTCATCGGCCAGTTCTTCGGTAAGTTTCTCGCCGGGTCGCAGACCGGTGAACACAATTTCAATATCGCGCCCCGGTTCCAGACCGGACAGGCGAATGAGGTCTTCGGCGAGGTCGAGGATGCGCACCGGCTGGCCCATGTCCAGCAAATACACTTCGCCGCCCTGCCCCATGGCGAACGCCTGCAACACGAGGTTGACTGCTTCAGGGATGGTCATGAAATAGCGTTCCACATCCGGGTGGGTGATGGTGATGGGGCCGCCGGCGCGAATCTGGCTCTGGAACACCGGCACCACGCTGCCGCGGCTGCCCAGCACATTGCCGAAACGTACCACGCTGAAGGCCGCGCCACGGCGGGCGGCATCCAACACCAGCATCTCGGCCAGCCGTTTGGTGGCGCCCATCACGCTGGTGGAACGCACGGCCTTATCCGTGGAAATCATCACGAGGCGTTCCACGGCGTTGGTTTCGGCAACGGCAATCACATTGCGCGTGCCGAGGATATTGTTGGTGACGGCCTCTTCGACGTTCTTTTCCATCAACGAGACATGCTTGTGCGCGGCGGCATGGAAAACCACCTGCGGGCGATGGGTCTGGAAGATGGATTCCAACCGCCCGCGGTCGCGCACGTCGGCAATCACCGGCTGAAGCGCCAGCGAGGGGAAGGATTCTTCCAGTTCCAGCAGGATGGCGAAGATGCTGTTCTCGCCGTGGCCCAGCAGCACAATCTCGGCCGGCCCCCAGCGGGCGATCTGGCGGCACAGCTCGCTGGCAATTGAGCCGCCCGCGCCGGTGACCAGCACGCGCTTGCCGCGAAGAATCAGGCCAACGCGCTCATCATCGGTTTGTGTTGGGCTGCGCCGCAGCAGGTCGGTGATGTCCACCGGCCGCAGGCGGCTGATGCTGACCACGCCACCCAGCAATTCGTAAATCCCCGGCATGGTGCGAAACGCCACGCCGTACTGGCGACACACCTCGGCCACACCGCGCAACACCACGCCCGGCGCGCTGGGGATGGCAAAAATCACCTCGTCGACAACGCCGGACTGCAACTGCGCCGGCAGGTCTGCCAGCCTGCCGACCACGGCCACATCATGGATGCTGAAGCCCTGTTTGTTGGGGTCATCGTCCAGAAAAGCGGCGGCATGCAGGCGCAACTGCGGATTCTTTTGCAGTTCGCGCACCACCAGCGCGCCGGCATCTCCCGCGCCCACGATGAGCGCATTGCGGTCGCGGGCGCCCGCCCCGCCCACGCGGCGGCGGTTTTCCGCCAGCAGTCGCGGCGCAAAACGCACCGCGCCCACCAGGAGCAGGGAAAGCGCCCAATCAATAGCAATGACGGTACGGGGGAAGTAGATGAAGACCCGCAGATAGAAAAGACCGAACATCACCGCGCCCACCAGCAGGGATGCAACGCTGGCGGCCAGGGCGATGAGCCGCAGTTCCGGCGTGCTGGCATACACCCAGAAGCGACGGTAGAGGCCAAAGCGGCGGTAGACGAATGGCTTAATCAGCAGGGCTACGGCCACCATCCAGAGCGTGGTGGGGATGTAGTCGATATAGAACTGGGCAAGGTCCAGCCGGATGATGAATGCCGCCACCACCCCAAAAGCGATGAGCGCCAGGTCGAGCAGCAATATGTAGCGATTGCGGAGGTGGAATTGTTCCTGAACCATGATGCCGAAGACCCGCGCTAACGACCGCGAAAACCGATGACGGTGGCGACCGTGCGCAGCAGGATAATCATGTCCATCCACAGGTTGCGATGCTTGATGTAATAGAGGTCGTATTCCAGTTTCATCACCATCTCGTCCATGGTGGCGGCATAGTCGAAGTGAATCTGGGCCCAACCGGCGATGCCGGGTTTCACCAGCAAACGACCCCGATAGAACGGAATCTCCTGCTGGAAGTGCTGCACAAATTCCGGGCGCTCCGGCCGCGGCCCCACCAGACTCATTTCGCCTTTCAACACATTGATGAATTGCAGCCACTCATCCAGGTGGGTCTTGCGCAGAAAGCGCCCCACCCTGGTGGCGCGGTCGTCATTCTCGCGCGCCAGTTGCGGTTCGCCGCCCTTTTCGGCATCCTTGACCATTGTGCGGAATTTAAGAATCGTGTAGGGCACATTGCCCTTGCCGGCGCGTTCCTGTTGAAAGACCACCGGCGCGCCATCCTCCAGCAGGATGGCAAGGGCGATGAACGGCCCAATGAGGACCAGAATCGCCACGCCCACCAGACCGCCCAACAGGTCCATCAAGCGTTTGCCCATGCGGTAGAACGCACCGACGCGGGCCTCATCGACAAAGTTGCGCAGAATCCAATCCGCTTCAAGATGCTGCACCGGCACACGGCCGAGCAATTCTTCGTAGGCTACCGGCATACGGGTAATCTGGACGCCGAGCGTCTGGGCATCCAGCAGCGCCTGAAACATGCGCGACTGCATAAAGCCGGAAATGGCGACGATGATGTCACTAATGCCCTCACGCTCGACGATATCCAGCAGTTCAGCGCTGCCGCCCAGCACCGGGTATTTGATGAACTCCTGGCCCAATTTCGACGGGTCGTCATCGATTAACCCTGCCAGGAAGAAGGGCGGCGGGTACAGGCCGGTGACGACGTTGAGTAAGGCCTGGCCGGTGCTGCCCGCACCCACCAGCAGGACGCGATGCAAGAAACGCGGCGCGGTGAAGATTTTGATGTACAGCAGACGCCAGAGCAGGGTGAGCAGAAACGCCATCAGGAGGAAAACAGCCACCCCGCGCCGCGGCAGGGAATTGGGCTCGGAGGTGAAATACACCGCCATGTAGGCGCCCAGGCCAATCAGCGCCCCGGCACTGACGGCGCGGAAGGTCTTGCGGACATCGTCGGTTTTGCGCGGGTCGTAGGAGTCGGTCAGCAGGATGATCCAGATGACCGGAAGCAGGAAGAACCACCATTGCAGGCGGGTTTCAAGAAATTCCCTGAAGGTGAGTTTCTCGATGTCGGCGACCAACCAGGTGAGGATGCCAAACGCCAGCGCGGTGGCGGCGGCGAACAGGTCGCCAAAGACCACGAGCGTGCGGCGCTCGCCCAGGCGTAAACGCCAATTGGAGCTCGGGACTGGAGGTTTGGGAATCGTCATAAG
>SCUK01000078.1 GCA_004297445.1 Anaerolineae bacterium | reverse complement strand
GCCGAGGGAAGACATGGCCCCGGCGGTACGCCCAGCGAACCAGAGATCCACATGTCCGGGGTGTCCTCCACGCGCCGCCGCCGCAAGTTGATGCAAATGCTCTCGCGTATTGGTATTGTTGCGTTGATTATTGGGGCGGTGTTTGGCGGATGGTGGATCCTGAACAACCGCCCGGTGACTCCCGATATTACTCCTGAAGCGACAGAGAATGTTGGCGCCGGTACGCAAGTGGCCACCCAACCCGCCGCGGTGGTAACAGACGAAGGCCCGACTGAAGAGCCAGATCCGATTTCGACGATTGACTCGACTATTTCCCCCTTATTTCCGGGCGAAGAGGATGTGATTGCTTTTTCCTCAAATCGGAGCGGAAGTTATCAGATCTGGGCGCTGGCAGTCAGTAGTGGGGAGTTGTTCCAGATTACGGACATCCCGGGCGGCGCCTGCCAGCCGGAATGGTCACCGGATGGATTGCGCCTCGTATTCACCTCGCCATGTCGTGCGAATCAAGATGTTTACTTAGAGACGCGCCTGTATGTCATCAACACGGATGGCACCGGCCTGGAAGTGTTGCCTCCTGGTCTGGGCAGTTCGGATGCTTCCTGGTCTCCGGATGGCCGACACTTGCTGTTTACTCAAGCGCTTGACCAGCTCCGGACTCAAATCTATCGACTGGACCTTGAGACGGGTGAATCGGTCTATATGTCCGGTGAGGATGGGCTGAACTTTCATCCGGTTTGGTCGCCGGATGGCACCCGGTTTGTATTTGTTTCCACCCGCCAGGGCGGTTACAGGCTTTACATAAAGGAAAATGACCCGGACTTTGTGGCGTTAACCTTGACGCGGAGTGCGGTGAATTATGTGTCCATGCCGGTATGGACGCCGGACAGCCTGCAGATCATTTTTGTTCAGCGGTCTGCAACCACTGGCGTTTTCAGCCAGTTGTACCGGGTTTCGCTGGAGATGTTGAATATCAGCGACATCCTGTTGTATAAAGAGAACCGGGTTTCAGAAGGTCAGATTCTCGAACAGGAAGTGGATCCGGACATCCATCCGGATGGGTTCCGTATCGCTTACGAGGGCTGGCCGGATGGCGTGAATCATGACATCTGGGTGATGTTCGTGGATGGCACGAATCGAACACGGCTGACCGATGATGAAGGTATTGATTTTGACCCGGCCTGGCGACCGCTAATTCCCTAGCCCGATCTCTTCTAAAACAAAACTGAGCGGCGAACTACTAAATGGTTCGCCGCTCAGTTTTTACGTTCAGGCTGCTATTGACGGGACTGGATGAGGGCGGCCAGTTGGTTCAGATTGTCGAAGGTCTGGGCATTAAGTTCCGTATCGTCTACCTTTACGCCAAAGGTCTCTTCCACGAACAGCGCTAGGTCTACCAGAGAGAACGAGTCAATTAACCCACCAGAGATGAGAGCTTCTTCCGGTCCGAGTTTACGGTCGGGTTGCTTGAGAATTTCTCCAGTAATAAAAGCACTGAGTTTGTTCTGAATTTCCTGGGTCATTGATTTCCTCGGTCTATGGATTTAGCAGCGGATGTATCAGTTCCAACAACTTCGCCGCCAGTTGGACTTCACCAGCCGGCGTCAGATGGATGGCGCTGTTTGTGTACTCGTCATTGCTCACTGCCTGCCATACGTCTGCGTATAGCCAGCCATTGACCGCGGCCTGCTCCGCCATCAGGACCAGATAGCGGTTATACGCCCACTTGGGGTAAAAGAAATTATAGCGGATGTCGCTGTTGGCCCCGTCCGCAATGAACATGGGTTCATTGACCAGCAAAAGCGGCACATCACCGGCGCGGGCAATGCCGGCGTCAAGGACATCAAATGCAATAGCGTCGGCGGTGAAATCCGGTTCAAGGTCATAGTACTCGGTGACAAGTGGCAAGTCGTTGGCTCGCTCGGTGTAAGCCGCGGGAATGTATTGGTCGATTCCTGTGGCACCCCAGGCGAAGCCGTAGAGTTGCAGGCGCAACAGGTCGGCCAGCGGGCGGCGCTGGCCCCACAGCGTCTTTTGCAAGAAGGTTAGATCCTTGAAGTCCGGATTGGCGGGGTCTATCGACAGACCGTATTCAGCAATAAGGGCGCGGACGCGGCCGGGGTTGTGTTGCACCAGCGGGGTGAAGGTTTGTTTGTTGTGCGGCATTGATTCGAGGGTGACCAGCCAAATGATCAGGTCCGGCTGGTAGCGCATGGCTTCGTCGATAATCAAAAGGTCCTTGGTGAGGCTGATGGTCGGATAGCCCAGGTTGTAGAAGCGAACAGAATGGCCAGCCGGAGTCGTGAGGTCTGCCGAATTTAATTGTGCTGAAAGCGTATCTTGATTTTCCAGAAGGAAACCCCAGACTGAGGAATCTCCAATCAAGATGACGCGGAACTCATCCACTGGTTTGGCGCCAGCGGTGAGTTCGTGGCTGGCGAACATGGCTTCCAGCGAGTTGAGACTGAGGTTGTAGGCTTTGTCCGGTTCTTCCCCAAAGGGAATACGCTGTCGGCCGGGGATTGGCCCGTTGTAAAGCGATAGATTCCCAAGAAAGGACAGGGGGTCGGTTGTCGCAAACAACAGGTTGACGGCGACAAAAAGGAGAGTCGCCTTGCCCAGCACGTTGCGTAGAAAACGCATGCTTTCGCTCACGGTGCGCCTCCGGCCAGAAGCCGCAGGACCCGCCCTGCCAGCCCCGGATCCGGCAGGGCGAACCACACCCAGCCCAGCGCGACAAAGTGAAACGTCAGCAGCGCGCCGCTGATGGCTGCCAGCTGTGGCGAGACGTTCAAGCGACCCTTAGCGAAGTCTGCCCAACGGTTGTGGGTAAACAGCCCCAAACCATGCCACAGACCCCAGATGGCGAAATTGAGCGTAATGCCGTGCCACAAGCCCACCAATAGCATTGTGAGCAACTGGCCAAGGAGAATGATCGGGGCAATCGACCATTTTCGAGCGCGCAGGGCACGGGTAAACGGATTGAAGACGTAGGCGCGCAGCCAATTGGTGAGCGTCATGTGCCAGCCATTCCAGAAGGCGGTGAGGTTGGGCTGTAAATAGGGCCGGTTGAAGTTCTCCGGCAGGCGGATGCCGAACAGCAAACCCAGGCCAATAGCCATGTGGGTGTAACCAGCGAAATCAAAAAACAGCCTGAGGGCATAAGCGTAAAGGAGCAGCCATGCCCATCCTGTCGTGCTGACCTGTGCGGCGTTGGCCGGATTGAGTGCAAAGAGTGCCAAGGCATCACCCAGTACGAATTTCATAAACAGCCCCTGGGCCAGACGTTCACCGGCTTCAAGGAAACGGATCGCATCAAGCTGGAACTCGGTCTGCAGGTCTTTCTGAAAGCGTTCCACGCGGTCGATCGGGCCGGCGGTGAGCGAGGGGAAAAAGACAGCGTAGGTGAGGAATTCATCCAGATACAGCGCGGGCAGGCGGCCGGAAAGCCGATCGCGCAGCGTGTGGAGCAAGCGGAAGGCCAGGTAGGAAAAACCCAACCAGCGCAGGTCAGTAGGTTGCGCCAGCGTGGGGTCCTGGCCCATCAGCCCGCGCAGACCGGCTGCAGTGAGTTGGGCGAGAGGCTCGGATTTTAAGATGATGAACAAGAATATGACTGCCAGCACACGAGCGTGGAGAGTCCATGGCTGGCGGGCAAAGCCGCGCCCAACCAACCAGACTACTCCGAAAAAGATACCCATCCCCAACAGGAGCGGCAGGGTTTCGGGCGGGCGGGAGGGCGTCAGGCAGCACAGCGCAGGAATATAGCGGGTGAGAGCCACCGCCAATGCTAGGCCAAGGACGAAAAAGCCTGCAATCCCATCGCGCCGCGCCGGGCGCGTTCCCGCGGGTAAGGTCACTGCCCAGGCTGCCGCGGCAATACTTATCGTCAGCAGTGGTAGCCAGAAATCAAGATTGCGGATGGGGCTGGCGGGTTGTAGCCAGAAGACTGCCAGGACGCTTATCGTCAGTAACGTCCAGCGGCGAGGCAACCGGCTACCGAACACACGTGCGAGCAGGCTTAGCGCGACAAAGGTAGATATCTGGATAAGGGTCACGCGCCTAGAATCCTTGATAAATCCAGGTGGGCGCCGAATCTGCGGTCAGGATGAGCAGGAGGATGGCCAACAGGCAGAGCAGCACAGCATAGATGTTTTCACGCGTGAGCAAACGTTTCATGAAAAGTGTAAGGGCAGATGGTTATTCAGGCGCAGGGCGGCCAGGAGCAGGTGTTTTGCTCTCCTCGTGACGCCGAACCTAAATCTATTGTTTATATCCGCACATGCGCCACTCGCCGCCTTCCTGCACAGCCAGATAGAGCAGGCCGCTGAGGTCAATGGGGCGGTCCTCGCCCTGGTATGTGGCAACGATGCTGCCGGAACAGGAGACGGTTGTGCTTTCGCCCTCGACGGCGCCCTCTGAGCAAGACAGGTTTTCGAGCCGAGCGGCCACACCGTCAAATGAATGCACTTCCGTGACCGCGCTGGATTCCCAGGCGGCACAGGAAAGGGCAGTCGCAGCCGTTTCGTCCTGAGAAACGATGGCGTTCAGGTATGCGCTGATGACGCCGGAGGCCGTATTCGTGCCGCTGCCGGAAGAACAACCGGCCAGCAGGGTAGCAGTAAGCGCGAGAATCAAAATCATCTTGGGTTTCATTGGAAGTCCTTGGTAGGGTGTCAGTCGCTATTTTACTATGCGGCTGACGATACCCGAATTGCTATGCCCGGTATCCCAGCAGGCGCAGACCGTTAAGGACCACGATGACCGTGCTGCCTTCGTGGCCGATCACCCCCAACGTGAGCGGTAGTTCTACGGCAAAGGTCGAAATCATCAATACAACGATCACGGCCATGGAGAAGGTCAGGTTCTGCCAGACGACCCGCTGGGCGCGCCGTGCCAGTTCGATTGTGTGGGGCAGGAGGGCCAGATTGTCTGCCATTAATACGACATCGGCGGTTTCGAGGGCCACATCGGTGCCTGCGCCACCCATGGCAATGCCCACATCGGCGGCGGCTAGCGCCGGGGCGTCATTCACGCCGTCGCCAACCATTGCCACCGGGCCATACTTTGCGCGCAGGTCTTTCAATAGGGCGACCTTGTCTGCCGGCATAAGGCCCGCGTGGAATTCGTCCACACCCGCGGCAGCGGCCATGTGAGCGGCCACGCGGTCATTGTCGCCGGTGAGCATGACCATCTGAATGCCGAGATTGTGTAAGGCGCGAACGGCATCTGCCGCTTCAGGGCGCAGGGTGTCTTCCACCGCCAGCAGGCCCAGCCAGGATTCGCCTCCGTGAACAATCATCACGGTGCGCCCTTCGGCTTCGAGGGCATCATGGGCGGTCTGAAGTTCAGGATTTGGAGCGAGGCCGCGTTCACGGAACAGACGTTGATTGCCAATAAGCAGGTTGCGACCTTCGACGCGGGCGGCCACTCCCAGGCCCGGGAGGGCTTCAAAGGCATCCGCCGCGGGGAGGTCGAGACCGTCGCGTTTGGCGCGTTCAAGGACAGCTTTTGCGAGATGGTGCTCGCTGCGGCTTTCGGCTGCGGCCGCCAGACGCAACAATTCGCGCTCGCTCAAGTCACAGCAGGTCTGAATATGAGTGAGACCGGGTTTGCCGGTGGTCAGGGTGCCGGTTTTGTCAAAGGCAATCGCCTTAATCGTAGCAACGGCTTCCAGGTGCGCGCCGCCCTTAAACAGCACGCCTCGCCGCGCTCCATTGGCGATGGCGGAGAGGATGCTGGCCGGCGTGGAAATGACCAGCGCGCACGGGGAAGCGACTACCATCCACGTCATGGCGCGATAGAAAGTCGGGTAGAACTCGTGGTCCAGGAGGAGAGTTGGAACGGCAATCAGCAGACTCGTGACGCTGATGACAACGAGCGAGTAGTATTGTTCAAACGTATCCAACTTGCGCTGGGTCTGGGCCTTGCTGCCCTGCGCTTCTTCGACCATCTGGACGATGCGGGCCAGTGTCGTATCTTCGGCAAGGCGTGTTACCCGGACTTCGAGCCCGCCATTCCCATTTACCGTC
Organism: Anaerolineae bacterium; assembly: GCA_004297445.1. Classification (GTDB taxonomy): domain Bacteria; phylum Chloroflexota; class Anaerolineae; order Anaerolineales; family UBA11579; genus SCUK01. The sequence goes on along the minus strand of SCUK01000078.1, from coordinate 3,335 downwards.
CCGGCAAAGACCGTATCCCCGGGTTCTTTGTAAGCCGGAAGCGACTCGCCGGTGATGGCGGCCTGGTCAACGTAGGATGTGCCACTGGCAATTTCGCCATCGATGGGGAAGCGGTCTCCGGGACGCACCTGGACCCTGTCTCCCAGGTTAAGGTCTTCTACCGGGACTTCGACCCACTCGCTGCCCCGGCGCACGCTGGCGGTGGGAGGGCGCAGGTCCAGTAGCTTGCTGATGGCCCGGCGGCTGCGGTCCATGGCGAAACTCTCCAGCGCGCCGGAGAGGGAAAAAAGGAACAGCAAAGTCACGCCTTCTGCCGGGCGGCCAATGGCGGTTGCGCCCAGCGCGGCCAGTATCATCAGCAGGTCAATATCAATCTTGCGTTTGGTGAGGGTTTTGAGTCCATCGAGTAGACCGAAGAGTCCCCCGGCGGTGAGGCCCAGGCCAAATAGTAGTGAAACAACCGGGGTATGCCCCTGGCTGCGCTCAAGGAAATACGCGCTCAGGCCGGCAATGAGGGTTATGACCGGCATCAAAGGTTCCAGGCCCTGACGGGTGAATAAGACCTGAACGGGTATGGATTGTGCGACCGGTTTTGTATTTTCCATGATCTAGGCTCTTAATTCCTTCTGGCATTTCGGGCACAGGCCGTAATAAAGGACGCGCGCGCCTTTCACAGCGTATCCCGATGACGAGGTAATTTCCTCCTCAAGGAGGCGGACATGATGACTTGGCAGGTCGATGACCTGCAAGCAGCGGGTGCAGGCCAGATTTACATGCGGTTGCGTATCGGCGTCGTAGCGGATGCCGTCCGGTCCCACACTGCCCAGTTCGTTGACCAGCCCCAGGTCTACCAATGTTTCGAGGGTGTTGTAGACCGTCGTAAGACTCAACGAAGGAAACTCGACACTCAACTCATCGTGAATCATCTGTGCGCTGGGATGGTCATGGCTGGCGGCGAGGAGGCGACAGATGGCCAGGCGTTGCGGCGTGAGACGGAGCCCGGCCTGCTTGAGGGCTCGGGCAAACGGGTGGTCGGTATTCAGGTCAATTGTGGTCATATTTGTTTTCATTCCTGATTTGTAATAATTGTAAATTAAGGACCTCTGACTGTCAAAGTGGACTTGGGCTGTAGGGTGCTAAAGGCCAGACAGCAAATCGTGACAAAGATGGCCGATACTCGGGACATCCGTCCGGTTGATAATTCACCGCCGCTCGGTCATAATTGATTTTGAAGCCGCAATACTTTGCGGGAGAATTCCCGCGGCAACAGGATGGTGAACAATGGAGAAAACAATGGCAACCATATTGGACGGCAAAGTAATCGCCGATGAGATTCGCGCCGAAGTGGCCGAAAAGACCGCGGCACGAAAAGCGGCTGGCAAGCGCCAACCGGGCCTGGCGGCGGTGCTGGTGGGGGACGACCCGGCATCGCATGTGTATGTGAAAATGAAGCGCAAGGCCTGTGAAAAAGCCGGGATCCAATCGTTCTATTACGAACTACCTGCCAGCACTCCTCAGGCAGAACTGGAAACGCTGGTGGCAAAATTGAATGCGGACCCGGCGGTGCATGGCATCCTGGTGCAGCTGCCGTTGCCCAAGGGACTGGACGAAGAAAGAGTCTTGCAGGCGATTGACATCCGTAAGGACGTGGATGGCTTTCACCCCCTGAATATCGGCCGACTGGCGCAGAAAGGCCGCGAGCCGCTGTTCCTGCCCGCCACGCCTGCGGGTGTGATGGTACTCCTGCAGCGCAGTGGTGTGAAGTTGGAGGGCGCCAACGCGGTGGTTTTGGGGCGTTCGAACATCGTGGGTATGCCCGTGGCGTTGCTGCTTATCGAAGCCAACGCCACGGTGACGGTGTGCCACTCGCGCACCAAGAATCTCAAGGAAGTGTGCGCTTCGGCCGACGTACTTGTGGCCGCAGTGGGAAGGCCGGAGATGGTAAAGCGCGACTGGATAAAACCCGGCGCGGTGGTGATTGATGTGGGCGTGAACCGCATTGATGACCCGACCGCCGAAAAAGGGACGCGGCTGGTGGGGGATGTGGCCTACGAAGAAGCGCTGGATGTTGCTGGAGCCATTACGCCGGTTCCCGGCGGTGTAGGCCCGATGACGATCGCGATGCTCTTGGCCAACACACTCAAGGCCGCTGAACTGGCTGACAGCTAATATTTCGAGTTCTTTCAACCGCCCGCGGTCAAGCGGGCGGTTATGATTCCGCTCCTCCTTTCGATGGATACATGACTCTCCCAATTACCGGGCGACAGAAACGCAACCCCAGCTTATAGTTGTACGCTAAAATCAGTCATGAGGAACGGAGTCTGCGCAAAATGAAGAAAACAATCCTGATAACCCTGGTTGGCGGCCTCTTGTTTGCCGGTTGCGGTCCAGCTGCCCCGAAGCCCACACCTTCGCCGATAGTCATCGAGGTCACATTTCCTGCGGCAGACCCGACAGCCACTGAAGAACCGACTGCGCCGGCGCCCACGCCGGTGACGCTCATCGGCGAACTCACTGCCGTCGCCACCTTCACCCAGCCGGAAGTGGGATTTGCCTTCGATTACCCGGCGGATTGGAGCATTAGCGCCCTGCCGGATATGCCGTATGCCTCCATTTCGATTTATAGCCGTGTGCCGACACCTGAACCGGGCGTCAAGACCGACCAGGACAGCCTGCCCGCCGGCGTCGAGAAGCTGGATATCGTCCCGGTGAACTGGGCGACCTACGAAGAACTGATCCAACAGCGTCACGATGAGTTCGCCGGCTACACCTACGCGGTGGAAAACGTGACTCTGCCCAGCGGCCTGACCGGCGTCCTGTTCCTCGTAGAGCCAAAGTCGGAAGGCGACGTCGCCATCCGCGTCTTGGTGACGCAGGTGAACGGCACGCCGATGCTGGTGGCCGGACTGGCTTATGAGTTTCACTACTTCGAGGCCATCGCCTTTTCGCTAAGGCCGGTTGGGGAATGATCGGACGTATGGTTTGTGGGAAAACTAGTCCGAAGTCTGTTCAAACGATATGAAGATTGGAGTGGGCGTTAGAGAAAGCAACGCGGCGGCGTCTTGAGTCTGCAACACTTCTCGGCTCGGAACCGATTGGCCGCTCTGCAGGATAAGTGTTTCGATCGTGATCTCTGAGCTGCCTACGTCGAGCAAGACTGTGGATTCGGGGATGGTATCTCCTGGCAAGAGGAGGAAACCCGGGTCATACCACGCGATCCACATCCGGCCATTTGCTCCGGCAATTTCGTAGACGCGCACATGTTCATCACCGAGTTCAAGGCGCGTGACGCTTTCATAACCGCGCAAGTATCCGGTGAGCTGCTGCAATGCATA
>SCUK01000077.1 GCA_004297445.1 Anaerolineae bacterium | reverse complement strand
CTGCAACACCACCTTCAGGTTGTAGGTAGGCTTCTTATTGATCATGAGTCAGCGTGCGCCTCTGCGCGTTGCAGGAGTAATCTAACTCCCGCAAAGCCAGTCTAGCACAGCGCGGCAATATTGTCAATATATTGCACAGGTTTTGTTTCATCGATTTCGGTTCACTGTTTCCCCCAGTTGAGATAATTCTTGCGTTCATCCTCGGTCAGGAAAGCCCCAGCAGTTGCGTTTTTCTGTGCCTGCCGGATTTGCTCGACGGACAAGCCTGCCGCCGGCGCCGCTACATCATATTCATAGGGTAGATTAATCCGGCTGATGCCGGGGTCATCGGTGTTAAGTGTCGCCTTTAGTCCCCGCTCCAGCCATCCCTTCATGGGATGCGCCGCCAGGCTCGCTACCGTGCTGGTCTGCACGTTGCTGGTCAGATTCGCTTCTATACAGATACCACGCTCCGCAAGATAATCAACCAATGCCGGGTCTTCGTTGATGCGTGTCGCGTGCCCAACTCGCTCAGCCCCCAGTCCGCGCAACGCCTGCCACACGCTCTCCGGCCCGGCCGCTTCTCCTGCATGCGCAGTGATGCGCCAGCCAGCCTCGCGCCCAATCCGAAAGTGTTCCTCAAACCACGCCCCGGGGTAATTCGCTTCATCGCCCGCCAGATCCAATCCAACCAGCTTGTCACGCTGGGTCAGCAGCGCTTGCAGTTCTTTCATTCCCGTCTCCGGCCCGTACGTCCGGCTGATGATGCCGATCAGTTTCACACCAATCCCCGTTTCTCGTCGCCCTTCGTCCACGCCGGCTGCCACCGCCTCCACAATCCCCGCGGGGTCCAGTCCATGCCCTTGTGCCATGAACCACGGGCTGAATCGCAATTCAACGTAGGCAATACCCTCGTTCCGGGCGTCCAAAACATTCTCGTACGCCACCCGCCGGCAGGCCTCGTAATCCACCAGCACGCCAATCATCCAATTGAATTTTTCCAGAAAGGCCATCACGCCCGGTTGCGGCTCCATCACCTGCACGTGCGGTCGCAAGGCTTCGATTTCCCAGGCGGGTAGCGGCAGGTTGTGCTGCCGCCCAAGGTCAAGGATGGTCTCGAGGCGGATGCTGCCATCGAGATGGCGATGCAGGTCAAACAAGGGGGTTGAAAGATCGATGTTCGTCATGGCGAGGATTATAGACTCAACTCAAACGAACCGCAGCCACAGACAGCCCGCTATAATGGAATGACCGAATGGAGGAGTCCATGTCCGACTTGTCTCTCAATGACTATCAGCGTCTCGCGTCCCGCACATCCGGCGCAGGCCGCGATGGCGACTTTCGCAAGATTATCGCCGCCCTCGGTCTGGCCGGTGAAGCTGGCGAATTTGCAAACCTTGTCAAGAAACTCACCGCTCACGGCCATGAGATAAAGCCTGATGTCCTGGCTGATGAACTGGGCGACATCCTCTGGTATCTCTCCGAAGCCGCCAGCGCCTGCAATCTCGAACTCGCCGCAATCGCGCAAATGAATGTGGACAAACTCCGTCGCCGATACCCCGATGGCTTCAGCGAATCTGCCAGCCGCAATCGCACAGACTGACTGGTTAGATATGAAAAGCAGGGCACAGCATGCTGTGCCCTGCCAGGTTTTAAGTCCACTGGCTAACGTATCCGAATCGCCACGTTCTTGACCTGGGTGTAATTTATCAACGCTTCCAGGCCCTTCTCGCGCCCAAAACCGCTCTGCTTGTATCCGCCAAAGGGCGTCTCTTCCCCACCGGCAAAATACTCATTCACATACACCTGCCCCGCCTTCAGGTCGCGCGCCAACCGCATGGCTCGATTTATGTCGTTGGTGAATATCCCGGCCACCAGACCGTACTTCACCCCATTGGCGATTTCCAATGCCTCGGCCTCATCGTCAAACGTCAGCACCGCCAGCACCGGCCCGAAGATTTCCTCCTGCGCCACCCGCATCTCCGGCGTTACCCGGTCCAGGATGGTCGGCTGCCAGAAGAATCCCTTCTCGAATTCAGGCGGCCGGTTACCCCCTGCCGCCACTTCTGCCCCTTCTTCCCGCCCGATGCCCATGTAGATTTCTACGCGTTCGTACTGCTCACGGCTCACCAGCGGTCCCATCTCCGGGCTGTCCATCCCGCGCCCTACCTTGATCTGATTGGTGCGTGCCGCCAGCTTCTCCACAAACGCGTCGCGCACCCGCGCCTCTACAAGAACCCGCGAACCCGCCGAACACACCTGCCCGGTGTTGGAGAAGATGCCCTTGGATGCCTCCGCCACCGCCAGGTCCAGGTCCGTATCCGCAAAAATGATGTTCGGGCTCTTGCCACCCAGCTCCAGCACCACCGGTTTGATGTGCTCCGCCGCAGTCTTCATGATGATGCGCCCGGTCTCCACCGACCCCGTAAACGTGATGCAATCGATGTCTGGGTGTGCCGTCAACGGCGCGCCGGCTTCTGTGCCGTACCCGTTCACCACGTTAAACACCCCGGCCGGGAATCCCAGCTCCTGCATGAGTTCTGCCAGCAGCATGGCCGTCACCGGCGTCTGCTCCGCTGGCTTGACGACTGCCGTGTTGCCCATCGCTAGCGCTGGCGCCACGCTACGGCCAATCATGTTCATCGGGAAATTCCACGGCACGATGTGCGCCGTCACCCCCATCGGTTCCCGCAGCGTGAAGTCAATGTAATCCGCCCCCAGCGGGATGGTCTCGCCGTAATACTTGTCCGCCGCGCCGGCATAGAATTCAAAGTAGCGCGCCGTGCTCAACACCTCGCCGCGCGACCGCGGCAACGGTTTTCCGCTGTCCAGTGTTTCCCACTTCGCGAACTCATCCACCCGCGCCTCAATCGCCCGCGCCAGGTCAAACAGCAACCGGGCACGGTCTTTGGGTTTCTTATCACGCCACGCCGGGAACGCCGCCCGCGCCGCGCCAACCGCCGCATTGATGTCATGAGCATTGCCGCGGCCTACCCGCGCAATGACGTCTTCAGTCGAGGGGTCGATGGAATCGATCATCCCGCCGCCTGCCGGAGCCGTCCACTCGCCATTGATGAAATGCTGGAAGTCGCGCACACTCATCGTTTTTCTCCTTGTTCAATTACTTGAAGGATACCACTCTGAATCGATGAAGCCGCGCAACCCTGCGCGGCTTCATCGCTAAGCAATATCTCACTTCTTTGCCGCGTGCACCGCATCCTTGAATACATCCAGCGTTTCGCCGATGATGCTTTCATCGTGTGCGTGGCACATGAACCATGGCTCGCGTCCGTCTGCGTCCGGCATCACCCCGCGATGGATAAGCTCCACCGCTATCGCTTCGTACAAGGGCGCATTTCCCTTGGCATACTCGCGAAAATCGCGCGGCGGCACTTCCGTCCCCAGGATGTATCCAAACATCGCCGGCAATCCCGTCATACAGTGAGGGATGTCTGCCTCGGTCAGGATTTCGTCTATGCCTTCCATTAACTGTTGGCCGCGCGCCTTCACTTCTTCAAGGATCGGTTTCGTTTCCAGCATTTCCAATACCGCCACTGCGGCCGCCGTCCCCACCACATTGCCCACATACGTGCCGCCATGCGACACCGCCCCCGGTTCCATCGTCATCATGATTTCCCGCTTCCCGGCAATGGCGGCCACCGGAAAACCATTTCCCAGGGATTTCGCGTACGTCGCCAAATCCGCCCGGATGCCAAACACTTCCTGCGCCCCGCCATTGGCCAGCCGGAACCCGGTCTTCACTTCATCAAAAATTAACACGATGCCGTATTTGGCAGTCAGTTCGCGCACTTTTTCCAGATAACCCGGCACAGGGCCAATCCCTGCGATGTTACCCATCGTCGGCTCGATGATCAGCGCCGCCACATCCTGCCACGTCCGTTCAATCAGGTCCTCCAGCAATTCCTCATCATTGAATGGCAGCGTGTACACATACTGGCTCAATCCCTTGGGAATGCCGGAAGAGTTCTGTTGCGGAATCGGATTGCGCCGCGATCCCATGGCCGTCGCCCGCGAGGAAGCCGTGCTGTACAGGTAGTAATCGCTCATTCCATGGTAGGCACCTTCGTACTTGATGAATTTTTCGCGCCCGGTGTGCGCCCGCGCCAGACGCAACGAATGCATCGTCGCTTCAGTACCGGTGTTCGTCAGGCGCACCATCTCCATGCCGGTCATACGCGCCACCCGTTCACACACCTCAATTTCCAGCGGCGTCATCCACGCAAAGATTGTCCCACCCTGAATCGCCTCCGCCACCCTGCGGTTGATTTCAGGATGGGCATGCCCCAGGATTACCGGCCCAAACCCGAGCCGGTAATCAATGTAGCGTTTGTCATCCGCATCCCACATGTATGGCCCCTGGGCGCGGGTCATCACCATCGTATCGTCCGGTCCCCAATACCGGAAATTCGAGCTCACCCCATACGGCATGATTTTCGCCGCCTGTTGGTACAGTGCCTTGGTCTTGCTTCCCTGCAAACTCATAAAACCTCGCTAGCGTCTAGTGATGTTCGTCTTTCAGTGCCGCCTCAAAGAGGCTGAGAGAATGGTCAATTTGTTCCTCCGTCACGATCAGTGGTGGGATGAACCTGATAACGCTGTCCCACGCACCGCAGGTCAGCAGCAACAGGCTGCGTTCATAGCAGCCCTTTACTGCGCTCTTGGCCGCCGCTTTGTCCGGCTTGCCGTCAGCGTCTCGGAACTCCACCCCAACCATCAGCCCCAGGCCGCGCACTTCCGCGATTTTCTCGTGCTTTTTCGCCAGCGCTTTCAACCCATCCATCAATTGTTTGCCGCGCGCCGTCGCATTCCCCAGCATCCCTTCATCGCGAATGGCACGTACCGTCGCCACCGCCGCCGCCGAGGAGACCGCGTTGCCGCCATATGTTCCGCCATGCGAACCCGGTGTCCATTTCTGCATCAACGCTTTCGAAGCGATGACTCCCGATAGCGGCAATCCGGAGGCCAGCCCCTTCGCCACAATCAGGATATCGGGCACAAAATCGTAATGTTCAAATGCGAACCATTTTCCCGTGCGCCCGAACCCGGATTGGATTTCATCGGCGATCAGCAGGATGCCATGCTGGTCGGCCAGTTTCCGCAGTCCCTGCAGGAATGACTTCGGCGGCGCGATGTACCCGCCCTCGCCCAGCACCGGCTCAATCAGGAACGCCGCGGTCTCTTCCGGCGCGGTCTGTGAGGTCAGCAGGTATTCCAGTTCACTCAAGCACCAGCGGCTGGTCTCCTCTTCACTCCAGCCATAGCGCAGCGAATACGGGAACGGCGCCACAAACACGCCCGGCATCAGCGGCTGGTACCCGCCCCTGTAAATGGTCTTGCTCGTCGTCAGGGACATCGTCCCTACCGTGCGCCCGTGAAACGACCCCTGGAACACCACCATGTTCGTACGGCCCGTTGCCATGCGCGCCAGTTTCATCGCCCCCTCCACCGCCTCTGCCCCGCTGTTGCTGAAGAAGAATCCATCCAGACTCGGCGGCAGGATACTCTTTAGTTCCCCAATCAAATCCAGCATCGGCTGGTGCAGCACGATGTTGGCCTGTCCATGCAGCAGTTTGGCCGCCTGCTCCTGCACCGCCTTTACCACTTTTGGGTGGCAGTGGCCCGTATTCGTCACGCCGATGCCGGTGGTGAAATCCAGGAATTCCCGGCCGTCCGTGCTGTACAGGCAGGCACCTTCCCCGCGCTCCGCTACTATTGTCCAACTGCGCGACCAAACGGGTGAAATATTGCCCAACGATGGATGCTCGCTCATTCTTGTCCTCTCACGTCTTACTGGCTTGTCAGATTCACATCCCGGAGTGCTTTCACTTACTGTTTCGTTGTCACCAATTTCATCGCCCGCTAATACGGATACCAGTACTCCTTGATTTCCGCTTCCATATCCCAATGTACATGCTTAATTTGCAGGAACTCCTGGTACCCGGCCTCCCCCAGTTCGCGCCCCTGCCCGCTCATCTTCATCCCCCCGAACGGCCCGGCAAAGTTGTCCGTCAATGGGTCATTAATCCAGATTGACCCTGCCTGTACGCCTTCAAAGAATCGTTTCACCAGCTTTGCGTCATTGCTCATCAAACTGGCGCCCAGTCCGTATTGCGAGTCGTTCGCCAGCCAGATGGCTTCGTCAAAATCCTTATAGGGCATCAGCGGGATAATCGGCCCAAATGTTTCTTCAGTCATCACCTTCATGCTGTGGTTAACATCCACCAGGATAGTCGGCTTGTAGAAGAATCCCTTATCAAACTCCGCGGGCCGCTCGCCGCCCACCACCACCTTCGCCCCATTCTTTACGGCATCCGCCACCTGATTCTCCACTTTCTCGCGGAAATGGCCTCGCAGCATCGGCCCGATTTCCGTGCCCGCATCCATCCCGTTCCCTAACCGCAGCGAAGACACAAACTCCGCCAGTTCTTCGGTAAACTGCGGGTACAGGCTGTCATGCACGTACACCCGTTCCGTGCTGGTGCACACCTGCCCGGCATTCAGCAGCGCTGAGTACGCCAGCGCCCGTGTCGCCACCTTCAACTCCACATCCGGGCCAATCACCATCGGGTCCTTGCCACCCAATTCCAGGTGTAGTTTCTTCATCATCGGCGCCGCCAGCGAGGCGATTCGTTGCCCTGTCGCCAGCGACCCAGTAAACGCGATCATCTTCACATCCGGGTGTTTCACCAGCGGCTCGCCGGTCTCGACCCCCAGCCCCGTCACCACGTTCACGACCCCCGGAGGGAAGTGATCAAACGCCATCTCGACAAGTTTGAGCGTCGTCAGCGGCGTGAACTCAGAAGGCTTAATCACCACCGTGTTGCCGGCCGCCAGCGCCGGTGCCAGCTTCCAGGCCAACAGCAGCAGCGGGTAGTTCCACGGGATGATGCACCCCACCACCCCCCACGGCTCTTCAAGCACGAAGTTGAACTGCGCCGCATCTCCCGGCGGCAGCACCAACCCCCGCTGGTGGCGTCCCAGTTCGGCGTAGTAATCCATCGTTTCTTCCGTCCACCACACTTCTTCTTCGTGCTCTACCAGTGGCTTGCCTTCTTCCAATGTCAATGATTCCACCAGCGCGCGATGGTTGTCACGCATCTTTGCCGCTGCCCGATGCATCAGCCCGGCTCGCTGGTTGGCTGGCGTTTTGCGCCAACCGTCGAACGCCGAGTGCGCCGCCGCCACCGCCGCGTCCACATCCTGCGGGGTTCCGCGCCACGCCGACCCAATCACCTCTTCCGTGGCCGGGTTGAGCACGTCGATTTTCTCGCTCGCTTTCCCCTGCGTCACCTTGCCGTTGATGTACATCCGTCCTCCTCGATAGGTCAGCGGACTAGTATTGGCCCGGCGGATGGTTGGGCGCTGCGCCGTAGGCCAGTTTGTAGGTCTTGAGGATTAGAAATGTTTCAGTACGCTGCACGCCGGGCACCTGCCGTAGTCGTTCGTTCAGGAATTTTGCCAGGTGGTCGCGGTCCCTGCACATCACTTCCACGTACAGGTCAAAGTCACCGGACACCATGATCAGGTAGCTCACTTCAGCCAGCTCCGCGATTTCCGCTGCCGCCCGTTCAATGTCCGGCGGCGACACCGATACGCCGATGAGCGCCGGCGCATCGAACCCCAATTGGTAGGGGTCAACCATCCCCACCACCTGCAATACGTTTCCATCCACCAGCCGGCCCACCCGGTTACGTACTGTCCCCTCGGAAATGTTCAGTTCCTTGGCGATGTCAGTGAACGCCTTGCGTCCATCTTGTTGCAAATGGGCGATGATGTCCCGATCGAGTTTGTCCAGCTGGGCGAGGCCTGCGTTATTCGTAGTCACAAATTCATCATCTTACGATAATCGCACCCTGTCAAGCCTGTTTCTTGCCGAATCGGAAATCGTCCCGGATAGCATTCAACGCGTTCTACCGCGTCGGTCAGCATACCCAGTGGGTTGAAAATTCTGCATTCCCTGTCTCTTTTGCGACTTTGCGGCTTTGCGTGAGATTGATTCTTAGTTTTCTTCTCCACATACGCTAAAATAGAATCGACTTCGCTGGAGGCGTAACACATGAATATCTGGACCGCTCTCATCCTCGGCATTCTCATCGGCTGGCTCGTCGAATGGGTCATCGACTGGCTCTACTGGCGCCGTCGCTCCGGCTCCGCCGACGAAATCGCCCGGCTCCGCGCCCAGTTACACGCACGCCGCGATCCGCTAGAGGTCATCCACGGCATCGGCCCGGTAATTGCCGACAAATTGAACGCCGCCGGGATATACACCTTCGAAGGACTGGCCGAATTGGCTCCAGCCGACATGGAAACCATCATCGGCCCGGAAATTAAGAATCTCGCCGACGAGGCAAGCCTCATCAAGGAAGCCCGCGAACTGGCCGAAATTCGTGCCGGCACCCGCGAAGACGTGACCCCCCGCAGGAAAAAGTAACCAACGAAGGACGACAAGTAAGGCATCCATGGAGAGCAAAGCCCAACGCTGGTTACCCTACGACTGGTTCAAACTGGTCGTCGCCATCCTGCTGATTCTTCTTCTGCTCGTTTTCTGGAATCGGCCCGTTTCGCCTCTCCCGGTAGCCGCGCCCATCGGCACCAGCACGCCCGTAGTTTCCCCCACGTTACAGCCGCCTTCAACCACTCCCGTTCCCCTCCCGCGCCTCACTCTGGACCAACCTTCGCCGTCTGATCTGTTAACTGAAGGCGCCGTCACATTCGCTGGCCTCGCTGACCCCGGCCTCACTGTCGAACTTTCGGGCAACGGTTCTGCACTCGGTTCGACCACCGCCTCGGCAACCGGAGAGTGGTCGATTACCACCGACCTCACTCCCGGCAATCTGGAAGTCATCGCACGCGCCCTGGATGAGTCCGGTGCGACCCTCGCAGAAACCGAGCCCCTCACCTGGCAGGTTGAGTCACTCGCCCAGCCTCTTCAACCGCCAACCATAGACTCGCCCTCCGCTGACCAAGCACCCACCGCTGGCCCGGTAGAGTTCTCCGGCACCGCGCCCGCTGGCACAACCATCGAGCTTACCGATGCCAGCCAGACGCTGGCCGAGACGACCGCCTCGGATACAGGCGAATGGTCTTTGATTGCCGAACTGCCTGCAGGCGACCTGACCATCATCGCTCAGGCCATTGACATCAGTTCCGGCGAATCGGCCGCCTCAGCCCCGCTTGCCCTCCACATCGACCCCGCCCCATCGGACACATCGACAGGTAACGACAATAGCGGCACAGGTGACAGCGACACTCCCGGCGATTCCTCCTTAGGCAACTGCGGGCAGGGCAAGATCTGGCGCGGCACCTACATCGTGGCCGCTTGCGAAAACCTCACCAGAATTAGTCGAATTCTTGGCATCACTCTTGAGGAGCTTCTCGCTGCCAACCCCCAGATCGAAAACCCTGACCTCATCTTCCCCAATCAGATCCTCAACATACCCGTCTCAGACGACGAAGACGACTGACCTGCCAGCCCTCTAGAATCTTCTCGTCCACTCGCTCGGCCAGCGTTCTACAACCACCTTCGTCTGGGTGAAGAACTCGACCGCATGCCGCCCCTGCCCATGCAGCGTCCCAAAGAATGATTCCTTCCAACCGCTGAACGGGAAGAACGCCATCGGCGCCGCCACCCCGATATTGATTCCGATATTCCCGGAGTCTGCCTGGTTACGGAATTGGCGCGCCGCGGCCCCACTGCTGGTAAACAGGCACGCCATATTTCCATACTGTCCTGAGTTCACCAGCCCAATGGCTTCTTCAATCGTCTTCACGTGCATTAGGCCGAGCACCGGCCCGAAGATTTCCGTTCGCGCCAGTTCGCCGCCCGCGGGCAGCCCGCGCAGCACCGTGGGCCGGACAAAACTGCCCCGTTCATAGCCGTGTATCACCGTTCCCCGTCCATCCACCAATATCTCTGCGCCCTCCCTCTCGCCTGTTCCAATCAATCCCTCGACCCGTTCCCGGCTGAGGTGGTTGATGACCGTTCCCATTTGCACGCCGTCATCCAGGCCATAGCCCACCTGCCGCGTGGCGGCTGCTTCGGCGATGGCTTCGGTGAACCAGCCGCCTGCCTCGCCCACGGTGATGGTCAGCGAAGCCGCCAGGCACCGTTGACCGGCGCAGCCAAACGCCGAATCGGCAACGATTTTTGTCGTCACATCTTGCTCCGCGTCCGGCAGCACGATGATGGGATTCTTCGCTCCGCCCTGCGCCTGCACCCGTTTGCCGCTTTGCGCCCCGCGCGCATAGACATGCCTCGCCACGGCCGTGGAGCCCACAAAACTGACAGCTTTAATGTCCGGGTGGTCGAGAATCGCATCCACGGCATCTTTGGCCCCATTTACCAGGTTGACCACGCCCGCTGGCAGCCCCAGTCCGTCCAGCAAGCCAAACACCTTCTGCATCGTCAGCGGCACCCGCTCCGAAGGTTTGACAATGACTGTGTTGCCACAGGCGATGGCATAGGGCAGGAACCAGAACGGGATCATTCCCGGGAAATTAAATGGCGCAATGATGGCACACACGCCTACCGCCTGTCGAATCATCAGTTCGTCAATCCCCGCGGCAATATCTTCGGACACGTCCCCCTGCATCATCAATGGGATGCCGCAGGCCACCTCGACGTTTTCGATCGCCCGCCGCATTTCGCCGCGTGCTTCATCAAGCGTCTTTCCGCACTCCATGGTGATTGTGCGGGCTAGGTCGTCGAACGCTGCTTCCATGCGCTGCTTGAGCGCAAAGAGGAACTGGATTCGCTCGGTAGCCGGGGTCGACCGCCAGCCTGGCAGTGCCCGCAGCGCCGCCGCGGTCGCTTCCGCTACATCAGCTCCGGTTGAGAATCGCACCTGCCCGAGCGTTTCCTGCGTGGCCGGATTCACCACCGGGAGCGTTTCCATTCCGCTGGCCATCGTCCACGCGCCGCCCACGTAGTTCATCACTTCTACCGGCTTGGTCATCCTGCACCTCGTCTGGGAATTGCCGCATTATATCCAGTCCGGCGAATCCCCATTTTCCTATTCCTATATTCGCTTATCCGAATAAGGATACATGCCACTCGGGTTGCAGGACATTTGTCCCTGATTTCACAAACGACTTAACCCTACAATTTGGACAACTAGAGTCCGCACAGAGAAAGCGACTTTTAACCATGCGTGAATTCAAATACATCTGGCTTCTCGGTCTTGTTGTTACGGCCGCCGTTATCCTGATTCCCCTGCTGGCCTTCTGGCCCGTAGAGGCCGCACCCTTGGACGACCCCTGGGCCAACGTGCCAACTCACGTCGCGCACACGGACCATTCCAGTATCATTAAGGGTCCATTCGAAACCGGCTCCGACGTAACCCGCGCCTGTCTGGATTGCCACCCGGATGCCGGAGAGCAAATGCTCCAATCCGTGCACTACACCTGGGAAGGTGACCCCGTCATGCTCCCCGGCCGCGACGAACCCGTCACCATCGGCAAGAAGAATCAGATTAACAACTACTGCATCGGCATCCAGTCCAACTGGACTGGCTGTACCTCCTGCCACGCCGGTTACGGCTTTTCGGACGCCACTTTCGATTTCGAAAACCCCGAGAATATTGACTGCCTTGCCTGTCATGACACCAGTGGCGGCTATGTCAAGGGGAACTCCGGCCTCCCGGTGGAAGGCGTGGACCTCCTCGCCGCGGCCCAGAGCGTCGCCCTTCCCACCCGCGAAAATTGTGGCGCCTGCCACTTCAACGGCGGTGGCGGCAATGCCGTCAAGCATGGCGACCTGGACCAGACTCTCTACTTCCCCACGGAAGCCATCGACGTCCACATGGGCCGTCTCGACTTTCAATGCATCGACTGCCATCGCACCGAAGACCACATCATCAGCGGGCGCTCGCTTTCCGTGAGTACAGATGACGAGAATCAGGTTTACTGCACCGATTGCCACGCCGTTGCCCCCCACGAAGACCAGCGCATCAATTCCCACCTCGACTCCATTGCCTGTGAGACCTGCCACGTTCCGCAAGGTGCCGTCCGCGATGCCACCAAGATGGATTGGGACTGGTCAACCGCCGGGCAGGACATTCCCGAAGACGCCCATCTCTACCTGAAAATTAAGGGCTCTTTTGTCTACGAAGCCAATTTTGTTCCCACCTACCTCTGGTGGAACGGCACTGGTGACCGCTACCTGTTGGGTGATCCGATTGACACGGACGGCGTTACGGAAATCAACCAGCCCCTCGGCGACATCAGCGACCCCAACGCCCTCATTTGGCCCTTCAAGGTGCACACCGCCAACCAGCCCTATGACCCGGTCTACAACTATCTCGTCCAACCCCAGACCGTGGGCGAGTACTGGGTGAACTTTGACTGGTACGCTGCCTTCGAAAAGGGCATGGAGACCATCGGCCTTCCCTGGAGTGGCGAAGTCGGCTTCACGGAAACCCAGATGTACTGGCCACTGGCCCACATGGTCCAGCCCAAAGAGAACGCCCTGCAATGCACCTCCTGCCACAGCGAGAACGGGCGTTTTGACTGGCAGGCCCTCGGCTACCCCGGCGACCCCATCGAGTGGGGCGGTCGCGACTTTGAAACTTCCGGCAATTAGGTACACCATCATGCGAACTTTCATCCCTTCCCGCACATTCCGCCTTGCGCTCAGCCTCGTGCTGGCGCTTGGTGGCGTTTCCCTCACCATCACGGCCGCCTACGGCGATGCCGCGCCGGTTGAGCCGGGCCAAGACCTGACCATCCATCCCACCTTTGCCCTGCTGGACCGAGAGGGTGTCAATGTCCGCGATTCCGGCCAACCCATCTCCACGCTGCAAACCTGCGGCCAATGCCATAACACAGACTTCATCAGCAGCCACTCGTTCCATGCCGCCGCCGGTCTGAATGAGTTCACCGATCCCGGCGCACTGGAAGGCGCACGCCCCTGGGATACCAGCAATGGCGTTTTCGGCAAGTGGAATCCCCTTGCCTACCGCTACCTTTCCCCCGAAGGCGATGAACGCATCGACCTGACCACCGCAGGCTGGCTGATGCTTTACGGCAGCCGTCATGTGGGTGGTGGGCCGGCGCAATTCAGCCGCTCCGGGGTTGCACTCACTTCACTCGGGACCAACGCCTCGAACCCTGAAACTGCCATCCTGAATGAACGCACGGGCACACTGCGCGCCTGGGATTGGGAACAATCTGGTATTGAGGAGATGAACTGCTTCCTCTGTCATCTCGACAAACCCGACAGCGCCAGCCGCGATACCGCTCTTCAGGCC
Source organism: Anaerolineae bacterium (assembly GCA_004297445.1). Taxonomy (GTDB): domain Bacteria; phylum Chloroflexota; class Anaerolineae; order Anaerolineales; family UBA11579; genus SCUK01. The sequence goes on along the minus strand of SCUK01000077.1, from coordinate 70,388 downwards.
GGTCGTTTTGCCTGGGCCAACACCGCCACCCTCGCCGCCACATCCATCGTTGAACCTTCGGGCACATCCTTCACCTACAACCCGGAAGCCTTCCAGGATGATGGCACGCTGGTAGAAGGCCTCCTGACGCCGCAGGACCCGCTCGCGGAAAACTGCGGCTTGTGCCATGGTCAGGTTGCTAGTGACCTCAGCTCCCCGGTTACCCTCAACACCGATCTAACTTCAGATTGGCGCACATTCACCACCGGCCAGATACTTTCCGGCCAGCGCGTCGTCAACTCTGGGCTCAATCTGAAGGATAAGGCCACCATTACCCGCACGTGGGACATCCACATGGAGCGCGGCCTGGAGTGTGTAGATTGTCACTATTCGCTCAACAACCCGGTCTTCACCCAGCGCGACGCCGCTGAACAACCCGACCATCTCATCTTTGACCCGCGCCGTCTCGAACTGTCCGACTATCTCTACCAGCCGCTTCACGAATTCGCCCGCGGCGAGAGCACACAAAGTGCGGTGGCGCCCGAACTATGGAACACCATGCGCCGTTGCGACTCCTGCCACGACGCGACTGCCAGCCACACGTGGTTGCCTTACGCCGACCGCCACACCGATGCCCTCGCCTGTGAGACCTGTCACGCCCCGCAGATGTACGCCCCCGCGATTCAATCGCGCGATTGGACGGTTCTCACCGCTGCCGCCGAACCGCTCACGGAATACCGCGGCGTGGAAGGCGACCCCGCGGACCCGGCCAGTCTCATCACCGGTTATGAGCCCGTTATCCTCCAGCGGCAAACCGTAGACGGAGACTCTGCATTGGCTCCCTACAACCTCGTCACCAGCTGGTACTGGGTTTACAGCGAGCCTGCTCGCCCGGTTCGCCTGCTGGACCTGCAAGCCGCCTGGCTGGAGAATGGCCGCCATCCTCAGCAAATCCTGGATGTCTTTGACGCAGACGGGGATGGGCAATTAAGCGAGGTGGAATTGCGTCTGGACACCGACGCCAAGACCGCCCTCATCACCGCCCGACTCCAATCCCTTGGCCTCAACGATCCTCGCATCGTGGCCGAAGTTCAGCCGTATAGCATCAATCACAATATCACCAATGGTGACTGGGCTACCCGCGAGTGCCAGTCCTGCCACAGCCAGGACTCTGCGCTCACCGCCACAACCCAACTGGCTGGGTACATCCCCGGCGGCGTGTTACCCGAGTTTGTTCCCGGCGCCAACACCAGCATCACCGGAACCATCGCCGCCGCAGAAGACGGCAGTCTCGCCTTCGTACCCGCCCCGGACCAGGATGGGCTTTATATCCTCGGTCGTCACAGCGTCACCTGGGTGGATTGGTTCGGCGTCCTAGCCCTCCTCGGCACCGTCGGTGCCGTCTCCACCCACGCTGCCCTTCGCGTCATTGCCGCACGCCGCCAGCCGCACGCCGCCCCCGCTACCCGCCGCGTCTACATGTATTCGGTCTACGAGCGTTTCTGGCACTGGCTCCAGACCTTCACCATCCTCATCCTGCTGGTCACGGGTCTCATCATCCACAAACCGGACATGCTCGGCGCGCTCTGGTTCAACGGCGTGGTCATCATCCACAACGTCCTCGCCGCCCTGCTAGTGCTCAATGCCGCCCTGTCACTCTTCTATCACCTCGTCAGCGGCGAGATTCGCCAGTACATCCCCCGCCCCTACGGGTTCTTTGACCAGGCCGTGGAGCAAGCCCTCTTCTACATCCGCGGCATCTTCCGCGGTGACCCGCACCCCTTCGAGAAGACTCCCGCCAACAAACTCAACCCGCTTCAGAAGGTCACGTACTTTGGCATCCTCAATGTCCTGCTGCCTCTGCAAATCGTCACCGGAGCACTGATGTGGGGCGCCCAGCGCTGGCCGGAACTCGCCCAGCGTCTTGGCGGCTTGCCCTTCCTGGGGCCATTCCACACCCTCATCGCCTGGACCTTCGCCGCCTTCATCATTGCCCATGTGTACCTCACCACCACCGGTCATGAACCGCTGGCTGGTATCAAAGGCATGATTTTGGGCTGGGACGAAGTAGAAGCGCACACAGAGCGCTAAAGCAACAGAGAACCATAGTTACAGAGAAAGGAATAGCACATGACAACCGCAGCACAGGTACAGGAAAAGTCCGGCCTCGCGACAAAAACCCGCGTCCGCCGCGTCCCCAAGCCTTATGTCCACCCATACCTCGGCGGCCTGGTCCTCGGGCTCGTCCTCTTCACCGCCTTCTTCGTCACCGGCAACGGCCTCGGCGCATCCGGCGGCCTCAACCGCTATCTCGTCTTCGTAGAAGACCTGATCGCACCCGAGCATGTGGACCGCACCGCCTATCTTCTCACCATGGCTGGCGGCGACACCAACGCCCTCGACAACTGGGTCGTGATCATGAGCGCCGGGGTGTTCCTTGGCGGCCTCACCTCCGGCTGGTTCAATGGCCGCATCAAGTTCGAGACCAACAAGGGTCCGCAGATTACCAATCGCACCCGCTGGTTGATGGCCTTCGTCGGTGGCTCGTTCATGGGCTTTGGCGCACGGCTGGCCCGCGGCTGCACCAGCGGCCAGGCTCTTTCGGGCGGAGCCGTCCTGTCGCTTGGCAGTTGGCTGTTCATGTTCGCCGTCTTTGGCGGCGCATACGCCCTCGCCTACACCCTTCGCAAGTTCTGGAACTAGGAGGACGCCATGGCACCTTTCCCGCTCCCTCTTCAAACCCTGCTCGGCACCGCTGGCGCCTACCTGGTTTACCTCGCCATCGGCTTTGCCTTCGGCTATGCCCTGGAAATCTCTGGCTTCGGCCACTCACCCAAGCTGGCGGCACAGTTCTATTTCAAGGACATGACCGTTCTTAAGGTCATGTTCACCGCCATCGTCGTCGCCATGGTGTTGATTTTCCTCACTGCCGGTCTTGGCCTGCTGGACTACAACCTGGTGTGGGTCAACCCCACCTATTTGTGGCCGGGGATCATCGGCGGCCTCATCATGGGCGTCGGCTTCATCGTTGGCGGCTTCTGCCCCGGCACCTCCATCGTCGCCGCCGCCACTGCCAAGCTCGATGGCATCTTCTTCCTCGGCGGTGTCTTCTTCGGCATCTTCGTGTTCGGTGAGTCCGTTTCTCTGTTTGATGGCTTCTTCAACTCGTCATACATGGGACGCCTTACCATCATGGATTGGCTAAGCGTCCCCACCGGTTGGGTCGTTGTCGGCGTCGTCTTGATGGCGCTCTTCATGTTCTGGGGCAGCGAACAACTGGAACGCATCTTCGGCAAGCGCGACCTCAAGGCCGAACCCCGATTGCGCGTGATTGGCGCCGGCGCACTGGTCTTGGTAGCCATAGCCGTTCTCCTCATCGGCCAGCCCACCACCGCCGACAAGTGGGACCGCATTTCGGCTGTTCGTCAGCCACAACTGGACGCTCGCGAAGTTCAGATTCACCCTGCCGAGGTCCTGGAGCTGCAGCAGGACCGCAAACTGATTGTTAAACTACTCGACGTTCGTTCCGAAGCCGATTACAACCTGTTCCATTTGGTGGATGCCGTAAACGTCCCCTTGGCGGACATCCCCGCTGCGGTAGATTCCTACCTGCTGGAGCCCGCCAATACCGTGTTTGTCCTCATCAGCAATGACGAAGGCGCTGCCACTGAAGCGTGGAAGACTCTCGTTGCTGAGAACGTCGCCAATGTCTACATCCTCGAAGGTGGTATGAATTACTGGCTGGCGCTGTTTGACGCCGAAACCACTTCGTATGACCCGGCGCTCTTCACCGAGGGTGACGATACGCTGCGCCACGCCTTTTCGGCGGCTCTCGGTGCCCGCATACCGGCTGCCGCGCCAAACATCCATGACTACGAGTTCGTTTTTACCCCCAAAGTGAAACTCGAACTCAAGCGCGGTCCATCCGGCGGCGGTTGCGGCTAATTAATAGATTTCTCCCCTTTTCTCTGTGCATGGACTGCCCGGTTGGTTATCTGGGCAGTCCAGCGCGTCGATGGAACAGTTGAAATGTGGAACTGACTGGGAGTTAAATCAAAATCGGGCGGTGGAGGTCCACCGCCCGATTTTTGTTATCTTCGCCGGGGGATTATCCCGCGGTCTTCTTCTTGTTGCTTTGCGCCACGCCCACCCCCACGATCAACAGCAGCGCCACAATGACCACACCCAATACGACCGGGCTGGCGGGCCCGCCGCCGGTTGCTTCAGGCTCCGCGTAGATAAGGAACCCTTCATTGAGGGCCGCTTCCGGCACCAACCGTTCAACGGGCTGGACGTCATTGCGCAGATAGTGGATGATGGCCGCGACATCGTCGTCCGTCAGGTGCGAGAACTCCATGGTCGGCATCAGAACCACCACGCGGTTGTCGGGCCTCACGCCTTCCCGAATCACGCGCTCGATTTCGTCATCCGTCCAGGAGCCAATGCCCGTCGTCTCGTGCGGCGTGATGTTGCCGCCGTACACAATACCCCACGGCCCTTCAAACGGCTGACCGCCACTCAGATATTGCTCAAAGAGCGGCGCGCCCGTTTCGGGATTCACAGGTGTATGGCAGTCCGTGCACGCGATGACCGAAGTCAACAAATACTGACCGCGCGCCGCGGTGTCCGAGGGCTCCGGCGCAACGATGCCGGTCAGGTACGGCAGTTGCGGCAGGGCTTCCGGCGGCAGGATTTGCGTCCGCGGTACAGCGTTGTTCACAGCAGGCACAGTACGCAAATAGGCCACGATGGCATCCACGTCCGCATCCGCCATGTTCATGAACGTGGTGTAGGGCATGATGGGAAACAGATGCAACCCATCCCGGCTTACGCCGGTCTTGATCGCGGTCTTGATTTCCTCATCTGTCCACCCGCCCAAACCGGTTTCAACGTCTGCGGTCAAGTTCTTGGTGAACACCACACCCAGCGGGCCCAGTTCGAACGGGACCCCGCCTGCAAACAAGCGGCTGGTATCGATTTCGAACGAGTCCGGCAATAGCGGCGTGTGGCAGCCAACGCACCCAGCAATATAGACCAGGTACTCGCCGCGCGCCACCAAATCGTCCTGCTGCGGCTCCACAGCCAGGGCTGGCTGGGTCTGCCAACCAAGCGCCAGCGCCCCCGCCAGCAGGATTGCACCTACTAACATCAATCGCTTCATAGTCGCTCCTCCTCGAGCTTAAGGAAATTGGATTTGGTCAACCTGATATAACTCCATCTGCCCTTTGCCTTTGATCTCCACGTTCCGAACCGATTGCCCAGTGGCCATATGGGCAATTCGACCCCATGCTTCCCGCGACAGGTGGACTGTACCTGGTTGTCCATAACTCTCAACTCGGGCGGCGGTGTTTACCGTATCTCCCCAGAGGTCGAACAAATATTTCTTTCGCCCCACCACCCCGGCGATCACCGGTCCCACATGAACCCCCACACGCACTTGCCAGTGCGCCGCAATCTGGGCCGTGATCCCGATCATATCCAGCCCACAGCGTACACAATTTGCTACCGGATTTTCCAGGGGTATCAGCAATCCCGCGGCCGCCATAAACGAATCGCCTATCGTTTTGATTTTCTCAAGTTTGTACTTACTGGCAAGCTCTTCGTACCCCTCAACCAGGTCCTGCAAATAAGAAACAACTTTTTCAGGCTGGTTCGCCTCGCAATACGGCGTGAACCCCACGATGTCGCAGAACATCACCGCGACTTCTTCATAGCGGCGCGGCGCCACTGCATTGGTATCCCGCAGTTCCTTTACGATTTCTTCCGGCAGGATTACCCGCAGCAACTCGTCTGAATGCTTCTTCTCCAGTTGGATTTGCTCCAGATACATGCGCTCGCGGTCCCGCAACCGCTTCTTTTCAAGTGCCGCCCCGATACGCGCCTTTAACAACACGCGCTCAAACGGCTTCGGCAGGTATTCTTCGGCCCCCATCTCAATGCAGTGGACCACCTTGTCCATATCGTCCACCGCTGACAGCATGATGACGGGAAGGTCCCGCGTCTTGGGCTCGCTTTTCAGGATACCCAGCGTCTGGATGCCATCCATCACCGGCATCATCACGTCCAGCAACACCACATCAAAATCCTTTGCCCTTAATCGCTCAATGGCCTCAACGCCGTTGTCTACCACTTCCACCACATGCCCTTGGCGGTACAACTGGTCAAACAACAGTGACCGGTTCATTTCGTTGTCGTCTACCACTAGGATTCGTCCGCCTGTCATGCGGTTCTGATGAAGGCCGGTATCCAGGCTCTTCTGCGTGGCAACGTAATTCTGATACTGCTGAACCATGTCCAGCGCTTTGGCTGAACCAACCGCGCTCGGCAGGTCGCCCCACTGGTAGCCCTGATGGCGCGAGATTTGGCGCACCATATCCAGCAGTTTTTTCGCCGATGTATGCACCCGCTCCAGGTTAGACGTCATCAGCGTCTGGTCTTCGTCCCCGGCTTTCAACACCAGTCGTGTGCTGAGAGCCATCAGGCTCTCCGCAGTTGGCGTCAGCCGTTCCACCACGCTTCCCCGCAGAGCGCTCACATCCACCGCGTCCGGGTTTTCACGGATGTCAGGCGTCGTCAGCAAATCCTGCACCATCGCGTTGAGTTCTTTGCCGTAATCCACCACCTGGTTGATGGACTCCTGGTACTCAGTCAACCCGTAATCGAGCGCGTCTTCCTGCAGCATTTCGCCGTAGCCAATAATGGCATTCAGCGGCGTGCGCAGTTCGTGCCTCATAAGTGAATAATATTCTTTTGCGTTCGGAGACTGAACTTGTTGCGTGTGCATTCGGGGAGTTAAGCGGCAGGCTTCAGGAACCGCTCAATTTTTTCCATCAGCATCGGGAAGTCAATCGGTTTGGTCTGATAATCATCGCAGCCTGCGTCAATGGCCTTCTGCCTGTCTTCCGCCATGGCATGCGCCGTCAGCGCAATAATTGGAATCACGCCCAGGTCCGGGTCACTCTTCATGCGGCGGCTGGCCTCCCAGCCATCCAGCACCGGCAGACTCATATCCATCAGCACCACATCGGGACGCGCCTGGCGCGCCGTGTCCAAGCCCTCCTGGCCATTGGTCGCAATCAATACTTGGTGCCCGGTACGCTGCAAGCGCCGGGTCAGCATGTCTCGGTTCATTTCATTGTCTTCAACCAGCAGTATTGTCGCCATGACTCTCTTCGATGCTTTCTATTTGGTGTTGGTATGTGCCGCAATCAAGTCGCGGATTTCCGAAAGCAAGTCTTCCTTGGCGTAAGACCCTTTTTGATAAATCGATTCCACATAGCCGGACAACCGCCGTTGGTCTTCCGCGGTAAGGTCCTTAGCCGTCAGGATGACCACCGGCACAGTAGATGCTCCCGGCACCGTGCGGATAGCATGCAGGAAATCAAAGCCGTCCATTTCCGGCATCATCAGGTCCAGTAGGATCAAGTCCGGAAGTTCTTTCTTCACTTTGTCCAGCCCCACCCGGCCATTTTCAGCTTCGGTAATGCGCCACCCCTCGCGCGTCAACAACGAGCGCATCATCGAACGCGTCGGCTCATCATCTTCCACCAGCAATAATTTGCACGCGCCCACATCGCAGCGGTATTTGTGCAGCGTACGCGAAAGCTGTTCACGGTCAATCGGCTTGATGAGATAATCTGCCGCGCCCAACATATAGCCGGTATTCCGGTCGCCCAGCATACTCACCATGATGACCGGGATATCCTTCAGGTCGGGGTTCGTCTTAATCGTGGAGAGGATTGCCCAGCCGTCCAGGTCCGGCATCACCACATCTAGCGTGATGACATCCGGTCTTAATTCCTGAGCCATTTCAAGACCCAACCGGCCATTCTCCGCCGTGATGACTCGCAGATTCTCTTTCTCGAGGAACCGGGCCATCAGGTCGCGTGCTGATGGGTCGTCGTCGATAACCAGCACTGTGCACCGGCCATCGGCAGCGCTAGTGTCCAATCCAGCGGGGCGCGGTCGAGCCTCGTCGCTACGCGGCTTGGACTCCACCGGCATCGTCGTCACCTGTTCAAGCGTCGCCGGAACGCGCACCGTGAACGTGGAGCCCACATCCTTGGTGCTGTGCACTTCAATGTCGCCGCCCAACATGCGGCAGTAGTGCCTGCAAATGGCGAGGCCCAGGCCCGTGCCCCCATAGTTCCGCGTCGTTGACGAATCCCCCTGCTGGAACGCTTGAAAGAGCCGGTCCACTTGCTCCTGCGTCATACCAATTCCGGTGTCCACCACCCGGAAGGTCAGCCAGTTACTTTCGCGCCACACATCCAGTGTAATAACGCCGTTCTGTGTGAACTTGGCCGAGTTGCTGAGCAGGTTCAATAGCACCTGCCGCACTTTCGTCGCATCCGACAGCATCTCGCCCAATTCCCCGGTCATATTTACTTTGAATTCGTTGTAATTCTTGCTCATCAATGTCTGCACAGTTCCGGCCGTATCTCCCACCAATAGCCGCACGTCAAACGTCTCGAGGTACACATCCATCTTGCCGGCCTCGATCTTGGAAAGGTCCAGCACGTCATTGATCAGTTGCAGCAGGTGTCGGCTGGAAACCAGGATGCGATCCAGGTCGCTTTCCATGTCGTTATAACCGGACACCTGCGCATCTTCGAGCAGCATTTCGCTGTACCCGATGATGGCATTGAGCGGCGTGCGCAGTTCATGGCTCATGTTCGCCAGGAAGGTGCTTTTTGCTCGGCTGGCGTCCAGCGCCTGGTCACGCGCCACGGAAAGGTCCCTCAGCGCCACTTCCAATTCTTCCGTCCGTTCCTGTACCCGGTCTTCCAGGCCGGTATATAGTCCGTGCAGGCGCTCGGTCATCGTGTTGAAATTCTCGCCGAGTTCTATGATTTCATCTTTAACAAAATTATGCAGCCGCACCAGCCGGTAATTGAAATCCCCTCCGGCTACCCGGTTTGTGGCTTCCACCAGTTCGCGAATCGGCCTGGAGAAGTTGCTAAGGATGCCTAGGCCAAACACCAGGCTGCTCACCGCCACCACAATCGAGAAAACCAGCAGAAGGTATTGGATATCCGAAAGCACTTGTAACAAATCGCGCGTCGGCTGGGCAACCAGCACCACGCCCTGTTCATCGCCATCCAGCGTCAGGGTACTCGCCAGCATACGACTGGTTTCATCGTCCAACGAAAGATTGGTACCCCTGGGGCCAGCAGAAAGGTCAAGGAAATCCAGTGTCAACAGACTTTCGTACCCAGTTTCTATCGGGATGGTGCTCGCCACAATCGCGTTGTCCACCACGATAGCAACCTCCGCCCCAAGGATATCGCTGATGCGCTGGACAAAAGCTTCGTCAATGTAGAACACGGCCATCACAATGCCGTTGTTGGCGCCACCCACCGGAGCCACGCCAATGATTTGCGATGATTGCGGCGCCAACACGACGCCGCTGGTCGTCATGCCGCTTTCCGCAACTGCCCGTAACAACGCCTCGCGCAATTGAGTGGTCTTCTCGCTCACCTGAAGGCGTCGCGCCACAATCGGTCCACCATAATACAGCGGCAGGTCGCCCGGCTGGTAGTCGGAGCCAAAATAGCTCAGTTCCTGTAATCCCAGGGATTCTTTGGTGGTCTGAAGGATTGGCCCAATTTCATCGACATCGTCCCCGGCCCGCACCAGTTCGTTCAGATTCGCCGCAAAGTTGGCGCTCAGAAACGCCTGGTTTTCCGAATCCACGATGAGCGCACCCACCGATTCAGCCAGCGTCCCCAAACGCCGGTCAGCCTCCCCTTCGATTCGGTTGCCAGCCAACGTTCGGATACCGGGCAACAGCACAACCAGAACCATGACAATGAGTACGATGAATGGAAGCAGCAGCTTCCAACGGATGCTAAGATATCGTCGCATAAGTTGTTCTCGCCGTAGAACGTTCCTCACCAGTATAGGGCCAACTAACACGCAGATTATACACCTATCACACACCCGCCGCCTTGCAGCATCCGGAAGATTTTGTTTCAATGAGTCCAGCCTGAAAATCCGCACTTTTGGGGAAAATATATCGGCGTTTCAAGTCAGAATTCTTGACCCCCATTGGGATACAATGACCCCATGACGCCGGCCAACGCCATCGGAACGCTGGGCGAAAGTGCGCTGCACGCCGCTCTAAAGCAACATATTGCCCGCCCCGGTGACCAGCTTGAAATCGGGCTTGACGGGTACATTATCGATATCCTTCGCCCCGGCCAAATCATCGAAATTCAAACCCGCAATCTTGCTGCCATCCGCCCCAAAATCGCCGCCCTTCTGCCACGCTACCCGGTCAACCTCATCCACCCACTGGCACGCCTCAAGTGGATACAACGCATCGACGCCGATGGCACCGCCCGGCCACGTCGCCGTTCGCCCAAACAGGCCTGCATCGAGGACGCGTTTCGCGAGCTTCTGCGCATTGCCGACCTGCTGCCCGATCCCAACCTGACAGTCACCCTCCTCTTCATTGAAATGGAGGAAGACTGGACCGACGATGGCCAGGGTTCCTGGCGGCGGCGTCACTGGAGCATCACCGCTAGGCGGCTTATCCACGTGATGGATGAGCACCGCCTCTCCGGCCTCTCCGATTATCTCGCGTTGCTCCCACCCGGCCTGGCCGCACCGTTCACCAACGCCCAGCTGGCGGCAGCTTTGCGCATCCCCACCAGTCTCGCCGGGAAAATGACCTGGACCCTCCGCACCGCCGGCGCATTAAGCCACGCAGGGAAACAGGGTCGGTCCAACCTCTTCTCGGTCTCCTAGAATTTCCCGGCTTCCGCGAGTTTTCATAGTGGTATCATTCGCCCGCGTCGGTCTGCTGGCGCACATTCCATCATCCCTTAAGCAAAAGAAACAGGAGCAATCATGAGTCGCAAACCCACCCTGGCACAGCGCATCCGTTATCAGTTCGATAACCTTATGTCCGCTGGCACTCCCGCCATGATCGGTATGCTTGCCGCCCTCTCCTTGGCCGTCATCTTTCTGGCCGCCGCCGTCGTTTCCATGGCGGGCTTCAATCAGGAGGGCGAATCCGGCTCGCTCAGTTTCGGCGAAGCCGCCTGGGCCAGCCTCATGCGCACCCTGGACTCCGGCACCATGGGAGGCGACACCGGTTCCGGTTTCCGGCTCGTCATGCTTTTCGTCACCCTCGGCGGCGTCTTTGTCGTCTCCACACTCATCGGCGTGCTGGGGGCCGGGGTGGAAGGCAAATTGGAAGAACTGCGCAAAGGCCGCTCCCTCGTCCTCGAATCCAATCACACCATCATTCTCGGCTGGTCTACCCAGGTGTTCACCATCATCCCCGAACTCATCATTGCCAACCAGAACCAGAAACGTCCCGTGATTGTCGTCCTCGCCGACCGCGACAAGGTAGAAATGGAAGACGAAATACGTTCCCGCATCCCGGACTCCGGCAACACGCGCATCATCTGCCGCTCCGGTTCGCCCGTCGACCCCACCGATATTGACCTCGCCAGTCCGCACTCCTCCCGCGCCATCATCGTCCTGCCCCCCGAAGAAGGCGACGCCGATTCGGTCGTCATCAAGACCATCCTCGCCATCACCAACAATCCGAACCGCCGCCCCGAACCCTACAACATCGTCACGCAGATGGCCGACCAGCGCAATCTGGAAGTCGTCAAAATGATTGGTGTTCATGACAATGTCCACGCCATTCTTGTCGGCGAACTGATTGCCCGCATCACCGCCCAGACCTCCCGCCAATCCGGTCTGTCCGTCGTCTATAGTGAACTGCTGGATTTTGGCGGCGACGAGATTTATTTCAAAGACGAGCCGGCCCTCGCCGGCAAGACCTACAGCGATGCTCTCCACGCCTATCCAGATTCCACGGTCATTGGCCTGGTGAAAAATGACACGCCCACCCTCAGCCCCAAAATGGACACTCGTATCGAGGCCGGTGACCGGCTCATCGCTATCTCTGCTGATGATGACACCATCGTGCTGGGCGGCCCCGGCGCATCCGCTATCCAGGCGGCCAGCCTGCGTGCCGGTTCGCCCCCAAGTCCCGCCCGCCCGGAAAGCGCTCTGCTCATCGGCTGGAACGCCAGCGCCGGTACCATCGTCAATGAACTCGAAGGCTATGTGGTCCAGGGGTCACGCCTCAGCGTGGTTGCCTCCCCCAACCAGCAGCCCGATATTGACCGCGTCTGCCAGGGCCTCACTCGCCAGCAACTTACCTTCCATCCCGGCGACACCACCGACCGCGCCCTGCTGGATACATTGGGAGTGGCCGACTACGACCACGTCATCGTCCTTGCGGATACCTCCCTCCCCATCCAGGACGCCGACGCCCGCACCCTCGTCACCCTCCTCCATATGCGCGACATGGCCGAACGCGACGAGACTCCCTTCTCCATCGTCAGCGAGATGTTGGATATGCGCAACCGGCAGTTGGCCGAATCTGCCCGCGTCGATGACTTCATCGTCAGCGACCACCTCATCAGCCTCATGCTCGCCCAGCTCTCCGAGAACGGCGCGCTCTACGATGTCTTTACTGACCTCTTCGATCCCGAAGGCGTCGAAATCTACCTTAAGCCCGCCGCTGACTACGTCACCCTCGGCCAGCCTGTCAATTTCTACACCCTGGTGGAAGCCGCCCGTCAGCGCGGTGAAACCGCTCTGGGCTATCGTCTGCTGCACGAAGCCCGCGACCCATCCGCCAATTACGGGGTGCATACCAATCCCCGAAAATCAGATGCCGTGACACTCAAAAACGGCGACAAGTTGATAGTGTTGGCCGAAGAATAATGAACGAGTATCTTTTCCAGCCTGCCAATTTAGTATTGGATTGAAAGGAACTGCTAAAGCGCCGCCATGCTAAATAAATTGAGATTCTTCCTCCTCGGCTCTCCCTTGCGCACTCAGGATGCCCACGAGAGTCGATTAGATAAGATACGCGCTCTTGCTGCCTTCTCTCCAGACGCGTTGTCGTCGATTGCCTACGCCAATCAGGAAATCTACCTCGGGCTGGTAGTAGCTGGAAGCGCGGGCCTCGTATTGGCCTGGCCAATCGGGCTGGCGATTGCCCTGCTGTTAGTTATTGTATCGATTTCGTATTACCAGACGATTCAGGGTTACCCATCTGGTGGTGGTTCATACATGGTTGCCCGGGAAAACTTGGGGATAAAGCCCGGGCTGGTGGCGGGCGCCGCTCTTCTCATTGACTACATACTGACCGCCGCGGTTAGTCTCACTGCCGGAGTAGACGCAATTATCTCTGCATTTCCATCACTCTTACCGTATCGCGTCACCATCAGCTTGGCAATCCTCGGCATTATCACCATTCTTAATCTGCGCGGCCTTCGGGAAACCGGAGTCGTGATGGCAGTCCCCGTCTATCTGTTCTTGTTCACCTATCTTGGGATGCTCGGCTATGGGCTGGTCCGCGCCCTGATTGACGGTCCTGGCGATTTCATCGCCGCCCCATCTCCAGTAGAACCTTTGACCATTCTGCTTATCCTCCATGCATTTTCCTCCGGCTGCACAGCCTTGACCGGAATCGAGGCGATTAGCAATAGTGTTCCTTCATTCAAGACCCCACAGGAAAAGAATGCTCAAACTACGTTGATAGCCATGGCGTTGCTGATGGGGATTCTTTTCGTCGGTAGTATTGGTTTGACGCAGTACTTCGCGATCACCACAACCGGGCACGAGACCATCCTTTCGGGCCTGGCTCGGCACCTTCTCGGAACTGGTCCGCTGTACTATCTAATTCAGATTTCGACCACGCTCATTCTGGCTGTAGCCGCAAATACAAGTTTCACCGGATTTCCTCGGGTGGCTGCCATTCTTGCAAAGGATAGTTACCTCCCACGTCAATTGACCAATGTAGGCGACCGGCTTGTCTTCGGCAACGGGATCCTCCTGCTTTCGGTTGGCGCAGGAGCCTTGATCGTGCTATTTCAGGGAGACACACACACGCTGGTTCCGTTGTTCGCAATCGGCGTCTTTCTGGCATTTACCCTCTCGCAAGCCGGGATGGTCATCCACTGGTGGCGCGTCCGGGCTGACGAGCGGAATTGGCGTCTCAAAGCAGCTTTTAATGGAATTGGCGCTCTGGCTACGGCAATCACCTTGGTTGTAGTTGGTGTCAGCAAATTCAGTCAGGGCGCCTGGATAACTATCTTCTTGATTCCTAGCATTGTGGTCCTCTTCACGAGAATCCAAAACCATTATAAGGAGGTTGCCGCCCAGCTCACCCTTCGCGGGCTCCCGCCGTCCCTGCATGCACTGCCGGAGCAGCGCCTGGTCGTTCCGATTTCCGGGATTCACCGCGGTAGTCTGGACGCGGTCAGATTTGCGCTTTCCCTGTCTACCAAGGTCACTGTTGTATATGTTGAAATGACTCCGGGTTCAAGTGAAGAGATAAGTAAGAAAATGAGCGAATGGTTTCCGGACCTAACACTGGAAATTCTGCCGTCCCCGTATCGCTCGATTGTCGCTCCTCTCGTAAGCTACATCAGGAAACACGACGAGGATCACGACGATGGCCAACAGGCTGTTCTGGTATTACCGGAGTTCGTCCCGACGAGATGGTGGCAGGGTCTGATGCATAACCAGACGGCCTGGCTGCTCAAGGCGGCCCTGCTGTACCGGCGACCGGCTCACGGTAAGCGACGTGTGATTATTGATGTTGCCTATCACCTCGACGACTAACGTTTCTCCAGATGATTTGTCATTGCGAGCGGAGCGCCTGCCCTGAGCGTAGTCGAAGGGAAGCAATCTATAGATTCTTTCGGCCAGCACCCTATCAGCAATTTCCTTACACGGAATCATCCAAAATTGGACGCCGTTGAGTGGAAAATCGGTTAACATAGCATCGTAACGTCTGAACCTTACTAACCTCATAACTCAATTGGTTGAGGTTGCCTGCGCCCCGGATGGGCAGGCATAATAGCGAAGCCGGTGCAAGACCGGCGCTGACCCGCAACTGTAAGTCGCCGCAAGGCGGCAAGCCAGGACGACCCCCTCAGCCAGTTCACTAGCCCTCGTGGAAAGGAGGTGTGAACGCGTCCATTTTCTTAACGTTCCCAAACCCTCCCCCTGCCCACGTGCAGGGGGTTTTGATTCTTTACCAGAAGGAGCATGAACATGAAAATCGCCCGTATCTTCGTAACAATTCCAATTGCGGCCTTACTGCTGGCCGCGTGTTCCCCGCAGCCTGCCCCTGCAAACACCCCGGTCCCAACCGCCGAACCGATTGACACGACCATCACCCTTGTCGATGACATGGGTCGTACCGTCACCCTTGCCGCCCCTCCGCAACGCATCGTCAGCACTGCCGCCTCCCTCACCGAAATCCTTTACGCCATCGGCGCCGGCGACCTGCTGGTAGGCCGCGACGATTTTTCCGTCTACCCCGAAACTGTCGCCAGCGTGCCGTCCTTCGGCACACTCTGGGGCGACTTCCCTGCCGAAGCCATCCTCGGCATGCAACCCGACCTCGTGCTGGCCGCCGAAATTCTCTCCGCTGAACAGGTGCAGGCCCTCGAAGACCTCGGCCTCGCCGTCTACTGGCAGGCCAACCCCATCACCTTCGAAGACTTGTATGCAAATATCCAGGAGATTGCGACCCTCACCGGCCGCGCCACGGAAGCCGAAGCCCTTGTCGCCGACCTGGAAAGTCGTGTGAACAGTGTCCTCGAAACCGTTTCCGCAGCTGAAACGACCCCCATCGTCTTTTACGAACTGGACGCCACCGACCCCAGCAACCCCTGGACAGCCGGGTCTGGCACCTTCGTTGACCACATCATCACATTCGCCGGCGGTGTCAACGCCGCAGCGGCTCTCGAGGGCGCCTTCTCCCAGCTCAGTCTGGAAGCGCTTATCGCTGTCAACCCGGACTTCATAATCCTCGGGGATGCAGACTTTGGCGTAACCGCCGAGCAGGTAACCGCCCGCGGTGGCTGGGATCAGACCGCCGCCGTCTTAAATGGCGATATCTACCCCATCAACTCAAATTGGATGAGCGTTCCCGGCCCCCGCCTCGTGGATGGTCTGGAAGCGGTTGCCCGCATCATCCATCCCGAGTTGTTTGACTAGCCAAATGTATCTCGGCCCATCCTGAGGGGCGTCCCTCAGGATGGGCCGTTGGAATTCGAGTATACGTGGAAGAAGTCGCATGAAACGTACCGGGTCGGTGTACCTGATTGTCTTTAGCCTGCTGCTCGTCACCTCAACGCTGAGCGTTGGGATGGGAGCGGTAACCATTCCGGCCGCCACCATCCTGCGCATCCTCGCCGCACAATGGCCGGGGTCATCCATCATTCCGGATTGGCCCGCAGCCTTCACCACCATCCTGATGCAGGTCCGCCTGCCCCACACCGTCCTCATCGCCCTCACCGGCGCCGCCCTTGCCGGCAGCGGTGCCGCCTATCAGGGCCTCTTCCGCAACCCCCTCGCCGACCCGTATCTCATTGGTGTCGCCTCCGGAGCCGGTCTGGGTGCTGTTGTCGCTCTCTCATTCGAGTGGTCGAGCAACCCGTTGGGGATGTACTTCATCCCCGCCGCCGCCTTCCTTGGCGCGCTCGTCACCGTCGTGCTGGTCTACAACCTGGCCCGCGTCAACGGCTACGTCCCCCTTACCACCCTCATCCTCGCGGGGGTTGCCGTCGGCGCGTTCGCCTCCGCCGCCACCTCATTCCTCATGTTGCGCTCCAGTGAGATGGTTACCCGCGCCTTGTCGTTCTTGCTCGGCGGGTCACCCGTCAACGGCTGGGAGCCGGTCTTCGCCACCTTGCCCTATTTTGCCATTGGGCTGGGCCTGCTCGCGCTATCCGGTCATCCGCTCAACGTCCTGCAATTCGGCGAGGAGCAGGCCCGTCAGATGGGCCTCAACGTCGACCGGGCCAAAGTCTTTATCGTGGTTGTCGCCTCGCTCACCACCGCTGTCGCTGTCGCATTCTCCGGTGTCATCGGCTTCATTGGCCTCATCGTCCCGCATCTCTTCCGCATCCTGTGGGGTCCGGACTATCGCCACCTGAT
The DNA here is from genome assembly GCA_004297445.1 of Anaerolineae bacterium. Classification (GTDB taxonomy): domain Bacteria; phylum Chloroflexota; class Anaerolineae; order Anaerolineales; family UBA11579; genus SCUK01. The sequence goes on along the minus strand of SCUK01000077.1, from coordinate 53,417 downwards.
TCCCATGTCCATCCTCGGCGGGGCGGCTGCCCTCCTCCTTGCAGACATCGGCGCGCGTTTGATTATTGCGCCGCAAAGCCTCCCGGTCGGCATCGTCACCGCCATGATTGGCGCGCCATTTTTCCTCTGGATTCTGCGCCGCGCCAAGCGCGAGGTACTCTGGTGACCGTCATGCTGCACGTCGAAGATTTGAGCGTCGATTACGGCGCGCGCGAAGTGCTGCGCCGCGTCTCGCTGGAAGTCAACGCCGGTGAGATTGTCGCACTCATCGGCCCCAATGGCGCCGGCAAGTCCACCCTCATCAAAGCTGCCAGCGGGGTCCTCAAGCCTCGCCAGGGCCGTGTCCGGTGCGAAGGCGAGGACATCACCCAACTGCCAGATCATCTGCGCGCCCGCCGGCTCGCCGTCGTACCCCAGGCCAAACAGGAAGGCGGCGCTTTCACCGTCGCCCAGACCGTGATGCTCGGCCGCACCGCCTACCTCGGCTGGCTCGGCAAACCCGGCAAGCGCGATGAAACCAGCGTTGCCAATGCCCTCCGCATGACCGGCCTCACGGACTTCTCCGAACGCCGCGTAGCTGAACTTTCCGGCGGCGAGCAGCAGCGCGTCCTCGTCGCCCGCGCCCTCGCCCAGGACACCCGCATCATGTTGCTGGACGAACCCACCAACCACCTGGACCTTCAACACCAGGCCAGCCTGCTCCGCCTAATTCGCGAACTGACTTCCACGGGTCAGCTGGCGGTCCTGGTCGCCCTGCACGACCTCAATCTTGTTTCCCTTTTCGCAGACCGCGTCGCCCTGCTCGTTGGCGGCGAACTGACTCATGTCGGTATCCCGGAGGAGGTACTGACGGAGGAGATTATCCAGGGCGCCTATCACGCCGCCGTAAAAGTAACCCCGCACCCGGAAACTGGCCGTCCGCTGGTGCTCCTGAACCTCTGAAAGGACACAGCCATGACCACCGAAACCGAACGCCTTCAAGACCTGATCGCTCGCATCCTCCCGCTGGACCAAGCCGCCATGCAGTCCGCCGCGTTCCGCCAGAACACCCTTACCAAGCCGCCGGGCAGCCTCGGTCGCCTCGAAAAACTCTCAATTCAAATGGCTGGCATCACTGGACAGCCAATCCCTCGAATTCTGCACAAGGTCGTGGCCGTCATGGCCGGCGACCATGGTGTGGTCGCCGAAGGCGTTAGCGCCTACCCGCAGGAAGTTACCCCGCAGATGGTGCTGAACATGCTGGGCGGCGGTGCAGCAATCAATGTACTCGCCCGTGCCCACGGTGCGCGCATCGCCCTGGTGGATATGGGCGTGGCCGCCAACCTTCCCACGCACCCCCAACTGATTGACAAGAAAGTCGCCAAGGGCACGCGGAACATCGCCCGCGGCCCAGCGATGAGCCCCGAACAGGCAATTCAGGCCCTGCTGGCAGGTGCAGACGTCGTAACCGCTCAACTCTCAGAAGGTCTGGACATACTGGCGACTGGCGAAATGGGCATCGGCAATACCACGCCTTCAGCCGCGATCGCCGCTGCCATCCTCCAGCGCCCCGCCGAGGAAATCGTCGGGCGTGGCACCGGCGTGGATGAGGAAGGCCTTACCCGCAAGTTGGCCGCGGTCAATCTTGCTCTCAAAACCAACAAGCCCGACCCCAAAGACGGCCTTGAAGTCCTGACCACAGTCGGTGGCTTTGAAATCGCCGGTCTCGCTGGGGCAATCCTTGCCGCCGCCGCCCACCGCAAGGCGGTCGTCATCGACGGCTTCATCTCCACGGCCGCTGCCCTCATCGCCGTCACCCTTGCACCCAATGCTCGTGCCTACCTCATCGCCGGTCATCGCTCGCAGGAACGCGGTCACCGCTTGATGCTCGAGTGGCTCGGCCTCGAGCCGCTGGTCGATTTGGACCTGCGCCTCGGCGAAGGCACCGGCGCTGTGTTGGCCCTCCCGCTGGTCGAGGCCGCCTGCAAACTTCTCGCCGAGATGGCTACCTTTGCGGAAGCTGGCGTGACGGACAAAGAGGAAAACGAAAAAGTTGCCTGACCAATTACCGGAAGAACTGACCCGCCCCGGCTCATGGGGTGGGTCGTTCTTCGCTTCCCTGCAATTCCTGACCACCGTCCCGGCCATCATCCGCCGGCCATTCACCCTGCCGGAGCTTGGCCGCGCTGTGGCTTTCTATCCCCTGATTGGCGCGTTATTGGGGCTGGTACTGGCCGGGGTGTGGCTCGGTCTTGGCCGCGTCTTCGACCTCCTGGTCGTGGCCGGCCTGACTCTGACGGCATGGGTGCTCTTCACCGGCGGCCTGCATTTGGATGGCTTGATGGACTCCGCCGATGGCGTGCTCGGCGGTAATGACCTGGAACAGCGCCTGCTCATCATGAAGGACGAACGTGTTGGTGCATTTGGCGCGCTGGCTGGCGGCTTGGCACTCCTCATGAAGTTCGCCCTGCTGGCCCAGTCCGGTCTCGGCTGGGTGGCCCTTCCCGTTGCCGCCCTGGCTGGTCGCTGGGGCATGGCGGTCGTCATCGTCGCCTTTCCGCCTGCCCGCCCAGAGGGGCTGGGCAGCATGGTCAAAGCCCACGCACGCCCGTTGCATGCCGCCGTTGCATCAGCGATTGCCGCGGGTCTGGGTTTCACTCTCGCCGGGCCGCCCGGTTTGCTGGCTCTGGTCATTGCCGGCTTGTCAGCCTGGGCGCTGGCCGCCTTCACTCTGCGCCGCCTCCCCGGTCTCACCGGCGATATTTACGGGGCCATTTGCGAAATCCTCGAAATCATCGCTCTGCTGGTACTTAGTCTTGGATAAAGATAGTGGGTAAGCTAATTTTGTTCATCGGCGGCGCACGTAGCGGCAAATCCACTTTTGCCGAAGCGCTCGCCGCAAAACTTTCCCGGGATGTCACCTACATCGCAACGGCCCAGGCGCTGGACGACGAAATGGCCGACCGCATCCGCGTTCATCGCAGTGCGCGTCCGGCTGCCTGGCCCACCCTGGAAATTCCATTGAACCTTGGCCCCACCCTCCTCAACCAACCGCCTGCCTCGCCTGTCGTCCTGCTCGACTGCATCACGCTGCTTGTCAGCAACACCCTCCTCGCCACCGCCTGCAGCAGTGAAAACCCGCCGCAAGAACCTATACTGACCGCGGTACAGTCCGAGATTCGTTCGCTGCTGGAAGCCATTTCCGCCAGCGCCGCCACCTGGCTGCTCGTCACCAACGAAGTAGGCAGCGGCGTGGTGCCGGCGTACCCCCTTGGTCGCGCCTACCGCGATGGTCTCGGCTGGGCCAATCAGCGCATTGCCAGCGTCGCTGACGAAATTTACTACCTGGTTGCCGGTCGTGCCTTGCCTCTCCACAAGCTCGGCAAGGACCTGGAAGAGTTCCTCTCCAATACCGGTTCTTGATTTCATTTAGCCGGAGTTCCCGGTCAGCATGCCCCTCTTCCGCGCTAAAATACAGCAGAGGACTTGCCATGCCCATTCGCTCAAACCTGCTCGTCGATGAAATCTCCGAGCACTCTCCCATCCACGAACTCGAAGCCAACGAGGTCTTGCTTCGCCTCTGGAACCGCGACCACACCCTGTGGAGCGACTCGTCCGACGAAATCGACAACCGCCTCGGCTGGCTGGACAGCCCGCGCGAGATGACCAAAGCCCTCCCCGCCATCCTCGAATTCGCCGAAGATGTCCGTCAGGATTTCTCACATGTGCTGTTGCTCGGCATGGGCGGCTCGAGTCTGGCCCCCGAACTCTTCGCCCGCGTCTTCGGCGCGTTCGATGGTTACCCGGACCTCCACGTTCTGGACAGCACCGACCCCGCCGCCGTTCTTCACTACACCAAATCGCTGAACCCCAAAGACACGTTGTACATCGTCTCCACCAAGTCCGGCGGCACCGTGGAAACCCTGTCATTCTTCAAGCACTTCTACAATCAGGTCAATGCCGCCGTCGGCGCTGCCGGTGCCGGCAGCCACTTCGTCGCCATCACCGATCCCGGCTCCTCTCTGGAATCCCTGGCGGGCCAATACAAATTCCGCAAAGTTTTCCTCAATGACCCGAACATCGGCGGTCGCTTTTCTGCGCTCTCCTACTTTGGTCTCGTCCCCGCCGCCCTCCTCGGCATCGATGTGGGAGCAATTCTGGAACAGGCGCGCTTCGCCGCCCACAACGACAGTCCCTATTCCCCCCGCAGCCTCGGCCTTAACATGGGCGCGCTGATTGCCTACGCCCTTGGCATGAACCGCGACAAACTCACCTTCATCGCCTCTCCCGACCTCGAACCATTCGTGGACTGGGCTGAACAACTCATCGCCGAAAGCACCGGCAAAGCCGGTGTCGGCATCCTCCCCCTCCTGGCCGAAACCATTTCTGATGACACCCTCTACGGCCCAGACCGCCAGTTCGTCGCCCTCGCCTTTGGAGACGAAACCGGCGTCGTCGGCCGCGTCGCCAACCTGCGCGCCCCCTCCCTCAGCCTCATCCTCGATGACGAGTATGACCTTGGCGGCCTCTTTTTCCACTGGGAAGTTGCCGTCGCTATCGCCTGCCACATGATGGGTGTTAACCCGTTCGACCAGCCGGATGTCGAATCCGCCAAACGCCGTGCTCAGGAAATGGTGAAGGCCTACCAGGCCAGCGGCGAATTACCGCCCATTGATTCCGCTCCGCTGGACATCAAATCGCTTGAGTCGTTTCTTGGCACGTCAGAGCCCGGCAGCTATGTCGCACTTCAGGCCTTCATCCAGCCCACTCCCGCCGCTACCCGCGCCCTGGAATCCCTACAGACAGCCATCGTCCACCGCACCGGCATGGCCTGCACCATCGGTTTCGGTCCGCGTTTCCTTCACTCCACCGGTCAGCTCCACAAGGGCGATGGCGGCAAGGGACTCTTCATCCAATTCGTCTCAACCCCGGAAACGGATGTCCCCATTCCAGACGAAGCCGGCAAACCGGACTCCTCCATTTCATTCGGTGTGCTCAAGCAGGCTCAGGCCCATGGCGATGCCCGGGCCTTGAGAGACGCGGGTCGCAAGGTCATCACCTTCACGCTGGCCGGAAACGACCTCGACCCAATCCTTGAACTTGCCGACCTCCTCGACCCATGAGCCCAGACGCTTTTAAACAACAGGCCGCTGAACACGCCGCGGATCTCGTCGAACCCGGCATGGTTGTCGGCCTGGGTGTTGGCTCCACCGCCATCCACGCCCTGAATCGCATCGCCGCCCGCATTCGTTCAGGCGAACTGCCCGGCGTGCTCGCCGTCCCTTGTTCCCTTGCCGTCGAGAACGCCGCCCTCGCCGCTGGCATTCCGCTCACCACGCTCGAAGACCATCCATACATTGACCTGACCATCGACGGTGCAGATGAAATTGACCCGTATCTCAATCTCATCAAAGGCGGCGGTGGCGCACTGCTGCGAGAGAAGATAGTCGCCCAGGCCAGCCGCCGCGAAATCATCGTCGCCGATGCCTCCAAGCTCTCGCCGCGCCTCGGCGAGCGTTGGCCGCTGCCCATAGAAGTCCTGCCATTCGGCTGGGGAGCGCAGGCGGCGTTCCTCGAATCCTTGGGCGCTGCCGTCGTTCTTCGCCGCAACCCAGATGGCTCCGCCTACACCACCGACCAGGGCAACTACGTCATCGACGCCAACTTTGGCCCCATCGATTCGCCATCGTTCCTCGCCACCCAACTGGATGCCCGCGCCGGTATCCTCGCCCACGGCCTGTTCATCAGTCTGGCCACCGACCTCATCCTCGCCGGGCCGCAGGGCCTTCAACACCTCACGCCCCCGGCCACATCAGAAAGTGGCACATAAAGTACTTTCGTTAAATCTTTCCAATCGACCCTCTAATCAATTACTATTGGCCAATTACAAATCTCGTATCCCGGAGTCCCCATGCCCGCCACCCTATACATCCCCGAGTCCGCCATCGCCATCGCCGCCCACCCCGATGACATCGAATTTTCCTGCAGCGGCACAATGGCCCGTTGGGCCAAAGCAGGGTCCCGCATTGGCTACGTCCTCATCACCAGCGGCGACGGCGGCATTGCCGACCCTTCCATCAGCAAGGAAGATGCCACGGTTATCCGCGAAGCCGAAACGCGCCGCGCCGCCGAGATTACCGGCGTCAAGGACATCGCCTTCCTGCGCGTGACCGATGGCATGGTCGAAGCCACCATGGAACTGCGCAAGCGCATCGTCCGCGAGATTCGTCGTTTCAAGCCCGAAGTCATCGTTTGTGGTGACCCCACCGTCTTCTTCCCGTCCGATACCTACATCAACCACCCCGACCACCGCGCCTCCGCCACCGCCGCCATCGATGCCGCCTTCCCCGCCACCGGCCAGCCCCACGTCTTTCAAGAACTGGAAGCCGAAGGACTTAAAGCCCACAAACCGCGCAAGGTCTACATTACCGCCTGGGACGACAAAGCCACCACGTTTGTGGACATCTCGGAAACCATGGACATTAAGATTGAAGCCCTGCGCGCCCACGCCAGCCAGATGATGGACTGGGACCCCGGCGAAGAAATGCGCAAGTGGGCCGCCGAGACCGCCAAGGGCAAGGAAATGGAGTACGCCGAAGCCTTCAAAGTCATCACCTTGGAGTCGGATGAAGACTGGGAACTGAGCAAGGGTGACCCCGTCAAAATTTATGAAGCCCGTGAAAAGCGCCGCAAGGAAAAAGAAAACAAGAAAGACTGATTCCCCCTGCCCTCACTCCTCGCCGGTCAACCACGCCAGCACCGTTGCCCCCACCGCCTCCAAACTCGCCGCCGACACTTTGTCCGCGGTATCCGCCGTTGTATGCCAATAGCGGTAATCGAAATCAATGATATCCACCGCCGGGATTCCCGCCTGCAGGAACGGCGTGTGGTCATCCAGCATATGGTACTTCTCCAGCAGGATGAATTGTCCGTATCCCAGCCCCGCAGCCGTCTCCCATATCTCCTGGCGAAGTGCATCGTCTGAATTACCTTCATAGTAGAGTTGCAGGTCGCTGTCGCCCACCATATCCACGATCACCGCCGCGTCCGGCTTCTCGATCAGCGCATCCACAAACGCCCGCGAACCCAGGATCCAATCCCAGCCCTCTATTCGACCGTTGTCCTCTGCATCGAAGAACACCAGCCACACTTCTTTTTCCAGGTCATCCGGCAATACCCTCGCCAGCTCCAGAAGCACCGCCACGCCGGACGCGCCATCATTCGCCCCCGGAACCGGTTCCCCCCGCAAAGCCGGGTCAAGGTCCTCGTCCGCTACCATCCGCGTATCGTAATGCGCCCCCAGCACCACCCAGTCTTCGCCATCCCCCCGTTTTGCAATCACATTGCGCACCAATTGCCCTCCACTTACCAATTCCTGCACCTCGGTCTCCCATCCGAGCGCGCTCAACGTCTCCACCAGCCACTCCACAGTCAGGGCATGGCCCTCGCTCCCTATAAATCGCGGCCCAAAGCTCATTTGTGTCAGCACATCCTCATACGCCCGTTCCCCGCTGAAAACCACGCCATAGTCCGGCGGGCTGGTTTGCCGCCCTGCCAACACTACACCGCCCAACACCGCCACCAGCCCCACTACTGCCAGGATAGTTCCAACTGCCCGCCGCGTTGTGGTCATGCCAGCGCCACGCTCTCCAGCATCCGGTCCAGGTCCGCCAGCGCCCGCTCCGCATAAGCTTTGGCCCGTTCCCGCTTGCCTTTGACTTTCTTCCCCGTCAGTTCCGGCATCACGCCAAAATTGGCCTTCATCGGCTGGAAGTCGGCCTCTGCCGCATGCGTCACATAGTGGCACAATGCCCCCAGCATAGTCGTGGGCGGCAGGGTCACCGGTTTCTCTCCCCTCCACACGCGTGCCGCGTTCCAACCCGCCAGCAACCCGCTGGCTATGTTCCCCACATAGCCCTCAATCCCCGTGATTTGTCCGGCGAACAGCAAATCATCCCGGTCGTGCCATTGCAGCGTCGCTCGCAATAGTTTGGGTGCATAGATGAACGTATTGCGGTGCATTTGGCCGTACCGCAGGAATCGTGCCGCGCCCAGCCCCGGAATCATCTTCAACACCCGTCGTTGCTCCGTGAATGTCAGGTTGGTCTGGAAGCCCACCAGGTTATACATCGTCCCCGCCAGGTTATCCTGCCGCAATTGCACCACCGCAAACGGTCGCCGCCCCGTCCGCGGGTCGATCAGCCCCACTGGCCGCAACGGCCCAAACGCCAGCGAATCCTCCCCGCGTTGCGCAATGATTTCCACCGGCAGGCAGCCTTCAAAAAACGTGTGTGCACCCGCCTTTACACCTTCGTGTTCTATGACCTCTTCAAAACTCTTCAATTCAATTCGCTCGGCCGCTCGCAGTGCGCCAACGAACGCCCGATACTCTTCCTCCGTCATCGGGCAGTTAACGTAGTCACCGTCCTCCTGGTCGCCCCGCTCATACCGCGACGCTCGAAACGCCACCGACATGTCAATCGACTCGGCCTCAACAATCGGCGCGATGGCGTCAAAGAAATACAGGTGTTCCTCGCCACTCAGCGCCCGGATCGATTCAGAAAGCGTAGCGCTCGTCAGCGGCCCGGAAGCCACTACCGTCAGCCCGGCCGGAATATCTCGCACCTCTTCCCTCACCACGTCTATATTCGGGTGCGCTTCAATTACTTCCGAGACTCGCCTGGCAAACGCCTCGCGGTCCACTGCCAGCGCCCCGCCAGCCGGCACAGCCGTTTCTCCCGCCAGCCGCAGCAACAGGCAATTCAGCCGCCGCAGTTCGTTTTTCAATAGCCCACCGGCCCGGTCTGGCAGGTCCGACCCCAGCGAGTTCGAGCACACCAGCTCTGCCAGGTAGTTGCTTTCGTGCGCCCCGGTCTTCACGTTGGGCCGCATTTCATAGAGCCGAACCTTCAGTCCGCGTTCTGCCGCCTGCCACGCCGCCTCGCTTCCCGCCAGCCCCCCGCCAATCACCGTCAGATTAACTTCGCCCATTCGTCAACGCTCTCGCTTCCACGATTTCTCAGTTATTTTCACTCTTGCAAACCATTTTGGCATACCAATCTACCTCATCCCCAATTACCCATTACGAATTACTGTTCACCTGCAGTTATCACATTCTACCCGCTCGCCCCCTGTTGCAAGGATTCGGCCATCCTTGGCACATTCCTTGCAATAGGTTGGATACCGAAACCTGACCCCTGGGTAGCCCAATCGACCCACTTGGATTCGGCCACTTGCAGACTATAATCAAGGAGAGGCGAAATGGTATCCCATACCCACCAGCAACACCAGAGGCTGAGCCAGCGTCAGGTAGTTACCGCGCATCTGGCGCAGACCATGTCCCTGCTGGAACTGAACCGTCAGGAGATGCACGAACGCGTCGGCGGGGAGATTGCCCAGAACCCCGCCCTGGAACTCGTGGACGAACGGCGCTGTCCCAACTGTGGCCGCCGCCTCGATGGCCCGCGCATCTGCCCCACCTGCTCATTCGCCCGCGGTCTGTCGCCCAACGAGCCGGTTGTCTTTGTCTCCAACGCCTCAGACTTCAACCCTGGTCCCTCCTCGCGCGAGGATTACACCCCTGCGGAAGATTACTCACCCGAGATTGAAGACCTCGCCACCTTTGTCGGCCGCCAGCTGACCACTGAACTCGATGAGGAAGACTTCCCCGTCGTCACGATGATTCTCACCAGTCTGGACGAAGACGGTCTGCTCCCCGTGCCTCTCGTCGAGATTGCCCAGTTCCGCCGCGTCACGCTTTCCCGCGCCGAAACCATCCAGCGCGCCATCCAGCGCTGCGAGCCTCTGGGCGTCGGGTCTTCCACCCATCAGGATGCCCTCCGCGTTCAACTCGAATTTCTCTCCGAGTCCCGCGCCATCGACCCGGACATCTTCCGCGCCATCCAGGAACCGCTTACCCTCCTCACTCGTAACCACGCCGACCGGCTCGCCAAACAACTGGGCGTCACCCTGCCCAAGGCCCGCAGAATCATCAAGTTCATCACCAACAACCTCAATCCCTACCCCGCCCGCGCCAATTGGGGCACCACCCGCCAACCGGCCGGCCAGTCCCTTCAGCGCTATTCCCAGCCGGATGTCATCGTCTCCTGCATTGCCGAAGCCGGCGAGCCCCGCCTTCAGGTGGAAATCGTCTGGCCATTGCGCGGCACCCTGCGCGTCAACCCGGAGATTATCGCCGCCGCCAAACTGGCCCCGCCGGAGAAAGCCGAGGAGTGGGACTCGATGATTGAGCGCGCTACTCTCCTCGTCAAGTGCCTCAGCCAGCGCAATCACACCCTCGTCCGCCTCATGGGCCGTCTCGCCGTCCATCAGCGCGAGTTCATCCTCCACGGCGCCACCCAGATGCTTCCCCTCACCCGCGCCAGCCTTGCCGAGGAACTGGGCCTGCACGAATCCACCATTTCCCGCGCCGTTCAGGGCAAGTCCATCCAGCTGCCTCACGGCCAGATTATCCCAATTTCCCGCTTCTTCGACCGCAGCCTCAACGTCCGCACCGTACTGCGCGGCCTGATTGAAAACGAAGACAAGCCTCTCAGCGACGCCAAGCTCGCCAAACTGCTCTCCGAACAAGGTTTTGAAGTCGCCCGCCGCACCGTCGCCAAATACCGCTCAATGGAAAAGATTCTTCCCGCCCACCAGCGCGGCTGACCCCATGCGAACCGGAAGCCTGCCCGACCTCACCGCTATTTTCAAACGTTCCCCCGGCCGCGCCGAGTGGGCATTCCTGTTTGATCTCCTTCCGTCCGCCGCGCTGCTCGTGGACCTGCGCACCCACCAGATTCACCTCGGCAATGCCGCCGCCCATAGCCTCACCCATTTCTCCGTCGGCCAGTTATCCGGTCGGCCGCTCAACGAAATTCTGATTGAGCTCACCCCGCAGGCGTTGGCCAAAAGCTTTTCGGCCAACAAGACATCCTGGCATACACCCTTGCGCGCCGGCTCCGGCCGCCCGGCCCGCATCGAGGTCTCTGCCCATCACCTCGGCTCCGAGAGCGACTTCGCCGTTTTCCTCCTTCAGCCCCATCGCGGCTCTTCGCTGGAAGACGAAATGCTCGCCCAGCGGTTCCAGGCCCTACCCGTCCTCGCCGGTGTGCCGCGCCAGCCGGACCTGCGCGCCGCCATCCTTCAGGCGCTTCAGGCCGGCCAGTTGCTCACCGGCGCCACCACCCTAGCTTTCTATCAGATTGACTCTGACCACCAGCGTCTTTGCCGCAAGTACATTTGGGGACTTGCCGAAAGCCTCCCGGACGAACTGCCTCTCAACGAAGCCGAAAACCTCCGCGTCACCTACACCTGGCAGCCCGGGGCAAGGCCGTTTTCAGAACTCCACCGCTGCGCCCAGACTCAGGACTTCGCCTACCTCGCCTCTACACCGCTGGACCCCCAGGCCGCCTACGATGGCATCCTCGTGGTTGCTGACCAGATTGGAGACCCTCCCGACCATTTCGAGTCTATGCTGGAGTTGCTGGCCTCTACCATTGGAGTCACAGAACGTCACACGCGCACCGTGCGAGTTCTCGAATCCAAACTCCAGCGCCAGATGCAGACCATGAGCCAGACCGAGTCCATTCAGGATGTCGTCAATGATGCCCTCCTGTTTGTCACCCCCGCCCTCGTCGTCACCGATCTGAACGCCAAGGCGGAAGCGTTGCTCGGCTATGGTCAGGACGAGGTCCATGGCCATCCGTTGACCGATATCCTCATTACCTCTCGCCCCATCCTCTCCGAAATTCAGGAGATTCTCGCCAACCCCGCGCCGCGCGACCTGGGTAACCTGCGCCTTACCCGCCGCGACGGTCAGACCATCCTCGTTCACCTCCGTCTGAAACCCTACCTCATGGGTCAGGCCATTCAGCGCCTCGCCATCGTCGTCACCGACCTCTCTCGCGAAGAGCAATTCGACCGCCGCACCCAGCAACTGGAACAGCAGGCCCAGCTCGGGGAGCTGACCGCCGTTCTCGCCCATGAGATTCGCAACCCCATTAACAACATCAGTTCAGCCCTCCAACTCATCAGCATGACCCTCTCGCCGCAAGATGCGCTACAGGAAGAAATCCAGCGCATGCAGGGCGATTGCGAAAGGTTGGAACAATTGATGCGTTCGGTGTTGTCATTTGCCGGTTCGCGCAACTACCAGATGGACGCCCTCGAACTCAATCACTTTCTGCAGGCGCTCGTCCCGCGCTGGCGCTCGCGCGCCGCACGCACCGGCGCAGAGATTCGCCTCCATATGCCTGAGACGGAATACAGCATCACCGCAGACCGCATCGCCTTCGAACAGGTTTTTACCAACCTCATCGGCAATGCGTTGGAAGCGATGAGTGCCCCCGGTGGCATTATCGGCATCCGCGTCGGTCCGTGCGACCAGCCCGGCGAAGAAAACCTCGTTGGCATTGATGTGTCCGATACCGGCCCCGGCATCCCGCAGGATATGGCCGACAAGGTCTTCGCGCCGTTCATCACCACCAAATTGCGCGGCACCGGCCTCGGTCTCGCCATTACCCAGCAAATTGTCAATGCCCACAATGGGCGCATTGATCTCGAATCGTTTCCAGGAGGTACGCTCTTCAAGATCAAACTCCCTATCCGCCATGAAAACAAACCACTCTGAGAGGCGAAAATCATGAGTCTGACCGTATTGATTGTTGATGATGAAGAGAATTTCCGCAAGACCATCTGCAAGTTTCTCGAAAAGCAGGGCTACACCCCACTGCAAGCTGGCACACTCGCCGAGGCCCGCCAGGTCCTCAACTCCGCCGCCGCCGATGTCGTCTTGCTGGACGCCCGCCTGCCGGACGGTCACGGCCCTAGTTTGCTCGAGGAAACCGCCCACATGATTAACCGCCCGCCGATCATCCTCATCACCGGCCATGCGGATGTTCCCATGGCTGTCGAAGCGATGGATGCCGGCGCGCACTACTTCTTCAGCAAACCCATCGACCTCACCCGATTGGGCCAGGTCATCGCTCGTGCCGGCGAAACTGTCCGCATGCGCCGCGAACTCCACCATCTGCGGCAGAGCCAGATAGACCAGTTTAACTTCGTCATCGGCGATAGTCCCCAGATGGCGGAGGTCATGCACAAAGCCCAGCGCGCCGCCAAAATGTCAGTCTCCGTCCTCATCACTGGCGAAACCGGCACCGGAAAAGAGATTCTCGCCCGTGCCATTCACCGCATGGGACCCCGCTCCGGCGAAGCTTTTGTCGCCATTAATTGTGCCGCCATTCAAAGCACTGTCCTTGAGTCGGAATTGTTCGGCTATGAGGCGGGCGCGTTCACCGGCGCGGACAAACGCAAGGCTGGCCTCATGGAAGTTGCCGATGGTGGCGTCCTGTTCCTGGATGAAATATCTTCGATGCCGTTGGAAATGCAGGCCAAGGTCCTCCGCGCTCTGGAAGACCACACCTTCCGCCGCATGGGCGGCACCCAGGAAATTCAGGTCGATGTCCACGTCCTTGCCGCCAGTAACCGTGACCTCAAGAAAATGATTGCCGCCGGCACCTTCCGCGACGATTTGTACTATCGCCTCAAGGTCGTTGATCTGCATCTACCGGACCTGCGCGAGCGCAAACAGGACATCCCCGGCCTGGTTGGCTTTTTCCTGCAGGAGATGAACCCCCGCAAAGGTACAAGCGTAGAGGGTGTGACTCCCGCCGCTCTGGAGCGATTGATTGCCTACGACTGGCCGGGCAACATTCGCGAGTTGAAACATGCCATTGAGCACGCACTCCTCTATTGTGAAGATGCCGAGATCGATATCGCCCACCTGCCTGCCGAACTCGCCCGCCCGGAATTCGCCGCCTGACCACAGTAGAGAAAGGCAGGTGCGTAAAGTATCGCCACGCCAGTGGATTTGGGTCCTTCCAAGCTTTCTTAGCATGCGAAAGCCCCAGATTTTGAGGCTGGACCAAACGAAACGCTCAACGGTCCATTCGTTGCTACGCCCATTGGGAGTAAAATAGGAGGTACACAACGACGCTCGCGGCATCTCCATCGCCCGAACAACACAACAGGAGTTTGGCTATGCGCATTTTAGGTCTCGGTCTCCCCGAGTTGCTCGTTATCCTCTTCATCGTTGTCCTGGTCTTCGGAATAGGACGAATCTCTAAGGTCGCCGGTGAACTCGGCTCTGGCATTCGTTCCTTCCGTGAGGGCTTGAAAGGCGATCAGGCGGAAGAAGAAGCCAAAGAAGTTGATCCACCGGCCAAAAGCGGATAGGTCGGCTCGGTATCTCTCTCCCCGCATACAAACAAGGTCAGAAACTGTATCCAGAGTCTGACCTTGTTTTCTTTACACAGGCTGTTCTATTTCAAGGCCCTTTGTCGTCCAAACGTGAGCCACCTCTTGCCTTCAGCTTTTGATTTCCTGATCGGGCTCACCCAACCGATTTGATAAGTGCTATTCTTCCCCCGCATCTTGACACATCCCACACTGCCCCTATACTGAATAGAGATTTGCCCCTTCAAGATGAGCACACTTCTTCGACCCCCGCAATTTGACGACCCATCAATCAGCCGCCTTGCGCGCAGCTTGCACTCAATTGCCCTCGCCGGACTGCTCGCTTCGCTCGGCTATGGTTTGCTGGTTGCGCTATTCCCAGCGACTGGGCAGTCCATCAGCCCACTGATTTCCATCGGTCTGCATGCAATTATCCTTTTGGCAGCACGAACGCGCTTTGTTCTTACCGTAGCCCGTGTCTATGTTTCAATTCTTTGGGGTCTTTTGGCGGCCAGCGCCTACCAGCACGGCGGTCTGGCCAGTCCATTCTTCCTGGCACTGATTGTGGCAATCATGTGCGCGGGCGCTTTGTTTGGCCTGCGCGCCAGCCTTGCATTCACGGGTGCTTCAGGTCTCTTGGGGCTGATTCTGTTCATCATGGAAAGCCGCGGCCTGCTCCCCGTCCCGGAACTCGCCTTCACACCCGGTGAACTGCTTATTCTTCTTACGCTCACGTTCGCGTTTGCTTCGGCTATCATCTACATCGGCTTACGTGATCTAACCCACACGTTGGCAGGCACCAGCGAGGCCCATTCTGCGCTGCACGAGCGAGCTACCGGTCTCGAAGCTGCTGCCGAAGTCGGTCGCGCCGCCGCCTCCTTTCACAGTCTGGACGAACTTCTCCCAAAAGTTACCCGGCTCATCGGCGAGCGTTTCGACTTTTACCACGTTTCAATCTATCTAAACGATCGCTCTGGCAAGCGTCTTGTGATGCGCGCCGCCAACAGCAGCGCCGGCCGGCAGATGATTTCCGGAGGCCACGGCTACAACCTCGGCGATCACGGCATCATTAGTCAGGTGGGCATGTCCGGTCAGCTGCATGTTTCCCCGGATACCCGCACAGATCCACTCCATCGCCTCAATCCGCTCCTCCCCAACACCCGCGCTGAATTGGCTCTGCCGCTGATTGCTGGTAATACCCAATATGGTGTATTGGATGTTCAGAGCAATCAGCCGAACGCGCTGAATCCGGAAAGTGTAAAATTCCTCAGCGTCCTCGCGGATCAAGTTGCCATCGCCATCCAAAACGCCTTTCTCTTGGATGAAGCCCAGGAACGCAACCGGCTCCTCGCCTCGCTGGCTAGGGTCGGTAGCGCCCTCACCGCCTCGATCGACCTGCAATCACTTCTGGATACGATTTGCAATGAAGCTCGGTCAGTATTCGGAATTGATTCGGCCTTTATTTGGCTTCTGGACGGTCTGGACGTAGTGGGCTTTGCTGGCAACGGCCCCGGGCGGGAAGACTTCGTCAAACTTCGCCTTCCACTGGATGACCAGGAAACTCTCGGCGTTCGTGTCATTCGCGAACGTCGCGCCTACATTGTTAACGATGCTCGAACATCAGAGCTGGTTAGCACCTCTCTGGTCCACACGTTTAATGCTCGCGCCATCATGGGCGTACCGCTCCTCCACGGCGATGTCTGTCTCGGCTCTCTCGTCCTGCTGGATAGTCATTCCGCTCACCGCTTCACCCCCGCTGACCAGGAAGCCGCGCAATTGTTCGCCAGTCAGATTGCATCCACCATGGACAACGCCCGCTTGTTCCGCGCCACCCGCCGTCGAGTGGACGAGCTGACCGTCCTTCAGGGCATCAGCCTCGCCGGGCTTGAAGCCGTTGACGAAGATGAGCTCATTCGCCGCGCAACCACTCTCATCGGCCGGACGCTCTATCCGGATAATTTCGGCTTCCTCACATATTCCGAAAACCGGCAGCAGCTCTTGCACCATCCATCCTATTGGGAAGGCGAACACAAAAGCCCTCCGATTCCCGCTCTCTCCCGCGGTCTATGCTGGGAAGTCGCTCGCGCCGCCCGACCCCAGCGCGTTGCCGATGTCCGCACCCTCGAAGACTATGTCGAGATTGACCCCCATACCCGCTCGGAGTTATGCGTTCCTCTTTATGTCGCGGGTCAGGTCGAAGGCGTGATCAATACCGAAAACCATCGCATCAATGCCTTCAGCGAGGATGATGAGCGTCTCCTTACCACCGTCGCCGCCCAGGTTGGGATAGTGATCGAGAAGCTTCGTTTGAGTAAGGAAGAAGAGCGGCGCGCTTCGGAACTGCGCGGCTTATACGAAATTGCCGAAGCGTTCAAAACCATGACCGACGTCCAGGAAACCTACGGCACGCTGGTTGAGCGCCTCGCTCGCCTCCTCGGCGCCGACACTTGCATTGTTGCTCTCATCGACCCCATTACCGGTTACCTCATCGCCCAAAAACCAGGCTTTGGTGTCACAGACGAAGTCCTGAATCAGGTCAGCATCTCGCCCACCACTGCCGGTAGGCTTTGGAACGCCCGCGCCCTGGATGTACATCACAGCAATTCCCCATCGGAAAACCCCGTCATCTTCGAGACACTGTCTTCCTTCCTTCCAATTCAAAACCTTCTCGCCGCGCCCATGTCGCGCAACGAACGCTTTCTTGGCGTCGTATTTGCCCTCAACAAACGCGGCGGCTTCACCGACGATGACACCCGCCTGCTGGCTGTCTTTTCCAGCCAGGCCGCAGCCGTCATCGAAAACACCCGCCTCTATGCAGACGCCCAGGAGCGCGCCATCGACCTTGCCCGCGCCCTCGCCAAACAGGAAGAACTGGACCGGCTTAAATCGGAGTTTGTTCAAAACGTATCGCACGAACTCCGAACGCCGCTCTCGATTATCAAAGGCTACATCGAACTGCTCGACTCAGGTGAACTGGGCGAGATGCCCCCGGACTTCGGCGAACCCATCGGCATCATTCGCCGTCGCGTCGATATGCTCAACAAAATGATTAGCGACCTTACCGCCCTCCTGGAAACCGAAAATGTAGGCTTGCGCCCCCAGATGGTCGACCTTCGCAGCCTGGTGGAGTTTCAACTCGAAGACTTCGCCGTCGTTGCTGAACGGGCGCGCCTGAACCTGAAACGCCAGCTCGCTCCCGAGATTCCCGCCTTGCGCGGTGACCCGGAAATGCTGCGCCGCGTGCTGGACAACCTGCTCGGCAATGCCCTCAAGTTCACCCCCGTTCGCGGCACAATCGCTGTCCGTCTCTTTCGCCAAGATAATGAAATTGTTCTGGAAGTCTCAGACACGGGTTCCGGCATCCCGGAATCCGAACTGGACCGTATCTTCGAGCGTTTCTATCAGATTGACGGGAGCAGCACCCGCAAGCACGGTGGCACCGGCCTCGGCCTCGCTCTCGTCAAGGAAATCTGCGAAAAACACAGCGGCACGGTCACTGTCCAGAGCCGGCTCAACTTCGGTACCACCTTCCGCGTCGCCCTGCCTATCGACCCGGCTCTTGAAAGCCATCCCGTTGGCTAACCCTTAACGCCCATCGCTTTCATACTGCCCGCAAATTCCTGCCGAATCTATGAACTCCTGCCTGGTGGGTCACCAGCCGCGCCGTGCGGTTCCCGCGCCAGAACGTACTCAATTAACGCCCGCGCCATCGACATACATCTCATCATAGGGCGTGAGCTCCCGCGGACCCATTCTCTTTCCTTACTCGTCTGCCGCAATGGCGTCTTGCCGCCCCAGCATCACCGGATGCACCGCCTTCCGCCCCGTCCCCGCTTCGATCTGCGTTCGGCACGAAACGCCTGACGCTGCCAGTCTCACGTCCCCTGCCGCTCGCACCGCTGGAAACAGCGCCAGTTCCCCTACTTGCATCGAGACCTCGTAATGCTCCGCCTCGTAGCCAAATGACCCGGCCATCCCACAGCACCCCGCCTGAATCATCTCCGCCTCATACCCCATCCCTTCCAGAAACGCCCGCGTCGCCGCCGGTCCGCTGGGGTAGCCGTCCTCCGCCGGCGGCTGCGCCTTCTGGTAGCAATGCCCGTGGAACAGCACCTTCTCCCCCCGTCCAACCCCCGCCAACGCCTCAAACCGCAGCCGCCCATCTTTCCCGGGTCGCACCATGAATTCATCAATCAAATAAGCGCGCCAGGACAGGCCCCTCGCCTTTTCATTTCCCGGCAGCAGGTCCAGATATTCATCCCGCAAGGTCAGCAACTCGGACGGCTCCACGCCCACTACCGGCATCTCCCCCAGTGGGTCAATCAATTCAATCGCCGTCAATACCCGTTCGGCATGCCGTCTGGCCTGCGGCAGGAATCCCTTGGAGATTAACGTCCGGCCCGCGCCGACCACCGGAATCTTCACCACCCGATAGCCCGCCGCCTGCAACATGTCCACGGCTGCCGCGCCCACCTCCGGATAGAAATATTCCGTAAAGGCATCGGATAGAAACAGTACCCCGTCCCCGCCCCTTTGCCCGCCAGCGCTAAATTTCTTCCCTGCAAGTCGCGGCAGACTCCTTTCCTTCGCCAATCCCATCGCTTTCTTGGGCACTAACCTCATAGTCAAATTCGCGACCGGCGTCGCCACCCTCCCCAACCGCCCCAACGTCCCGATATAGCCGAACAGGTAGTCGCGCAGCGGCCTCCGATGCGACTGGTGGTAATGATGCAGGTATTCATATTTGATTTTCGCCATGTCCACGCCGGACGGGCACTCTGCTTTACAACCCTTGCACTCCAGGCACAGGTCCAGCGCGCCATGCACC
Organism: Anaerolineae bacterium; assembly: GCA_004297445.1. Lineage (GTDB taxonomy): Bacteria > Chloroflexota > Anaerolineae > Anaerolineales > UBA11579 > SCUK01. The sequence goes on along the minus strand of SCUK01000077.1, from coordinate 34,372 downwards.
GCTTCCTCCGCCAGCTCCGCCATCGGGAACCGCCCGGAGAGCATGCCCCGCAGCAGGTTCGCCCGCCCGCGCGTGCTGTGCATTTCCTCGCGTGTCGCCTGGAACGACGGGCACATCACGCCACCGTCTTTGCGGCATACGCCCGCCCCGTTGCACATCTCAATCGCCCCCAGCAGGGTCTCCTGCCCGGTGAAGTCCAGCACCGGTTTCCATGTCTCGGCCTTGTAGTTCGCGCCGTAGCGCAGGTTCTCGTGCATTTTCTGCGCATCGATCACCTTTCCCGGGTTGAGCAGCCCCTTGGGGTCGGCCGCCCGCTTGATGACCTCAAATGCCTCGGTCAGGCGCGGCCCATACCCGCGTTCCAGCCACTCCGCATGGGACAGTCCGTCCCCGTGCTCGCCGCTCAACGCCCCGCCCAGCCCCAGCGTCAAGTCCACCACCGCCCGGCTGATGCTCCTCATCAGTTCAATACCCTGTTCGGTTTTCAAGTTTATCAACGGCCGCACATGCAAACACCCCGCTGAGGCATGGGCGTAAAAGTCCCCGCCCGTCCCGTGCTCCGCCAGAATGCGCTCAAACCCGCGTACGAATTCCGCCAGCCGCTCCACCGGCACCGCCATGTCCTCCACAAATGGCAGTGGCTTAGCATCCCCTTTTACCGACATCAATAATCCCAGCCCGACCTTGCGCACGGCCCACACTTCAGCCTGCTGTGCCGCCGTCTCGGCGACCACCCCGCCCACCCCCAACGCCTGCACCTTCTCTCGCAATCTTGCCGCTTCACCGCCCGCGAACTCCACCACGAGGATTGCCGCCGGGTCGCCCTGCACGAACCCCAGTCGCGCCGCATAGGCGGGCACCGCCCGGGCGCGGTTTATGAGCGCCCGCGGGATCAGTTCCACCGCCGTAGGCTGCCTCTCCAGCAAGCCTGGCGTGGCTTCGCACGCCGCCACAATACTGTCAAACGCCAGCACCCCCAGGCAGGTATGCTCCGGGGTGGGAACTAGGTGAAAGGTTGCCTGCCGGAACGCCGCCAGCGTCCCTTCGGAACCCACCATCAATTGCGCCAGATTAATACGCCCCGCGCCCAGCGGAGGATAGTTGTGCCCAAGGCCGCTCTCTTCCCAACGTGGTGGCGCGCTCGCCGACCAGCCCAGCAGGTAATTCAGCGCATAACCGGATGCCCGCCGCCACGTCTTCGGCCAGCGGGCGCGGATTTCATCCGCGTACTCATCCCGCACCTTCAGGCTTGCCGCATACAGCGCGCCTTCCAGCATTCCCATTCCCGCCCGCCGCTCCGCCTCCCGCACACTCACATCTTCCAGCCGCGCAGTCGTCCCATCTGCCAGCGCCACATCCAGCCCTATCACATGGTCCGCCGTCATCCCATACAGGATCGAATGTGCGCCGGTGGAATTGTTTCCAATCATCCCTCCAAACGTCGCCCTATCCGCCGAGGCCGGGTCCGGCCCGAACTGCAGGCCGTGTTTCGCCGCTGCATTGTTGAACGCGTTTAACACCACCCCGGGCTCCACCGTCGCCGTCCGTTGCTCCCCGTCTATGTTCACAATTCGATTGAGATGCCGTGTACAGTCGATGACCAGCGCCGCCCCGATGCTTTGCCCGGCCAGGCTTGACCCCGACCCGCGGGGCAGCACCGGCACGCCGTGCCGCCCCGCGATTTCGACCACCGCCGAGAGTTCATCCTGTGTCTTCGGGAAAACAACGCCCAGCGGCAGAATCTGGTAGATGCTGCCATCGGTCGCATACAGCATCCGGCTGGCCGGGTCTGTCCGCACTTCCCCCTCAATGGCCTTGCGCAGATCTTCGGTTACATCTCGCAACTGTTCCTGGCTCATCATCCATCCTTACAAAAATGCCCTGCGTGGTCTCCCTCGCAAGGCATTTTCATCGGTGTCATTCCAAAGAAGGGTACCCACTTTCGCAAATTGCTCAACCACTTCCCTTCCAAACTACAGCGCGCCTCTGTAGATCGTATTTTCGCAGGCTAGAGCGCCCGTGCCAGCATCAACCCCAGCAGCCCAACCACCACCCCCAGATGCAGCAGCAGGTCGCTCTCCGCCAGGAACCCCATCCCCGGGATCATGCCAAGGATCAGGTTCGCCAAAACCAGCAGGATTCCCAGCCCCGGCAACAGCCCTTTCCGGTGCGCCAGGTACTCAGACAATACATCCAGCAATCGCGATAAACCACCCATCAGGCATCCTCCTCTTCTTCCTCAAGGACTTCAATTACATTGGTTGTCTCAAATGGCATGAACCGCGCTAACAGCCGGCCGGGCAGTCGCCCTTCCATCCGCACGCCGCGGCGCGTATGCTCCACCTTATCCACCTGCCCCTGCTCATGGAACAGGGCGATCAACGCGCCCTCCTGGAAAGGCAGGTGCACCGAGACTTCCGTGAACGACTCGTACAATTTTCGATGGACCGCATCCAGCAACGCCTCCATCCCCGCGCCGGTTAACGCGGAAACCTGCACGCCTCCCGGGAAATCCTCCATCAACGCCGCTAGGTCAGCATCGTCCGCAAACCGGTCAACCTTGTTCAGCACCGTCAGCATCGGGATGTGCTCCGCCGAAATATCGGCCAGCGTCTCCAGCACCGCCTCGGACTGCGCCAGCGCGCTTGGGTGCGTCGCATCAATCACATGCAACAGCAATTCCGCTTCCGAGATTTCTTCCAGCGTCGCCCGGAAAGCCGCCACCAGCGTGGTCGGCAGCTTTTGGATGAACCCGACTGTATCCGTGAACAACGCCACCCGCCCGCCGGAGAGTTCCACCCGCCGCGTGGTCGGGTCCAGCGTCGCAAACAGCTGGTCAGCCGTTAGCACATCTGCCCCCGCGATTCGATTTAACAACGTCGACTTGCCGGCGTTGGTGTAGCCCACCACCGCCACTACGGGAATGCGAGCGCGCTTGCGCTTTTCGCGGTGTCGGCCGCGGTGCGCTCGCACCTTCTCAAGCTCGCCTTTCAATTGGTCGATTCGCCGCCGGATATCTCGGCGGTCCACTTCCAGTTGTTTTTCGCCGGGGCCGCGCAGGCCCACGCCGCCATTGCCGGTACGACCCCCGCCGCCGCCGGCCTGGCGTGCCAGGTGCGTCCATGCCCGTGTCAATCTGGGCAGACGGTATTCGTATTGCGCCAGTTCTACCTGCAGGGCGCCCTCATGTGTACTTGCGTGTTGCGCAAAGATATCCAGGATTAGCGCCGTCCGGTCCAGCACCCGCACCTTGTCCGTGAACACGTTTTCAAGTTCGCGCTGGTGGCGCGGGGAAAGTTCATCATCAAAGATGAGCACTTCGGCCCGCATTTCTTCCGCCAGCGCTTCCACTTCTTCCAGCTTGCCCGCCCCAATCAGCGTTTTCGGATTTCTATTTTCGAGTCGCTGGCTGGCCTCGCCAACCACGTTCAGGCCTGCGGTTTTCGCCAGCAGCGCCAGTTCGTCCAGGCTCTCCTCCAGCGGCAGCAGCCCTTCTTCGCCCCGGATTTCAACGCCGATCAGAAATGCCCGCTCGCGCGGCATCTGGGTCGGCAAAGGTTCTTTTTTAGACATCAGCTTTTTCCTGTTTTCATCCAATCGCAAATGCGATTCACGCCTTCGGTGATGCGTTCCGTCGCCGTCACCAGGGAAAGTCGCATGTAGCCTTCTCCGTGTTTCCCGAACACTACCCCCGGCGTCAGGCTTACCCCGGTTTCATCCAGCAGGCGGGCACAGAAATCGGTACTGTCCTCGCCTTCAGGAAGACGGATCCACAGGTACAGCGCCGCTTTTGGAGTGGCAACCTCAAATCCTGCTGCCCGCAGCCCGCTCAGTGCGATATCCCGTCGCTCCTGGTATACTTGGTTTCGCTCTTCGATCCATTCCTGGTCTCCCTGCAACGCCGCCACCCCTGCAGTCATGATTGGCCCAAACATCGCCGAGTCCTGCAAACTCTTGTAATTTTCAATATAGCCCAATACATCCCGATTGCCCAGCGCCATCCCCAGGCGCCAGCCGGCCATATTATAGATTTTTGAAAACGAGTTGAACTCTACTGCCACATCCTTTGCGCCGGCAATCTGCAGGATGCTTGGTGCACGGTAAGCATCAAAGGCAACATCCGCATACGGCGCGTCGTGCGCCACCAGGATATCGTACTCCTTCGCAAAAGCGACGACTTTTTCAAAGAACGCCAGGTTGGCCGTGGCTCCGGTCGGGTTGTTGGGGTAATTAAGAAACATGACCTTCGCCCGTCTTGCCGCATCAGTCGGGATGGCGCCCAGGTCCGGCAGAAACTCATTTTCGGCCAGCAGAGGCATCGCCACCACGTCCGCCCCCGCCACTTCCGCGCCCGCCGCATACACGCCATATCCCGGGTCTGGCACCAGCGCAACATCGCCCCGGTTTACCAGCACCTGCGAAATGATGAACAGGCCTTCCTTGGAGCCAATCAGGTCGATGACTTCCGTCATCGGGTCTAGTTCGACGCCAAAACGCCGCGAATAGAAATTCGTCACTGCCTGCCGGAACTTCTGCACACCGCCCCCGAGCGTATACCCGTGCACATCCGGCTTGCGGATTTCATTCGCCATGGCGTCAATGATGAAGTCAGCGGGCGGCAGGTCAGGCGAACCCATATCCAGACGAATCACATCGACGCCATTGGCTTTCAATTGGTTAATGCGCTTCCCCAGTTGTGCGAAGAAGTACGGTTTTGACGCCGATACTCGGTCAGCAGGTTGCATGAAGGAGGTCTCCGATACCAATAAAGTGGTTTTCACTAAGAGTCCAGATTTTCTTCGGCGCTCCGGAACAACTTGGCCGCCTTGGCATCTGGCGGCTCGTTGCGCAGCGGCAACAGCACATGGAACGTCGCGCCCGGGAGTGCCTGTTCGTCATACCCGTCAGACTCGACCCAGATGGTCCCGCCGTGCGCTTCCAGGATGCCCTTGGTGATGGGCAGCCCCAATCCTGGCCCCCCGCCCTTGAATTTCGTCTTGCCGCTGGAGTGTGTCGCCACTGCCCCCAGTCGCCCGAACTTGCGGAAGATCATCGACTGGTCCTCCGGGTCAATGCCAATCCCGCTATCTGAAATCGTAACTTCCAGAAAGCCCGGCAGCGTTCGCCCGCTCACAGTGATTTTTCCGCCATCCGGCGTGTACTTGATGGCATTGGTCATCACATTCCGCAGCGCCTGGAAGATGCGCTCGGTATCCGCAAAGGTTTGCTTCTCCCACCCGTCAAACGGTATCACGTCAATGCTCTGCCCTCGGTCAGTTGCCAGGGTTGTCGTTTCTTCCACCAGGTGTTCAATCAGTCGGTTCACCCAGGTAGGTTGGAAAGACAGCGTCAGCAGGTTATTGTCGATTAGAGACACGTCGATCATGTCATTGATGATTTCGCCCAGCCGCGTGGTGCCATTGTTCACACCCCGTAACATCAACACAATTGGCGATGTCTCTTCTTCCTTGCGAATCTGTTCACGCAGCATCGCCGCGTACCCCTCGATCAGGGTCAACGGTGTCTTGAGCTCGTGTGCCGCCACCGAAATGAAATCTGATTTGCTGCGGTCCAGCCGCTGAAGTTCATCTTTAACCTTGTCAAGTTGCGAGGATACGTAACTAACCCGCAGCAGGATTTCGTGCCGCGCAATTTCGGTATAGGAATAGGTATAGACTGGGAGTAACGCTTCATACAACTCCAACGCTGCCTCGGGTTCCAGTACTTCACGCGCCACATTGAACGTCTCGCCAATCATCGCCGCCATCACCGGCGAAAGCGAAAGGTCGACTTCCTGAAGTTCGTCCTCCGTACGCAGGGATGCCCACTCGATGAGCAGCGGTTTGAGCCAGCCCGGGTCGCCCGTCGCCACAGCCTGCAACAGCAGGTCATAGTAACGGTTAAGCGTCTGCTCCAGCGCTTCCCGCCCCTCTTCGCCCCGCATTAAAGTATGCGATACCCGCTTGAGCCATGGCCCGCGGATTTCCTTTAACATCTCGCTAACGCGCATCGTAAGGTCTATTTTACGACAGAACCACTCCCCCTCGCAGCACAAATCGTATCAGTTCCGTGCCCCTGATTACCGCCGGAGCGGCTAATCGGCTTTCCTGAAAAACAATGGGTGCGCCGCAGGGTCCACTTCGTACATCATCTCCGCCACCGCATAGATCACATCCTCCATACTCGGCTTCGAGAAGTAGTTCCCGTCCGACCCATACGCCGGCCGGTGCGCCTTCGCCGACAGTGTCCGCGGCTCTGAATCCAACCAGTAGTACCCCCCTTGCTTTTCCAGTACTTCCTGCAGCATATACGCGCTGGCCCCACCCGGCACATCCTCGTCAAGGAACAGAATGCGGTTGGTCTTTTTCAGCGATTCCACAATTCGCCCATGCCGGTCAAACGGCAGCAAGGTCTGCACATCCACCACTTCCACCGATATCCCCATCTTTTCCAGTTCATCCCCAGCGTTGCAGGCGATGTGTACCAGCGGCCCGTACGTCACCACCGTCACATCGCTCCCCTCGCGCACCACTTCGGGAACGCCCAGCGGCACGGTGAACTCGCCAATATTGTCCGGCAATTTCTCCTTCAGCCGGTAACCGTTAAGCACTTCCACCACAACCGCCGGCTCGTCGCCCTTGATGAGCGTGTTATACATTCCGGCCGCCTGCACCATATTACGCGGCACGCACACATGCATCCCACGCACCAGATGGATAAGCCCGGCCATCGGCGACCCGGAGTGCCAGATGCCTTCCAAACGATGTCCGCGCGTCCGCACGATGACAGGCGCCTTCTGCCCGCCCTTCGTCCGCCAATGCATCGTAGCCAGGTCATCTGATATGATCTGAATGGCATACAACACATAATCCAGATACTGGATTTCGCAAATAGGCCGTAGGCCGCGCAACGCCAGCCCAATAGCCTGACCCATGATGGTCGTCTCGCGGATGCCGGTATCCGCCACCCGCAGTTCGCCATGCTTTTCCTGCAGGCCCGCGAATCCCTGATTCACATCCCCAATCAGCCCCACATCCTCGCCAAACGCCACGACCCGCGGCTCCCGCGTCAGAATCGCATCGAAGCATGCCTGCATAATTTCAAATCCGTTCACAACCTTGGAAGCCTCGCTGTACGCCGGCCGCACTTCCGGCACATTCAGCGCCGACTGCTTCGACTCGCTGTACAAATGTGAACTGATTCGGTCTTCGTTAAGTGCGTCCTGCGCTGCCTTCCAATCCAGCAGTACATTCTTGCCCGAACTCTCCTCATCCCATAGCGCCATCAACGCCGCCCCCAGGCTGGCATACAGGTGCATTCGCAGCGGGTTGTCGAGGCTGTTTAACTGCGTCTTTATGTGCGCCAACTCGGTCTTGTGCTTGGAAGTCACCGCAATTTCATCCAGGATGTCGCAGAACTGCCCGATTTCATCCAGGATGGGCCGCTTAAAGGCATCCCAGGCGTCTTCTCGAACTTTCTCCACCAGGGCGCGGTCGTCTTTTTCCAATGCGCCCATTTCTTCCGCCGTCGCCAGCCCCTCGGTCAGGATCCACTCCCTGAACTTCTCCACACAATCGTAATCTTTTTCCCATTGCATCCGTTCCGCGCTCTTGTACCGCTCATGGCTGCCGGATGTCGAGTGCCCTTGGGGCTGGGTCACTTCAATTACGTGGATTAGTTGCGGCACATGTTCGCGCCGTGCGGTGTCTGTTGCCTTGCGGTACACCGCCAGCAGCGCCGGGTAATCCCACGCCGCCACCCGGTGCAGGTCGTATCCCCGGTCCCCGTTGCCCTTGCGCGCAAATCCGCTAAGCAGGTCACTCAGGTCGCGCGTAATTTGGAATTCATTGGGGACCGAGATTCCGTAGCCGTCATCCCAGATTGAAATTACCGCCGGTGCCTGCAAAACCCCGATGGCATTCACCGATTCCCAGAACATTCCCTCCGCAGTCGAAGCATTGCCAATCGTACCGAACGCCACTTCATCTCCGTTATGCGAGAACTGCTTGAACGGCTTCAGTTCCGGCAGATGGCGAAACAGTTTCGATGCGTAAGCCAGCCCCACCAGCCGCGGCATCTGTGAGCCCGTCGGCGAGATGTCCGGAGCAGTGTTATGCCGTTCCATCAGGTCCCGCCATGAGCCGTCCGGGTTCAGGCTGCGCGTCGCAAAGTGGGCGTTCATCGATCGCCCGGCTGAAGATGGATCATGGTCCACGTCTGTATGCGCATACAACTGAGCAAAGTATTCGCTCAACGTGTGTTCCCCCACCGCAAACATAAAAGTCTGGTCGCGATAGTACCCGGAGCGCCAGTCGCCCTTCTGGAAGACATGCGCCAGCGCCAGATTCGCCAATTCCTTGCCATCCCCAAAGATGCCGAACTTGGCCTTGCCGCTCAGCACTTCGCGCCGCCCCACCAGCGAGGCGCGCCGGCTCTGGTACGCAATGCGGTAGTCCGCCAGCACTGTCTCGCGCGTGAATTCAGGAGAGACGGTTTTCGGTTTCTTCACAGCCATGCGGGCTGACCTCCAAAATTATTGGGTTTCCGGGGCTACATTTTAGTCTATCACAGCCTGCCACATCCGCCTGTCTGGCTGCCCTATCCCCACCCTGCTTGTGCACGCTCAAATTCAGGCCTTAGCGCTTCTGCCGCCGCCAGTTCCTCAGGTGTATTGGCGTTGGTGAATGTCCAGCCCTTGGGGTCGAATTCAGCCACTTCGCCCGGCTCAACCAGTCTTACCGCCACCTGCGGGTAGAACGAGATCATCCGCCGTTCACCGCGCCCCAGCGCTTCGGCCACCGGTTCCAGGCAAGTCCGCTTATACACCGCCCGGAACGGCTCGGCGTACTCCTCATCCTGCCAGCGCGGGATAACCGCGTCATAATTCTCCACCAGTCCGGTCAGATGCTCCATCAGCGGCCTGTGTACAAAGGGCATATCCACCGCCAGCAACATCACCTTGTCGAATCGCGCATGAACGAGAGCGGTATGCAACCCGCCCAGCGCGCCTACGCCCTGTATCACATCGCGGACCACTGGTACTCCGAGGTCTGGGAATTCCGGATTATTGGAAATAATCAGCGTCTCTTCACCCCAACCGGACAGTTGCATTAATACATATTCGACCAAAGTCACGCCCCCAAAAGAAACCAGTGCCTTATCCGTTCCCATACGCCGGCTCTGACCCCCTGCCTGGATCACCACGCTCAAATCTTTCATCCCCAAATTATAGCGTTTGCCGGTCAACCTTCGCCCCAGCTCCTTGCCGCACCTGCAAGCCGCTGGAATCGCAGGCCGCCAGCATCCCTGCCAGCGGCCTGCCTATCCAACTCTTCGGAGGAGAAGAGATGTCCTATTTGGGGCGTTTTCTCAAGTACACTGCCCAGTACACGACGCCCACCAGCACCGCCCCGCCGATGATGTTGCCAATCGTTACCGGCAACAGGTTATTCATAAAGAACGCTCCCCACGTCAGGTCCGCATAATTCAGCGCATCCAGTCCCGCAGTTGTCCAGAATTTTGGCGGCGCAAAGTCCTTGATGAGGATTCCAACCGGGATGAAATACATATTGGCGATGGAGTGTTCAAACCCTGCTGCCACAAACGCACTGATGGGAAACAGAATGGCCAGGATTTTGTCTGTCGTCGTCCGTCCTCCCATTGTTAGCCACACTGCCAGGCAAACCAGCGCATTGCATAAGATTCCCAATACCAGCGCTTCAACGAAATCCAACCGCACTTTCCCGGCAGCGATATTAAGTGCTGTCGTCCCCACCGCCGCGCCGCCAAACTTGTACTGCCCGCTCAGGAAAACCAGCGCCGCTGTTCCCACCGAACCGATGAAGTTCCCAACATAGACCCAGAGCCAGTTACGCAGCAGCAGCCGCGTCGGGACTCGCCCGCTGGCCCACGCCATCACGATTAGATTATTGCCGGTGAACAGTTCTGCTCCTCCCACGATGACCAGAATCAGTCCTAGGCTGAACACCAGCCCGATCAACAGCCGCGCCACGCCGTAAGGCAACGCACTGCTGCCGGTGGCTACCGTGGTGGCAAAGATGGCGCCCATCCCGATGAAGGCGCCAGCCAGTATGCCCAGGACGAGCAATCGACGATATCCCAAATTCGCCTTTGCCACCCCCACCGCTTCTGCTTTCAGAGCGATATCCTGGGGCATCAACGAATCCAGGTTAACTATCGGAACATTTGCAGAATCCATTCGACCTCCATACAGAGTGATTTGACCTGATTATCCCGCTACTCGCCGAAAGGACATGGGGCGTACTGCCCAAACCAGACGGGGCATTCATCCCTATTTGTGATTTATTTCACTTATTGGAGGATTCTTACCCGGACGTCCACCGCTACTGCCCCTTCCCCTAACACTCGTAACGGATTTATCTCGACTTCAACGATTTCAGGAAAGTCCGCCGCCAGTTGCCCCAACCTCACCAGCGCATCCTTCACCGCCGCCCGGTCGGCCGCTGCAAGACTGCGGAACCCGGCAAGTTTTCGCCCCGCCCACGTCGCCGCCAGCAGGTGCTCACAATCTGTTTCAGTGAGTGGTGCAAGCGCAAACGCCACATCGCCCAATCCTTCTACCTCAATTCCACCCGACCCAAACATCACCAGCGCGCCGAACTGCGCATCATGCACCGCCCCCAGGATGACCTCCTGCCCAGCCGGCGCCATCCGTTGCACGGTCACCCCTTGGATTTCAGCGTCTGGTCGCGCCGTCTTCACTCGCGCCATCAAGGCAGCGTATTCAGCAATCACCGCATCGGCATTCGCCAGGTTCAGTGCAACGCCACCCACATCCGATTTGTGCGGCAAGTCCGGCGAGTCGATTTTCATTGCCACCGGGTAACCTGTCTCTTCTGCCGCCCGCGCCGCCTCTTCTGCCGTCGTCGCCTTCAACAGCCGCAACCCCGGCAGACCATACGCCTCCAGAATCGCCAGAGTGTCTCCTTCGCCCAGGAATCCTTGTTCAGTCGGTAGGCTTTGACCCAGGACTTTCCTCACCGCCTCCGGGTCCACATCCGTTCGCCGCAGGTCATCTTCGTCACACCGCCCAACGCTCTCCGCTCGGTCCGCCAGCACCGCCAGCGCCGAGGCCGCCCGTTCCGGGAATCGGTATTCCACAATGTGCGCCGCCCGCAAGCGCTCCACCGCCTCCTGAATGAGCCGCTCCCCCATCAGCGCGATGATCACCGGTTTCTTTGCCGTCTGGATGATGGGCACCATCGCATTCGCCACCCCTGCCGCGGTCGCCATCGGCGGCGGCGGCAGGATGACCATCACGGCATCCACGGCTTCATCGGCAAGCAGGACTCGGAGGCAGTCTGCATAGTGTTGCGGCGATGCCGATGCCAGCATATCCACCGGGTTCTGCACGCTGGCCGCCGGCGGTAATCCTTCCCGCAATCGCGCCTTGGTTTCATCGCTCAGTTCTGCCAGGCTCAATTTGTGCGACTCCAGCGCGTCGGCCGCCGTCACCCCCGGCCCGCCGGCATTTGTCAACACTGCCACCCGTCGTCCGTTCGGCAGAGGGCACCAGGCCAGCGCCCGCGCCCAATCAAACATCTCTTCACTCGTTTCCGCCCGGATGACCCCCGCCCGCCGGAACGCTGCGTTGAATGCCTTTTCGCTCCCTGCCAGCGCACCGGTATGTGAGGCAACTGCCCGCTGCCCACTTTCGTAGCGCCCCACCTTCAGCGCAATTACCGGTTTTTCCTTCGCCACCGCCCGCGCCGCGGACACAAACTTCCGCCCATCGCTTACCCCTTCCAAATACATCGTCACGACCCGCGTATGCCGGTCTTCCGCCACCGGCCCGAGCACGTCGGTTTCAGTCACATCAGCCTGGTTGCCCAGACTCACCAACCGCGAAAGTCCAAACCCCTGCCCCCGCGCCCAGTCGATCACCGCCGCGCAAATTGCCCCGCTGTGCGAGATGAACGCCACGCTTCCCGGCGGTGGCCCCGGTGGTGGCAGAAATGTCGTGTCCAATGGCAAATGCGTATCCAGGATTCCGATGCAATTCGGTCCCACCATGCGGATTCCCCACTTCGCCGCCACCGCCTTGCATTCTTCCTCCAGCAGAGCCCCTGCCGCCCCCACCTCGCTGAACCCTCCCGAAGCCAGGATTGCCGCCCGGATTCCGGCGCGTCCGCAGGCTTCCAGGCTCTCCGCCACAGCCTCTGCTGGCACCAGCAGCACCGCCAGATCTACTGGACCCGGGGTTTCTTCAATATTCCTGTAAATGGTTTGCCCGAACAGCTCGCCACCCTTCGGGTTTACGTATCGGATAGCCCCTTGGTAATCGCTCATCAGCAGGTTGCGCGCCAGTCCGTACCCCAGCTTCTCAGGGTGATGCGATGCACCCAGCACCGCGACGCCTTTGGGCGCAAAAAATGGTTTTAACGTCTCATCCATTAAGTCTCTCTTCTCGTCGTTCTGCCAGGATCCAACCAGTCCGGAGTTACCCTCCAGTATAGACTCCGCCTAAATCCCACTAGAAGTGTCAGCTTTCCCCACATCTCAGGGACAATTCGCCCTCTCCCGCAGTAGGGGCGGGGTTTCTCTCCTCCCGTCACCCTACGCTCCTTTCCCAGAATGCGGGCTAATAACAAGCGCAGCTTGGTCGCCAGCTGCAATCGGCTACACCCCATGCTTCTCTTCCAGTATCCCCTTCAGCCGCGCCATCTCCGCCGTTTTGCGTCCCGCATCCCATCCCAGCGCCCCCGCCGCGGCGTCTGCCATCCGCCCGATACGCGCCTCCGTCAGCGCCCCCAGCATCCCCAAAGGCACTCTCCGCAGCGCAAGGTCATCCAGATGCACCACTCGCTCTTCCAAACAGATTTGGAGCAACAATACGTCGCTCAACTCGTACTGTCCCGCCGTGAGCCCCGCCGCCACCTCATCCCCCTTTCCGATAGACCGTTCCTGCGTATCCGCGGCCCGCGTCCTCCCCAGCCGCCTCAGCGCCTCGTCCGCCGCCTGCTCTGCGAAGGCCCGGAACGTCGTCCACTTTCCGCCCACCATCCCCATCACGGCAATGCTCCGTCCTGCCTCCGCTTCCAATACCGGCAGACTATGGTCGCGCGAAATCCCGCCCGTCCTCCCGGCTTCACTAACCGGCAGTGGCCGCACCCCGGAAAAGTGGTACACGATATGTTCTTCGCGTACGTCGATATCTGGAAACACGCGGCCAATCATCCCAAGCAAATAGTCCGTTTCTTCCTCTGTACATCGCGCCTCGTCTGCATCCTCTATGCGAATATCCGTCGTCCCCACCAGCGCCCGGTTCCCCAGCGGGCAAATCAGCACGATTCGCCCATCCGCGTTCTCGAAGAAGAACTCCCGCCCCCCCACGGCATCCACCAGCCCCAGATGGTCCACCACCAGGTGCGACCCCTTCGTCCCGCCGATCCATTTCGTCGCTGCTCCCAGCCGCTCGTTGACCCGGTCAATCCATGCCCCGGCCGCATTAATCACCATCCTCGGTTGGACCCCCAGGGTTTCTCCACTCTCCTCATCCTTCAAGATGACCGAGCTCTGCTCTCCTCCTATCACGCTGCAATAGTTCAATGCCATCCCCGCTCCATTCGTTTCCAGCCCATCCCGCAGCACGTGCCAGCACAACCGCTCCGGCAATGGCATCAGCGAGTCGAAATACGTCGCCGCCCAGCGAACTCGCGAACCGAGTTGGGGGAATTGGCTGCGAACCTCCCTCTCCCCATACATCCGGTGACGTGGCATGGGGTTTCCCCGTCGCGCATACCAGTCATACAGCATCAATCCTATTTTCACCACCAACGCCCCTCGTTCTGCCGGCCGGTCTCTCAACCCCAAAAATTTCATCGGTGCGTTCAATACCCCGGAGAACAGCCGCTCAATTGGAACCACCGTCTCGAGCGGAACGACAAAGTCCGGCGCGTTCGCCAGCAGGCGGTTGCGCTCAATCAACGCCTCATGCACCAGCCGGAATTCCCCGTTTTCAAGGTAGCGCAGTCCGCCGTGCACCATATGGCTGCTTGCCGCGCTCGCTCCACCGCAGAAATCGCTTCGGTCCACCAGCAGCACCCGCACGCCGTTCAACGCCAGGTCGCGCAAGACGCCTGCACCGTTGATTCCGCCACCCACCACCAAAACATCTAGGGCTGGCTCGGCCCGCAGGCGTTCCAGCGTCTCTTCCCGTGTCAGCATGCCGCGATTCTATCCCAAACACTTCGAGGCCCGCTTTCGCGGGCCTCGAAGTTGGAGGTGGGTGAAACTGTGACGAGGGAGGGACTCGAACCCTCAACCAATGGCTTATGAGTCCATTGCTCTGCCGGTTGAGCTACCTCGTCAATTCGCCAAAAGAGTTTACCGCGCCAACGCATCATTGTCAATAAATCGCCGAATTTCGGCGCCGAATCCCACCCTCGCGTCTGTTCCACCTCTTGAATTGGCCGGCCTGGCGACCAAACTGCGCACGCCAGCCCTGCGCTTTAACCCCCGAAACCCAACCCTTCAAGCATCAGTCTCATCAGGTCGGCATTTGGCGCCCCCAGCCAGAACACTTCATTATCAATGAACAGGGTACATGCCACAGGTCCGCTGCCGTAGCACACACCCTGGAGTGACGAATCCGCGTCGCCCAGGTACCGCCCGCTCAGGTGCAGGGCCAGCGCGGCATCAAATTCCTCGGCATCATCCGCCGTATCAAAAATCCAGTGCACCATTACAGCCGTGTTGCGTGTCGCGTCCTCGTAATACACCTGGTAACCGTCCCCGCCCCAGCCGGCCGCCGCGGCTGCCGCATCCGCCGGTTCGATGGGAAACTCGCCCAGCTTGTTGTATGCCAATAACAGGTGAGTTCGCCATTCGCCCAGGGTGCCCTGTTCCATCAATCGCCAGCCGGAGGGGAAGTTCTCGCCAACCAGCGGGTCAACTACCTCAATCGGCAGGTCGCCGGCCAGGTAGGTTTCCGGGTGCAGGATATGCTCACTGCTCACCGGCGGGTTCGAATACGCTTCATTCACCGCCGCCCAGCCGCCTTCATCGAACAATGACTGCACAAACGCCAGCCCCTGCACATACGGGAAGCGCTGGTCGGATTCCGTAAAAGCACTATTTGTAAAATCCTGGAAGAACGATACCTGTTCATCCAGCACGCCGAGGTCCGCCGCTTGCACCGCGGTCAGATACCGCTCCGCCCACTGCTGGCGCGCCAGCGTCGCATCGCCCTGGACCAGCGCGTTCAGCGCAATGCACTCGTCCCGCGCCAGCAGGCAGTCCGGCAGCAGGCCCAGCGATTCCAGGTCAAACTCCGAATCCAGCAGGGCCAGGTCATAAAGGTGAGCATAGCCGTAGGCTTGGCGGCTCTCAAAGTTGATTCCCAGCACATACAGGCTCGGGCCATCCGTCAGGTACATCCCACCCCACGGCAGGATTTGCGTGTTCTGATAATAGGTTTGCAGGTTCGTTCCCGGCGTCACCAGCCCGAACGCCCCGTACACAACCGAGATATCCCCGGAGCGTCGCCAGAAATCGTCACCCTGCGTTTCCGCCGCAAGGATTTGTTCCATCGCGCCCTGAGATACCATCGCCCGCCCCACTGCTGGGTCATTGCTAATTCCGCGGATGGCCGCCACCTGGTCCTCAATAGTATCTGCACTCGTCTGCGCCTCCCCGGAGAGCAGGTCGGCCAGCGGCGTTGGCGATGCCGTCGGCATCGGTGTAATGCTCGGCGTCGCCGACGGCGCCACGAACACCGTAGGTGTCCAGGTGGCCGGCAGAAGGAACGCCGAATCGGTGGCCGTCGCGCTGGGTTCGCTCGTCGGCTCGTCATCGCCCGCCCCGCCGGACCCTGTGCCGCCGAACAGCCCGCTTTGCCAGCCCATGTACCCACCCCCGAGCACCACAATCAGCAGCAACAGCAAGAGGATAGAAATCAGGATTCGCCGCAGCGCGCCGGGTTTTCGCTCTCGCCGCTCACGCCGCCCGCGCGGCTTCGTCGGTTCTTTGGTTGGCTCCGCGGCAAAGGGTTGGTCAAAAGGTGCTTCATCATCCGGGGCATCGTCACTGAACCCGCCCCAGGTCGGAGCAGCAGACGCCGGAGTTGAAATGGCCGGCTTGGCCTCTTCGCCGAACAACCGCGAAGACAACAAATCGGAGTCACCCGCAGATTCAAAGGGCGCATCGTCTCCGTAGTTGGTCACCGGTTCGGGTTTTGAAGCTGTTGGCCGCGCTGCGGTCGAAGGGCTGGCTGGCAACGCGCTGCCCCCCAACTTGGTCAGCCGTTCGCGGGCCTTGTCATTGCCGGGGTTCAGCCGCAGTACCTGTTGCAACGCGTACACCTGCCGCGCCCGGTCATCAACGGACAAACTTAGGATAAGCCACGCCTGTTCCACGTCCGGTTCGCGCTTCAGTAACCCCACCACCACCTGGCTGGCGGATTTCCTGTCACCGGATTTTAAATAGGCGTAAGCCCTTTGTAGCTCTTGCTTTGTGGCTGCATCCATAGACGAATAAACTTCCCAATCAAGGCTGGTAAATAGATAACGGAATAGGCCAATTATACATCCAGAGCCTATTCCGCATTCAAATTAAGCCACCGATGTTCGCCCCTTCTGCTCTCAATAATCCTCATCTTCGAGGTCCAGGTCCTCCAATTCCTCAAATCCCTCGTCATCCCAGCTGTCCTCGACCTCTTCCTCCACCTCTTCCACCTCAGCCACCGCTTCCAGGTCGGCCGGGTCATCAGAGAACGTCAGGCAGCCGTCATCCGGATCCAGCTCGATCAGGGCCGCTCCGCATAGCCCATTTTCCAGGTGGATGCAGTCCTCGTAAAAGCATTTGATTCGCGGCATGAGTTCTCCTTTCTTGCGTTTGCTTACCCGCCGGTGTCCTGACGGTAACGCCAAATGGCTACGCCCAACAACAACACCATCGCAATTGCCGAGACCACGCAAAATGGACAAATGGCTTTCAGCACCGCGACCTCAATATAAGTAAGATACGCCGAATACAGCGTTCCTGCAAGGGTGATTCCAAGAGTCAGCATCCGCCCATAATCCATCACAAAATCGGACCGTTCCTCCAGTGCCAACAGCAGGATGAGTACCAGATACGCCCCCGCGCCCAACACCGCGATGGGGATGCCCCAGACCACGGCATAAGGGCTGGAATTCACCACGTCGCACCCTCCAATGCCCGTACACAGAACCGGGTTGTTCCCCAACTTGTAATAGGCAAGGTAGAGCGAATCCAGCAAACCGATTCCTGCCAGGACATAAACCAGTCTCTTTGCAATTTGGTCAGTCATGTTTGTTATTTCCTCGATGAATCCGTTATGAGATTGGCCACACCTCTACCAGCTGGCCTTCCTCCATCGATTGTACACCAGCCGCAAGCACGATTAATGCGTTCGATTGCGACAACCCAAACAGGTTTCCCGACCCCTGGTGCCCGGCCAGCCGCGCCACCGGTCCGCTGCCATCCGCGGCATCTTCCAGCGTGCCGCGCAGGTAACTCTCTCGCCCATCAGACTCCACTGCTTCCGCCAACCGCGCCCGCACCCGCCGTCGCTGCCAGCCGGTTTCTCCTGCCAGCTGCCGTAATGCCGGCCGCACGAATACCTCAAACCCCACAAATGCAGACACCGGGTTACCCGGCAGTCCCACGAACGGCACTTCCCGGTAACGCCCGAAGGCCAGCGGTTTCCCTGGCCGCATGTTCACGCGCCACCCCTCCAGGCTGCCGTATTTCATTAATACGTCCCGCACATAATCATACGACCCCACGCTCACCCCAGCAGTCGATACGATAAGATCAACGCCATCTTCCACTGCCGCGTCCAGCCAGTTCCTGATTTCCGCCGCATCATCGCCCACTTTCCCGCGCCGCACCACGTCTGCTCCCGCATCCACCAGCAACGCTGACACCATCGGCGAATTCGAGTCATAGATCGCGCCAACTTCCGGCCGCGTCCCCGCCGCCCGCAGTTCATCGCCGGTAGCCAGGGCCGCAGTTCGTGGTTTTCGGATTGCAGAGACCCGGTCGTAGCCCAGCATCGCAAGCAATCCGGCTTCTTTCGGGCCGATGAGCTTACCGCTTGCAAGCGCCGCGTCGCCATCCCGGATGTCCTGACCCCGCGGCCGGATGTTCGCGCCTGTTTGTTCCCCGCGCAGGACGGTCACTCTATCTGGAAGCGCACCCCATTGGGAACGGTCTCCGGCGTCGGTCTGTTCCACTGGCACCACTGCGTCCGCGCCCTCCGGCACCATCGCCCCGGTCATGATGCGAATCGCCTCGCCCGGCCCCACGGTTATCGGACTCGCACGCCCGGCGGGCGCGTCCCCCACCACCCTTAACGTCACCGGCTTTCCCATTGCCGCCCCTGCAACATCGGCTGCGCGCACGGCAAATCCATCCATGCTGGAATTCGCAAAGGAGGGATGGTCGGCCTCGGCATGCACGGCCATTGCCAGCACTCGCCCCACGGCCGCATCCAGCGCAATGTCCTCGGCCGCAACGAGGGGTACCATCCCGCCAATCAGCCGACGGCGGGCTTCATCAACTGCAAGCAGGTCTGCCTTCATCAGCCGGGTTTCACCCGCCGCGCTTCCATCACATTAGGCAGGTTCTCTAGTTTGTTCAACACCCGGCTCAACTGGCTGATGTTCCCCACTTCCAGCGTCAGGTCAAATACCGCTTTGTTTTCGTTCACATCCACCTTGACCTGGCTCATGTTGATGCCTTCTTCCGAAATTAACGTCGAGACATCTCGCAGGAGCCCATCCCGGTCATACGCCTGAATACGCACCGCCACCGGATATGTGGATTTTGGCTCGCCCCACATCACCCGCACCAGCCGCTCGCGGTCTTTCATCCGCAGCACGTTGGGGCAGTCAGTCCGGTGAATGGTCGCCCCGCGCCCGCGCGTTATGTATCCCACGATCTCATCGCCCGGCGCCGGGCTGCAGCACTTGCCCATCACTGTCAGCAGCCCTTTAAGCCCCTGCACCGCAATACCTTCGCCGCCAAAGGTGACGCTGTCCGCCTGGCCACCATCCCGCAAATACGCCGGCAGTTCGTCCGGGTCCCGCTGGGCTTCCTTCTCGGCGAGGGCCAGGTGGTTAACGATTCGGCCCGTATTGATATCCCCGATACCAATCGCCAGGAATAGGTCCTCCGCCGCTTTGTAATTGAAATCTCTCGCCAGCTGGTCCAAATTGAGGTCCGTCAGGCCCAGGCGGCGCAGTTCTCGCTCCAGTTGCGCTTTCCCCTGGCTCACATTTTGGTCAATGTCCTGCCGCTTAAACCAGTGGCTCACTTTGGAACGCGCCCGGTTGGTGCGCACCAGCCCCAGATTGCTGTTCAGCCAATCCCGGCTCGGCCCGCCGCGCTTGGCGGTCAGGATTTCCACCTTATCGCCGGTCTTGAGCACAGTGTCCAGCGGCACCAGCTTGCCGTTCACCTTCGCTCCCCGGCAACGATGTCCCACCTCGGTGTGCACATGGTAGGCAAAATCGATTGATGTTGCACCCGCCGGGAGGTCAATGATGTCTCCCGCTGGCGTAAAGGCATACACCCGGTCGCCGAATACGTCCGTTTTCAATCCATCTACGAATTCACTGGCATCGTCAACGTCAGAAATCCAGTCCATCAATTGCCGCAGGTACACCACCCGCCGCTCGTAATTTTCATCTCGAGACGACTTCCCTTCTTTATAGCGCCAGTGCGCTGCAATCCCGTATTCCGCGTTCTCGTGCATGTCGCTTGTGCGGATTTGCACCTCAAGCGTGTTTCCATCCTCAAACATCACCGCGGTATGCAAACTCTGGTAGAAGTTATCTTTTGGCGATGCGATGTAATCATCGAATTCCCCAGGCACCGGCCGCCAGTGGGTATGAATCAAACCCAGCACCACGTAGCAAGTCGGCACATCCTTGACGATAACCCGCACTGCTCGCACGTCGTGCACCAGCTCAAACGGTACGCCCTTGCGATACATTTTCTTGTAGATGGAATAGATATGCTTGGGACGCCCGGATACATCCGCCGCGATGCCATGCTCCGCCAGCAGTGCCTTCATCTGGTCAACGATGCGCGTTACCTGTGTCTCGCGCTGGCTGCGTCGCTCCGCCAGGCTTTTGGCGATTTCCTTGTAAATATCCGGCTCGCTGTACCGGAAAGACAGGTCTTCCAATTCCCACTTCAACTGCCAGATGCCCAGGCGGCTGGCTAACGGCGCAAAGATTTCCTGTGTCTGCTTGGCAATCCGCCGTCGTTTATCCTCCGGCATGTAGCCCAGCGTGCGCATGTTATGCAGCCGGTCCGCCAGCTTGATGATCACCACCCGCACGTCTTCGCCCATCGCCAGGAACGTCTTGCGCAGCGTTTCATTCGCCAGTTCCGCCTTGCGGCTGCGCTCACGTGCCCGCTCAGTCTGCTCGTCTTTCGCGCTGATGGCTCCAGTATCGCTGCGCGACACCCGCGGCAGGGTATCCAGTTTGGTCACGCCATCCACCAACCGCGCGATTTCATCGCCGAATTCGCGCTCAATGTCCGCGATCGTCACCGGCGTATCTTCCACCGAATCGTGCAACAGTCCGGCCGCCACCACCACCGCCGGCACCCGCAGGTCCGCAAGGATTTGCGCCACCGCAATGCAATGGTTGATGTACGGCTCACCTGAGGCCCGTTTCTGGCCCTCGTGTACCTTTTCCGCGAACAAATACGCCCGTTGAATCAGGTCTTCGTCCGCCGGAGAGTAGTACTCGGGCAGATTCTCAATAATGGATTTGATTTCGAGAGTGGTCATAGATCTTGCCTTAAGTATAACCATCCCCCCATCGGCCAACAAGATAAAGCTGCTGTCCGCCCGGGATTTCTTGACGCCCCCCTGCCGCTGTGGTAACATTCATCGGCTCGGTCCCGTGGTGTAGCTTGGCTTAACATGCTGCCCTGTCAAGGCAGAGATCGCGGGTTCAAATCCCGTCGGGACCGCCACCCAAACAAAAACCGGATGCAGAAGCATCCGGTTTTCACTTTTCCGGAGGGCACTGCCTTCTCACGCCCCCGCTTCGGCCATCCCCCGCCCATTGTTCTGGGCAGCACCTTCATCCTCTTCGCGCCAGAATTGGCTCATATAGATATCGTAGTAGAAACCCTTATTCGCCAGCAACTCTGCGTGCCGCCCGCGCTCCACAATCTGACCTTTGTCCAGCACCAGCACCTGGTCCGCATTGCGGATGGTGCTCAGCCGGTGTGCGATGACGAACGACGTCCGCCCAGCCATCAGCACGTCAAACGCCTCCTGAATCAGCCGCTCCGTCCGCGTATCCACGCTGGAGGTGGCCTCATCAAGGATCAGGATTCTCGGGTCCGCCAGCGCCGCCCGGGCAATCGAAAGCAACTGACGCTGCCCCTGGCTCAACCCGCTGCCGCGCTCGCCCAGCACTGTCGCATACTTTTCCGGTAGCATCTCGATGAACGTATCCGCCCGCGCAAGTTTGGCCGCCGCGATGACGTCATCATCGGTTGCGTCCGGTCGCCCGAAGCGGATATTCTCCATCACCGTGTCGCTGAATAGAAACGTATCCTGCAGCACGATTCCGATTTGCCGGCGCAGGCTGTGCAGGTCCACCTCGCGCACATCCTTGCCATCAATCGTGATGCTCCCGCCGGTCACATCATAAAACCGCGGGATCAGGTTAATAATTGTCGTCTTGCCCGCCCCCGTCGGCCCCACGATGGCCATCATCTGGCCTGCCTCGGCGGTGAAGTCCACGCCATGCAGTACCGGGTCGCCGGTCTTGTATTCGGCGCTCACCCCTTCAAACACGACCCTGCCCTCGATTAGCGGCATCGGCACGGCATCCGCCCGGCTCTGCACGCCCGGGTCCTCGTCCAGCAGCCCAAAAATTCTCTCGCCGCCTGCGATGGCGCTCTGGATGTTCGTCCACAGCACCGAGATTTGCTGGATGGGCTGGTTGAAGCGTTGCACATACGCCAGGAAGGTGATGACCAGCCCCAGCGATACAGTCGTGCCCATCAGGTCACTGCCATTGATGAGTGCCATACCGCCCACGCCCACCACCACCGCCATACCCACATACCCCAGCGCTTCCAGCGTCGGCGCCAGCGCGCTGGTATACGCCACCGCCTGGATGTTCGCATCCCGGTTGGCCGCGTTCGTCGCCCGGAAGTTCTCAATGTTCTCATCCGCCCGGTTGAATGCCTGCACCTCGCGCACGGCTGAAATCGTCTCCTGCAATTCCGCGTTCACGCTGCCCATCTCCAGCCGTGTCTTGCGGAACGCCTTGCGCGCCTGGGCAGACAGCCACAGCGTCGCCGCGATCATGAACGGCGCCGCCGTCAGGCTCAAGAGCGCAAACGGCAAACTGCGCGTGAGCATGTTGTACGCAATCCACACCAGCAGCAGCAGCCCGCTCAATACATTCACCAGCGCAAACGAAATCGCCTGTTGGATGGTCTCTGTATCGTTCGTGATTCGGCTCATCAAGTCGCCGGCTTCATGTTCGCCGTAATACCCCAGCGACAGCCGGTGCAGATGCTCGAATACCTCCACCCGCAGGGTCCGCAGCACATGTTGCCCGGACCAGCTCATCAGGAAGAAGGTCAGGCCGGTCAATACGCTGGTGATGAAGTACAGCCCCACCACAATTGCGATCACCCGCCCCAATCCCGCCAGCCGCGCAGCATCATCCAGCCCCTCCGTGGGCTGCGGGAAGTCCCCGGCCGTCAGCAGCCCCAGGATGATGCGTTGCGAGAGTCCTTTCGGCTCGCCCGCCATCCAGCAGTTGCTCTCGGCCACCTCTGCGTCAGGGGCCAACCCGGCAAACG
The DNA here is from genome assembly GCA_004297445.1 of Anaerolineae bacterium. Lineage (GTDB taxonomy): Bacteria > Chloroflexota > Anaerolineae > Anaerolineales > UBA11579 > SCUK01. The sequence goes on along the minus strand of SCUK01000077.1, from coordinate 11,515 downwards.
AGTTCGTCGTCACTGGATTCAAGTAACAATCCACCACCTGCCCGATGACATCCGGCGCCGTCACCTGCGCCCAGGTCGTGATGATGACCAGCAGCGCCACAAACGCCAGCGCCAGCCAGTACGGTTTAAAGTATTTTCCAAATCGGCTCAAGGTCTTCGCCACGCTCACTGGCTTGAGCGTGCCTTGTTCCATCAGCCGTCGCATCCCGTGCGGTCCACCAAACATAGTCAGTTCTCCATTGTCATTCTGAGGGAGGGTAATTCAGCTCCCTTTTACGCTTTACATGAACCCGACCGAAGCATGTACTGAGCGAAGTCGAAGGAAATCTCGCGAAGCGAAAGATTCTTCTCGCGATTCCACGGTCGGAAAACTCCCTCTGCTTACTCCGGCGCTTTCACGGCCCTTGACGTTCCCGCTTCCACCGCCGCGTCCTCCACCAACTGCGAATTGTAAATTTCTGCATACAGCGGGCTGTCTTCCATCAGTTCGGCATGCCGCCCTCGCGCCACCACCTCGCCCTTTTCCAGCACAAGGATTTGGTCCGCGTTGCGCACCGTGCTGATCCGTTGGGCGATGACAAAACTCGTCCGCCCCTGCATCAGTCGGTCCAACGCCCGCTGGATTTCTGCTTCCGTCGCCAGGTCCACGCTGGAAGTCGAATCATCCAGTATCAAGATTCGCGGGTTAAGCAACAGCGCCCGCGCAATCGCAATGCGCTGCTTCTGCCCGCCGCTCAATGTCGAGCCGCGTTCACCCACCAGAGTGTTGTACCCCTCCGGGAACGACTCGATGAAGTCATGCGCAGCCGCCGCTTTCGCCGCCGCCGTCACCTGCTCCATGGTCGCATCCGGCTTCCCGAAGGCGATGTTGTCGCGAATCGTCCCGGAAAACAGCGTCGTCTCCTGCAGCACGATACCGATTTGCGAGCGCAGTGAGTCCAGCGTAACCTCCCGTAGGTCGTTCCCGCCAATCGTAATTCGCCCCTCGCTCGGGTCATAGAAGCGCGGGATGAGGTTAATGATTGTCGTCTTGCCTGACCCCGTCGCTCCCAGTAACGCCACCGTCTCGCCCGGCCGCGTCGCGAAGTTAATGTTCTTCAGTACCGGCTCGCCGCTGCTGTAGTAGCGGAAGGTTACGTTTTCAAAAGCCACGTCCCCCTCCGCATTGGGCAGCGTGATGGCCCCATCCTTATCCGTCACATCGCTTTGCGCATCCAGGATTTCGAATAGCCGCGACGCCGAAGCCGCCGCCTGCCCCATCTGGGTGATGACGAACCCCAACTGCGCTACCGGAAAGAACAGGTAAATGAGATACAGGCTGAATTCCTGCCACTGCCCCAGCGATAGCGTCCCCGCCACAATTTGTTGGCCGCCATAGTACAGGATGGCCGCCTGTCCCATATTGGCGATTAGGAACACCAGCGGGAACAGGAACGAAAACAGTCGCGAGATGGAAATCTGCTGGTTCATCAGGTTGTCCGCCGCCGCTTTGAACTTCACTTGCTGCTCACGCTCGCGCACGAATGCCTTGACCACCTTGATGCCCGCCAAATTCTCTTGCAACACGGTATTCAGTGCCGATAACTTCATCTGCACCTTCCCGAACAGCGGCTGGCTGATGGTCCCAAAGACAATGAACAGCGCGAATACCACCGGCAGGATTGGCACGGCCACCAGCGCCAGCTTGGCATTGGTAGTGAAGAGCAGCACCAGCGTACCTGTGATGAGCAGGAACGCTCCCACCAGTTGCAGCAGCCCCTGGCCGATGAACAGCCGCACCTTCTCAACGTCGTCCGTCGCCCGGATCATCAACTGTCCGGTCTGATTCTGGTCATGGTAGGAAAAAGACAGCCGCTGGATTTTCGCGAAGATGTCGTTGCGCAGATCGTACGCCACGCTCTGCGAGTTGCGCTCCGCCCAATACGCTTGCAGGAACGCAAACACGCCGCGTGCCGCCGCGAACAGCACGATGGCCACCGCCGCCGTCACCAGCGCCCGCGGCGCGTCCGCTATCATTCCCGCCAGGTGTTCGTTCAGTTGCGCCATCGTCCAATCCGCTGGCAATTCCAGGAATCCGAGGATTTGCGACAAGGCCTGGCTCGCAAACGCCTCCGGGATTTGCGTCAATTGTTCGATGACCGTGCTGGCAATCACGCCGCTCGTCACCGCATCGATGATGTTGCGCACCAGCCGCGGTACCGCCAGTTGCGATACGGTCGCGACAATCAGGAACAGATAAGGCAGCAATGCCTCGCCCTTATAGGCCGTCAGGTAACGCGCCGTCCGCTTCAGTGCGCTTGTATCCATTTTGGGCCGCCCCCGCCGCCCCGTTTCGTTTGGCTTCTTCAAGTCACGCTCTCCTTGTGTTCAATGAGTCCAATTTCCCTTCTACAACAACTTCATCCCGTTGCTTCTTCTGCATTTGCAGGGCACAGGAGGAGTTACCAGGGTACACCGCATGCTTCGTAGGGCCGGTCTGAGACCGGCCCGCTCCAGCCCGTTAAGCTCGACCGGCTTCCTCGTCCTCGCGCGCCGCCGCGATCAACCGCGCCAGCGCCGGCCCGACCGTCTTCCGCTCCTCCGTAGTCAATCCCTCCGCCATCTCTGCCATCCAGCCATGCCGCGCCGCAATCGCCTGTGCCACCAGCCGTTCAGCTTTTGGCGTCAGACCCAGCAATTTCGTGCGCCGGTCACCCGGGTCTTCATCGCGCTTCACCAAGCCATCTTCCACCAGCCGCTGTACCATCTGCGACGCCGCCGCATTGGACACTTCCAGGTGGCTGCCCACATCCGACACACTGCATTCGCCGTGATAATGCAGCCGCATCAGCGTCTGGATTTGCGGCATAGACAATCCCGCCTCGCGCGCAAAGCGCCAGAACGCTTGCATCGACCGCCGCATGACGATGTCATTCCATTCGTACAACGCTCGCTCAAAAACTTCAGGGTCTTCAGCCATCTCACGACCTCTCACTGCACTTGCACCAGACAAATTACTTAACGATGATTAACTATCGCCACCATTTAACCATTAACCTCTGTGAGTTTCCATTAGAGCCGTATTAACAACCGTATAATCGGCCCATGACCGCGACCTTTTCGCTCGACCATGCCCGCTCGCTGGACGCGGCCGATTCACTTGCGCAATTCCGCGCCCGTTTCGCCATCCCTGACCCTTTGCTCATTTATCTCGATGGCAACAGTCTCGGCCGCCAGCCATTGGTCGCGTCCGCTCTCGCCCACGACCTCGTCGAACGCCAATGGGGAAATGACCTCATCCGCGCCTGGAATCACGGCTGGCTCGAGCTGCCTGAGCGCATCGGAGCAAAACTCGCTGCCATCCTTGGCGCCCAACCATCCGAGGTCATTCTCGCCGACTCCACTTCCGTCAACCTCTTCAAACTGGCCGTCGCCGCCCTGCGCGCCCGCCCCGGCCGAACGAAAATCCTCACCGATGACCTGAACTTCCCCTCCGATTTCTATATCCTGCAGGAAGCCTCTGCCCTTCTCGGTCAGGGCCACACGCTGGAGCGCATCCCCTCCCCGGATGGCATCCACGGCCCGCTAGCCGGATTGCTTGCCGCCCTGGACGAAGACACCGCCCTGCTTTCCCTGTCCCACACCATTTACAGAAGCGGCTTCACCTACGACCTCGCCGCGCTCACCGCCGCCGCCCATGCCGTTGGCGCACTCGTTCTCTGGGATTTATCCCACTCCGCCGGTGCATTGCCGGTGAATCTTTCGCTCGCCCGCGCCGACCTCGCCGTCGGCTGCACGTACAAGCACCTCAACGGCGGCCCCGGCTCACCGGCCTACATCTGCATTCGCTCGGAGCTCCAATCCGACCTCCACAATCCCATTCCCGGCTGGATGGGCCGCGACGACATGTTCGGTTTTCAACCCCAGTACGCCCCGGACCCTAGCCTGCGCCGTTTCCTCACCGGCACGCCGCCCATCTTCTCTTCCGCTCTCATCGAACCCGGCCTCGATTTGATTCTGGAAGCCGGAATCGAAAACATCCGCGCCAAATCGGCGGCCCAAACAGCCTACTTCATCGACCTGTGGGAATCGCTTCTCAAACCGTTGGACTTCGCTCTTCAATCCCCCACCGACCCCACTAGCCGCGGCGCGCACGTCGCCCTGTCCCACCCCCACGCCGCCGCCATTGACCAGGCACTGATTCACGCCCATGCCATCATCCCGGATTTCCGCCCCCCAAATGTCATCCGCTTCGGCTTTTCCCCGCTTTACACCACCTTTGAAGAAGTTTTTCGCGCCGCCCGCGCCCTTGTTGAACTTACCGCCTCAAAATCCTACATACCGTTTCAAATCACCCTCCCAAAAGTGACCTGAATCGTCCGCTTCAACCGGGCAAATTCTTGAACGCCCTTTTCCCAAACAACCGCTTCGGCAACTGCGCCCACCACAATTTCCGGTCCACTTTCCCAACCACCTCGCGCGGCATCAACGTCGCCTTGCGCTCCGCCACCGGCGCGCCATACTGCACCGGGAACGCCTGCCCCGTCACTTCCGCCAGGTCGTCATACTTCTCCGTCACCGCCTGTCCCGCCCACCCCTTCGGCACGCTGGACAACTTCAGGAACGCATCCGTGATGAGCATGTATTCCGGCATCCCCACGCTGTTCTTCAGCAGCCGGTGAATCAGGATGACTTCATTCCCCGCCAACTCCGTGAATTGCCGGATTTGCTTTACCACCACATTGCCAAAATGCAGGATGGCCTTCAATTTCAACGTATCGATGTTTTCGCAGGCATCACATGGACAGCCATTTCGTCCGCCATCAATAAGTTCATTCTGCTTCGCCCGAAACGCGCTGAACAGCCCATTCACCTGATTCAGGACATCTTTTGCCACCCGGTCATGCGGCCCGGCACTCGCGTTGGTGTAAAGAAACACCGCATCTCCTTCCAGCTTGTTCAGCACCAGCGGGAACTCCGCCGCGTCAATTACCGCTTCCAGCAGTTGCGTGATGATTTCCTCGGCATGCACCTGGCTCACCGAATGGAAGTTCACGAACCGCGTGTACCCGCTGATATCCACCAGCACCAACGCTGCATCAATTGTATTCATCTCATTGACCTTTCGCTTCATATCCAATAGATACACTATACACCCAATTTCTTACAACAAAATATCGCCTGCTGCACACGCCTATTCCGCCAAATCTTGTCATTCCGAACGAAGTGAGAGCCTGTCCTGAACGAAGTGAAGGAAATCCCGATTCACACCCTTTTTCAGACCGGCTCACTGGAAAACAACCCGACTCGCGATACTCTGTCGGCAAATGCCTTCGGCATTGCCTGGTGTTGGGCTCGGCACATTGGACTTCCTGCAAGAGAGCAATCTACTTGATTTGATGTATTGCTCTACCTGCGAAATCTTTGGTCAAGATTCTTTCTTTGCGCTCTTTGCGTGAGCTTGTTATTGCTCTTCCTCCTCCACCCCGCCCCCTTCTTGACCTTCCTCCCGCCGCGCGCTACAATCCACCCACCCCGCAACGCCATACCCATCGAGGAGGGCGCATGCCCATTCCCACCCCGTTCCACAGCCGCACCGCGGCGCTCAGCGTCAGCCACGAGTGGCGCGACTGGTCCGGCTATCTTTCCGTTGCCCGCTATGCCGCCACCCATGACGCCGAATACTACGCCGTTCGTTCCGGCGCCGGCCTTCTGGATGTCTCCCCCCTCTTCAAATACGAAATCACCGGGCCGGATGCCGCCCGCCTCGTCGACCGCATCATGACCCGCGACATCGCCAAGTGCGCCGTCGGTCAGGTCATGTACTCCCCCTGGTGTGACGAGGACGGTCAGACCATCGACGATGGCACCATCCAGCGATTCGGGCCCCAGCACTTCCGCATCACCGCCGCTGACCCCTCCCTGCGCTGGTTTCAGGATGTCGGCTACGGCCTCAATGCACAAATCCGTGACCTCTCCGCCGACCTGGGCGCGCTCGCCCTGCAAGGCCCCAAGTCCCGCGAAATCCTTAAACAGATCGTCACCCAATCCGACGATTCGCTGGATGCCCTCAAATACTATTACCTCACCCCGGCAAAGATCGACCGCATCCCCGTCACCATCACCCGCACCGGCTACACCGGCGACCTCGGCTACGAAATCTGGGTCGAGCGCCGTTACGCCGAAAAAGTCTACGACTCACTCTACGATACCGGCCGAAAATATGGCCTCATGCCCCTCGGTCTCGTCGCGCTGGACATGCTGCGCATCGAAGCCGGCCTCCTGCTCATCGACGTGGACTACATCGCCGCCACCAAGGCCGACATCGAATCCCAAAAATCCACCCCCTACGAAATTGGCCTCAGCTGGGCCGTGGACCTGGACGGCGCGGACTTCATCGGCAAACCCGCCCTTCAGCGCGAACTCAAACACGGCAGCGAATGGTTCTTCTGCGGCCTGGAAATTGACTGGCCGCACCTCGAAAGCCTCTTCGCCACCCACAACCTGCCCCCCAAAGTGCTCGGCATGGCCTCCCGCGCCGCCGTCCCGGTCTACAAGGACGGCTATCAGGTCGGCCAGGCCACCAGCATCACCTTCTCCCCCCTCCTCAAGAAATACATCGCACTTGCCACGCTCAAGACTCAATACGCCGCCTTCGGCGATGACGTCCACCTCGAAACCACCGTCGAGTTTTCCCGCCAGCAGGCCCGGGCATGCGTGGTCAAGAGTTCCTTCTTCAATCCCAAACGCAAACGCGAGGTGCTGGCATGAGCCGCGACCGCTACGACTCCATCATCATCGGCGGCGGCCACAACGGTCTCACCACCGCCGCCTACCTCGCCCGCCGCGGCCTGAAGACCCTCGTCCTCGAACAGCGTCACGTGCTCGGCGGCGCCGCCGTCACCGAGGAGATTTACCCCGGCTTCAAGTTCACCGTCTTTTCTTACGTCGTCAGTCTCCTTCGCCCGGAAATCATCCGCGACCTCAACCTGCCCAAACACGGCCTCACCATCCTGCCGCTCGAAAGCACCCTGACTCCCCTGCCGGACGGTCGCTACATTTATCGCGATGGCGATGCCGGCGCCACCTACCGCAACATCCAGCAGTTCAGCCGCCGCGACGCCGACTCATACAAAGAATACGGCCACATGATGTACTTCATGGCCAAGGCTGTCAAATACGTCTTGGGCATCGTCCCGCCCGACCCGGCGTCGCTCAATCCGCTCGAACTCCTCGAACTACTCAAGATGGCTCGCCACTTCTTGAGCATCGGCGAAGAGCAGTTCTACACCCTCGTCAAGCTCATGACCATGTCTTCCGCCGAATTCCTTGAAGAATGGTTCGAGACCGACCCGCTCATCGCCACCCTGTCATCCAGCGGTATCATCGGCACGTTCCTCGGTCCGCGCTCCCCGGGCACCGCCTACGTCCTTTTGCATCATTACATGGGCGAGATTGACGGCGCATTCCGCGCCTGGGGCTTCGCCAAGGGTGGCACCGGCGCCATCTCCAACGCCATCGCTTCGGCCGCTCGCGAATTCGGCGCCGAAATCCGCACCGAGGCTCCCGTCGCCGAGGTCATCCACAAGAACGGCCGCGCCGTCGGCGTCGCCCTCCAGTCTGGCGAGGAGATTTACGCCAAGACCATCGTCTCCAGCCTCGATCCCAAACTCACCTTCCTTAAGATGATTGGCGAGTCCCACCTGCCCGCCGGCCTCGTCGAAGACATCCGCGCCTTCAACATTCGCGGCTCCTCCGGCAAGGTTAACCTCGCTCTGGACCGCCTCCCCGACCTCGGCGTCCTCAAGGGAGCCGGCCCCCACATGCGCGGCGCCATCTCCATCAGCCCCAGCGTCGATTACATCGAGCAGGCTTACGATGACGCCAAGTACGGCGACATCCCGAAGAATCCCTACATCGACATCATCTTCCCGTCGGCCATCGACCCGGACATGGCGCCTCCCGGCAAGCACGTCATGTCCTGCTTCGTCCAATATGCCCCTTACCAACTGCGCGAAGGAACCTGGGAAAAGCGCCGCGAGGAATTCGGCGACAATGTGGTCAATACCCTTGCCAAATACTTCCCCGGCATCAAGAAGCACATCCTCCATCGCCAGGTCATCACCCCCTGGGACATCGAGCAGAAGATTGGCATCACCCAGGGCAACATCTTCCAGGGCGAACTCTCCCTCTCCCAGTTGTTCTTCCTGCGCCCCGCTGCTGGCTGGGCCAAGTTCCGCACCCCGATTGACAATTACTATCAGTGCGGCTCCGGCACTCACCCCGGCGGCGGCATCACCGGAGCGCCCGGCCGCCTGGCCGCCCTCGAAATCCTCAAGGATCTTGGCAAATGAGCCCCTCCACCCACTACGACGTCATCCTCATCGGCGGCGGGCACAATGGCCTCGTCGCCGCCGCGTATCTCGCCAAAGCTGGCCGCAAGGTCCTCCTCCTCGAAGCCCGCTCTCACCTCGGCGGCCTCGCCGGCACAGAAGAACTCTTCCCCGGCTTCCACGCCCCCGTCGGCCATGCCGATGCCGGCCTCTTCTCGCCACAGGTCATCAAAGATCTGCGCCTCGAGTCGCACGGCCTCGCCTTTCATGATGTCCCTGCCGCCGTCTTCGCCCCCCAGCCGGATGGCCGCGCCCTGACTCTCTGGCGCGACCCCGCCCGCGCCAAGGCCGAGATCGCCCGATTTTCCGCCAGGGACGCCGAACGTTATCCCGAATACCTGCGCGTCACTGCCCGCCTCGCCGCTGTCCTCGCCGCCACCGCCGCCGAGATTCCCCCGAACATCATCTCGCCATCCCTCAACGACCTCTTCCCATGGGCCCGGGTTGCCCTCAAGGCGCGCCGCCTTGGCCGCGCAGACATGATGGACTTCCTGCGCCTCCTGCCCATGACCGCCCAGGAATGGCTGAACGAATGGTTTGAATCGCCCGTCGTGCAAGCCGCCCTCGGAGCGCACTCCGTCACCGGCAGTATGCTCGGCCCGCAATCCTCCGGCTCGGCCTACATGCTTCTTTATCAGCAAATGGGTGTGCCCAACGCTGGATACCGTTCCGCCCGCTTCGCCCGTGGCGGCGTCGGCGCCGTGATTGCCGCCCTGACCCGCGCCGCCGAGTCGCACGGCGTCGAAATCCTCACCGATACACCCGTCGCCCGCGTCCTACTCGAAAACGGTCGCGCCGTCGGCGTTGAACTAGCCGATGGCGATCTCCTGCGCGCCCCAGTCATCGTCTCCAACCTCGACCCCCGCCGCACTCTCTTTGGCCTCGTCGGCCCGCAACAACTCAACCCGCGCCTCATGCGCCGCGTCCGCAACATCCGCTTCAAGGGCAGCACCAGCCGTCTCACCCTCGCCCTCTCCGGCCTGCCAAAATTCAAGGGGGCGCCGGACGGCCACGATCACCTCACCGGCTACACGCTCATCTGCCCCTCCCTCGACTATCTCGAGAAAGCCTACGACGACGCCAAGTACGGGCGTATTTCCGCCAATCCCGCGTTGGAACTTCACTTCCCCTCCCTCCATGACGCCGCCCTCGCCCCCGCCGGTCAGCACCTGGTGTCCATCACCATCCAATTCACTCCCTACGACCTGAAAGGCGCGTCCTGGGCCAAAGAGGGTAAACGCCTCACCGACCTCGTCATCAAGACTCTCGACGCTTACGCCCCCGGCTTCAAATCGCTTGTTAAGCACAACCACTTGCGCACCCCCGCCAGCCTCGAATCCGACTTCGCCGCCACCGAAGGCGGCATCATGCACGGCCAGATGGCCCTCGACCAGTGGCTCATCGGCCGCCCGGTTGCTGGCTTCGCCCGGTACGCCACCGAAATTCCCGGCCTCTTCCTCTGCGGCGCTGGCACCCACCCCGGCGGCGGCCTAACCGGCCTCCCCGGCCGCAACGCTGCCCGCGCGATACTCAAGAATCGACGGAGTTAATCTTGTCGTTCCTAGTAGACCGACGCTGCGAAACAGGAGTCCGCCCATGACCGACTTCATCCGCACCGCCCAGTCCTTCAAACAGGGCTCCCGCACTCTTTCGCGCGAATACTTCACCTCCCCTGATATCTACGCCCTCGAGCACGAACGCATCTTTGGACGTTACTGGCTCTGCGCCGGCCGCGCCGAACAGATTGAAAAGCCCGGCCAATACGTTCTCCTCGAACTGGAACATGAATCCCTCATCCTCACCCGCGACAAAGACGGCATCCCCCACGCGTTCTTCAACCTGTGCCGCCACCGCGGTACCAAACTCTGCGTCGAGGAGTCCGGTCAGCTTGCTCAATCCATCCAATGCCCCTACCACGCCTGGACCTACGCCCTCGACGGTTTGCTCATCGGCGCGCCCCACATGGATATGGTGCAGGACTTCGACAAAGCCGATTACTCCCTTCACGAGGCCCACCTCGTTGAGTGGGAAGGCTTTCTCTTTCTCAACCTCCATCCGGACCCCCAGCCCTTCGCGGAATGGTTCGCCCCCCTCATCGCTCGTCTCCCCAAATGGGGTTTGGCCGACCTCCGCACCGCCCGCAAAGTGGTCTACGACGTCGCCGCCAACTGGAAAATCATCGCCCAGAACTACTCCGAGTGCTACCATTGCCCGCTCGTCCACCCTGACCTCGCCGAACGCACCCCCTATCTGGGCGGCATGAACGACCTCACCGAGGGTCCCTTCCTGGGCGGCTACATGAACATGAACTACCCCAGTCTGTCCATCAGTACCAATCGCGTCGCTGACCCCCTCACCGGCATCGGGGGAAGTGACCTCCAGCGCGTCTATTACTACACTGTCTTTCCCAACGCTCTCATCAGTCCCCACCCGGACTACGTCATGCTTCACACCCTCTGGCCGCGCGGCCTCCGCCGCACCCTCGTCACCTGTGAGTGGATGTTCCACCCGTCTGCTTTCGACAAACCGGATTTCAATCCCAACGACGCCGCCGACTTCTGGGACACCGTCAACCGCCAGGACTGGGAAATGTGCGAACGCGCCCAGCTGGGCGTGCTGTCTTCCCGCTACTCCCCCTCGCCCTACTCCGGCCAGGAATCTCTCCTCCCCGCCCTGGACCGCAACTACCTCGCCGCCCTCGGCCACACCCCAAATGTAAGCATTTGACACATGATCGATATTTGTAAAATGTGTGGAAGGGCCGCACAACCTGGAAGGGTATACTGCAAAAAGCACAATACACGAATTAAGAGGTTGCGGGAGAGTCAAAAGCCTGGGTATGTACCAAAGATTACTAGGAGGGCGCAATCTCTCGCACGGAGAAGGCTGGAGAAAGTTGCAGCGAGATTAGAAGGAATAAGATGTAGAGGGGCGAACAATAAGACGGGAGAGAGATGTAGCAACTTCCCTATGATTGGATCTGCATACTGTAAACAACATCAACCGCGAAGAGATTCATAGCCAACGGGAGGGGCATTCAATTCCGAAACGCGAAGTGTCCATTGCCAACTCTGTAGGGGCCGGTCTGAGACCGGCCCTCTTCATCATTCGCGCACTTAACCTGCGCCCCCCCACCCTGTTTA
>SCUK01000076.1 GCA_004297445.1 Anaerolineae bacterium | reverse complement strand
CTGGCATGCAGGCCAAATGTTCCCGCTACACACCCGCTCGCCTTTCGCATGAATCGCACGTTTTCGCCTATTCCCGCTTTTGCCTTCTCCGGCCCGTCGCGGTCGGTCACTTCATAGCACAGCACCGCCCGCAGCCCGGCGCGGTTCACTTCCTCGCCAATCACATCCAGCGAGCCGTCAATGAAATTCGGCGAGGCATGGTGGTCAATCAGCGTGGTGGTGCCGTGGCGGATAGCGTCCACCATGTGTACCTGCGCCGAGGCACGCACGCTGGCTTGATCTAACGCCTTGTCCAGCGGCCACCACAGTTTTTGCAGGATTTCGGGGAAGTCTTTGGGAGCCGGGCCGGGAATCGCCATGCCGCGTGCATACGCTCCATAGAAATGGGTGTGCGCGCAGACATTACCCGGCATGGCATATTGGTTTGCCGCGTCCAGTTGTTCTGCCTGCGGATATTTCTTGAGCAGGTCTGTCTGCGGACCGATTTCGGCGATGCGGCCATCGTCAATGTACAAAGCGTGCCCGTCCAGAATAAGATTTTCCGAGTCCCAGGTGATGAGTTTGGCATTCAGAATCAGCATCGGCTCAACCTTTCCCCAGGGATTTAAGGTGTTCCACGTGTTCCAGGTCATGCAGGGCCATGCCGCGCGCCTGCAGGTACACTGTCGTGCTGCGGCTCTTCGGACGGTGGAGTGCCGTAGTCCATTTCTTTGGCGTCAGGTCGCGCAGCACATGGAGCATCACCCGCCGCTTGAACTGGTATGCAGCCAGCAGATCTTCAAAGCGATGTTCTTCGTAGCGCACCGCTTTCCCCCATTCCCGCCGGGCATGGATTTCCGGCAGGCTGGGCTCTTTGAGCGCCAGCGCATATACGATGGCATTCATAGCGACATCGTTGGTAGTGAGCAGATGGGCCATGACTTCATGGAAGGACCATTCGCCCGGTGTGAGCGGCTTCGAAATTTCGGTTGGGGTCATTTTCGCGGCGGCTTCTGCAAAGAAGCGCGCCGCATTTTCCAGCGTTTCCAGAATCAAAGCGATGCTGGAAGGGGATTGTTCCGTGGAGATAAGGGAGGTGGAGCGGTGTACGGGCATATCAATCGAACTGGGTTGGGCGATTGGGGTCAGTAAGCAATGCGAAGGCGTCTTCTATCTGGCGCGAAGAGGTGCGATTTCCGAGTTGATTCTCAGGAATCGCGTCACGCTGGAAAAATTCTACTGCGCTGGTTTCATTGCTATCGGTTACTTTGCCATCCAGGATCTCACACAGAAACACCAGTTTGTAGGCATGGTAGAGGTGCATGGCCGTTGGGACGCGGTTGGCATCGTACACGCCCACAACCTGCTTTGCCTTCACGCGCAGCCCGGCCTCTTCCAATGTCTCGCGCTCTGCCGCCTCGGAGGGGATATCACCTACGTCCGCCCATCCACCGGGCATGCTCCATGTGCCATCGCTGCGTTCCTGCACCATGAGCAGGCGTCCGCGGTTGTCAAAAACAGCAGCCCGCACATCCACCTTGGGCGTCGCATAACCGTTCTGTTCAAGGAAATTGAGCTGAACTCCCTCTTCTTTCAGGTCGGCGTGAACGGCGACAATTTCAGCGGCCAGCGCGCTTAACTGCTCGTAGCGCACGGTTTGGAATTCATTGAGTGCGTACATGCGACCGCTCTGCGCGATGGCCTGAATGCGTCGCGCCCAGTTGAGCCAGTCTGGCACAGTTGTATCACCCATAATGGGGCGGATTCTAGCACTATTGCGCGGAGGTCAGAGGTTGGGTTGTGTCGTCTGCCTTCAGGTGATTGCTGAAGTTAACAGCACGCCGTTGCGCGAGGGGTCGCGCAACAGCGCGCCATCCGGATGCGCCTCCACCGGCAACCCGGCGGCGACGGCGCGGGCTTTCACCCGTTCCAGTTCATCCCCATCCGGAACCACCACGGAGAAATAGCGCAGGCCCGTGGCATCTTCCGGTTGGGGTGGTGCGCCCACGCCCTGCCACACATTCGTGCCGATGTGGTGGTGATAACCGCCCGCGCTCAGGAACAGGGCACGGAATTCCGGGCTGTTCATGATGATGTCAAACCCCAACAGGCGGTGGTAGAACCCTTCGGCAGGGGGGATGTCGGCGACGTGCAGATGCACATGCCCGACGACGGTTTCGTCGGCCAGCCCGGTCCACTCGCGCGTATCCGATTGCAGCACCCCCATCAGGTCATCCAGGTCTATGCCGCTGCGGGGCATATCTGCCAACGACATCTTGCCATCCCGCATCGGCCATTTCTCCTTCGGGAAGTCCCACGCCAGTTCAATGCCATTGCCTTCGGCGTCCGGCAGGTACATGGCGAGGTGCGTGCCGTGGTTGGAGTGGCCCTGAATCGGAATCTGGCTCTCGGCAATGCGGCGGATGAGGTGCGCCAGGTCCCAGCGGCTGGGGACGAGGAAGGCCGTGTGATACAGGCCCGTCGTGCCGTGGGCGCGGCGTGCGCCCGGTAGTTCCGTCAGGCGCAGCAGTTCGCGTGTCCCCGCGCCCAGCCCAGCGGTTTTCCCTTCGCGCCACAACTCTTTGAAACCCAGAATTTCGGAGTAGAAGGCCGCTTGCCGGTTGAGGTCGGCTACTGTGTAATGCACATGCCCCATATGCGTGGCCGGGTGAATGCCAGCCGAAGTCATGTCAAAAGCAGTTTGTTCAGTCATCGTGTCTCTTTTCAGGTCGTTTGATTAATACTTTGACATCAAACTATCCCAAAATCTTACCACAAGCGCAAACGGAATTCAAAATGCTTTCCATAGATGGGAGTGGCAAATTAATCGAGTCGCCAGGGTTCAGACAGTGGGCTTCAGCCCACTGTGACTTAGGGAGTCGACGCTTCTCTTTGACCTACCTGTGGTCAATTTACTCTTCTTTATTTAAGGAATCTCACCAGCAACGGATTAACCACCTCCGCCCGTTCGTAATGGGGAATGTGCCCCGCCTTCTCAATCGCGTGGAACTCCGCCTGCGGAATGGCCCTCACCACCTCGGCGCTGTGTTTGAACGGCACCGTCGTGTCTTCCTTGCCCCACACCAGCAGCACCGGCAACCCCAGCGCGCCCAGCCGCTCATACCTCGGCAGCCCGTTCTCCAGCACCCGGGCCCGCAATGTAGACAATATGCCGCGCCGGAAGCCCTTGTAGCGCATCGGCGGACGGTACTTCTCAAGAAAGAACGAAACCAGTTTGGGGTCGAAGAAATCGCTGGCGATGGACAACTCCAGGTTCGGCACCCGCAGCAGTTTCAATGCCAGTTCACCCACGCCCGGCAGCATCGCCAGCTTGTACGCCCACGAATAGCCCAGCGGGAACCCCGCCGGGTCAATCAATACCAGTCGGCTCACCCGCTCTGGTTGCCTTCCAGCGTACTCCGCCACAATCAGCCCGCCCATGCTCAACCCGGCCAGCGCCACCTGCTGCGGCGCACCCACCGCATCCAGCAGGTTACCCAACTGCCGTGTGAACAGGTCCATGTCATAAGTAAGGAACGGCCGATCGGAAAACCCGCGGCCGAACAGGTCATAGCGCAGCACGCGGAACCCGGCCGCCACCAGCGCTTCAAATGTGGGATCCCAGATGAAGTACGGCACTGAAAAACCGTGCACCAGCGCCACAAACGGCCCATTCTCCGGCCCGCCGATTTCGTAATGCGTCACCCCATCCCCAAGCCGGATAAACGCGCCTGGCAGCCCCTGCCGCGTCTCGTCGTTCAATTCAAGATCTTCACCGGGATAGGAAATCTCGCGTGCCATTCATCACCTCTTTTGAGATTATCTGAATCGATGAGTGCTGCCAGCCACAACTTCCGCGCATCCGGACTTCTGGAGTAGCGCTTAAATCAATCTGCATCTGCAGACAGTGGGCTTTGGCCCACTGCGACCAAGGACTGCCAGACCCCCGATTCCCGTCTTATAACTTCCCCAGCCCGCGCAGCACCCGTTCCGGCGTCAGCGGAAATTCGTCGAACCATACGCCGGTGGCATCGTACATCGCCGCCATCACCGCCGGCGCCAGCGGGATGTAAGGCATCTCCGCCATGCCGCGTACTCCCCACGGCCCCACGAGGTCTTCATTTTCAAGGATGATGGATTGCACCCGGTCCGGGATGTCCAGCACGGTTGGAATCAGGTAGGTGGAGAGCTGGTCGGTCTTCACATAGCCGCCCTCCTGGATGAAATTCTCCAGTACCGCATAGCCCGCCGCCTGCACCACACAGCCCTCAATCTGCCCGATGATTTGCGCCGGGTTGATGGCCTTGCCCACATCGTCGACGCAGATGACGTTAAGTAAATGAACATGCCCGGTCTCGGTATCCACTTCCACTGCGATCGCTTCGGCCACATAGCCATAGGCAAAGTTCGGGTTCGCCTTGCCGGTCTGTTTATCGTACGGCGTGGTCTTCGGCGGGTTGTAGTTGAAGGTCGCCACCGCCGGGCGTTCCTCGGAGCGCCATTTTTCCAGCGCGGCCTGCGCCGCCCCCAGGATGGCGTTGCCGGCCATGAACGTCATGCGCGACGCCGACGATGAGCCGGAATCCCCGGTGACCGCCGTGTCCGCCACCAGCAGTTCGACCTTCTCAATCGGTACGCCTACCGCCTCCGCCGCCATCTGCTTGAAGGCCGTGTGCGCGCCCTGACCCACATCCGCGCCGGCATGGTGGCACACCACGCGTTCAATTTCCTTGCCGCCGTGCAGTTCAATCGTCGCCCACGAGCGCTCCGGGAAGCCGAACGAAAAACCGATGTTCTTGAACCCGCAGGCAAAGCCCATGCCGCGCGCCTTGTGCCCGTCGGTCCGTGCGGTCTTCTCCCGCATCCACCCGTTGGCAGTGTGCTGCCAGTCTGCGGCTTGCGCCGCGGCGCTCACCACTTGTTTAATCGTCACGCCCCTGGGCAGGGGGCTGCCAGTATGCAGGATGGAATCATCATCCGCCAGGTTGCGGGAGCGCAGTTCCACCGGGTCCAGCCCCAGTGCAAACGCCAGTTTCTCCACCTGCATCTCGGCGGCAAACGCGCCCTGCGGCCCGCCAAACCCGCGGAACGCGCCGCTCGGCATGTTGTTGGTGTACACCGCGCAGGCGTCCACCTGCACATTCTCAATTTCATACGGCCCGCTGCACATCAGCGTGGCGTTGCCCAGCACCTTGTTGCTGGTGCAGTTGTACGCTCCGCCATCAGCAATCACCTCGGATTGCGCCGCGATGATTTTGCCTTCCCGCGTGGCGCCCCATTTGCTGCGGATAATGTAGGGGTGGCGTTTGTGATGACCGATGATGGATTCCTCGCGACTCCAGATGATGCGAATGGGACGCGTGATGCCGCGCTGCGCCAACCGCCACACCGACAGCGCCAGTACGATTTGTACGCTCATGTCCTCGCGCCCGCCAAACGCCCCGCCAATGGCCGGATGAATCACGCGCACCTGCGCGCTGGGGATGCCCAGCGCATGCGCAATAGCTTCCTGCTCTTCGTGCGCCCATTGCCCCGCCACCGCCACTGTGATGCGGCCCTCCTCGTCCATATAGGCCAGCCCGGCTTCCGGGGCCAGGTAAGCGTGTTCCTGGGCCGGCGTTCGGTATTCGCTTTCCACAATCACGGCGCACTTATCCCACGCCGCGGCAACATCGCCCTTTCGAATCCTGTAGTCAACCACCACATTGCTGCCGTGGTCGGGATGCAACAGATTCTGCTTGTCGGCTTTGGCGGCTTCCGGGTCGGTCAGCGCCGGCAGGTCTTCATACGTCACCCGAATCAGGTCGCTGGCGCGCGCTGCAATCGTCTCGCTCTCCGCCACAATTACCGCCACCTGGTCGCCTACAAACCGCACCCGGTCGGTGTAGGGCTTGGCGGCGCCCGGCCCGCACAGCACCGGCTGGTCCTTCATCGTCAGCCCGTATTCATTCACTGGCACGTCTTTGGAGGTAAACACGCCCAGCACGCCTTCCAACGCTTCCGCCGCCGTGGTGTCAATCGACTTCACGATGGCATGCGGCCGCCGCGCAAACAACAGTTTCATATGCGCCAGCCCTTCCATGTGCAGGTCGCCGGGGTAGGCGGTTTCGCCGGTTACTTTGCCGTGGGCGTCGATGCGCGGGATGGATTTGCCGATGACGGACATAAGGGCCTCAGGATGAGCAGATTTTTCTAAGGGGTTGCCTGAGCTTGCAACTGCCGTTCATGCGCAAAGATGTGCCGCAGGATGGCGATGGAACCCGCATACGTCGGGTCCATACCAAAATAGGATAGATTGGCGACGCCCAGATTCCGGCCCTTGCTCAATGGTTTGTCGGAAGCATAATGCAGCACGCCAAGTTCAAAGGGCAGGTTGTGCAGGTCAACGATTTCGTTCAACGGGTAGCGTTTTGGGCGCACCAGCTCGTAAATGGCCGAGAGATACGGCCCGGCCTCCATTTCGATGTCCGTGTAGCCCTCGCGGTAGAACACATCCATATAATCATGGTTTTCGAGAAACGTGCCGCGCACTGACACCGCTTTCTGGGCATCCAACACGGAACCGTACACCAGATGCGGGGCCACGTCTTCGGCCCGGAGGCAATTCTCAAAGAGATACGTATTGCCGGACTGGCCGTCATACACCACATCCGGCAGCATCACATCGCCCACCACGCCATTAAGGGTAGCGGCCTTGCCCATCATATACACCCCGCGCAACTCTCCTACCTGCTCGGCGATTTCCGCCAGCACATGATAGGCCGCCATGCCCAGCGGGTAATCAATATTGATGATGGCCGCACGGCTGTCCTTCAGGAAGCCCGTCCCGGCCAGCCCCAGGCGCGGATCCACCGCCTCCGGGTCCAGCCGCGCCAGGTCAAACACCTGGGCTTCAGTCTCAAAAGCCGCGTCGCTGGCGATGCGCGTGATGCCATTGCGCCGTTCCAGCTCGGCGCGCTCGGCTTTCAGCGGTCGGCCCTGCGGCGTGTTCATATACTTCTTGAGCACGTAATAAAAGAAATTCTCGCGCGAGGAAGGCACAACTTCGGCCTGGATGTCTTCCCACTCCTGGCGCAGCGCCGGGTCTATCACGTTGTCAAGGAACCCGCTTAATTCGGTTTCGCGCCGCAGCGCAAAGCCGGACGCGATGTTGACCAGGCTATGGGCATTGCTGGAAATGAAGTACACCGGTCGCTCGGCCAGGTCCGGGCAGGCGCGCTGGATGCGTTCCCACCAGCCGTGCATCGCGCGCCGGTAATCGGTGAGCGAGCCGCTCAATAATTGAATGCGCAGGTCGCACTTGTGTTGCCTGATGCGCTCCAGCATCGGCTCAAATCGCTCTTTCCAGATGGCGCGCAGCCGCGCCAGGTCTTCGTCTGGCAGGCCCAGCGCCGCCGCCAGCCCGTTGCCGTTGGCCGCCGCGCCGTTCAAGCGGCGGTGCAGTTTGTTCCATTCAATCTGGTAGGCGGTCAGGATGGGCAGCAGGTCTTCAATGTCGGACCGGCTGACCAGCAGGCAGGCCAGTGTGCCCTTGCCATCGTAATAACAACGCCGGCGGCGCGCCGCCGCATCCACACATGCCCAGGCGGTGATGTCGCCAAAGCCGCGCTGGGCGTACATGGCCGGGGTTTGGCCCAGCACCACGCGCTCAACCTCCTCCATCACCGGCGGCAGGCGCAACACCGCGTAGATGAAGGCCGACATGTCAGACTCGTCGCCGCGCGCCTGCAGGTGCAGCAGTGAATTCATGCCGGCATGGGCTTCTTCCAGCGAGCGCAGCCGGATTTCAGAGGAGGCGCGCACCAGGGAATACACCGTGCGCAGATAAAGCTCGATCTCTTCCGACGCCGGCCGCGGGACGGTACGTTCCATCGGTCAGCGCTACTTCAGTTTTCGTTTCGGTTTGTGGCGCTGCGGCGCGGATTCAAAGTTGCGCTTTGTCTTCCCCGACATCCCGTAGACGATGGCATTCAGCACCGCGAGTAGCGCGAACAGCACGATCGAAACGATAAGCGTCAACGCCATTACCGCCCAGAAATCCACCACCACGCCATAGCCCGGCAGGGTGAGGTTGCCGCGCAGTTGTGTCGGGACGAAGAACCCCGCCACATTGGCCCGCGCGAAGCGGATGATTAAGTCCGACGAGGCAAACCCGACCACCGGGATGATGAGCATCATCAGGCAGCCGATACCGCGCCAGGCGGGGTGAATCCCTTTGCGTTCTTCGGGTCCTTTGTTGTACTGTCGATAGTCCATAATGTCACCTCATGATTTCTGAGCAGCGTGCTCAATGGCTTCCAGGATCTTGTAATAGCCGGTGCACCGGCACAGGTTGCCGGTAATGGCAGTCTGAATATCTTCCCGGGCAGGGTGCGGCCGTTCCTTCAGCAGCATCGCCGCCGACATCAGGAAGCCGGGCGTGCAGTAGCCGCATTGCACCGCGCCGTCTTCAATGAACGCCTGCTGAACCGGGTGCAGGTTGCCGTTTTGCGCCAGACCCTCCACGGTGGTGATGGTCGCGCCATGCGCCCGCGGCGCGGGCACCAGGCAGGCCATTACCGCCGCCCCATCCAGGAAGACCGTACACGCGCCGCATTCGCCTTCGGCACAGCCCTCTTTAGTTCCGGTCAGCAGAGCCTCTTCTCGCAGCAGGCGCAACAGGGTCTTCTCATGCCCGCTGGTGAAGGTGTGTACTTTCCCGTTGATCGTGGTCTGAATAGGCTCCGCGCCCTCAAAGCGCGCCGCTTTCGTTAATGCTGGGGCAGGGGTGAGGCCCGGCCACAACAGCACGGTATCCTCCGGCGTGTGGGCCGCCTGACGTCCCTCCGCCAGCGCCTGCAGCACCCGCGCCGTACACACCTTAAGCATATGGCTCCGGTAGGCGGCGGAGCCGCGGAGGTCGTCAATCGGTTGCGCCGCCGCGCCGGCCAGCTCCGCCGCCTCGGCGATTACCGCGTCAGTCAGTTTCTTGCCGCTCAGGAATTCTTCCACCGCCGTCGCATGGATAATGGTGGGAGCCACCGCGCCCAGCGTCAGACGCGCGTCCGTCACCGTATCGGCTTCCAACGTCAGCACCATCGCCAGGTGGATAACGGATATCGCCTGCGCCCGGCGCAACGCCAGCTTGTAGAACATGCCGCGCTGGGTCGCCGGATCCAGCGCCGGGAAGTGAATGTCCGCCAGCATTTCATCCGGCTGCATTACTGTCTTGCGCACGCCGGTAAAGAATTCATTCAATGGCACGTCACGCTCGCCCCTCACCGAACGCAGCGTCACCGATGCATCCAGCGCCATCAGCGGCGTGATGCTGTCATTGGCCGGAGAGGCGGTGATGAGATTTCCGGCGACCGTGCCGCGGTTGCGAATCTGCGGCGCGCCGACCTCGCGGCAAGCCTGGAGCAGCGGCAGGGCGCGTGCGTGCATCAGCTTCGAGCCAACCACATGGTTGTGCGTCACCAGCGCACCCATATGGATTCGCCCGTCTTCCGTGAGCCGGATTTCGTCCAGCCCCGGGATGCGCGTGATATCAATCAGCGTGGTGATGCCCTTGCGAACCCCGCGCTCAAGTTCCAGAATCAGGTCTGTGCCGCCGGCCACGATGCGCGCCGCCGCGCCGCCTTCGGCCAGCGCGGCCAGGGCTTCGTCTAAACTCGTTGCGTTAAGGTAGGTATGCCACATGAATTTGTGCCTGTTTTCACTTCAGATTCTACCCGCTTAAGCGTTGTTCGCAACCTTCAACGCCGTCGTCAACTCCCCGCCCCTCGACCACAAGACTTTCCTCACCCCCGCATCCTGGCGATGATTTCTCCCATTATGCTCACCGCGATTTCCTCCGGCGTCTCGGCATGGATTTCCACGCCCATCGGCGACACCACCCGGTCAAGCTGTTCTTTCGGCAAGCCGCGTTCCATCAGTTGTTTGCGCGCCGTTTCCCAGCGCCGTTTTGACCCGATGATGCCGATGTACGCCGCTGCACTATCCAGCAGCGGTGGAAGGGCGTCCAGGTCCACCTCCACGTTGCGGGTCGTGAGCACCAGGTAGGTCTGCGGCGTGATGGTCAGTGCCGCGGCCAGCGCGGCCGGGGCCACCGTCAGGTGTTCGTCGGCTTCGGGCGCCGCCTCGGTAAATCCCTCGCGGTCATCGGCAGCGATGACCCGCATTCCCAGCCACTTGGCCAGGTGCACCACCGCCCGGCCCACATGCCCGGCGCCATAGACCACCACCGTCGCTTGCGGCAGAATTGGTTCCACGTATACCTCCAGTTGGCCGCCGCACACGCCGGGGTCGCCGCGGCCGGGGTCGGTCAGTTCGTAGGTTAGCAGGCGCGGTTGGCCGTCCTTCAGGGCGGCCAGCGCTTCCTGCACCACGCGGTGCTCCATCTGCCCGCCCCCGATAGTGCCGCTGAAGTGCCCGTCGGGGTAGACCAGCATCTTGCTGCCGGCGCGGCGCGGCGTGGACCCGTGCGCCCGCACGATGGTGCAAAGCGCCGCGGCTTCTCCAGCGGCCTGCAAGCGAGCGATTTCAGCGTAAAGTGACATGGCGGAGCCGGCCTTGTTCCCTTAGTTTTCCAGCAACCCCAGCACAGTGGGCAGCAACTGCTTCTTGCGGCTCACCACGCCTTCGGCCACGCGGCTGCCGTCACGGTGGGGTGGGTAGGGCAGTTCATCCAAGGCTGCCGGCGCCGCGTCAGACACCAGGATGCGGCTGGAGGCCCGTACCACGTTGGTGATCATCAACATGGTGAAGTCCAACCCCTTCTTGTCCCGCATCCGGTTGAGCGCCGCCACCAGCGGCGGCACGAATTGATCCAGCTCGTGGAATTTTGTCACTTCCACCTGGGCAATGGCGAACTTTAGCCCGCCCGCTTCGTAAGGCTTCATGTCGCCGTTGACGATTTCATCCGGGTTGCGCGATTCCAGCCCTGCGCCGGATTCCACCACCTGCCGCCCGTAGCTTTCCAGCGTTTCGCCTTTCAGCGGCCCATTGGCCACAAACGCCCAGCGGCCCAGCCGTTCAGCGGCTTTGTGGTCGCGCGGCGTGGTCGTCGGCGAGGTGAGCTGCAACGTGTCAGACATCAATCCGGCCAGCAGCAGCCCCGCGATGGCCGGCGGCGCGCTCAACCCGGCTTCTTCCATTTGCTCGCTCACCAGCGTGCTGGTGCTCCCCACAATGTCCACCTTAAACTTGATTGGCGTGTGCGTCGGCGGGTTGCCGAGGCGGTGATGGTCCAGCACTTCCAGCAGTTCGGCTTCGTCCAGTGAACCGACTGCCTGGTTGGGCTCGTTGTGGTCCACCAGGATCAGGCGCAGGCGCGGCGGGTTGAGCAGGTCGCGCTGGCGCACGATGCCCAGGTAGCGGCCATCGTCGTCTACTACAAAGAAGTCATTTGACTCCATTCGCAGGATGCGGTTCAGGCTGTCCCGGATGTGCGCCTTGGCTTTGAACGCCGCTATATCCGTGGAGCAGGCGGTCTGGCACGGCGCGTCCAGCACTTCGGCCATCGGTTTTTCCTGCCCTCGCGGGTGCGGGCCAATGACGTCCGTGAGGTACTTGAACAGGCTCCAGCCGGTGATCAGGCCGTAGGGCATGCCGTCGGCGGCCACCACCGGCACCACGCCGCCGGTGCGGCTGGCGATGGCCCAGGCGTCTCGCAGGGGCTGGTCCGGCGCGGTAGTATCCAATCGGCGGCTCACCGACTCAAAGCGCGGCGAAGCGTCGGTAAGCAGGCGCGGCGCTTCAAGACCCAGCCGTTCCAGCGTCCAGGCCGATTGCGCATTAAGCGCGCCTGCGCGCGCCGCCTCTACCGCCACACCATCGCGCTCGCGCAACAACCAGGCATAGCCCACCGCCGCGGCGATGGAATCCATATCCGGATTGGTATGACCGATGACGAAGGTATTGCGGGATTCGTGGGCGTCATTCATCCCGGCCATTATAAGAGAAGTCCCGCTCTCCCGTATAATCCTCCTCATGAATTCCATCGTCCTCCTGCGCGGCGGCGGTGACCTGGCCACCGGCGTGGCCGCCCGCTTGCACCGTGCCGGCCTGTCCGTCCTCATCACCGAACTGCCGGAGCCGCTGGTCGTGCGCCGCATGGCCTCCTTTGCCCAGGCCGTGTTCTCCGGCAGCCACACCGTGCAGGGGCTTACCGCGCGCCGCGCCACAGACCTCACCGCCGCACTGGACATCCTCGCCAGCGGCGAACTCCCCATCCTCATCGACCCGGACCTCATGTGCCTGCCCGCCCTGCGCCCGGCCGTGCTGGTGGATGCCCGCCTTGCCAAGCGCGCCTCCATCGCCGGCATGGATGCCGCGCCGCTCGTTATTGGCCTCGGCCCCGGTTTTACTGCCGGGCAGGACTGTCACGCCGTTGTCGAGACCCAGCGCGGCCATAACCTCGGGCGTGTCTACTGGGAAGGCCGCGCCGCCACCGACACCGGCGTCCCCGAATCCGTGGGCGGGCGCGGCGCGGAGCGCGTGCTGCGCGCGCCGGCCGCGGGCAAACTCATCGCCCATGCCGCTATCGGCGACCTGCTGGACGAAGGCGCGCCCATCGCCGAGGCCGGCGGTCAGGTCATCACCGCGCCGTTTCCCGGCGTCCTGCGCGGCCTGCTGTTCCCCGGCCTGCACGTCGAACCCGGCGCCAAGATTGGCGACCTCGACCCGCGTTCTGACCCTGCCTATTGCACGAGCATCTCGGACAAAGCCCTCGCCATCGGCGGCGGCGTGCTGGAAGCCGTCCTCACCCGCCTGGCCATCCGCGCCCTGCTCTACAACGCCCATGCGCCTGATTGACGCCCTGCCGCTGGCCGCCGGGGCGCGCGTTGCCTTCGTTGGCGCTGGCGGCAAATCAACCGCCCTGTTCACCCAGGCGCGTCAACATGGAAACGCCGTCTGGCTGGCGGCCAGCACCCATCTCGCCGCCGAACAGGCCGCGCAGGCAGACCATCATACGATTCTTCTTCCCGGTACGCCCCTGCCCGAAGACCTCCCGACCCAGGGCGTCACCCTCTTCACCGGCCCGGTTGGCGACGATGGCCGCACCGCCGGGCTGGAGCCCGCACATCTGGCCGCCCTCCACACCCGCGCCGGAGACTTTCCCCTGCTCATCGAAGCCGACGGCTCGCGCCGCCGCCCCCTGAAAGCCCCCGCCGCCCACGAACCCGCCATCCCTCCGTTCGTGGATACAGTTGTTGTCGTTGCCGGTTGGGGTGGGGTGGGTCAGCCACTTTCGGAAATCACCACCCACCGCCCGGAAATCTTCGCCGCCCTCTCCGGATTGAACCCCGGCGACATCGTCACACCAAGTGCGCTTACCGCTGTGTTGACTCATCCGCAGGGAGGCCGCAAAAACGTACCTCCCTCCGCCACGCTCATCGCTCTGCTCAACCAGGCCGATGATCCCGCCCGGGCCGCCGCGGCCGCCCAACTGGCCCCCGCGTTGTTGGCGGCTGGCTATGCCGCTGTCATCCCCGCTCATCTCGAATCGATAGACCCAACCACGCAGATTTGGAGCGTGGTGGAACCTGTCGCCGGAGTGGTGCTGGCTGCCGGCGGCTCTGCGCGGCTGGGCCAGCCCAAACAACTGCTCGGATGGCGCGGCAAGCCCTTTGTTCGCGCCGTGTGTGAGACTGCCCTGGCCGCCGGGCTGGAGCCGGTCGTCGTCGTGTTGGGCGCGCAGGCTGCAGAAGTACGCGCCGCGCTCAACGGTCTGACTGTGCAATTCGTGGAAAATGCCGACTGGCAATCAGGGCAGAGCGGCTCGGTGCAGGTCGGGCTGGCCGCCCTGCCGCCGCAATCCGGCGCGGCCGTGTTTCTGCTGGTGGACCAACCCCAGACTCCGCCCGAACTGGTGCGCGCCCTGGTGGAACGCTACAGTCTCACCCGGCATCCCATCGTCGCCCCGCTCATTGACGGCCAGCGCGGCAACCCGGTGCTCTTCGGTCGCCGCACCTTCCTGCACTTGGCCGACCTCTCCGGCGACCAGGGCGGCCGCGCCCTTTTCCGGCACTTCGACCCGGACTACGTTCCCTGGCTCGACCCCGCCGCCAGCCTCGACGTGGACACGCCCGAAGATTACGCCCGCCTCCTGAAATACGAGGACTGACTTGTTTATGAATCCGACAGCGGGCTTTAGCCAAACGCAGCTTGGTCGCCTACCGCGATTCCCTCTACCGGTTTCTGCCTTCATTTGCGTTCCGGCACGCTTTGTGCTATTTTCAAATTAGCCTGCCTTCAAAGCGAGATCAATGCCGGAAACCCTGCCGCGTGTCCTCGTCGTGGAAGACGATGACGCCACCGCCGAAATGTTCAGCGAAATGCTGGTTCTCAGTGGGAATGATGTACAAAGAGCGAAGGATGGCCGCCAGGCGATGGCCGCGCTTTCCGCCCGCCGCCCCGATCTCATCCTGCTCGACCTGATGATGCCCGACTTGGACGGACTCGCCTTCCTGGCCCAGCTGCGCGCAGATGTGCGCACCCACAACCTGCCGGTCATCGTCATCTCGGCCAAAGGCCTGCCCTCCGACATTGATACCGCCATGACCGCAGGCGCTGTCGCCTACTTCACCAAGCCTGTCAGTTTTCAGGAACTAAAAGCCGCTGTGAGTCGTGCCCTGCGCGCGGCTGAGTCGTAGTCTATGGCTGTTGTGCGCGCCTTCATCGCGCTGGAACTGCCGCCGCCGCTCCTTTCCAAACTCTCACTCACCACGGAAGATTTGCAGGCTCGCCTGCACGGGCTGCCCCTGCGCTGGTCGCCGCCTGCCAAACTGCATCTCACGCTCAAATTCCTGGGGGATGTCGGCGATGAAAGTCTCCAGTTCATCACTGCGTTCATGAATGCACAGGCCAGCCATACCCGCGTGTTCGAGTTCACTGTCGGCGGATTCGGCACATTTCCCAACGCCGCCCGCCCGCGTGTGTTGTGGGTGGGGGTTCGGGCCCCGGATGAACTGGCAGGCCTCCAGCGCCGCCTCGAACAGGAGGCCGCCCGCCTGGGGATTCCGGAAGAAGGGCGGCCCTTTGCCCCGCACCTCACGCTGGCACGCGTGGGAAAGAACGCTTCCGCGCAGGAGAGCCGCCGTATCAGCGAAATCGTTCGGGATTACGAAGTCCCCTCTCTGGGGGTGGCTCAGGTGAGCGGCGTGCATCTGTTCAAATCCGACCTCCGGCCCGGCGGGTCGGTCTACACTTGCCTCCATTCCGCGCCTTTTGGCCCGCCTGCCAGTTGACTGGCGCTACTGTCTTCCCCGCTGCATTGCATCCTGTCATACGCTATAATTCAACCACTCGCCCTATCGGGCCAACCATTTGAGGTGACTTCTGGAACCAATTGAACTGGCACGCACGCTCGTGGATGCACTTGAAGACAAGAAGGCCGAAGATATCCTGTTGCTTGATCTCCGTGATGTAGCCCCCTTCACCGACTATTTCGTCATCTGTTCCGGCACCAGTGAGCGCATGTTGAATGCGCTGCTTAAAGGCGCCACCGAGGCGGTGAAGAAATCCCACAAACGCAACGCGCGCGTGGAGGGCAATCCGATGGATGGCTGGATGCTGGCCGACTTTGGCGATGTGGTGCTGCACGTGTTCAGCGAAGCCCAGCGCGACTATTACCTGCTTGAGGAACTGTGGTCTGATGGCAAGGTGCTGGTGCGCGTGCAGTAGTTTTCCGGACTGTCATACGTTATGCAAATCAAAAGACCTCCATCTGGAGGTCTTTTTGTCAATTACGAATTTCTACTTACGCCTTCTCAAACACCCAGCGGTCAACGTCCCGCGTCCACGTCACCTGTTCCTCAGGCTTGAACCACAGTGCCACTTCACGTTCGGCAGTCTCCAGCTTGTCGGAAGCATGCGTGAGGTTACGGCCAATCTCCAGACCGAAGTCATGCCGCACGGTACCCGGCGCGGCTTCGGTGGGGCGAGTGGCTCCCATCGTCTGCCGGATGGCGGCAATCGCGTTCGGCCCTTCCCACACCATCGCCAATACCGGCCCGGACATGATGTAATCCACCAGCCCGGCATAAAAGGGTTTGCCCTTGTGCTCGCCGTAGTGCTCTTCGGCCAGCGCCTTGCCGACCGTCATAAACTTGGCTGCCACCAGCCGCAGGCCGCGCCGCTCCAGCCGTGCCACGATCTCGCCAACCAGGCCGCGCTGCACGCCGTCGGGCTTCACCATCACAAATGTTCGTTCCACAGATACCTCCACAATGATTTCGAGTAAGTCAGCCTGAAAGCAGGCCGGGCGTATTATACCCGTTGAACAAAAAACTCCCGGCGCACACTTGCGCCGGGAGTTCAGATTTCTGGCTGGCTAGAATCTCAGCAGGTCTTCGGCCTTGGAATAAGCGTCCATCGCTTCCTGCAACAGGTCCTGGCGGGTATAGGCGTCGCCCAGCGCCTGCCACAAACTCACGTCCACCGGGTGACGCCGCAGCGCCTCGCGCAGGTCGACGATGACATCTTCCACCATCCGTCCGCGGGTAACCAGTTTGACGTATTCCGCCGCGGACTTCTCGATATCGCCGTCTGCCATGAAATGGCGTGCCTCTGCGATGCGGATATCGTCGGTCTTGCCAGCAGTGCCGGATTTCGGCTTTGCGGTGGGGGCGCGTACCGGGGTTGGCCGCGGGGCCGGCGCGCCGGCGGCAACCGATTCATGCGCCGCCACTGGGGCAGGTTCCGCCATGGGTTTGTGCGCCGCTGCTGGCGTTTCTGGCAGCCACTCCCCTCGGCTAGCCTCACTCCTGATTTCCGGGGTTTCGGGCAGCCATTCCGGTTGTGCGCCCACCGGTTCGGGAGCCCGGCCTTCATCGGCTACATCCTTGAGCCATTCCGGCACCGACGGTGCCGCGTCCATCATGCCGGCCCCCGGTTCTTCCGTAATCTCATCCAACCAGGAGGGCGGCGCGCCGGCATCCGCAATCGGCGGGGCGGGCTGCGTCGGTTGTTCGGCCTCCAACTGTTTCAGCCAATCGTCTGCCGCATTCTCGTCTTCCGATGCGGCAGGAGTCTCTGCGGCCAGTGTATCCAGCCAGCCCATATCGTCTTCGGCCTTAGCCGGAGCGTGTTCCGCCGCGTCTCTTTCCTCGACCACCCAGCGAGGTAATTCACCGGTTCGCCGTTCCGCTGGCGTCACCAGTTCTTCCTCGGCCGCCCCCTGGTTGGCAGCCAGACCTTCCAGCCAGGCGAGGGCATCGTCCATCCCTTCGGCCTCAGATAAGTTGGTACCCGCCCCAACCGGCGCGGCCGGTTCAGGCTTGCTGGGTGGTACGTATTTTTCAACAGGAGGTGTAGCTGGCGCGGGCGCTGGTTCACGCCGGGGCGCGGGTGGGGCGGGTGGCGCCTCGGCGGCTTTCCGCACCCAATCCGGCACTTCATCCATCCGGTTGTCCGGCCGGGTCAGGAGTTCATCTTCGGCCGCGCCCTGCTTGGCGGCCAGGTTCTCCATCCAGGCCAGCGCATCGTCCGTGTTGGCAGGCGTGGTGGTCGCGGCAGGTTCATCGCCCAGATTCCTGAGCCAGTCCGGTTCGCCGTCATCAACGTGCGCAGCGGCTGCGGCTTCGGCTTTCAGGTCGTCGCCCACTTCGGCGGTCAGGCTGTCGAGCCAATCCATGCTTTCGAGGTCATCGGAAGGGGCCGCCGCCGCGGGCGCAGATGCCGGTGCGGCCGGTGCATCGCCCAGGTTATTAAGCCAGTCCAGTCCATCGTCCGCTGCGGGGGCGGCGGCCGCGGCTTCGGCGCGCAGGTCGTTGCCTACTTCGGCGGTCAGGCTGTCCAGCCAGTCCATGTTTTCAAGGTCATCGGACGGGGCCGCCGCCGCGGGCGCGGGTGCCGGTGCAGCAGGTTCATCGCCCGCCAGGTTCTTGAGCCAGTCCGGGCCGTCGTCTGCGGGGGCGGCTGCTGCTGCGGCTTCGGCGCGCAGATCCTTGCCCACTTCTTCCGTCAGGCTGTCCAGCCAGTCCATATTCTCCAGGTCGTCGTCAGAACTGGAGGATTCGCCGCCCAGTTTCTTCAGCCAATCCTGGTCGTCGTCTGCGGAAGTGGGGGCCATAGTCTCTTCTCCCTGGGGTTTGTCAGCCTCAGCGGTCAGGTTGGTGAACCAATCGTCTTCGGGGGCCGCGGCGGTCGGTTGTGTTTCTTCAAGGAAACTTGCCAGCGTGTTGTCGCCCGGGGCTTTGTCAGCGGACGCTTCGCCCCAGCCCAGGTTGCCGCCGGTGGTTGTCGCCGCCCGGTTGAGCGCCGCCGCGAAGTCGTTGTCCACCGCGGTGGGCGCCGGCGGTTGAAGCTGTTGCATCCAGTCCGGCACATCGCCGGGGGCCAGTTCCCCCGCAGCCGGTTCATCTTCACCATCCAATATCGAAGAGGGCTGTTCCGGCGCGCCGCTGCCCGCTTCCCAGCCTGCCTCTTTGAGGAAGTCAGGCAGTTCGGGTTCCGGCTTGGCGGCGGCGGCGCCGGCCGAATCGCCTGCCAGGTCGCTCAGCCAGTCCATGTTCTCTTCGTTGCCGGGAATCGTCTTGGCGGAAGCGGCGGCCTCGGCTTTCAGGTCACTGCCCACTTCATCAGTCAGGCTGTCCAACCAGTCCATGCTCTCTAAGTCATCCGCCGGTGCTGCCGCTGACGGAGCCACAGGTGCCGCCGCCGCTTCGGCGCGCAGGTCACTGCCCACTTCATCAGTCAGGCTGTCCAGCCAGTCCATGCTCTCTAAATCATCCCCCGGTGCAGCCGCAGAGGCCGCGGCCCCGGCTGCTACCCCGGCCGCCAGCCAGTCGGGTGTTTCCTCTGTTGCGGGTTCTGGCGCGCTGGCCGCGGGCGCCGCGCTCAACCAATCCGGCGTTTCATCGGCAGTTTCTCCCGCGCCGTTGGCCGGCGCGGCTGCGCTCAACCAGTCCGGCACGCTGTCCGCGGACTCATCCGATGCGCCGGTGGGTGCCGCAGCGCTCAACCAATCGGGTGTTTCATCGCTGGTCTCTTCCGATGCTGCAGTCGGTGCGGCAGCGCTGAGCCAGTCTGGCGTGTCATCGTCTGCTGCGGTGGCTGGCGCAGGCGCCATCCAATCCGCGGCGGGTTGGTCGCTGCCAAAACTGCCCCAGGCCCCGCCATCCTGGGAATCGCCAAAGAGCGAAGACTCAGCCGGTGAGTCGGAGCCAAAGATGCCCGCGGATTCTTCCTCAGTGCGGCTTCCGAACAAACTGCCGCCGCTGGCGGCCGCCCCGGCGGCCATCCATTCCGCGCTTTCTTCCTGTTCACCCAGGTCCACGCCCAGCGAAGATGCCCAGCCGGGCTTGCCGGTTCCGGGCTGTTGGGACATCGTACTCGGGTCATAGTCAAGGTTGTCAACCGTGATGGCATCATCCGGCACGCTGGCCGGGTCGCCGTCAATCGCGGGCAGGCGTGCCGCGTAGGGGTCCAGCGCAAACCAGCGTTTGCGCACGTTGGTCTTCTCTTCAGCGTGCGTCTTTTCATCTAATAGCAGGGTAAGCAGCCGGTTGGCCGCCAGGCAGTTGGGCAGTTTCGCCAGCAGTTTGGTGCAGGCGTCGGCGGCATCGGCTTTCTTGCCCAGCTGGAAATACATCTCCGCCAGCAGAATGCTCAGGTCCGGCCGTTGTGGGTCTTCCGTGAGCGCGGCCTGCAGTTCGGCCACGGCCTGGTCGTGCAGGTTGCCATGGGCATACATGCGCGCCAGCGCGCCGCGCGTCAGCCGGATGCGGCCAGGTTCGCGGCCGTCGCGCCGGCCGTACAGGCGGCGCAATTCATCCTGGATGGCCTGGTTGGAGGGCTGGCCTTCAAAGGCGCGCTCCATGTGCATGATGGCCGAGTCCATGTTGCCTTCATCCTCGCGGATGATGCTCATGCCGACATGCGAAATGAAATCTTCGGGAACCGAGGACAGGACGCGCTGCAGGATGTCTGCGGCATCGCCGTAGCGCTGGCCTTCCAGGTAGGCTTTGCCCAACAGGCGGTAGGTATCCACATGCCGGGGGTAGGTCTGGAGGATGTGTCGGCAATGGGCGATGGCCTCGTCGATCTGGCCGTGGTCGACCATCTCGCCGATCTCATGGTTATAGGCGCGTAGCGCGATCTTAGCCATACGGTGGATAGAATCCTTCCATTATTGTAGTATGCCCTGAATTCGCGGTGGATGCAAGTTTTATCGGCGTACGAGTACGGAAAATGGTGGGAAACATGGCTTCCGTCATGCAAAACGCGCGTTGCGCTCCATACAGAATAAAAACGAGGGAGACCTTGCGGCCTCCCTCGCGGGATGACGAACCAACCGGGGTTACTTGGTCAGCGCTTCGGCGGGGCGCTTGCTGGTGCGGATAGCCCAGTACAGGCCCGCGACGAGCAGCGCAACCGCCACCCAGCCGCCGATACCCAGTTCGGCATACTGCACGACGATGGGGGCCACGATGACCGAGACGAGATTGACGACCTTAATCATCGGGTTCAGCGCTGGGCCGGCGGTGTCTTTCATCGGGTCGCCAACGGTGTCGCCGACGACGGCGGCCTTGTGGCGCTCTGAGCCTTTGCCCAGACCCTTGGCGGCGTCACGCGGCTCATCTTCGATGAGTTTCTTGGCATTGTCCCACGCGCCGCCGGCGTTGTTCATGAACACCGCCAGCAGTTGCCCGGAGAGGATGATGCCGGCCAGGAAGCCGCCCAGCGCCTCCACTTTGAGCAGCAAACCCACCAGGATGGGGGTCAGCACGCCCAGCAGGGCCAGCGGCACCAGTTCCTTCTGCGCCGCGGTGGTGGCGATGCCGACCGCCTGCTTGTAGTCCGGCGGCACTTTGCCTTCCAGCACGCCGAGGCGGAACTGGCGGCGCGCCTCCTGCACGATGAGCGCCGAGGCGCGGCTGACGGCCTGCACCGCGAACGACGAGAACAGCCACGGCAGCGCACCGCCGATGAGCATACCGACGAACACCTGCGGGATGTCCACGCGGATGCCGATGTTGGCGATGCGTTCGGCCAGCGGGATGCCGAGCGAGGCCTGCGCCCGGCTCACGTCCACCAGGAACGAGCCGAACAGCGAGACCGCCGCGATGACCGCCGAACCGATGGCGACGCCCTTGGTGATGGCTTTGGTGGTGTTGCCCACCGCATCCAGGTCGGCCATGATTTGCTGGGCGCGGTCGGTTTCCTCGGTCTTGGTCTCGGACCAGGACATTTCGCCGATGCCGGCGGCATTGTCGGCAATCGGGCCGAAGGAGTCCATCGCCACGTTGTTGCCGGTCAGCGTCAGCATGCCGATGCCGGTCATGGCGACGCCGTACAAAATGAAGGTGACGTTCTCCACCGGGTCGGCGCTCAGGCCGCCGAAGATGAAGATGGAGCCGACGATGGTGGCGGCAATGGTGACCACCGCCCACACGGAGGATTCATAACCGACGGCGATGCCCTGCAAAATCAGGGTGGCGGGGCCGGTATCCGCGGCTTTCTTGATTTCCTGCACCGGCGATTTGTGCGTGCCGGTGAAGTATTCCGTCATGCGGTCGATGAGGATGGCGAGCAGCACGCCCACGCCCACGGCGAGGGGTGTGCGCCACCAGCCGCCCGGCATGGGGTCGTTCCCGGCGAACACGTTAAGGTAGAAGTACGCCGCGATGAAGAACAGCACCACCGAGATGGCGGCAGAAGTCAGGAAGCCGGAGAAGATAGCGCTCATGGCTTTCTCGCTGGTGCCTTCCTTGCCGGCCTTAACGAAGTAGGTGCCGATGATGGAGGACAGCACGCCGATGCCGCGCACGATGAGCGGGTAAATCAGCCATTCGATGTGGCCGGTGATGTGGAACAGCGCCACGCCGAGGATGAGGCCGGAAACGATGGTCACTTCGTAGGATTCGAAGATGTCGGCGGCCATGCCGGCGCAGTCGCCCACGTTGTCGCCGACCAGATCGGCCACCACCGCGGGGTTGCGCGGGTCGTCTTCAGGGATGTCGTTCTCCACCTTGCCGACCAGGTCCGCGCCCACATCCGCGGCCTTGGTGAAGATGCCGCCGCCCACGCGCATGAACAGCGCCAGCAGCGTGCCGCCGAAGCCGAAGCCCAGCAGCGCATCCGGCGCGGCGATGCCGAAGACCACGAAGATGAGCGTGCCGCCCAGCAGGCCCAGGCCGTCGGTCAGCATGCCGGTGATGGTGCCGGCGCGGTAGGCGATGCGCAGCGCGTCGCCAAACGAGTAGCGCGCCGCCGAGGCCACGCGCACATTCGCCTGCACCGCCATGCGCATGCCGATCTGCCCGACCGTCAGCGAGAACAGCGAGCCCATGATGAAGCCGATGGCGCGGCCCAGGCCGATGTATAGGCTCACGGTGGCGTTGTCCAGCCCGTGGAAGCGTTCGAGCGCTTCCGGCGTGGGCGGCACAATGGCGACCGAGAAGTACATGGCGATGGTCAGGATGACGATCAGGGGGATGATGGAGCGCAACTGGCGGCGCAGGTAAGCATCGGCGCCGTCACGGATGGCGCCCCACACTTCCTGCATTTTGGCGGTGCCGGTGTCTTCCGCCAGCACCTGCTTGCGCAGGAACAGCGCATAGGCCAGGCCCAAAACGGCCACGCCCAGCACTGCCCAGATGGCCGCATTTTCAAATGCGGTTAAACCAAGTTGTGACATTGTGGTTTCTCCTCACACAAAGGTGTTTTTGGTTTTCACTTCAATATAAGTGCAGCCAACAGACGTGTGCCCACTTTGTGAAAACTGACGCAGGGCATTGTACAGGCGCGGGGTGGATGTGTCAACCTGTTCAAGGCAAAGGCGTCCGGAAGTGCCGAAGTGCTGGGTAGGGGGCAAACACTCCCACCCGGCGTTCATCCCCCTTGCTCCCTGTAGGGGCGCAGCATGCTGCGCCCGCCGCCCTCCTGGAAACAGCCTGCCCCCTCTTGTCATTCTGAGCGAAGCGAAGAATCTCGCGATCACCAGGCTCGCTGCCAATTCCACCCGGTTCGTACCAACCCGCCTCGCTCACGCAGAGTCTTTCCGTCGCCCACACACACCCAATCAACTCGCCTCTCGCGAGATTCCTCTTTCCCTCGCTGCGCTCGGTCACTCGGAATGACAAACTCAACCAGACACGCCCATCTTTCCCTCGCCAGGTATCCCTCGCAGGGTAACTTTCCCGCCCCGCAGGGGTTTTTCTCTCTATCGCCAACAACTCCCTGCGCGGTCGCGCGGGCCGGAATGCCCGTTTTCCAGTACCATTACCCAAACCCATGCCATCCCGTGAGGAGGATGCCCCATGACCACCGCCGCCAAACCCATGAATGACAAGAAAGAAATCTTCGGCTGGACGATGTTCGACTGGGCCAACTCGGCCTTCAGCACCACCGTCGTCACCGTCTTTCTCGGCCCGTATCTCACCAGCCTCGCCGAAGGCGCCGCGGATGCCAACGGCCTGCTGCACCTCGGCAATGTGCCCATCGCCTTCGACTCGTATTTCGCCTACTGCATCTCAGCCTCGGTGCTGATGCAGGTCACCTTCCTGCCCATCCTGGGCGCGCTGGCGGACTACTCCCACATGCGCAAGCGGCTGATGATGTTCTTCAGCACCCTCGGCGCGCTCTCCACCATCCTGCTGTTCTTCCTGACGCCCGGCCTGCACTGGCTGGGCGGCCTGCTGTTCATCGTCGCCAACATCTCGTTTGGCGCCGGCATCGTGTTCTACAACGCCTACCTGCCGGACATCGCCAGCGAAGACATGCGCGACAAAGTCTCGGCGCGCGGATTCGCCATGGGCTACGCCGGCGGCGGTTTGCTCCTGCTGCTCAACCTGGCGCTGTTCATGTTCGGCGAAAACCTCGGTCTGGATACCGCAATGGTCGCCCGCATCAGCCTTGCATCCGCAGGTCTGTGGTGGCTGGGCTTCAGCCAGATCACCTTCCGCAGCATCCAGTCGCGCCATGCCATCCGCCCCCTGCCGCAGGGCGAAACCTACCTGAGCATCGGCTTCTCGCAACTGGCGAAGCTCATCGAAGTGCCCACACTCACCATCACCATCCTGATGACCCTGCCGCTTCTCATTCCGGTGTTCTTCTTCCTCAACCTGCCCACCACGCTGGTCATTGCCCCGGCGGTCGGGCCGGTCATCGTGCTGGTTTTGTTCCTGGCGCGCAAAAGCCGCACCCTGCCGGAAGCGATGAAGTTCCTGGCCGCCTACCTGCTGTACAACGACGGCATCCAGACCGTCATCGCCATCGCCGCCATCTTCGCCGCCGAAGAACTGGGCATGTCGTCCACCAACCTCATCCTCGTCATCCTGATGATTCAGTTTGTGGCCTACTTTGGTGCCAATGGGTTCGCCTGGCTGGCGGGCAAAACCACCACCAAGCGCGCCATCATCATCAGCCTCGTCATCTGGAGCATCACCACCATCTATGCGTGGGGCGGCATGCGCAACTTCAACACCACTTCGCTGGGCATCACCCAGGCCGAACTGGAATTCTGGGTGCTGGGCTTCGTGATTGCGCTGGTGCTGGGTGGCAGCCAGGCGCTGAGCCGCAGCCTGTTCGCCCAGATGATTCCCAAGGAGCAGGAAGCCGAGTTCTACTCGTTCTACGAGGTCAGCGAGCGCGGCACCTCATGGATGGGCACGTTCGTCTTCGGCGTGGTCAACCAGCAAACCGGCTCCCTGCGGCTGGGGCTGCTCTCCATCATCTTCTTCTTCCTGGCGGGGCTGCTGCTGCTGCCGATGGTGAATGTGGACAAGGCCATTGAGCAGGGCAAGGCGGCCGGCCCGGCCGCGAAGTAAGCGGAGGTCTGGTCACTCTCTCCGCAATGCTTTTAACACCCATCGGGGACTAAATTCCTATTGGTTGGCGGCTACACTTACCGTACATTAGGTTATCAGGTCAACCTGGCGACTTTTGATTCGTTGAGAAGGATTTATCTATGGCTACCAAAAACCGTCCCTTGATTGTGCTGGCTGTCCTGGCGTTGAGCGCATTGACGTGTGCCCAGGGCCGCGGCGATACCACCACGGCACCGATTACCGCCGCGTTGAACGAAATCAGCGGCACGGTGCAGACGCTTAAACCCACCGACGGCCTGCTGGTGAACGCTACCAACGGGGTCATCATCAGCGTGAGCGACCAGGTCGTGACCCATGAAGACGGCCGCGCCCGGGTGGATATCTCCAACGGTACCATCGTGCGCGTCGGCCCGCTGACGACCTTCACCCTCGAACAAATGGACAACACCACCGATGGCGTGTTCGCCCTGTTCAAACTGGACATCGGCGAACTGTGGATCATCCTCAACGGCGGCCAGGTCAACATCGATACCCCCTCCGGCCTGGCGTCGGTGCGCGGTTCTTACCTCAATGTGCGCGTCAGCCCGGATACCGGCGAAACCATCATCACCTGCCTCGAAGGCATGTGTACCCTCAGCAATGACGGCGGCAGCGTGGTGCTGGGCGCGGGCGAGACCGCCCGCATCCTCAACGCCACCACCCCGCCCGAAAGCGGCGACATGGACGACCAGGATATCCAGCGCTGGCTGGACTCCAACCCGGAAGCTACGTTAGTGGTTGTCCCGCTATCCCCAACCGCGGAACAAGCCACCCTGACCCCCGTGCCGCCCACCGACACGGCGGAACCCGGCCAGCCGACCAGCACGCCCGCCCCCAGCAACACTGCTGACGGCCGCCCCACCGCCACGCCCACGGCCACCGCCATCGAGTGCGGCCCGCCGGACGGCTGGATTGTTTACACCGTCGTATCCGGCGACACGTTGTTCTCGCTTTCCAACGCTTTCCGCGTGCCGATGACGGACATCCAGCGCGCCAATTGCATGGGCACTTCCACAGTATTGCTGGTGGGTCAGGGGCTGTATGTGCCCAACGTGCCGACCACCACGCCCACCATCACGCTGACGCCGAGCAACACGCCCACCCGTACCCTCACGCCGGTGCGCACCAACACCAATACCAGCGGGCCGGCCACCGCCACCCGCACCCCCACGCCGGTGACGCCCACGGCCACCCGCACCGCGACCGTGACCAAGACGCCAACGGCCACCACCTGGGGCAGTGGGACCAACGCGGTATTCAGCAACCCCATCGGGCCAGATGTGACCAGCATTGGCACCTGCGCCAACCTGTTCAGCATTGATGTCACCGACCCGGACGGCGTGATGCAGGTGAAACTCGTGTGGTCTGTCAATGACCCCGGCTTCACCAGCCCCAACTATGAGTTGCTGTTCGACCAGGGCGGTGGCACCTACAGCCGCACCACGCAACTGGATACCTCCGGCACCCCCGGCACGGACACGGTGTACTACCGCTTCCAGATGATTGACAATCCCGGCTGGACGCAAACCTACCCGACCACCCCGCGCTCCTACACCGATACTTTGGACTGCGGGCCCAATCCCACGCCGACCGCCACGCCGGACCCCAATACGTTCTTCAACCTGATTAACGCCCCCGGCGACAATACCACCATCCTTTCCTGTACCAATCAGTACACAGTGGAGGTGACCGACATCGATGGCATTATGAGCGTGACGCTCGAATACGCGATTAATGACTCGAGCTTCAGCACGCCGTTCCCATACTTGTACTCGCTGCCCTACATCGGTTCGAACACTTATGAGGCGTTCGCCAACCTGGACAGCGCTACGGATGGCGTACCGACAGCGACGGATGTTGTGTACTGGCGTATCAAGGCTCAGGACTATCTTTACAACGTCACTTACTTCCCACTGACCCACTTCAAGTTCAATGATCCCCTTGACTGTTCCGGTATCTGATAACCGGATGTGATTCAGACCAAATAAAACGACCTCCCGGTTTCGGGAGGTCGTTTTATTGCTAATCGAAAGATTGCACGCGCACGCCGCCGGGACTCAGGCGCAGGGGAAGAAACGCCACCTGGGGCAGTTCCTGTTTGGCGGCGGTCACCAGCGCGTCCTGGGTGCCCCCGGCAGCAAGGAGCGCCACCGAGCCGCCTTCGCCGCCGGCGCCGTTCACCTTCCAACCCAGCGCCCCGTGGGCTTTTGCTATTTCTATCAGCCGCCGGGCGGTGTCATTCACGAGGTCAGGGTGCAGCGCCATCTGGCCTTCGGTGTTGGCGGTGAGGGCGCGGCCGTAGGCGGGCAGGTCTTCGGCCAGCAGGGCGTCGCGCGCCTGCGCGGCGGTGCGGCGCAGGGTTTCCAGCCGCGGGCTGTCCGGCCCCAGGTCTTCCTGTTCACGAATCACCATCTCGTGCACGCCGCTGGAGTTGTGCGCCGCGCCCAGATAGGCCAGGCGCAATTGTGACTCGAGCGTCTTGCGGAAGGGCAGGTTGAGGGCCAGCGGCCGAACGCGCGCCTGCGGATAGTCATCCACTTCAATCCAGTTGATGCCGCCATAGGCGGCCGCCAGTTGGTCCTGGATGCCGGATTGGCGGCCGAGCATCTCGGTTTCCACGGCATAAGCTTCATAGGCCAGGTCGCGCAGGCTGAGCTGGCCGCCGCGCAGCACGTCTAGCGCGGCCAGGAGCGCCACGCACACCGCCGCCGAGGTGCCGGTGCCCGCGCCGGGCGGGGTGCGCGAGTGCAGCGTGATTTTGGCGTCGACATCGTCCGGCAGGCCGATGCGGGCGATAGCGGCTTCCAGCAGCGGGTGTTTCTCATAGCCGCCGTTGCCGGGGTCAAAGTAGTAAGCCTGGCCAAAATTGGAGGCCGCCAGCCACACCCGTTTCTGGAGCGTGCCCCGCGCCACGGTTTCCACCTGCGCCTGCACGATGGGGGTGACCGCCACATGGCAGACCGCGCCATGGCGGGCGAACCAGGTATCGGTCCAGCCGCCGTTGTCGCAAATGCGTATCGGGGCGCAAGCGATGGTTTTCATTCAGGTTTTGATGATGCGTACCGGTGTGCCGAAGCCGCGGGCTTCCCAGTCTGCGGAGGATTCCACGGCGTTGATATCCCAGTCGGGGGTGATCCAGCGGAACAGCCATTTGGCTTCGTCACTGCGCATGTTGACACAGCCTCGGCTCATGGGCCAGCCGAAATTGTTGTGCCAGTAGGCGCCGTGGATGGCGTAGCCGCCGACGGCTTCAAAGAACATCGTCCAGGGGACGCCGGGCAGGGCGCGGTCGCCCAGCGTGTCGGTAAGGCGGCTGGCGCCCATGTGCTTGCTGGCGGTCTTGGCCTGGATGTTGAAGTCCCCCAGTGGGGTATCGGCCGAAAGGCTGCCGGCGGGCACCGGGCCGCCCACGCCGCCTGAAATCTGGGTGCGCAGCACGGCCTGGTCGCCTTCGTAGGCGGTCAGGGTTTGCCAGGTGAGGTCGATTTGGATGCGCTTGTCGGCGCTGTCCGGGTTAATCGGGGCCAGTTCTTCCGGCGGGATGGGGCGCAGGTGCTGGGCGGGGACGTAGTATTTGAAGGTGTCAGAGAGTTCGTCGGTGAGCTGGTACCACGCGCCGCCATCCGGGCCTTCCACCAGGCCGGTGACCCAGTGGGTGGAGCCGTAGTACAGGCGGAATTCGGAATGCGGCGTCCAACCTTCGTAGCGGTCAAAGTTGTAGGGCTGGCTGAAGGGTACGCTGAGTTCGGTGAGTTGGCCGCCGGCGGGGAAGGTTTCCTGCACTTCATTGAAGCGCACCTGTACTTCCTGCACGAAAGCGCTGTGGACGTAGCCGCCCCACACGCGGTACCAGAGGGGGTTGTAGGCCGGTCCGTCCACGGGGGTGATGCGGCGGTAGATGTTCATCAGTTCGTCGCGGAATCGATAACCGACGGTGCTGGCGTTGAGTTTGGGCGCGTCAAAGACGCTGATGGAGTCATACGCCACGCGCCCCATGCGCAGCGGCTGGTCTTCGTACTGTTCGGGTGGGAAGTCCCCAGTGAACGCGACGCCGGCCAGCGCACCGGCGGCGGCGCTGCTCACTTTGAGGAATTCGCGGCGGGAAAGGCGATGTGGCATTGGGAAAATTCTACCTTAGTGGAAAGCCGAACAAAAACAGCCCGGGGGTCCGGGCTGTTGGGTTGCGGTTCCTGTGGCCTACTGCGGCTGGCCGGTGTAGGTGGTCTGGAACTGGCCGGACTGGCGCACGCGCTCTTCCTTGAGCATCTTCTCTTCCGTGCGGGCGCGCTGGTTGGCGCGCTGCAATTGCCAGAGGATGAAACGCACGCGCTGGCTCATCGCCTTGGCGATGTTCCAGAGGAGGATGGAGCCGATTTCGGGGTCGTCCTCGGCGAGGGCGAGAAGGCGCTGGCGGTCCAGGGCGAGGACGACTGCGCCTTCGGGGCCGGAGATGAGGTCGGCGGTGCGCAGGCCCTGGTCCAGCATCGCCAGTTCACCGGTCATTTCGCCGGGTTTCAGACTGGCCACGCGGCGGGGCTGCTTTGGCAGGTCGCCAGGGTTTTCGGGGTCGGCCCACACTTCCACGGTGCCGCCCTGGATGATGTACATTTCCTGGGCATCGGTGGTGTTGGCGCTGACGATGTTGCGGTAGGGCGGGAAGTTGTACTGGCGCAGTTGGGCGGCCAGACGGGTGCGCTGGGCGAGGTTCATGCCGTTGCCGATGCCGGAGTGGGCCAGGAAGTTGGCAGCTTCGTCTATGCGGCCGATTTCGGCATCGTCCACGGCGGCGTGGAGTTTGTCGCTGAGAAGCGGCAGGCCGAGGTAGGAGGCGACGGCGCGGCGGGTGGCTTCGGGGGCTTCAAAGTGGGGCCAGTGGCCGGCTTTGGGCAGCAGGCGCAGGTCGGCGTTGGGCCACAGGTCCGCGACGACGCCGGCATCGCGCAGGGGAACAGTGTTGTCTTCCGCGCCCCAGATGACGAGGGCGGGGGTTTCCACCTGGCCAAGGCGTTCGCTGAGGTCGTTGTCGCGCATGGCGTAGTAGCATTCGGCGCGGGTGCGACCCTGGCCGGGGCGGCGGGCGTCGGCACGCAGGCGGGCATAATCGGATTGGGTGATGCCGCTGCGGTCGGCGAAGGAAATCGGGCGCATCAGGCGGTCGGTGATGCCGACGAAGAGACTCTCGACCGCCGAGATGATGAACTGCCCAAGGCCGAAGCGTTCCATCAGGGTGATCGGGGAAATGGTGGTGTTAATCATGGTGGACAGGCGGCCGGTGATGGTCGGCGAAATAAGCACCATGCGCTGCACCAGAATGGGATGGGTGAGCGCCAGGTTGATGCTCGTCATGCCGCCCATGGAGTGGCCGATGAGCACGACCGGGCCGTCGCTGTGTTGTTCAATGAAGTCGGCGAGCAGTTCGGCGTAGGCCTGAATTGTGACGCGGTCTTTCATCGGCGGGCTGTTGCCGTAACCGGGCAGGTCCACTGAGATGCAGTGAAAACGCTGGCTGAGCAGGGCGGAGATGGGCGAGAGCGCAAAGGAGGAGGAGGACCACCCGTGAATCAGAATCGCTTTCTGGCGATTGGGGTTGCCTTCCTCGACGGTATGCAGTTCCTGGCCGTTGATGTTGTAAACTGGCACTTAGACCACCTTCAGGTGAAGTTGCCCCTTCATTATAAGTTGAAGAAGCCGGGCGCGAGAAGGCAAATTTCCGGATGATTCCATGACAAACCCCGTCCCAGGTTTGCGAATAGGAGCGGCGGCTAGCGACCCAGCAGGATGAGCGCGCCGGCGAACAGCGCCAGGAGGGCCAGCAGGAAGCCCATGCCAGAGAAACTGAGGCCGAACAACCCGGCCAGTCCGATGAGGATCAGATAAATGGCGAGCAGGGTAAAACCGAGGCTTCTGTTGAAGCGCATGTGGGTTCCTTTCGGGAGGGTTTGACGTGGAAAACGAGCGGCTGATGAGGGTGTGACGCATGGCAAATGGCGCATGAGTACTGTCCAACCCGGATTATTGCCGCCACGAATCTCCATAAACCTTGCCGTTCTTCTCCATCTTTCCTCCACAATGGCTTGCTATGCTTGTGCAAGTGAGCAGGAAGGGTTGTCTAAGTACCCCAGGCGCGCCGACACCCTCTGACCGATGCGACCCGCGCCGAGATGGCATAATAGAGGTTCAACTACGGAGTAAACCGATGGAAATAGAGAATCTGGCCTTTCTGAAGCACTTTTTTCGTTTCAACCGGCGCGTGTATCTGGACCACAACGCCACCACGCCGGTTAGCCGGCGCGTCCAGCGCGAAATGACGCGCGTGCTGACCTCGCACTATGGCAATCCTTCCTCGCTGTATGGCATCGCCAGGAAGTCCGCCGAAATGGTTGAGAAGGCCCGCCGCCAGGTGGCCGGCGCGGTGGGGGCGGACGCGGCAGAAATCATCTTCACCAGTTGCGCCACCGAATCCAACAATGCCGTGGTTCACGCTGCCAGCGCGCACTTCTTTCCGGGCCGCAAGAAAATCATCACGACCCCCATCGAACATCCCTCGGTGTTGAACACCCTGGCGCATCTGCAAACCCGCGGCGTTGTCGTGGAGGTTTGCCCGGTGGACGGCCGGGGCCGCCTCCGGCTGGATGAACTGGAGCGCCAAATCGACGCCGACACATTCCTGGTTTGCTGCATCGTCGCCAACAATGAAACCGGTGTGATTCAGGACATCCGCGCCGTCGCCGAAATCGCCCAGCGGCACGGCGCCCTCGTGCTGGCGGACTGCGTGCAGGCGCCCGGCAAGATTCCGGTGGATCTGCACGGCTGGGGGGTGGACTATGCTGCCTTCTCGGCGCACAAGCTTTATGGCCCCAAAGGCATCGGCGCGCTGTATGTGAAGCAGGGCAGTCCGTTTGAGCCCCTGCTTCACGGCGGGCATCAGGAAGGCGGCCTGCGGGCCGGCACCGAAAGCCTGCACAACATTGTGGGGTTTGGCGCAGCCTGCCAGGACGTGAAAACCCTGCTGGCGCACGCCCCGGAGACACGCGCCCTGCGGCGGCGGCTGATTGAGCGGCTCAAGCAGGCCAAGCCGGATTGCGTCATCAACTCGCCCGAAGAGGCCGAGTGCCTGCCCAACACCCTCAGCGTGACTTTTCCCGGCGTGGAAAATGCTGAACTGATGGCGATGCTGGACTTCCGCGGCGTGGCGGTTTCGGCGGGGTCAGCGTGCAGTACCGGAGACGACGCGCCTTCGCATGTTTTGCAGGCGCTGGGGATTTCGGCTCAGGCGGCGCGCCAGACCATCCGTTTCAGCCTGGGACGCGACAACACCGCCGCCGATATCGACTACACCGTGAGGGTGATTCGGGATACCCTCGCCGGTCGCACGCCGGTGGTGAACATGGGGCCCGCGCTGGTCAACGAGTCAATCCTGTTTGACGAGGGGACGTTCATCCTGGATGTGCGCCCGCCGGACGACCGCAGACGATACAAGGGATTGCCGAATGCCCATGAGGTCCCGGGTTTCTCGCTGACAGTGGAAAAGTACCTGAAGCAGATTCCGCGCGACAAACGCATTCTGGTGGTGTGCCCCGGCGGCGGGCTTTCGGTCATGGTGTCGTATTACTTGAAGGCCAAGGGCTACCCGCGGGTGACGAACCTGCGTGGCGGGCTGGATGCCTGGCGGGCGCGCCGCGGCGACCTGTACCAGAAGTATGCCGGGCAAAACATCCAGATGCTGGAGCCGGACGAGGCGGGGTAAATGGTCGTGGGAAAAGCGTCCCACGACTCGGAGTTCCGGCGAAGCCGGAAC
The DNA here is from genome assembly GCA_004297445.1 of Anaerolineae bacterium. GTDB lineage: Bacteria > Chloroflexota > Anaerolineae > Anaerolineales > UBA11579 > SCUK01. The sequence continues at coordinate 28,836 of SCUK01000076.1, read as the reverse complement.
TCCACGGCAGAAGTCTACCGGGCGAGTACCAGGGCAAAAGCGAGCAGGCCGGCAATCACGACAGTGGTCAGGGTGACCATCAGCCAGCGCCGCGACAGAATCCGGTGCGTTCCCTGGTAGAAGGTCGCGGTGACTCCGCCGAGGAGCACCAGGGCCAGCAAGTCCCAACTGCTCTGTCCGAGCATGAAACTGCGGTAGGCCACGCTGGCCAGCAAGCCGAAGGACATCACGAGATAGGCGAAGCGGTAACTGACGTTTGCCACCGAATCGGTGCGTTCATCGTGTGATACAGGTTGGGCGTTCATGCTTTATCTCCTTTGATGAAGAACAGGTCCGCGACGGGTTTATCAAGTTTCTGCGCCAGTAGAAACGCCAGCAGGGCGGAGGGGACGTATTGCCCGGTTTCAATGGAGCTGATGGTCTGGCGCGTGACGCCCACGAGGTTGGCCAGCCTTTCCTGCGAGAGGTCTTTTTCGGCCCGCGCGACTTTGAGACGATTTCCAAGAGTTAGTTTGCTCATGCTGTCACTCCACTGGTTACAGGATAGCAGAAAGACCAGAAAATGTCAAGTATACTAGGCAATATGAGTAGTTTATAAGTCAATATGAATTTCAAACAAGGCAAAATGACCAGTATGGCGGGCGAAAATGGGTGAACTATGCAAAACAGAAGCGTGCGGAAGTTCTGATGTCCGCAGTGCTGCGGTCTTTGTCCCGCGAGCCAGTTTTAGCCACAGCCCAGTCGGCTAAAACGCTGTCTGGGGCGGTGGGGCGCGGTCAGTTTTTTGCGCCAGCCCTTCAGCACCCCAGCACACCTTTGGCGTAAAATTCGTGTAAAAAACTGCCATCCTCGGCTTTTGCCGCTTGACTTTGTTCGTGAAATTCTGTATAAACGTACACGGCAACACACCCACAAAGCCAGTGACCGGTTCCGGGCGCTGGGCTTTTTCTTGTCTGCCCAGAACGACTTTCTATACTTAAAGGGAGACGGCATGATCCAGGTAGAAGGCTTAACCAAGGATTACGGCGCTCGGCGCGCCATCGACGATATCAAGTTCCACGCCGAAAAGGGTGAAATCGTCGGTTTTCTCGGCCCCAACGGGGCGGGCAAGACCACCACGATGCGCATCCTGGCGGGTTACATGCCCGCCACCTCCGGCAAAGCGGTTGTGGCCGGGTACGACGTCATGGAAGACTCCATTGAAGTGCGGCGGCGCGTCGGCTATTTGCCGGAAAGCGTGCCGCTCTACACCGACATGACCGTGCTGGACTACCTGAAATACATGGGCGACCTGCACGGCGTGGCCAACAGCATCGAACGGGCGGAAGACGTGCTGCAACAGGTGGACCTGAGCGACCGGGCCGAAACTTACATCGAATACCTGTCCAAGGGCATGCGCCAGCGGGTGGGGCTGGCCCAGGCGCTGCTGCACGAGCCGGAAGTGCTGATTCTCGACGAGCCGACCATCGGCCTCGACCCGGCGCAAATTCGCGAAGTGCGCGCCCTCATCCAGCACATTGGCAAGGAGCGCACCGTCCTGCTGTCCACCCACATCCTGGCCGAAGCGCAGACGATGTGCGACCGGGTGCTGATTATCAACAAGGGCAAGATCGTGGCCGAAGACACCGCCAAGAACCTGGAGGCGCGCCTGACCACCGGCGGTGGCCGCCTCAGCCTGCGCGTCAAGTCCAAGGCGAAGAGCCTCATCCCCACACTTAAAGCGCTCAAGGGCATCACCGATGTGGAACTGGCCCAGGACGGCGCGCTGCTGATTGAGACCAAGCCGGGCGTGGAAGTCCGGCCGGAAGTGGCCCGCACGGTCATCGCCGAGAACTGCGACCTGCTGGAACTGCGGCAGCACGGCATGACGCTCGAAGAAATCTTCCTAGAACTCACTGCTGAACCCACCACGGAGGGATGAACCTTATGCGCAACGTCTGGATCATCGCCCGCCGCGAATACAACGCCTACTTCAACAGTCCCATCGCCTATGCCATGGCGGCGGCGCTGTTGTTCTCCATTGGTGTGCTGTTCGCCGGCGATGTCTACTATTCCGGCATCTACCCGGACTTCGTCCCCAGCGTGGACCGTATCACGCAAATCGCGGTGGCGATGCTGATTTTCATCATGCCGGCGCTCACCATGCGCCTGATCTCGGATGAAGCCCGCCAGGGCACGCTCGAACTGCTGCTCACCGCCCCGGTGAACGACGGGGCCGTTGTGGTGGGCAAGTGGCTGGGCGGGGTGCTGTTCACCCTGACCGTGCTGGCCACGACCCTCATCTACCCCATCATGCTCAACGGCATGGTGCAACCGCCGCTGGACCGCGGCCTGCTCATTACCGGCTACCTGGCCCTCGTGCTGTTTACGATGGTGTTCACCGCTCTGGGTGTGGCCATCTCTGCCCTGTTTGACAACCTGGTGGCGACCTTCATCGCCACCATCGGGTCGTTCGTGGCGCTGTGGTACTTCATCGGCATCCCCGGCTCGTTGGCCGGTGGGGCGGTGGCGGAAGTGAGCCGCTACATGGCGTTCAACCGCTACTTTGAAACCATGCTGCGCGGCGCAATCGAACTGACCGGCCTGGTGTACTACCTGTCGGCGACGGCATTCTTTCTGATACTGGCGACTCTGGTGCTCCAGAGCCGGAGGTGGCGCTGATGAACCCCGAAATGAAGAAATATTCCCCGCTGGCCTTCTGGGTCGGCCTCGGCGCGCTTTTGGTGGCGGGCGGCCTGTACTTCATATTCCGCGCCCCCAACGTTTACTTTTACGTGGTGCTGGCTGTGGGCGTAATCGGCCTGCTGGCCTCGGTGTATCTTGACCCGGTGGGCTTCCGTGACCTGCTGACCGGCCGCTCGGCGCGCTATGGCAGCAACGCCGTACTCATGGCGCTGGCGTTCCTCGGCATCTTCGTGATGCTGAACTGGTTTGCCAGCCAGTATGACCAGCGCTGGGACCTCAGCCAGGACAAGCTCGGCACGCTCAGCCCGGAAACGCTCAGCATCCTGGCGGGGTTGGAAGAGCCGGTGACGATTCAGGCGTATTACACCGCGCAGTCCCAGGTGAGCGCCAATGAGAACGTGCGCACCCTGCTGGATTCGTACGCCTTCAACAGCAACGATCTGGTCAGTTACGAATTTATCGACCCCAACAACGACCCGGTCGGGGCGATTGCGCTGGGGATTTCGCAGGACCGCACCCTCGCCATTACGATGGGCGAGCGCACCGAACTGGTGACGGTGGCGAACGAAACCGAGATCACCGGCGCGTTGGTGCGCCTGATGGGTGAAGCTCGAACGGCCTACTTCCTCACCGGCCACAGCGAATTCAACCCGGAAGATACCGGCGATGCTTCCTACAGCACCGCGGCGGGCGAACTGCGCGGCCGCGGTTATACGCTCATGACCCTCAACCTGCTGGTGGAGGGCGTGATTCCCGAAGATGCTTCGTTAATCGTCATCGCCGGGCCGCTGGTGCCGCTGGCGCGCAGTGAAGTGGACCTGCTGGCGGACTACCTGGATGCCGGCGGCGACATGGTCATTATGCTGGAACCCGGCATTGTGACCGCCAACAACACGCCCACTGCCGAAGACGCGCTGGCGCAGTACCTGATTCGCGAATGGGGCCTGCTGTTGGGCGACGACCTGGTAGTGGACTTCCAGACTCAGCAGGTGGCGCAGGCGGTGGCGGCGTCTTATGCTCCACATCCGGTGACCGACCCGCTTGCCAATGTGGCGACGATCTACCCCACGGCTCGCAGCGTGCGCCTGGGTGAACTGCCGGAAGGCATTACAGGTACGCAACTGGTGGAAACCGCGCCGTTTGAGACGACCTGGGCCGAGACCGACCTGGAAGGCCTGGTCAACAACGTGCTGGAGCCGGACGCCGAGACCGACATCCCCGGGCCGGTGAGCATCGCCGTAGCGCTGGAAAACAGCGCCGGGGCGCGCGTGGTGGTGTTTGGCGACTCGGAATTCGCATCCAACCAGTGGCACAGCGTCCAGTTAAACGGTCGGATGCTGCTCAACGCCGTGGACTGGGCCGCCGAACAGGAAGGCCTCATCACCATCACCGCCCCTACGCCGACGCAGCGCTTCAGCCTGCCGCCGTTCCCGCAGTACACCTACCTCATCATGCTGATGGGCATCTGTGTGCTGCCCGGTATCTTTGTGGTGTCCGGCATCGTGGTGTTCTTCCAGCGCCGGCGCAGAGGTTGATGCTTTTCAACTCCAACTCCCTGAAGAGTGGCATTCCGTGGGCTACTCTACGGAAGTTGGGTGCGATAAGAGGTTAAGAATGGTAAAGAAAGAAACCTGGTACGTCGTAGGCGCATTCGCCGTCCTGCTGCTGGTTGCCCTGGTGGTGCAACGCCAGCAGGCCGCCGAAGCCGCCGAAGTGGTGCCCACCCCGCGGCCGGTCGTGCTGTTGCTGGATGTTACCCAGATCGCCGGGCTGGAAATCGAAGGCCCGGATGGGGCGCGCGCCGCGCTGAGCCTGGGGGCCGACGGCCAATGGGTCATGGATGAACCGCCGGCGACGGCGGCCGAGGTGGACCAGTTCACCGTGCAGAGCGCCATCAGCGGGCTGGGCACGTTGTATGAACAATCGGCTCTCGACCCCATCAGCGACCTGGCTTCGGTGGGCCTGGCGACGCCGGAATACGTCATCCGTATCCTGCTTCTGGATGGCAGCAATCAGGAGTTGGAAGTGGGCGGCAAGACGTTCAACGGCGGGGCGTATTACGTACGGGTGCCGGGAAATGACCCCCAACTGGTCAACCTGTTCACCCTGGACGCCGTGCTGGACCTGCTGCGGACGCCCCCGCTGATCCCTGCCACGGGCGGCGAACCTTAAAGGAATTTGGGTCTGCCTGTTGCAATTCACCTTAAAAACCTGTATCCTGTAAGTGATGCTTTCAAAGGCTGGTTGACCGGAAGGCAACCGCTTTTGGGGCAAAAATACGACAAATCAGGCAGGTTTGAGGAGGCTTCCCGAGAGGGAAGCCAATTGTTGACCGAGACAGGTAAGGAATTGATGTCTGCCAGCGCCTGAAACTGGCTGGCAGAGAACTACGTAAAAGGTGCGTGCGAAACATATGAAGTCTATTGAAGAAAAAATGCTGAACGAATACGAAGACCGCGAGGGTGAGGACTTCTCGCCGATTGCCCGGCTGATTGAGCTGGGCCGCAAGAAGACCTACGTCACCATCGACGATATCCTGAACTTCTTCCCCGAAGCTGAGCGCGACGTCGACCAGCTGGAAGAAGCGTTTGCCGCGCTCTTGGGCGCCGGCATTCCGTACGTGGACGACGACACCAACATCGAGCCGTCCGAGGACAGCCTCGCGTCGGATATCGAAGAGATTGAAGAAGAGGAAGACGCCGGGCCGGACGGGGCGGAACTGGACGACACCTACCTGGCGAACATCGACACTGACGACATGATTGGCCTGTACCTCAAAGAGGTCGGGCGGGTGCCGCTGCTCACCGCCGAGGAAGAAGTCTATCTCGCCAAGCGTATTGAAAAGGGCCGCATCTCGCGTGAGACGATGGCCAAGGACGGCTTTGAACTCGAGGTGGATGACCGTGACGAGCACCGCTTCAACATTGAAGACGGCTGGGCGGCACGCGAACACCTCATTACCGCCAACTCACGCCTGGTGATCAGCGTGGCGAAGAAATACATGGGCCGCGGTGTGCCCTTCCAGGACCTGATTCAGGAAGGCAACATCGGCCTGATTCGCGCCGCCAAGAAATTCGATTACCGCCGCGGTCACAAATTCAGTACCTACGCCACCTGGTGGATTCGCCAGGCGGTGACGCGTGCCATCGCCGACCAGGGCCGCACCATCCGCGTGCCGGTGCACATGGGCGACCAGATTAACAAACTGCTGCGCGTGCAGCACCAGCTCACCCAGCGGCTGGGGCGCGACCCAAGCGTGGACGAACTGGCGGCGGCGCTGGATGTGCCGCCCAAGAAGGTCGAGAACATGATTCAGGTGGCGCGCCGCCCGCTTTCGCTGGAGACGCCGACCGATGACGAGGAAGACTCGGTGCTGGGTGATTTCATCCAGGACCGCGAGGCCCCGGCACCGGACGACAGCGCGACGTACAACCTGCTCAAGGAGCACCTGGATGAAGTGCTGGGTTCGCTGCCGCCGCGCGAAGTGCGCATCCTGCAACTGCGCTACGGGTTGCTGGACGGCCAGGCCTACACGCTGGAAGAAGTGGGTCGCAAGATGGGCGTGACGCGCGAACGCGTGCGCCAGATCGAGGCCCAGGCGTTGAGCCGCCTGCGCCACCCGGTCATCCGCCGCAAGTTGCGCGAATACCTGGGCGAGTAGAGCGATAGTTTGATCTGATTGGTAGGGGCGACGCAAGCGTCGCCCCTACATTGTTATTAACGATACCTTTGCTGAATCTACGTTCAAAATGTAATCACAGATTCAGAGCCTAGTAGATGAGCGACCGCCATGAAGAATCCAATCAATGGCCCAAGATTGATAATCATCTGCGGTCTGCCCGGTTCAGGGAAGACAACATTAGCAAGATGCCTGGAAGAAAACCTGCACGCGGTTCGCCTGGCTCCCGATGAGTGGATGGATGCGCTCTCCATCAATCTCTGGGATGAACAGAGTCGGGCAAAGATTGAAGCGCTGCAATGGGAATTGGGTCAAAACCTGCTGAAGCTTGGACTCGTGGTCATCATTGAGTGGGGAACGTGGGGCAGGTCGGAACGCGACACATTGCGCGAGGGCGCGCGTAGGTTGGGCGCCGCTGTTGAACTGCATTATCTGACTGCGCCCGCTGAAGTGCTCTTCGAACGCATTCAGAAGCGCGGCAGAGAGAATCCGGCTATCACCCGCGAGGAAATTTTTGGATGGGCGGACGTCTTCGAGATTCCAGGCGCGGAAGAGATGGCGCTGTATGATCCTCCGCGTGAGTGCGAGGAGAATCCTGAAGCGGCGGATTAGCGAAACCCCGGCGTAATTCGCAAACCTGATAACCGGCCGGTGATGAAACATGATCACAATAGACTTTCTTGCAGACCACATTGACGTCATCCCCACGCTGGCTCAGTGGTTTCGCGCCCAATGGCCGGACTATTTTGCGGATTGGTCGCAGGAGGACATGGAGCAGGATTTTCGTGAAGATGCCTCGCGCGAGCGCCTTCCGATTCGGTTGGTGGCCTTTGTGGCCGGCGAGCTTGCCGGTACCATTATCCTGCGGACGCGCGAAGAGCGGAGATTGGCCGATTATCAGCCTGAACTTGGGGGCCTGTATGTGCGCGAATCACATCGCAGGCAGGGAGTGGGCGCCGAACTGGTGCGGGAGGGCATGAGTCTGGCGCGCACTCTGGGATACTCAGCTGTGTATGCCACCACCGTAGCCGCGGCAGGTATTCTGGAACGCCTGGGGTGGGAATTTGTAAAAACGATTGTTCATGAGGATGGGGAGAATTCGCTTTATTGCTGTAACCTGTAATTGTCAGCAGTACCCGGTTTCGCCCTCACTCCCTCCTTTCAAAAATCAACATCCCATCGCTGCCATAAATATCGGTTGGCAGTACCTCGACCAATTCGTAATGCGCCAGAAACTCCTCGTTCTTCATTAACCCGTTGCGCACATAGATTTCGAGGGCGATGATGTAGCGTGGACGTTCCTCCAGAATCAGTTGGGGTGGGATGGCGATGGCGAAACCGGCGATGAGGTCGGGTGAAAGCGGGTAATAGGCGGCAGCCTGCGGCGACATCAAGCCGACGGTGTCCAGAATCGGCGCGCCGGTGAAATACCCCAGCGCGCCTACGTCTCCGGCGGCCAGCGTGCCGGGTTCAGCAGCCAGGCGCGGAGCCAGGCGGGCGGCGGCCTGGGTGTAGAGCAGTTCCAGTTTGTACCACGCCATTTCCGGCGCGGGGCGGGTGGGGCCGTGATCGGGCGCGAGGGTCCAGGAACGCGCCAGGAGCAGCGCGGGCAGCAGGAGGAGAGCGGCAACAATCGGGCGGGGGAGAGGGCGGCCCTTGCGCGCGGCGCGCCAGAGGTCGCCGACCAGCACCTGCGCGCCGACAAGCACAAACAGGATGTAGTACGGCAGGGGCGGCGTGAGATACCAGCGGAAGATGAGCGGGTTGGCAATGGCGAAGATGGCGGCATACAGCCACGGGTAAGCCAGCAGCGGCCAGGCAGCGCGCTGGTCCTTCAGCAGGCGCATCGTGACGATGCCAAAAAGCGATGGGTAGAGGATGAGACCCATGCCAATGGCGACCTTCGGCCCCAGCCACGCGTCTTCCATGAAGGGCGTGGCGTAGTGCTGCATGAAACGGATGAGGGCGGCCGCAGGATTGAGCAGGTACGCCTCGGACTTGGCGGCTACCGATTGTGGGATGGGTGTGCCAAAGTAGACCCACGCAAACGCACCCCAAAGCGCGCCGGGAAGCAGGAAGGCGACGACCTCCTGGGCGGATAGCCGCACGCCGCGACGACGAACATCGAACAGCAGGCGGTCCAGCGCGAGCGGCGCGACGAGCAGAAGAGTATCCGGCCGCGCCAGCAGGGCCAGCCCGGCGGCAAGGGCAGCCAGCGGGTAGTTCATATATAGGTAGGCCGCGCCCGCGCCCACCAGCAGCAGGACGACCAGGCTGGTCTCCATGCCGCCAATGGCGAAGGTGACGCTGTAAGGCGCGACGGCCCACGCAAGCCCGGCGGCCCAGCCTGCGGCGGCGAACCCAAGTTTGCGGGCGAGCAGGACGAGGAGGACGCAGGTAGCGGCGTCGGCCAGCGCGCTGAAGGTGAGAGCGATTGCGGGGAAGTTCGCGTCTGAGCCGCCCAGCGGCGCGGCCAGCCCGGCCATGAGCAGGGCGAACAGCGGAGTCGTGGTGCCCTGAACCCGCTCACCGGGGTTGTAGACGAAGCCTTCGCCGGCCAGAAGGTTGCGGCTGTAGCGGAAGGTGATGTACGCATCGTCGATGGTGCGCCCGCCGGGCAGCAGGCGCAGGCCGAAGGCCAGCAGGGCGAGAAGCAAGAGAGGCAGGAGGGGTCGGATGTGGCGGCTCATTAGAGAAGAATGAATTGAAATTGCCTATGATAGTATAGCCGCGCCATGCAAAGAATAAAGCCCTTCCTGCCATTGCTCGGCGCGTTGCTGGTTGCAGTGGCGCGCCACCTAATTCTGATCTACAGCGATTCGGTGCCGTTCACCGCGGATGAGGCAGTGGGAGCGTTGATGGCGCGGCACATCCTGCAGGGTCGCCACATGACATTCTTCTATGGCCAGGCGTACATGGGCAGCCTGTTCGCGTATGTGGCCGCGGCGGGCTTTCTGATCATTGGCGAATCAGTGGACGGGATGCGGCTGTGGCAGATCCCGATGTATCTGGCAATAATCATCAGCGCGTGGTGGCTGGCGCGGTTGTGGTTTGCTGACAAGCGCGTAGCGGACATCACCGCCTGGTTGTTGGCAGTGCCAACCGTGCTTGTCAATACTTACCTGGTTTCAAAGTTCGGCAACTACGGTGAAATACTTCTCCTTGGGCAGCTTGTCTTAGGACTGGGTTATCTGGTGGTGTTCACAGACCATGGGCGCAGGTGGTGGCTGTGGCTCCTGCTGGGTCTGTGTGCCGGGCTGGGCTGGTGGAGTCTGGGGATGTCCGGGGCGTATTTATTGCCGGTGGCGTTGCTTGGTTTGTGGAAGTTCCGGCGCGAGAACATCCCGTTCTACGCGCTGGCGGCAACAGGATTCTTCATCGGAAGCTGGCCATGGTGGGCCTATAACTTCCAGAACGACTGGGCAGCGCTGCACATCCTGGGCGGACTGGGACGACCTGAGGATCGTATGGATCCGTTCCAGCGATTCCTGAATTTCTCGCTATTTGGGATGAGCGCAGTTCTTGGCATACGTGCTCCGTGGCTGAGAGTGATCTATCCCCTGCCAATTTCCATCGCCGGTGTTTGGTTTTACCTTCTGGCGGCCGTGTACGCCTTCCGTATGAAAGGGCTGCAATCCGCCGGCCTGCGCGAACCGGCGCGGCGCCTGCTGGGGCTCTTTACGCTTCTGTTTCCGCTGATATTCTCAATCAGCAACTTTGGCATCAATGCTACCGGCCGTTATCTGCTGCCGCTGGCGTTGCCAGCAGCGCTGATGGTGGCAGTGCTGATACTGGGATTGTTCAATCAGAAGCGGATCATAGGGGCCGCCGCAATGGTCTTCGCTCTGGCGCTAAACATAGTCCCTACCTGGATGTCCGCCCGTTCCCCAGAGAGGTTGACTTCGCAGTTTGGTCCCGCCATCCGTTTTACCAACGATTACGATGAGGAACTCATTGAATTCCTGATTGCGAATGACCTGACGCGCGGCTACAGCAATGTCTGGGTGGTGTTCCCAATTGCCTTTCAATCCGGTGAGCGCGTTATCTATTCTCCTGAGTTTCCTTATTACCCGCCCATTTGGGATCCTACGGACAATCGGTATCCTGCCTATGTAGCGGCGGCAGATGGCAGCGACCGGGTGGCCTGGGTGACGACCAACGTTCCGGACTGGGATGAAAGCGTTCGAATGTGGCTGGAAGAAGAAGGGCTAAGTTACAGGGAACACCAGATCGGTCCTTATCATATCTTCTATGATTTCCCGCGCGCTTTGCGCCCTGAAGAGTTTGGCTACGGGGATGGCGTCACTCCCTGAGAGTGAGAACCAGCAACCCATTCCTCTCTAACACCCTTTGGGCATCCTCTCCACACGTTTGTAGACGGCCAGGAACTCATCGCCCGCCAACAGGTTGCGGCTGTAGCGGAAGGTGATGCAGGCGTCATCGATGGTGAGCTCGCCGGGCAGCAGGGGCAGACTGAAAGTCAGTAAGCCAAGAAATAAAAGGGTCAGAAGCGGCTGATCATGTGGGAAGAGCAAGTTGAAATTGCCTGTGATAGGATAGCCGCGCTATGAGGAAGATAAGACCGTATTTGCCGTTGTTGGGCGCATTGCTGGTGGCTGCCGCCTTGAAGGCGGTACTGACCTTCAGCCAATCTGTGCCTTTGAATGGCGATGAGTCCCTGGTGGCGTTGATGGGTAGGCATATCAATATGGGGGCGCGCCCGGTATTCTTCTACGGTCAAGCCTACATGGGCAGTCTGGATGCCTGGGCGCTCGCGGGTTCGTTTCGACTTTTTGGCGAAAACATTGTGGCGATACGGATTGCCCAGAGCCTGCTGTATCTTGCCAACATCCTGTGTATCTGGAGTTTGGCGCGGTTGTGGTTTACAGACACGCGTGTGGCGGATGTTGCCGCGTGGTTAGCGGCGATCCCTTCGGTGCTGGTCAGCCTCTATACCACCGCTACACTTGGCGGGTATAACGAATCGCTTTTGCTTGGCCAACTGGTATTGGGACTTGGCTATCTGGTGGTGTTCACCCAGCATGGCCGGAAATGGTGGGTGTGGCTGTTGCTGGGTCTGTGCGGCGGGCTCGGCTGGTGGACGCTCGGAATTTCCGGGGTCTACCTGCTACCGGTGGGGCTGGCAGGTCTGTGGAAATTCCGGCGCGAGTACCTGCCTTTTTATACGCTGGCCGCTCTCGGATTTATGATCGGGAGTCTTCCGTGGTGGATGTACAACTTTGCCCATGATTGGGAAGCGTTGAAATCGTTGTCCGGGCCGGGAGACATCGTTGCTTCGACGCCGTTGTCGAGGCTCATTACGTTCCTGTTGTTTGGGCTGAGTGCCGTATTCAGCCTGCGCGCGCCGTGGTTGGACACTTTCTTCCCGCTGCCTCTGGCGGTGGCCGGGTTGTGGCTCTTTATGATGGCGGGGCTGTATGTGTTTCGTTTTAGGGGCTGGGCCGCAGTCGGGCTGAAACGCGATGCGGGCATCCTCCTGACAGCATTTGTGACCCTGTTCGTCGTGGTGTTTGTGGCCAGCACGTTTGGGTTGGATGCGACCGGACGCTATCTGTTGCCGCTGGCGTTGCCCGTTTCTCTCCTGCTTGCGGCTTTCTGCGCCGGGCTGTGGCAGTTGAAACCGGCGCTGGGACTGGGCGCGCTGGTTCTTGCGCTGGTGTTCCATGGCGCTACTACCTGGATTGCGGCGGCTTCTCCGCAGGGGTTGACCACCCAATTTGACCCTATCACCGAATTCCATAATGACTATGACGATGAACTCATTGCGTTTCTGCTGGAGAATGATTTAACGGAAGGCTACGGCAATCACTGGATGACCTTCCGAATTGCGTTTGTGTCCGGCGAACGGCTGCGCTACGCGGCCGAACTGCCGTACAAGGCGGACATGAGCTACACGCCGTTGGACAACCGTTACTTACCCTATGCCGAAGCCGCCGACCGGAGCGAGCATGTGGCGTGGATTACTACGAAACATCACGCGTTGGATGACCGCCTGCGCAACTGGTTCCAGTTTGCCGGACTGGAATTTAAGGAAGCACAGATCGGACCCTATCACATCTTCTATGACTTTCCGCGCCCGGTGCGCCCGGAAGAGTTCGGTCTGGGCGATGGCGTGATTCGTGATTGAGGGGCAGGAAGCACCGCGTTGGTATAATCGGCGAGCAGCCAGCCATGCCTGAGAAAATCGAGTGAGCCAGTCCTCCCCTGACAAACCGCATGTGACGCGCGGGCACGGCCTGTTGGAGCCGTTGCTGGCGCGCCTGCGTGCCCGCAAAGCCAACCGACTCATCCCGCCGGAGTTGCGCCAGGGCCGCGCCCTGGATATCGGCTGTGGGTCGTACCCCTATTTTCTCTCGCACACCACGTTTCGTGAGAAATTCGCCATTGACCAGCTTCCGCCGGCCCAAAACCAGCCTGACATCATCTGGCATACGCTGGACCTGAACGCCACGCCGCACCTGCCGTTTGAGGATGAGTACTTTGCCACCGTCACCCTGCTGGCGGTGACCGAGCACCTGAACCCCAATAGCCTGATTGAGTTGTTCAGCGAGGCGCGGCGGGTTCTGCAACCGGAGGGTTTGCTCATTATCACCACACCGGCTTCGTGGTCTGACCCGATTCTGAAATTTATGGCGCGGGTGGGGCTGGTAAGTAAGGAAGAAATCGACGAACATGTCTTTGCTTACACCCTGCCGCTGCTGGGCTGGTATTTCGGACGCGCCGGTTTTGCGATGGACCGCCTGCAATTCGGCTATTTCGAGTTCGGCCTGAACCTCTGGGCGATGGCGAGGAAGTGACCGATGCAACGCAGTAGTAACGTCAAAACGCTGCTGATCGCGCTTGTTCTACTGGCGGCGGTGGCTGCCGGATTGATGAACGCCAACCTCGGGTATACACGTGCCAACCCCGGCGGCAATGATTTCATCCCGCGCTGGGTGGGCACGCGGGCCGTGCTGGAGCGCGGCGCCAATCCGTATAGCGACGAGGTGACGGCCGATATTCAGGCGTTAATCTACGGCGGTCGGGCGGCCAATCCAGGGGAAGACCAGCAATTGTTCGTGTACCCGTATTACACTGTGTTTTTCGTGGCACCCTTCGGACTCATTGAAGATTTCATGGTGGCGCGCGCCGCCTGGATGACTCTGTTGGAACTTTCTATTCTTACTATCGCCTTCCTCAGCCTGCGCACCGCGGGCTGGACTCCGCGACCGGTATTGCTTGGGCTGTTCATCCTGTATTCACTGCTCTGGTATCTCGCGGTGCGAGCCGTAATCCTGGGCAATCCGGCGGTGCTGGTAGCGTTGTTCATTACACTCACGCTGTACTGTATCCAACGCGGCTCGGATGAATGGGCCGGCATCTTCCTGGCCTGTGCCACGCTCAAACCGCAGATGATGCTGTTGCTGCTGGTGTTCATTATTGTGTGGGCATTGGCCCAGCGGCGTGTACGCATTGTGACGGCATTCGTCTTTACACTTGGGGCATTGGTGGGCGTTTCCTTTCTGTTGGAGCCGACCTGGATGATGGATATGCTGCGCCAGATCGCCGCCTACCCGGATTACACCCTGCCGAGCACGCCGGTGCCGATCTTCACCGAATGGTGGGGGCGGCCGGGGACCATGCTGGGCTGGGCGGTAACCGGCGTGTTGGCCCTGCTGTTGCTGCGCGATTGGAGCGTGGCGGCGCGGCGTGGCTCGGACCTGTTTCTGTGGACGGCGGGTATCACATTGGCAGCCACCTTCCTGATTGGGATCCCCAATCCCTCGGCCAACCAGCTGGCGTTGCTGGCCGTCTATCCGCTGGTGTTCGGATTGTGGGAGGAGCGCTGGCCGCGCTGGTCCGGCTGGATGACGGCCGGGACCCTGGCGGCGTTAGGAGTCGGCTTATGGTGGCTGTTCCTCGCCACGGTGGTGCAGCGCGACCAGCCGATTGAACACTTCATCATGCACTTCCCATTGCCGGTCTTCTTCCTGTTGTCCTTGTATTGGATGCGCTGGTGGGTGCAGCGGCCGAACCGCCGCCTGCCCATTGAAAAGGTGAAGGCTCTCTCGCGTTTATGAACGCACCCAGGAACCCGACTCTGCGCGGCACGCTGGCATTGTTCTGGCTTTCGCTGGCCGTCATCCTGTATTACCTCACCCACCGGCCGTTTCTGCCACCTGCCACCACCGGTGTGGCCTCGGCGGTGCAATCGGTAGTCCTGTGCGGGCTGGTCCTGCTTGTGGGCGGGGGGCTGGGCCGGCGAATCGCGCCGGGAATGAACCTGCCCGGCGCAGCAGCGGCCGCAGTGCAGGCCGCCCTCGGGTTGGGGCTGTGGGGGCTGGCGGTGTTGGGGCTGGGAGTTTCGCTGGGTTTCAACTCAACGATTGCATGGCTGCTGCTGCTGGTGGCGCTGGTTCTTCTGCGACGCGAAATCTGGGCGTGGGCCCGCGATGTGTGGAATGGGGCGCAAGGGGTGATTGGCACAGGCGGCCGGACGGGGCGGGCGATTGCCTTACTGGTGGGTATCATCGTCGTCTTCGGCTTACTGGCCGCGCTGGCACCGCCGCTGCGGTTTGATGCGCTGGTGTATCACCTCACTCTTCCCGCCGAGTACCTGGCGGCAGGGCGGGTGTCCCACCTTCCTTACAATGCGTTTTCCGGGTTTCCGCAGAACCTGCACATGTTGTATTTGTGGTCCATGGCGCTGGGCGCGGCGCGTCCGGCCGTGTTGGGCTGGTGCCTGGGGGCGGTCGCGGCATTGGGACTGTGGGCCCTCGTGGCCGACCGGTTCTCGCCGCGGGCGGCCTGGGTGGCGTTGGCGGCATTGCTGGTGGGGTATTCCCCGGCGGCATCGCTGGGTTGGGCGTATGTAGATTGGGCTGGAATTCTCTTTGGGCTGGCGCTGTGGCTGGCGTTGTTGAATTGGCAGGAGAACCTCTCCCGCCGCAATTTGGTGCTGGCCGGCCTAGTGGCGGGTCTCATGCTGGGCGTGAAGTTCACCAGCGGCGCGCTGTTCATTCCGGCCGCGCTGTGGCTGGCGTTGCAGAAGCCGTGCCGCGCGGCAGTGGTCGGCGCGTTGGTCTTCGGGTTGGCGGCTGCCGCGGCGGTGGCTCCATGGCTGCTAAAGAACTATGCGTTCACCGGCAACCCGGTTTTTCCGCTGGCGATTCCCGGCCTGCCCAGTGGTCTTAGCGAAATCCGTGCGGGGGTCTTGCAGGGCGGGCCGGTGCGCGGGGGCTGGACCGACCTGCTGCTTCTCCCGATCCGCGCTACCTACTGGGGCGTGGAACTGGGGCAGGTGGGGGATGCGCCGGGTTACGAGGCTTCGATTGGTGCGCTGTTCCTGGGGCTGGGGGCGTTGGCGGCGCTCAACCCGGCTGGACTCGATGACCGCGCCCGCAGGGCGCGGGCGCTGGCGGCGTGGTTGGGGGTGGGCGGCGTGGTGGTGTTTGCCATCGCCGGGCGCGTGGCAGACCATCTTTCACACACCCACCTGTATTATGCGCTGTTCGCGCCGCTGGCCGCGCTGGCGGCAATTGGTTATTACCAACTGGCACACATCCCGATGCCGGGGGTGCGGATGGGGCGCATCGCCGCTGTACTGGTGTTGCTGGCGTTGAGTACCAATGCGCTGGAAATCTCCGTAGAGTCGCTGAAGCGCAATACGCCGGGAGCAGGCTTGGGACTGGTGACCGAACAGCGCTATCTGGAAGATACGCTGGGATTGTTTGCACTGGTTAATCAGGAAATCAACGCTCTGCCTCCGGGGAGCCGCGTGCTGATGCTCTGGGAAGGTCGCACCTATTACTGCCGGCCAGTCTGCTTCCCCGATGACCTGCTCGCCCGCTGGCCGGACGACTTGCGACGGCTGGGCAGCGCAGACGCTGTGCTGGCGGGCTGGCGCGACGAGGGTTTCACCCATCTGTTGGTCTTTCATGGCGCCGCAGACTTCCTGCGGGCCAATGACCCGCGCTACCCGCAGGACGAATGGCGGGCGCATGATGCACTGCTGAAGACTCTGCCGGTCGTCGTCGATCTCAACGGTTTCTACATTCTTTACGACTTGCGCGCGCCGTGACCCGCAAAGTTTTGCTTACCCTGTTTGTGCTGTCGTTCGCCTTCAATCTGGGTGTTGCGGCCATGCAACCGTCGCCCGGCTATATGGATGCTGCCTATTACTTCTCCGGCGCGGCGCGGTTGGCAGGGGGAGAGGGATTTACTGAAGTCGTACTCTGGAATTATCTGTCTGACCCGCAGGGGTTGCCCCAACCGTCTCACGGGTATTGGATGCCGCTGACCTCGGTCGTGGCGGCAATCGGCATCCGTCTGCTGCCGTTCGTTGCGCCGCTCCGCGTGGCGCAGGGGGTGATGGCGCTGGTCGCTGCGGCAAGCGTGGTCGTCACCGCGTTGCTGGCACAACGCCTGACCGGAGATGCCGGGCAGGCGCGGTTAGCGGGGATTTTCGCGTTGCTGGCTGGTTTCTACGCGCCGTTTCTGCCGGCGGTAGACGCCTTCGGGTTGTACATGCTGCTCGGTGGGCTGTTCCTGCTGGCGGTGGCGTGGCTGGCCGGGCGTGGGGGGCCGGGCTGGATAGTGTTGGGCGCGCTGGCCGGGCTGTGCACACTGGCGCGGGCGGATGGCTTGCTGTGGCTGGCCGTCGTCGGGTTGGCGGCGTTGTGGCTGGCCGCACCAGCGGGCGGGCGGGCGCGTCTGGGCGCGGTGGGCTGGGTGGCGCTCGGATTCATACTGGCGGCCGGGCCGTGGCTGGTGCGCAACGAAATGCTGTTTGGCACGCCACTGTCTCCGGGTGGGGGGCGCGCCCTGTGGTTGTTGAATTATGACGAGTTGTTCATCTACCCTGCCAGCCAGTTGACACTTGAACGCTGGCTGGCGGCTGGGCCGTCGGTCTGGTTGGCGAACTGGGGGGCGGCGCTGGGCGCCAACCTGCAGACCGCTCTGGTAGTGCATGGGCTGATTCTGCTTGGCCCGCTGGCAGTCTGGGGCGGGTGGTCGCTCCGGGATGAGCAACCCGCGGTAAAGGTCGGCGCATTGGCGTATGCCTTCACGTTTCTGGCAATGACTCTTGTATTCCCGTTTGCCGGCGCGCGCGGCGGATTCTTTCATTCCGGGGCGGCGGTGATGCCGCTGGTCTACGCGGTGGTTCCCGTTGGGCTGGCGCGGCTGGCTGGGGCCTATACCGCGTGGCGCGGCCGTCCGGCCCGACCATTGCGCACGTTTTTCACGGCGCTGGCCCTAGTTCTGGCACTAGTGCTGAATCTCTTCGCGCTCAATCGTTCGCTGGTGGGGTGGGATAGCGGGGCTGCACAGTACCGGGAGGTGGACGCGCGGCTGGTCGCGCTGGGAGCAGGGGAAGGGGAAATCGTCATCGTGAATAACCCGCCGGCGTACTATGTTGAGACCGGACGCCCGGCGATTGTAGTGCCGGATGCCAATGTGGCTGGCTTGGCCGCCCTGGCGGGGCGCTACGGGGCGCGCTGGCTTTTGCTGGATGAGAATGTGCCGGCGGCGCTGGCCGGGTTGGCGGCGCAGCCGCGGGACGTGCCGGGGCTAAGGTATGTGGAAAGCTTCGCGGGATTGCATATTTTCAAGGTGATACCATGACGCGACGTCATCTGTTCGCGATTTCCGGTATGGCCGTGCTTGCTCTGGGCGGCTTTCTACTGTGGAGTGCCCGCGCCTACGGGCCCGGCTTCCCGCTTGATGATTCCTGGATTCACCAGACCTATGCGCGCAACCTGGCGCAGCGCGGCGAGTGGTCGTTTATCCCCGGCCAACCTTCGGCGGGGCTCACCGCGCCGCTATGGGCGCTGCTGCTCGCGCCGGGCCATTGGCTGGGGCTGGCGCCCTATGCCTGGGCGTGGCTGCTGGGGGGTCTGTGCCTGGCGGGGCTGGGGTGGGCGGCCGTTGCGGGTTGGGGGGCGTTGGCGCAATCAAGGCCCGGTTGGGCGCACGCCGCGGCGGCGCTGCTGGTCTTTGAGTGGCATAGCGTGTGGGCTGCCGCTTCGGGTATGGAGACGGCGCTTTTCAGCCTGATGGCGCTTGCCGCCCTCGTTTTACTTCTGCGTATAGCCAAGAGTGATGATTGGCGACCCTGGCTGGGGTTGGGGGCCCTGATTGGGCTGTCGGCGTGGGTGCGGCCGGAGGGCATCACCCTGCTGGTTCCGGCCGCGCTGGCTGCCCTGCTCGGGTCGCGCCAGCGGCAAAGTTTGGGCGCGCTGCTGGGTGGGTTTGCGCTGACGTTCGTTCCTTATCTGCTGTTCAATCGTTGGTTGGCCGGCGCCTGGTGGCCGAACACGTTCTACGCCAAGCAGGCGGAATATGCCAGCCACCGCGAAGCGCCACTGTTTACGCGGGTGCTGCAGCAGGGCTTCCTGCCATTGGTGGGGGTGGGCATCGTATTGTTGCCGGGCTTCGTTTACCGGCTGGTGACCGCGGTTCGTCGTCGCGAGTGGGCCGTTCTGTTGGGGGCGGCCTGGGCCGCGGGGCATTTGGCGCTGTACGCCCTGCGCCTGCCGGTGACGTTCCAGCACGGGCGCTATGCCATGCCGGCCATGCCGGTCTTGTACCTGTGGGGGTTTGCCGGTCTGGCGGAATGGGTAAAACCGTCGGCGCGAGCCTTCGGACTCCGCCTGTTTAGCCGGTTTGCGCTGGCACTGGCGGCGGCGGTATTGGGTTTATTCTATGCGTTGGGCGCGCAGGCATATGCCACCGACGTCGGGATTATCAATACCGAGATGGTGGCGGCGGCGCGCTGGCTGGCGGCCAACAGCGAACCGGATGACTTGATTGCCGCACACGATATTGGCGCGCTGGGCTATTTTGCGCCGCGCCCGCTGCTGGACCTAGCCGGGCTGGTCTCACCGGAGGTCATCCCCTTCATTCGTGATGAGGCGGCCCTGGCCGAATATCTGGACGCGCGGCACCCCTACTATTTCATGACCTTCCCGGATTGGTACCCGGTATTGACCGCCCGCGCTGAACTGGTTTACACCACAGAGGGGTCGGTAAGCCCGGCGGCAGGTGGCGAGAACATGGCTATATACCGCTGGCCCGGTCCCTGAATGTGCTTTTCCGGCGCGTTTGTCCGTGCTATACTGGTCTCATCCTTTCTATTTTGTTAAGCGTAGTCATCGAAGATTGATATATGGACCCGATTAGAATCGTAGTGGTGGATGACCATCCGTTGTTCCGGCAGGGCGTTGTGGACGCCCTTTCACTGGAGCCCGGACTGCGTGTCATCGGGCAGGTGGGCACGGGGCCGGAAGCACTGGAGTTGGTGCGGCGCGAATTACCGGATGTTGCTGTGCTGGATGTGAATCTGCCTGAGTTGAACGGCCAGCAGGTCACGCGCCAGCTCACGCTGGAGAAAGTGGCTACGCGGGTCATTCTGCTCACGGCCTACGATGATGTGGAACAGGTGATTCATGCCATCCGCGCCGGCGCGATGGCTTATTGCTCCAAAGATGTTGAGCCCTCCACACTGGTAACAGTGATTGAGGCTGTGATGCAGGGCAATTACTATGTCGGTAACCGCACGTATGACAAGCCGGGCATTGAACGCTGGCTGGAAGAACAGACCGAACGAGCGGTACGCCCTTACAGCGAACCGGGTGAACCGTTCCACCCGCTTTCCGGCAGAGAGATGGAAGTGCTGGAAAGCGTAACGCAGGGCAAGAGCAACAAGGAAATCGCCACCGACCTGGGTATCAGCCACCAGACGGTGAAGAATCATGTGACGGCGATTCTGAGAAAATTGGGCGTGGATGACCGGACGCAGGCCGCGGTGTATGCGCTCAAGCGCGGCTGGGTGCGCCTGTACAAACAGGACGGTTCATCCGGCGAGGAGTAGGGAAGCATGGCATTTCCTGAACTGACCGAACAATCTGAATCTGGCGGCTGGGACTCGCTCTCGTCCGGCGTGCAGCAGCAGTTGGACCAGGCGCAGCGCGACCTGCGCGAGATTGACCGCATGGTGGAACAAAGCAAGGGCGAGGTGGATAAGCTGGCCCAGCGCAATGCCACCATCACCATGCATCTCAACTCCGTCCAGCAAAAAATCGAAACCATGGCTGTGAGCGATGTCCAGACTGCCTATGACGCGGCGCTGGATGCTCAGCAGCGGCTGGTGGTGATGCGCAGCCAGCTCGAGAAGTTGCAGGCTGAGCGCACCCTGATTGAACGCTTCATCACTCTACTCAAACAGATTCAGACGACCATGGCGGGCGGCGGACCGGATTCCGGGAGCAACGGCTCGTCTGGCAGCAGCTTCGCCACGGCAGAGATGATGATCCAATCCCAGGAAGCAGAACGGCAGCGTCTCTCGCGCCAGATGCATGATGGCCCGGCACAGACGCTTTCCAACTTCATCCTGCAGACCGAGATCGCCATGAAGTTGTTCGATGTGGACCAACAACGTGCTCGGGACGAACTCTCCAGCCTCAAAGCGGCGGCTTCCACCGCGTTTGGTCTGGTGCGCGATTTCATTTTTGACTTGCGTCCGATGATGCTGGATGACCTGGGTCTGGCGCCTACTCTCAAGAAATATGCCGAGCATTTCCGCGAGAAGTCGAGCATGGAAGTGAGCGTCCAGATCACCGGCAGCGAGCGCCGGCTGGAGAACTACCTGGAAGTGATGCTGTTCCGCGCCATGCAGGAACTGCTGAACAATTCCGCGCTGCACAGCCAGGCTAACCAGATTAAGGTTCACCTGGATATGGGTGCGGACGCCATTCGCCTGGCGGTAGAAGACAACGGCAAAGGGTTTGACCCGGACAAGGTTCAGATGGATGACGGCCTGGGCATCAAACTCATCCGCGACCGCGCTGAAATGCTGGGCGGCACGTTTGAAGTGGACAGCGCCATCGGGCAGGGCGCGCGCATCACACTAACGCTGCCAGCAGACGAAGCCAAGTCCTGATAAATCTGTAAGGTCTAAACGCCGCTTTCCTGAGTATTATCGATGAAATACGCACCGGGATGGCCCTTCGATACTATTGCCAATCCGGGACAAAGTTGCGTATAATAGGCTAATAACTCTGGTCCGTACCAGAGAAATAATGAAGGAAAGGAGGTGCTTGCCATGTTGTTCGCTCCGAAAGAGAAAGGTCAGGGTCTCGTGGAATACGCGTTGATCCTCGTCCTGGTCGCGATCGTTGTCATCGTCATTCTGGCCATCCTCGGCCCGGCTATCGCCCAGGTGTTCTCCAACGTGATTTCCTCCCTCTAATCCTCGGATTAGGTGGCCCGCGGCCGGTGTCGTGTGCATGCAATGCCTCGATTAGAAGTCGGTTTTTTGCATCATCACTGATAACACCCGGCCCGGCCGTGACAATGTTGGAAGAATGGTAAGGCTCTGTGGCAACACAGGGCCTTACTCTTTAACTGCGAAGAAGGCTCTTCTTCCCGCAAGGATTTCAAGAAACAAACTCTCCGCGGGTTCTGAGTGGCGCATTGGGGTGATATCAGGTAGACTAAGCGAAATATCCGAATCTACCGGTCTTAGTACCCATTTCCGGCTTGACGCGTCCCCGCGTCAGACTATGATGGGTACTAGATTCTGCTTTACCAGAAGGAGGCATAGTAGCCACCATGCGTCTCGGAAGAATGCTCATCCTAGTTGCGATAGTCTTGGTCGTTGGCCTGGGCTTGGTGTTGGTGCTCAGCCGTACATTGGGCGGCGGTGCAGGCAGCGATGCCACTCCCACCCCCGAATTAATCCTTAATCAGGTTGTGGTGCTGGCTCAGCCGGTTTCTCGCGGCGAGCGCATTTCGCTTGAAAAACTGACCTCCTTCGGATTTCCGGAAGAGCGTATCCCGCCGACGATGTTCACGGATGTTAGCCTGGTTGTCGGCAAAATCGCCCGGTTTGACATGGGGCAGGGGACCTTCCTGACCGAATCGATGGTGCTGGATGACCCCGGCCAGCTGGACAGCAATACCGGCTCCGACCATGCCCTGCTCATCCCACCTGGCATGGTGGCCTTCCCGGTGCCGATTTCGCGCTTCTCCAGCGTTGCCTGGGGTTTGCAGCGTGGCGACCGGGTGAATGTCATCACCACCCTGTTGCTGGTAGACCTCGACACCCAGTTCCAGACCCTGCTCCCCAATGAGACCTCGGCCATTGTGCCGCCCGGCCCCAGTCTGTTGCTTTCGGTTGAAACCCAGAGTGGGGAGAACTCGGAAGGCATTTCGGCCCAATTTGCTGGAGACCTGACAAGTCTGGTAGCCCAAATCGTTTCGGGCGGTTCTGTTGCCCGAACCGGCCGCGCCGAACTGGATTCGGTCCTGGACCTGCCTTTCTATCTTGTGCCCTCAGAACCAACCCAGCGGCCGCGTCTGGTGAGCCAGACGGTGATGCAGAACATTGTGGTCTTGAACATGGGTACGTTTGAGGCCGAAGACGAAGCGCCGGTGGTATTGCCGACTGCTGACCCGAACGATCCCAATGCCCAGGCCGCCGCAGAGAACGAAGCTGCTGCAGCCGCCGCGGCCTCGGCCAACTTGCCGCCGGACATTATCGTACTCATTGTGTCCCCGCAGGATGCGGTTACCCTGAATTACCTCATCTATTCGGGCGCCGAAATCACGCTGGCTCTGCGCTCTGCTTCGGACACGGGCACCAGCGCCACGCAGGCCGTCACGCTGCAATTCCTGCTGGATACCTACCAGATTCCAGTGCCGGTGCGCCTGCCCTATGGGCTGGAACCGCGGTTGGAAATCCTGGCCGCGCCGACGCTGATTAACGACGATACCGGAACGCCGCAGCCCTAGTGCCGCGTTGGAGTAACCGGAATGGCTGACAAGATTCGCGTCGTCATCGTAGACGACATTGCCGAAACCCGCGAAAATATCCGGAAGTTGCTGCAGTTTGAGCCGGATGTGGAAGTGGTGGGGGTGGCGCGCACCGGGAAGGAAGGGATCCAGGTGGCGATGGAAACCCAGCCGGATGTGATGTTAATGGACATCAACATGCCGGATATGGACGGCATTTCCGCTACCGAACAGATACGCGCCAAGATCCCCGGTACCCAGATCATCATCCTTTCGGTGCAGAGCGACTCGAACTACCTGCGTCGGGCGATGTTGGCTGGGGCGCGCGACTTCCTCACCAAGCCACCGGATGTAGATGAACTGAACGCTGCCATCCGGCGAGCCGGCCAGATGGCGATTGCCGAAAAATCTAAAGCGGCGGCCACCGCGGCTGTCCTCTCGGGGCTGCCGGGCGGCGGCCGGGGCGGGGTGCGCGGTGGTGGTATGCCGTTTGGCAAAATCATCACCATTTACGCCCCCAAGGGCGGCGCCGGGGCAACCACCGTGACCGCCAACCTGGCGGTCGCGATTCACAGCGAAGACAAGCCGGTTGTGGCCGTTGATGGTCGTTTGCAGTTTGGCGACCTGTCGTTCTTTTTCAATGAACAGGGGCGCAACAACGTCACTGACCTCGCGCCACGCGCGAATGAGTTGGACGTCGACGTAGTAGAAGAAGTGCTATTGAAGCACAAGGACACTGGCATCCGCATCCTTGCCGCGCCGCCGCGCCCAGAACAGGCGGAAGCCGTGAATGGTACCCAGTTTGGTCAGGTTCTGTCGTTCCTCAAGACGATGTACCCCTATATCCTGGTGGATACCGGCTCGCAGTTGGATGAAGTCACCCTTGCAGCCATTGACAATTCTGACATCATCATTCTGCTTACCACACAGGATATCCCCTCCATCAAGAATATCCGCTTGTTCCTGGACCTGGCCAACGCGCTGGGCATCCAGAAGAACCAGTTGATGATGGCGATGAATCGCTACGATAAGCGTCGCAGCATCACCCCGGAACGTGTGGCCGATATCAGCAAACAGGAATTGTCGGCCGTCATCCCCCTCGAAGAACGGCTGGTGGTGCCGGCCATGGACCGGGGCGTCCCGTTCCTGCTGGGCGGCCGCAATAACCCGGTGGCCAAGGGCATTACCGACCTGGCGGATGCTCTTCTTAAGCGCATCAAGGAACTGGAAGAAGCCGAATCCGCGTAGTGGCCCCACTGATTTGGTTAGGCCATCCTTGTGAGTTGGCGACAACGTACATCAAGTGGGGAAAGCCGGATTGGTATATAATTAAGATGGTTGGCCTGATGGCTGGTTCTGTTTGCAGTCTTTTTCGATAACTCTGGAAAGCCCTCAGGCACCAACAGGAGACGTGACCCATGTCTTTGCTGAAACGATTGGAACAGGGGCAGGGCAAGGATCGCCCGGACCCCGCTGCAGGCGGCCAACCGAGCCCTGCGCCGGCATCCCCGCCGGCGGCGGGCGGCGAGGGCAGCTCACGCTTATCCTCACTGCAACAGCGGCGCACCGGCCCGGCCGGCGAAGGCGGCCGCGATAGTTACTTTGACCTGAAGACGCGCGTCCAGAATCGTTTACTGGCCGAACTTGACCCCGGTATGGACGTTACCCGCGTTGCCGAAGTCCGCAAGGCGATTCAGGATCTGTTTGAAACCATCCTGGCCGAAGAAAGCATTGTGCTCTCACGGCCGGAACGCGCGCGACTGTTTGAAGCCATCGTCGCGGAGATCATCGGTTTTGGCCCGCTGCAGCCGTTGTTGGAAGATGACAGCATTACCGAAGTGATGGTGAATGGCGCCAAGAACATCTACGTGGAGCGCAAGGGTCGCCTGCACCGTGTGCCGGTGACCTTTGAAAGCGACGACCATGTCCTGCGCATCATTGACCGCATCGTGGCGCCCCTCGGCCGCCGTATCGACGAGTCCAGCCCCTATGTGGACGCCCGTCTTCCGGACGGCTCGCGCGTGAACGCCGTCATTCCGCCCATTTCGCTGGTGGGCCCATCGCTCACCATTCGTATCTTTTCCAAGTCGCCGATTACGATTGAGCAACTCATCGGATTTGATGCCATCACGCCCGAGGCCGTGCAGTTCCTCAAGGCGTGTGTGGAAGCCCGCCTGAACATCGTGGTGTCCGGTGGTACGGGTTCCGGCAAAACCACCATGCTCAACATCCTTTCCGGTTTTATCCCCGACGATGAACGCATTGTGACGATTGAAAACGCGGCTGAACTGCAGTTGCGACAGGACCACGTGGTAACACTGGAGTCCCGCCCACCAAACATTGAAGGCCGCGGCGAAGTGACCATCCAGCATCTGGTGATTAACTCCCTGCGTATGCGCCCCGACCGGGTGGTGGTGGGAGAGATTCGTGACGGCGCGGCGCTGGACATGCTCCAGGCGATGAATACCGGTCACGACGGTTCGATGACCACCGCCCACTCCAACGGCCCACGCGATACGATTTCGCGTCTCGAAACCATGTGCCTGATGGCCGGTTTTGACCTGCCGGTGCGTGCCATTCGCGAGCAGATCGCCTCCGCGGTGGACCTGATCCTGCATGCCGAGCGCATGCGCGACGGTACTCGCAAGACGGTGAACATCACGGAAGTGGCCGGTATGGAAGGCGATGTCGTGACGCTCACCGACATATTCGTCTTTGAACAGTCAGGCTATGACCAGGGTAAGGTGATGGGCCGCCTGCGGCCCACTGGCCTGCGCCCCAAATTCATGGACAAAATCGAGGCGGCTGGCATTCACCTGCCGGCCCAAATCTTCGGTATGGGCCGCAGCCGCCCATAATCCTGGGACGAATCTCCAATGGCAACCACCATCCTCATTATTGGCGGCATACTGGTGCTGATTTTGTTCGGCGTCGGTCTGTTCATCACACTGACGCAGGAAAAATCTCTGGTGGAACAGCGCCTGGACGAGTACCTCCAGGAACAGCCGATGGAATTTGGCACCAGCGAAGAAGATGGGAAAAAGCAGGAAGGGTCGTTCCTGACCAACCTGCTCAGCCAGCGGCTTGAAGGTACTTCCTTTGCTGACCGTGTAAAAGAATCACTGGCGCGCGCCGACCTGAAAATGAAGGTCGGCGAATATTTCGCGCTCATGTTGATTTCGTCTTTTGGCACCGGCGTCATCGGGTTCTTCGTCTTTGGCGGCGGCTTTGGCGGCGGCTTGACCGCCCAGATTTTCATGTTGGTGGGCTTCATCGTGGGTTTCTTCCTTCCCAATATGTATGTGAAGCGCCAGCAGAAAACGCGGCTAACCAAATTCAGTGACCAGTTGCCGGACATGCTGACGCTGATGGTCAATGGCATTCGCGCCGGTTACTCCACCATGCAGGCGATTGAATCCATCAGTAAGGAAATGCCACCGCCCATCAGCGGCGAGTTCCGCCGCGTGTATCAGGAAATGCAGTTGGGCATTCCGATGGAAGCCTCGTTGGAAAACCTGTTGCGCCGCATCCCCAGCGAAGACCTGGACCTGGTGGTGACTGCCATGAATGTGCAGCGCGAGGTGGGTGGTAACCTCTCGGAAATCCTTGAAACCATCACCCATACCATCCGCGAGCGCATCCGAATCAAGGGTGAGATTAAGACCCTGACGGCACAGGTGGTGTATTCCGGGCGTTTCCTGGCGCTGATGCCGGTGTTCATCTCCGGTATCCTGTGGCTGCTCAATCGTGCCTACATGATGCAGTTCTTCCTGGAGCCCAAGATGTGCGGCATCGGTATCCTGACATGCGGCGCCATTATGATCATGATCGGGTTCTTCGTGATGAATAAAATCGCGGATATCCAGGTCTAGGAGCAGTACGGCCATGAATCTCGGGATCATCATCGTTCTGATTGTCATTTTGCTGGGGGTTGCCATCACCCTGGTCATTGTTGGTTTGCGCCAGGAACGCGGGGTGGACCCGCTGGAAGAGCGCCTGGCAGATTTTGCCGCCGCCGGTGAGATTACCAACCTCGAAGACATTGAACTCTCCCAGTCGTTCGTGGAACGCATTATTCTGCCGCTGGCGGCCAATATGGGCGAGGTTGCGTTAAAGTTCACGCCTCAACGCGCTCTCGAACAAACCCAGAGAAAACTTGAAATGGCCGGCAATCCGCGCGGCATTGACCCCACGGTGTTCTTTGCTGGTCGCTTTATTGTTGCTGCGGCCATCGCCGTGTTGTTGTTCGTCGTCTTCAGCATTGCCCCCAATCAGTCCCCGTTTACCGTACGCAATATCTTGATGATCATCGGGTTTACGGCACTGGGTTTCTTTGTCCCCAACCTGCTGCTGGACAGCAAGGTTAAAAGGCGACAGAAAGACGTGACCAAGGCGCTGCCGGATGCGCTGGACTTGCTGACCATCTGCGTAGAGGCCGGTTTGGGTCTTGAAGCAGCCATGAAGAAAGTGAACGAAAAATGGGATAACGAGCTGGCGCTGGCGTTCGGCCGCGCCCTGCAGGAAATTCAACTGGGCAAAGTGCGGCGCGAGGCGCTGCGCGATATGGCGGACCGCATTGGCGCGACCGAACTGAACTCGTTTGTGGCGGCGGTCATCCAGTCGGAGCAGTTGGGCGTGAGTATGGCGAAAATTCTGCGTATCCAGTCGGATGATATGCGGATCAAGCGCCGCCAGCGCGCTGAACAGGAAGCCCAGACGGCGCCAATCAAAATGCTGTTCCCCATGGCGCTGCTCATCTTCCCGACCATCATGATGGTGCTGATGGGTCCGGCCGCGCTTTCCATGATGCGCTCCTCTCTCTTTAAGTAAGGCTTCCATGCCAGGCGGTACGCTCCGCCGACTTCCCCTTCACATGAAAATCCCGGGCATCCTCTTGGATGCCCTTTTGCCGCCGCGCTGCGCCTCGTGTGGCAGGCCAGGTTCGCGCTGGTGTCCGGCCTGCCAGGCGGCCGCGCCGCAGTTGGCCCCGCCTTGTTGCCCGCGCTGTTCCCAACCTGTTGCTGTAGCGGGACAGGTCTGTGCAGTTTGCCATGCGCACCCGCCGGCTTTTCAGCGGGCGGCGGTGTGGCGGGCGTATGGCGGCACGCTCCAGCGGGCGGTGACGGCGCTCAAGTTCCGCCGGGATGTTGGGCTGGCACAGCTCTTTGGCGAGCGATTGGCTGAACCGGTTGCCGCGGCCGGTTGGCCGGTAGAGATAGTCACGCCGGTGCCTCTGGGACGAAATCGGCTGCGGGAACGCGGCTACAACCAGACCGCGCTCATCGCCCGGCCGCTGGCTGCGCTGCTGGGGGCGCGCTATGCTCCCGGCGCGCTGGCACGTGCCCGTGAGACCCGACCCCAGGTGGGTCTTTCGCTGGCGGAACGGCGCGCCAACGTGGCGGGGGCCTTCCGTGGGGACCCGGCGCACGTTTCCGCTCGGTGTGTGCTGCTGGTGGATGATGTAATGACCACTGGCGCCACCCTGGATGCCGCATCCGCGGCTGTGCTTGGCGCGGGAGCCAGCGTGGTCTATGCCGGGGCCGTGGCGCGGGTAATTTAGGTGACTGTCCCATAAACGGTGGGTTTTGAGAAAAAGAAAGACCTCTTGTAGGATTAGTTTGTCACAACAATCCACAAGAGGCTTTCCATGTCCATTGTCATATTACAACTGCCCAAAG
>SCUK01000075.1 GCA_004297445.1 Anaerolineae bacterium | reverse complement strand
CATACACTTGTCCATGGGAACCTCCTCGATTAGTTGTTCAACGCTCCTAATTGTAGAGGTTCCTTTTCTTTCCCCATTTTGTCCGATCTTTTGTCCGAAGGTCAGTACTATCTCTTGACAAAAAAGGCTTCCAAGATTTCTCCAGTTTGCTTGTGGACACGAATCCACACATTCACACCGCGCATGTTTGCATTTGAGATGACTTTCCAATGGTACCCCTTTGAAATGACCGTCACAGGCTCTCGCCATAGCCACCCCTATTGTGTGCCTCCAATTGAGCTATCTGAATCGCTTGTTCTCGAGTAATCCTCGAGGGTTGATCTTTTGGAAACAAGATTTCGCGTAGTAATTCGATGAATCCTTTCATCTTCGCAACACTTTTCAAACTTGTGGACTTCCCGCGCTAATAGTTACATTATAGCGAACATGACGTAGCCAAGTCACACGCGGCAAATCAACAATCCGCAGTCTTCCTTCCAGAATTACCGTCGCGCCGTTAATCTCCCCGCCCGCAAGCCTCATTTATCCCCCGTCAAATGCCTTCTGCAAATCCGCAATCACGATTTTGTTCATCTGCAGCATCGCCTGGATGGCCCGGCCGGCGCGCTCGCGGTCCGGGTGGCCCATCAACTCGCCCAGCTTGTTGGGGATGATTTGCCAGGAAAGGCCGTACTTGTCCTTCAACCAGCCGCAGCGGCTTTCCGCGCCGCCATCCGCAACCAGCGCGTTCCAGAAATGGTCCACCTCGTCCTGCGTCTCGCACTTCACGAACAGTGAAATCGCCTCGGTGAAGTTGAACGCCGGCCCGCCGTTGAGGGCGATGAACTCCTGCCCCTCCAGGTCAAACGTCACGCCCATCGCCTTGCCTTCCGGGCCGGGCATCACTTCCTTTATGCTGGCATTCTTGAACAGCGAGGTGTAGAAGCGGGCGGCTTCTTCGGCCTGGTCGTTGTACCACAGGTAGGTGACGATTTTCTGCATGTTGGACTCTCCTCGGAATTTTGGTCAACCCAGCATACGCTACAGTCCCATTTTGGACAAGGGCGGTGGGAAATTGTAAAGTTTTGTTTGGGAAAACAGAGTACGCGGATTGCTTTGTTTCACTGCCAACAATGTAGGGGTCGAGCTTAGCTCGACCCCTACGGACTTCGCACGCTGACTCTTCTAGACAGTGGGCTTCAGTCGACTGCATCCCTTCTCTACCCCAAACAAAAAACGGGCGGAAGCCAGCGTACCAGCCTCCGCCCGCCCACCGATAAGCGATTGAATCAAACCCGGCAGGACTCGTGGTCGTGGTCCACCACCCGCAGGTAGCGGATGCCGAGCGTCAAAATCAACAGGCCGAACGCAATCACGCCGCCGGCCGTCAGCCACTCCACCAGCGAGGGGAAGTACGTCGCCAGGCGCAACTCTTCCGCGCCGGTGAACGGCGACGTGATGATTAGCTGGCCCAGCAGGTTCGTGTCCCAGCGGTAGGCGATGAGCCCCACCACCACGCTCGCCAACGCCGCCATGCGCAGATTGGGGTTACTGCGCCAGCGCGCCACCAGCAGGATGGCGATGGGCAACACCACGCCCACCAGCATCTCGCCCACCCAGAAGTTGAACGCCAGCGGGCCTTTCGTCAGCAGGTGCAGGCCCTCGCTGCGCCCCGGCGTGTAGGTGTACGTCATCGCGAACAGGTCCCAGAAACGCAGGTACAGGTAGCCGATGAGCATCCAGCCCAGGGCGCGGCTCACGTTGCTAATCAGGCTATCGTCCACCGCGGTTTCGGGGCGCAGTCGCTTTGTTAGCATGCTCACCAGCAGGGTCATCGCCACGCCGCCAATCACCGCCGAGACGATGAACAACACCGCCAGCCCGGGCCGGAACCAGATGGGCCGCGAGGCCAGCACGCCATAGGTCGCGCCCAGCGAGGACTGGTGCAGCAGCGAGAAGCCCAGCCCGGCCACCGCCAGCGCCGGGGTGTAGTGGTGCAGGTGGTGCATCTTCGCCGCCAGCGCCGGGAAGCGTTGCTTCAACCACGGCAGTTCGGCCACCGTGCTGGCGTTTTCCATCATCAGCACCGAAAAGTACAGGCCCACGCACATCGTCACTTCCCACAACACCGAGTGCACATTCCAGAACACGAAGCCGTGCCAGAAGCGGTCCGGCCGTCCGATGTCTAGCAGCAGGCACAGCATCGCCATGGTGTAACCGGTGAGGCCCACGAAGGCGGCGGTGCGCGCCAGCGGGCGCAATTGCTTCAGGCCCATCAGGTACGCCCCGGCGCACAGGGCAAATGCTCCGGCGCTCAAGGCAATCGAGGTGATGTCAATCGTGATCCACAGGCCCCACGGCACATAGTCACTCAGGTTGGTGACGACGAGGCCGCGGGCAAAGACCACCAGCCCGGCCACCGCGCCGGTCGCCATCAGCGCCAGCAGACCGGTCAGCCACAGGGAGTAGGGGGAATTCAATCGGGGTTTCAGCGTTGCAAGCATGTCAGCTCTCCTGGGCCCGGTCAGCGGGCAGGTAATACACGCGGGTTCCGGTGCCGAGTTCGTCTTTGAGGCGGTAGTGCGGCGAGGCGGCCAGCGCCTTGCTCACCGGCGACTCGGGGTCGTTCAGGTCGCCGAACAGGCGCGCGTCCTGTGGGCAGGCGTTGACGCACGCCGGGGTGGCGGCTTCATCCACGCCGGGGGTCAGGCCCATCGAGAGGCCGCGGTCAATGCGCTGCACGCAGAAGGTGCATTTCTCCGCCACGCCGCGCGAGCGGCGTTCCACATCCGGCTCGCCCCATTCCGGCACGGCCGGGTTTGGCCCGTCAAAGGTTTCCCAGTTGAAACTGCGTGCCCCATACGGGCAGGCCACCTGGCAATAACGGCAGCCGATGCAGCGGTCATAGTCCATCATCACGATGCCGTCTTCGCGGTAGTAGGAGGCTTTCACCGGGCACACCGACACGCACGGGGCGTGTTCGCAGTGCTGGCACGGCACAGAAAGATAAACCTCTTTGCCGGCGATGCTGTCCTGGTGGTAGAGCTTGTTCCAGGTGATGTCCGGGTTCACGTCGTTACTGGCGCGGCAGGCGAGGATGCAGTTGCCGCAGCCGTTGCACTTGGCCTGGTCAATTACCATCGCCCAGGAGTGCTTGCTATTGTCGGCAGCTTCGGCGTTGGCCCGGTCAATCTGGCTGGCCAGGCCCAGCACGGCCAGCCCTCCAGCGCCAGTGAGCGAAAGCTTGAGGAAATCGCGGCGGGTGGTGGATTTCTTAGCGGTCATCGTCATTGCTCCGGTTCATGAAGGGCAGGAGGTTTCCGGCATAGGGGGCGAGGATCATGCCACCCATCAGGCCGACCAGCATGGCAACCAGCACGTAAGCGGTGGCGCTGGGCGCGGCGGTGGTGGCCGGTTCAGAAATGGGGGCAATCTGCAATGTCTCGTCGGGCGGCAGCAAGCTCAGGGCTTCAGTGGTCAGGGTGTCGACCACGGACGCCGACAGCTTGTTCTCCGGCAGGTGCATGCCGTCCGAATGGCAGCCATTGCAGGACTCCACGTTGGCTTCAAAGACATGCTGGCGGTTGCTGTGGCCCTGGGTGGATTCCACGTTCTTCACTCGCAGGTGGCAGTCCACGCAGGTCACGTTGTTGAGGGCGTGCTCGGTGTACTTGTAGTAGTGCACTTCCTGCTTGTGGCAGGTCTGGCACATCTGCTCCGGCGAGTCGGCCTTCAGTTCGCCGGTGTGCGGGCTGTGGCAGTTCTGGCAGTTCATCGCCACTTCGTGGTGGCCGCTCAGTTCAAACTCCGCGAATGGATCCAGATGGCACTGGCCGCAGGTCTCGGGCGTGATCTTGGTGGGCATTACGCTCTGCTCCGGGTGGTCTGCCGGTACCGGCTTGTGGCAGGTGACGCAGGTCACGCCGCCTTCCTGCCAGGTGCCGGTCTGCGGGTCGTAGCCGGTGGTGTGGCAGGCCAGGCATTCCTGCGGGCTGCCCTTTGCCTGCCAGTCCGCCTGGAAGGCTTCGTTGGTGAGGGCAGTGGCATGCGGGCCGTGCGCCCAGTCATCGGTAACCACGGTGTGGCACTCGGCGCAATCCGGCGGGTTGGCGGCCTGGGGCGGTTCGCTGGCGCTGGCGGTAAAGACCACCGCCAACATGCCGGCAACCAGAGCCAGCAGCAGGCCAAAGGCCAGTCGTTTGAAGAATGATGCGATCATAGTATTTTCTCCTGTGCGTTTCAGGCGGCCAGCGCCAGCACGGCAAGGCGCACTTCGCAGTCCTTGCAGGCCGGAGCCAGCAACCCATAAATGCGTTTGTATTCCCAGCACGGCGCGGATGGATTGTTCCCGGCCGGGCAGTTCTTCTTCTTAGTCCCGCAGCCTTTGGTCTCCCAGCACGGGCGGCTGGCGGCTGCCTGCACTGCCAGCGGGATCATCCGCTGTTGCAGGGCTTCGGCGCGCCAGCGGGCGTCCAGCCGGCGCAGGTACATGGCAGCCACAAGGGTGACGGCCAGCGGCAGGCCAAGGCGCAGCAGCAGGCCGATGATCAGGTAGACCGTGACGTAGATTTCATTCATCGCGGCTTCCTTTCAGGCGTTGTGACGCCCAGCCTTGAGCCGGCTGCCCAGGCCCAGAATGAGCAATGCCGGCAAAACCAGCCGCAGGACCAGCAGGGTGAGGAGGGTGAGGAAGACTTCCAACGAGGCGTTCATTTGGTACCTCCGTTTGTTTTGGTGCAGCTTTAGAGTATCAAGCGCGGCTGGACATCCGCAATCGGCGGTTCAGAGCATTTTTGGGGTGGGCGGCGCGCCCCAATCGGGGTGGGTCAAACACCCCACGCGTGGGGCGGACAAGAAAATGAGGGGAAAACAAAAACGCCCCGGGATTTTTCCGGGGCGTTCATCGGTCTTCAGATTACTTTACGGCACGTTGTATTCGGGGGCGCGCGGGTGGCTGCGGTTGTCACGGATGTAGCCGCGAATGGCATCGGCGTCAAATGCCGTCAGGCGCTCCATCCACGCCCACGACGTCAGCACCACCGGCTCTTCCATGTCCGCCCACGGGAAGGCGATGACCTTGGCCGGGCTTTCTTCCAGCACGGCGCGGATATCGGTCTTGAGGTCGTCGCAGGGTCCGTCATAGGCGGCGCAGTTGTACCAGATGACCACATAGCCATGTTCCATGGCGTGCAGCACGAACTGGTGCGGGAAAGGCAGTGCGGCTTCCGGCGAGTTCTCGTCATAGAACCCGGCCGGCATCGGCTGGTCATAGTGCGGGCCGCTGGTGGGCGGGCTGCTGGTGTATTCGATTTCTGTGCCCACCGGCACGTGTTCGGCGCTCTCCATCGGTTCCACTTCGAGCCCGACCTTGGGCCGGTTGAGCCAGAAGTACATCGCCGCAATCACGGCAAGGCCAATGCCGATGCTGAAAATTCGACTGCGAAGCTGTTGCGCCTGCCGCTGCTGGCGTGCCCGCAGGCGGCGGGTTTCTTTTTTATTACCTTCCATGTCTCCTCCAGGGTT
Organism: Anaerolineae bacterium; assembly: GCA_004297445.1. Classification (GTDB taxonomy): domain Bacteria; phylum Chloroflexota; class Anaerolineae; order Anaerolineales; family UBA11579; genus SCUK01. Next base: position 16,282 of record SCUK01000075.1, on the reverse strand, counting down.
TCTGAGTGCGGCCAATAATACCGTATGGCAAACAAAAGCGCGGCCGGGTGGCCGCGCTCTGATAGAGTTTTTACAAGGGGGTTCTTACTGCCCGGCGGCCGCCACGGCGGCATCCAGCGCCGCAAAGAGTTCGTCCCAACTGCTCACAATATCCACGCGCTCGCCGTTGATGGCCAGCGTGGGTGTGCCGTAACTTTCACCGGCATCAATCAGGTTCTGGTTGACCGCACGGAACGCCTCGCCATCGGCGTCCAACCGGTCGCGCATCTCGCCGCTGTCCACGCAGTCGTCATAGGCGTTCATGTCCAGACCAAGCTTTTCCGCCATGCCGGTCAACACGCCGGACGTGTATCCGGAGGTGTTGTGCAGAACAAAATTGGTGAAAATCATGTCATGCATGTCCCAGAAGCGGTCCTGCTTCCCGGCGCAGTAAGCGGCTTCCGCCGCGTCCGCAGAGGTCGGGCCGAGGAAGTCATTGGCCGACCGGTATTCAAACCGAATCTTGCCGGTCGAAACGTACTGGTCAATGACGATGGTCTCAATCTGCAACCAGAAGCTCTGGCAGGCGGAACAATTGAAGTCAGAATACTCAGTTAGGACAACTTTGGCATCCGGCGAACCGATGACATTGTCAGCCGCGTCCGGGTGGGCGCGCGGCGCGGGGTCAATCAGCGTGCTGGTATCCACCGGCTGGCTCCCCTGGCTGACCAGCGCGGCCACCAGCAGGAACACACCGCCGAGTATGAGTACGAGTACCATCTGCCCCTGGCGCTTGCTGCGCGTTTGCTGGGCGCGGCGGCGCTGGCGGGCCGTCTGGCCCTGCGGCTGGATGGCTTCCCCATCTTCCTTGGGTACATGGCGTTTTGCTTTTGGCATTGCATCCTCCGATGAGCGAAATCTTCCCCGATTGTCCCACACGATGGAGATTCGCCCCTAGGGACAAATGTCCCGAAATCTGCCTTACTTTGTCCGGATTGAAAACTGGTCGATTCCCCTTACGGCTCCGGGCCGCCAAACAGCGGGATGCGCGCGCCGTTAATCGTACCGGCTTCGTCTGAGCAGAGGTTGACCATCATCGCCGCCAGTTCTTCCGGCAGGGTGTTGCTGGCGTTTTTCTCGGAGGGCGCGTTCACGCGCTCGTGCTTGGTGTCAATCGTGCGCACCAGCAGGATGTTGCTGGTAACGCCGGTGCCCTTGAGTTCCTGTGCCAGCGAAAGCAGCAGGGCTTCCTGGGCCGCCTTGCCCGCGGCGTAGGCGCTGGCCTTGCCCGCCGGGTAGCGCCCGCCGGGCGACACCACCGCCATGATGCGCCCCCAGCCGTTGGCAACCAGGCGCGGCACAAAGGCGTGCGCCATGTGGAAGGTGCTCCACACGTGCTGGTCCAGCATGCTGGTCAGGTCATCGGCAGGGGTTTCCGGCAGCGGCTTACCGCCCGCCCAGCCGCCCACCAGATGCAAATAGACATCCACCCGCCCCCACTTCTTCTGCACGGCGGCGGCGCAGGCTTCGGCGGCCTCCGCATTGCTGACGTCAATCACATGCGGCAGGGCGCGGTCCTCTTTCAGTCCCAGTTCGTCAGCCACCGCCTGCAAACGTTCTTCGTCTCGCCCCAGCAGGGCCAGCCGTGCGCCCTGGGCGGCAAACGCCGCACACACCACGCCCCCCAACCCGCCGGTTGCCCCGGCCACCACCACCACGCGGTCTTTTATCGCCATGTCTGTCTCCTTCTATACTGATGCTGAGTGAGTGTCACTCCCCACCCTCTTCCTGGACTTCAAATCGGCAAAAGGCATCGCCTTTCGCCTTGCAATGCGTTTCCAGCACCTTGAATTCCACGCCGGTGGCCCACTTGATGGCCTCGGCCAAGCTGCCCACATACAGATGGCACACCGGTTCGGCGCTGGTGCGCCCCTCGCAGATGGCGCAGGAAGATTCAGTGTAGATAAGGCGGCCGCCCTCTTCCCCCACCTGGGCATCCACCGCCGGGTTGCTTTTCTTGAGCGCGTCGGCCACGCTGTTAAGCACAAATTTCATGCGCTGGCGCTGCGGCAGGGCTTTGAGGGCAATGCCGGCCAGCCCCATCAGCATCGGTTGTTCGCGCACGCCATATTGGAACGATGCCTTGCCGATTCGCTGCAAAAAGCCGCGTGCCCCGCGGCCATAAAAATCTTCAATCGCCGCGTTAAGGCGGGCATACTCTACGGCCTTAACATCCGGCTCCAGGTTGTCCGGCGGAAAATTGCCGATGAAGCGGTCCAGGCCGGCCGTGCGCAGCACGGCGTTCAGCCCGTTCTCGCCCATCACTTCCTGAATGGCTTCCAGCGCCTGGCGCGCCAGCGCATTGACCACAAAACGCTCTTCACTCATCGGGCCTCATTTCTCCACCGCCTTCACCGGGCGGGCCGTCACAGGCTGAAAGTCACTCCAGGTCGAGTTGGAACACCGGGTACTGTTCGGAGGTCTGGCGGAAGCCGGCCTTCTGGTACAGCGCCAGCGACAGGTTGTTATGGTCCTGGGTATTGACCGTGATGCGCGTCAGCGGCGGGTCCTCGTAATGCTGTTGCAGGTCGCGCACCAGCGCGTAGCCGATGCCGCGGCGCTGAGCGCGCGGGTGCACCGCCAGGCGCGCCAGGTGCGCCCCAAACGGACTATGCGTGCTGATCTGGTAGCCAAGCAGGCCGTCTTCATCTTCCACTACCCGCGCCAGCGCAGAACCCTTGAAGGCCAGTTCCAGCGTGCTGAGCGAGTTGCGCCAGATTTCGCCAAACGCGGCGGCATCCAGTTCCTGCACTGCCGGCAAATCATCGGCCTTCATCGCGCGCAGGGCGCAGCCGGCCTGCACCGGCGGCAGGTCGCGCTGGGCGTTGTCCCACAGCAGCACAACCACGTTATGGGCATGTTCGAACCCGGATTCCAGCAGCAATTCGCGGAACCAGTCCTGCAATGGGATGGCCGCGGCACAGCGTGCGGGTAGTTCCGCCAGTTGTTCGCGCGCCTGCGGCCACATCTGCCGCCAGGCGGCCGCGGCCGTTTCGCGGCGGGTGACGGCAAACAAACGAATCCAGGCCACGCCCGGCGGGTCCGGCGGGCAGGCCAGCGCCGCCAGCAGGCGACCATTTTGTTCACCGATCAAATACGGGGAAAGACCCAGCCAATCCAGCGGCGGCCGCCAATCCAGGTGGCGATGGACATGAGTCTCAAAATGAATCAGACTCGCCAACTGGTTGCGGTCGGATTCCACCGCCGGCCGGGTGGTGAGGCGTGCATCAGTAAGGGTTGATTCAGAGTTCAAACAGGCAATCCGGGTTCAGGATATAAGAGTTCATTGAGACCGTACTGGCCATTGCGTGGGTGGGCAGGTCCCAAGGCATATATAGCATGATTGGAGGGGCTTGGCAAGTCGGAGCCGGCGATTTCACCCCAACATTCGCAAGGTTCAGACTCAGAGAAATCAGTTGGAAACGCCCTCCTGAAGAAGCATGTCTTCACCCAGAATCTCTTCCAGGAAACAGCGTACCACGCCGGGGTCGAACAGGACGCCGGCACCCTCACGAATGTAGTCCGCCGCGCGGGAATGTTCCCAGGCTTTGCGGTATGGGCGGTCGCTGGTTAGCGCATCCCATACATCGACGACGGCAAAAATACGCGCCGCGAAGGGGATTTCATCGCCCTTCATCCCCAGCGGATACCCGCTGCCATCCCAGCGTTCATGGTGACAGGCCGGGATGTCCAGCGCCGGGCGCAGGTAGTCAATCCCGGAAAGGAACTGGCGGGCGTATTCGGTGTGTTTTTCAATCAGCAGGCGTTCATCCGCATCCAGCGGGCCGGGCTTGAGCAGCACCGCATCCGGAATCGCCATCTTGCCAATATCGTGCAGCAGCGCGCCGCGGGTGATGTGCTGCAGGTCTTCGGGCGGCAGCCCCATCAGCACCGCCAGCCGGGCGGTCAGTTCGGTCACGCGTTGGGTATGGCCCTCGGTCTCTTTGTCGCGCAGGTCGAGCGCCCGCACCCAACCGCGCAGGGTGTTGCTGTAGGCCACTTCCAACTCGGTCTTGGCGCGTTGCAGGCGGTCGAACAGCTCGGCATTGTTCACGGCGATGGCAGCCTGTTCGGCCAGCGCCTGCAGGAAGGAATGCCACGCCGGGCCGGGTTCCATCCGGTTGCGCGAAAAGATTTCCAGCGCGCCCAGCACTTCACCCTTGGCAATCAACGGGGTGGCAAAATAAGATTGAAAGCCCTCACGGTGCAACAGGGCTTCGCGCTTAAACTCCTCGCGCCGCAGGCTCAGGTCCGGTATCCCCACAAAGCGTCGCTCCAGCACCGCCTTGCCCAGCACGCCTTCGCCAAGGCGCAATTGCGAGCTCTCAATTTCCTTGGTGGCAAAGCCGCGCCCGGCGCTGAACCGCAGTTCGTCGTTGTGCAGCAGCATCACGGCCGCCGCATCCGCATTCAGTTGCGACAGGACCTGGTCCAGCAGCACTTTCAGCGTGAGCTGGATATCGAGACTGGAGGTGATGGCGATATCAATATCACGGAGGGCCTGCAACTGTCCGAGATGGACGCGGGTATCGTCGAACAGGCGAGCATTCTCGATGGCGAGGGCCGCACGGTTGGCAAACAGGAACAGGACGCGTTCATCTTCCTGGCCGAATGCCTGCGGGTTGGCGCTCTGGATGTCAATCACGCCCAGCACCCGCTCCCCCACTTTCATCGGGATGGCGATTTCTGAATGGGCGTCCTGCCAGTTGGGGACGTAGTCCGGCACCGCCCGGACATCGCCGATATTGACAATCTGGCCGGACTGGATGGCCTTCACGGCCAACCCCTTGCCATCCAGGAACAGACGGCCGCGCTGCACCTCATCGGCGTACTCGCCGCCGACTGCCGCGCGCATCAGTTCGCGTTCGCCGGGCTGGACGAGCAGCACGCTGCAATTGGCCTGGCCGAATTCTTCCAGCGCAAGTTTCACGATCTGGTCTGCCACCTGGCGCAGGTCCGGCGTGCTGCCGGTGAGCAGCGCTTCCGAGGCGCGGTACAGCCGGGAGAGTTCCAGGTTGCGCTGGTCGATTTCTTCCTTGGCACGTTCAAGGTTGCCGACCTGCAGCGCAAGTTCTGAGGCCGCCTGGCGCGCTTCATCAAACAGGCTTTCGCTGATGTCGTGCAATTCAGCCCGGTGCAGCGCGCCAGCGGCGATGTTGGCGATGGCTTCGAGAAGCTGTATATCTTCAGCAAGGAAGGGTTTGGTGCGCGCCGCCCACATCACACCCAGCACTGTGTCATGGGCTTCCAGCGGCAGGCCGGCTCCGGCAGGCAACCCATCCCATAGGGAGGGACGGGTAAAGCGCGCATCCAGATGCACATCCATCGAGTTGTTGATATACGTCTCCGGCTGGTTGATGAGCTGGCCGGTCATGCTCTCGCCCGGCTTGAAGCGCACTCCCACCATATCCTTCCATTTGCCGGCCGACGCCCGGGTGACATAATCGCCGGATTCCGGCGCCTTGAGAATGATGGAAACTGCCTGAGCTTCCAGCAGGTCTTCCACCTGGTTCAGCAGGATGAGGCTGATGTCGTCCGTCGTTTCGGCCAGGCGCAGCGCCTGGCTGACCTGAACGATGGCCTGCAAGCGGCGCTCGCGCTGGCGCGCCTGGGTGACGTCGCGCTTGATGGCAATGAAGTGCGTCAGCTTGCTCTCCACGCCAAATACAGGCGTAATGACCTGAGATTCAACATAGAGATTGCCATCCTTGCGGCGGTTGACGAATTCACCCTGCCAGATGGCGCCTGCCTTAATCGTCTGCCACAACTCGCTGTAGACTTCCGCAGGGGTGACGCCGGATTTGAGCACGCGCGGATTTTGCCCCAGCACCTCATCCGGCAGGTAACCGGTGAGGCGGGTGAAGGCGGGGTTGATCCAGGTAATGGCGCCTTCGGCGTCGGTGATGACGATGGCGTCGCCGGCAGCCTCCAGCGCTTTGGACTGGACGCGCATCTGCTGCTCGGTGCGGGCGCGCTCGGAGATGTCCGTCACCGTGCCGCGGATAATATCCTGCCGGCCGGGAAGACGCACCAGGCGCACTTCACACAGGATTTCAGAACCCGTAGGGCGTTTATGCATCCACTCAAATACCTGCGGTTCGCCGGCGAGGGTGCGATCAATATATTTCCGGGCAGCGATGGACGACGGCCTGCCATCCGGCTGGTTTTCAGGGCTGAGTTCCACCGGCCCCACCGCCAGCAGCACCACGCGCGGCAGGCCGTAGAGGGCCTCGGCAGCCGGGTTGGCTTCGATGAATCGGGCATTGCGGGCATCCAGCAATACGATGGCTTCGCCGGCATATTCCACCAGGGTGCGGAAGCGCGATTCGCTTTCTTCCAATTGCGACCGGGTCTGCAACAACTCGCCGAGGTCTTTCACCACATTCAAAACATGCGGGACACCATCCAGCTCGATGAGAGATGCGGAGAGCAAGCCGCGAATGCCACGGCCGTCTCGACTGCGAAATTCCACTTCGAAATTCTGCACATGGCCCGAGGTTTTGAGGGCCTTGACCAACTGGCCACGCTGGCGGTAGTTCGCCCAGAGGCCAATCTCTTTGGCCGTGTGGCTCAGCAGTTCATCTTCTGCATAGCCGGACATCTGGGAAAAACCCTGATTGACATAAACATAGCGGCCCTCTTTGAGGGTGTTGATGTAAATGGCATCCGGGCTGGTGTCCATGCTGTTGCGGAATCGAGATTCGCTTTCCTGCAACTGGGCCTCGGCCTGCTTGCGAGCAGTGATGTCAAAGGCGGTTCCCAGCACGGCCGGCCCGCCGTCAAATTCCACCAGGCTGCCATTGAATTCCACCCAACGCACTTCCCCGATCTTGGTAAGCAATTTGACCTCGTAGGTAGTCGGTGGAGTCTCGCCTCGCTGGCGGGCCATGCCGCGTTCCTTAACCATGGGCTGCATGTCGGGGTGCACCAGTTCCCAGAAGGCCAGCGTCAGCAGTTCATTATGGGTGTAACCGGTAATGAGTTCTGCCTTGCGGTTGGCAAACACCATCTTCTCGCCCTGGAAGATGAAGGCGGCCGCAGAAATGGATTCGATGACGGTACGGAAGCGTTTTTCGCTGGCCGTCAGCGCCTGGGAGGTCTGCTTGCGCTCGCTGATATCGTAGGCAGTGCCGATGAAACACGACCGGCCGCCGTATTCGATGGGCGAGAGTCGGTACTCTATCCAGCGTAACTCGCCACTGCGAGTCTTCATGCGCATTTCCATGCTGCGGGTGATGTCTTCGCCTGCCAGATGCCTTCTCAAACGATCCTGCATTTCGGCGCGGTCTTCCTCAAAAACAAGCTCGCGGAATCCAGGTTGTAGCAGTTCTTCGGTTGAATAGCCGCTGAGTTCCGAGAGACCCTGATTGGCATACAGCAAGTTCCCGGTTGCGCGTTCAAAAATAAACACCCCCCCTTGAAGTGAATCAACCAGGGAGCGGAACAACTCCTCGCTTTGCTCTTTGGATTTTTCCGCCAGGATGCGGCTGGTGATGTCCGTATGCACAGTGACCACAAAGTCCGTTCCGGACTGAAACGGCGTGGCCCTTAACGAAAACCAGCGCTGGGCATCCGGCGCATGGCAGGGGTAGAGCATTTCGAAATGCGGCCAGCGGTCTTCAAGTACACCCTGAATGCCCTGGTTGGCTTCTTGGGCGTAGGTTTCTTCCATCTCCCCGCCGCCCGTTAAATCGACGTGGAAATAGTGCGCGCCCACCCCTATCTTATCCGGGTCACCGCCGTTGGCTAGGCCGAAATCCATCCAGGCCTGGTTGACGGCCACAATCGTCCCCTGGCGGTCAATGACCGCCACGTTGGCGCCCAGCGAATCCAGCGTGGATTGGGTAAAGTCTTCAGACGCGCGCAGGTTCGCCATCAATTCGGCGTTTTGCAGCGCCACGGCGATGTGGTTGGCAAACGCGGTAATCACCGGCAGCGTGCGCTCTGAAAATCCTTCGCCTTCCACGTTCAGGATGCCCACAACCCGGCCCTGCCGGATTAATGGAGCATAGATACCGGGCAGGCTGGCTACCTGTTCAAGGATTTTTTTGGTTAGCTTCCGCACCGAAGAAGGCAGGAAATCCAGTACCACCTCGGAGGTATCGGCAACATAGACCGCGGTCCCACTGTCCAGCACGTCTCGCAAAACGCGCACTTTCTCAACCGGCAATTCATAGCCCACGATGGACATGCGCGCGAGTTTTTCCAGATTACGGATGAGTTGGGAAGGTAGCGCCACGCTGGCCACCCGCAGGTTCTCCCCGCTCTCATCCAGCAGGTGAATACCGCCGCGCAGGCCCAGCGCCTGCAATTCGCCCACGAAGGCATCCAGCACATCCTGGCGCGCGTGTACCGCACGCTGCAGACGCGCCGCGGCCGCGTTCAGCGCTTCCATCAGCTCAATCGAAGGGTCTACCAGCGGTGGCTTATCTACCTGCAAGAACGTCGTCCGATCTCGAGTCCAGAGATATTGTTCGTAATGGATTGAACCAACTCAATCCATTACGAACAGCATAACGGAAAGTTGCCAGTGCGCTCACATTGCGAAACGCTTCAACTGGCTATTAAGAAACGTAAGAAAGGGTGTCTTATTACTATGACCCTATTTTATCTGACGGAGATTAACATTTCAGTAGTATGGCAGGCCAAAACAGTCGGAAATTGGTTAACTAAACTATAGGACGCTGGGCACCGCGACGAAATGTACGAAAGTACAGATTTGGCTTAGAGGAAGATGAGTGTCAGCGCGGCTTGAGGAACTTCTGCGGCAGGCTGAGCAGCCGCTTGAGCAGTCGTTGCGCGGGGCCGGGCTTCTTCAACCCTTCCACGCCGGCCTGCATGGTCGCCAGCGCTTCCAACTGGCGGCCGCTGCGCAGTTGCAGGGCGGAAAGCGATTTCATCACATCAGCGTGCAGGCTGTCCTCACCCAGTTCCCTTAAAAGGTCAGCCGCCTTCAGGTAATCGGTTTCAGCATCCGGCAGGCGACCCAGCGCATCCAGCGCCGCGGCGCGGTTGCCCCAGGCCATCGCCAATTTGAGCCGTTCGCCGCCCCTCTCGAAAACCGCGGGCGTGCCTTCCACCGCCGCCAGCGCCCCGGCCGCATCGCCGTTCTGTAACAGGGCGACACTGCGATTGTTCGCCATTTCTGCGGCATCCAGCGGTTGGCCGGCCCCCCTGCTGGCTTCCTGCGCCCGGTGGAAGGATTCCGCGGCAGCACCATAATCGCCCTGCTGGTAATGCCGCTTGCCCTCCGCGGCCAGTTGTTGCGGGGAAAGGATTTCCATAGAGGACGTACCCGAGTTAGATGGTGATTTCCAGCAGCCCTTCGGCCACCTCGCGCAGACCTTCCGCCGACATGCCGCTGAGTTTCATCGCCAGCTCAAGATAGGGCCGGTTAACCGGTTTGCTGACAAACGCCTGCACATCCAGGGGGAGTTTGCGGAAGTCTTGGGCGGCGCGCTGCGCCAGCAGGTACGAGCCAACCACGGTACCCGGGTCGACAAAGTCCGGAACGGTGAGGTGGTACATCCGCGCGAGGATTTCGAGCTCCGGCATGGGGGTGGGGGAATCGCCGGATTCATACTTTTTGAGGCGCGCCGAGGAAATGCCGGTCTTTTCGCGTACGTCCTTGGGGGTGAAGTTGGCGCTCAGGCGTGCCCGCTCCAGCATACGGCCAACGCTGCGATCTCGCAGGGACAGGCTGTGCTCGATATGAACATCATCCAGCAGGCCGGGTTCGCTGCTGATCATGTCTTCGGTCCAGAAGTGCTCCAGCGGCAGGTCCAGGTAATAGCAGAGGAACTCGAGTTCCGGAAGCGATGGGCTGCGTTTGCCGGCTTCCATGGAGGTGATGGTGCTGGCAGAAACGCCAATGGCCGCGCCGGTTTCGGCCTTGCCTTTGCCGGTGGCTTCGCGGGCATCCCGCAACAACAGGCCCAGCTTTTTGGCACGCAGAGTCATGGCGATTTTGGTACTCATAAGGACATCCTCCGAAATCCGACAGGCGTCCGGGAGACGGGACGCAATGAGGCCATTATATATCCGCACCGGAGTATGCACAAACGCGCGGCTGGGGCAATCACAAGCGCTACGATTTCTTGCCGCCCTCCATGAAAACGGCGGAGCCAAGCTCAAAGCCGGCGGCGCGCAGCCGTTCCATAAACATGGGTCGGATACCGGTTGGCTTGAGGGCGCCCTTAACCTTGCCTTCCGCACTCATTCCGGTCTGTTCAAAACGGAAGATATCGGACAGGGTGACGATATCGCCCTCCATTCCGGCGACCTCCGTGATATAGGTCACCTTGCGGCTGCCATCCGTGAGGCGGGATTGCTGGACAATGAGGTCTACCGCAGAAGCGATCTGCTGGCGGACGACCTTTAGCGGCAAGTCCATGCCGGACATCATCACCATCGTTTCAAGACGAGAGATGGCATCCCGCGGGGCATTGGAGTGCAACGTCGTCAGCGACCCGTCGTGCCCGGTGTTCATCGCCTGCAGCATATCCAGCGCTTCGCCGCCGCGCACCTCGCCAATGACAATACGATCGGGGCGCATGCGCAAGGCATTCCGCACCAGCCCGCGGATATCCACCCCGCCTTTGCCATCCAGATTTGGCGACTTGGTCTCCAGACGCACCACATGGTCCTGCTGCAATTGCAGCTCAGCAGCATCTTCGATGGTGACAATGCGTTCCGTTTCCGGGATGAACGAGGACATGATGTTGAGCAAGGTGGTCTTGCCGCTGCCAGTGCCTCCCGAAATAACGATATTCAGGTGGGCTTTCACACAGGCTTCCAGGAACTGAGCCATCGTGTCCGTGAGCGAATCGAAGCGAATCAGGTCCGGCACGCCGAGGCGTTCCTTGCTGAATTTGCGGATGGTGATGGAGGGGCCATCAATGGCGACGGGCCCGATAACGGCATTCACGCGACTACCATCCGGTAGGCGGGCATCCACCGTGGGGTTGTCCGCATCCACGCGGCGGCCCAGCGGCAGGACGATGCGGTCAATCACCCGCAGAACATGGGCATCATCCTCAAAGGTCACGTTGGCCCGCTCCAGTTTGCCTTTGCGTTCGACATATACCTTGCGCGGTCCGTTGACCATCACTTCAGTGACCTCGGGGTCGTCCAGCAGAGGTTGGATGGGGCCGAAACCCAGCAGTTCATTGCTGATTTCGCGGAACAGGGCAGCGCGGGTGGCGCGGTCAAGGTGCAGTTTGGTTTGTTCAAAGGCCTGTTCCAGCAACGTCTGGACGGCGGCCTGGCGCTTATCCGGTGGCGGCGTGTCCTGCTCTAGAGCTCGAATTAATTGTTGGGTGAGGTAGCCGCGCAGTTTTTCCAGGTCGCCGGCTCGCAGCGCGGGGGCACGGTCCGCTTCAGCCGCGCTCATTCGGAATCATCCTTCGGAGTTACCCATTGAATTGCACCCCGGTTCACGGCCACGAATGCCGTGCGGCGAATCTCCACGCCGTTCAGGTCATAGATGATGGCATCCGTGATGGCCAGGAAGGGTTCTGCGTGGTTAAGTTCATCTTTGAGTCGTTCATCCGGACGAATATGGACATCCCCCTCGATTCGGTTCAGTGTGGTCTGGATGACCACGGCCTCCAGTTTCTTGGATACAACTTCAGTGAAGATTTTGCCTTTGTCATCATAGGGCAGCATGACTCGCTCCTTTAGGAATAGCCCGGACCCCGTCTAAATTGTGAGGACGATGGCGACTCTCGGTTCAACTACGGGAAACGCTGATGGGCTGGGTAACGCGTTTCTTCAGTTTGGTCTGCACTTCAACGGTCATTTCGCGCATGGCAATCGCCTCCATTTCACCGGGGAACTTCTGAAAAATGGGAACATGCTGGTTGTTGGCCAGCGCAAAGTTGCCGCCGATGAAGGGAAATGAGCCGGGAATCGTCATGCCGATTGTCTTCTCGGTCTCGGACTTGGACAAACCCTCCAGCCCGACGGCACGGTTGATGAGCGGATACAACTGCTCGCGCTCCAGACCCTTGCTTTCCAGATATTTGATGGTTTTCAGGGTGAGGTCAATGGCGGCCTTGTCTGTGCTCATCACCAGCAGCACCTGGTCGGCGACCAGGATGATGGGCAGGGTGATGCGTGACAGAGAGCGGCCGATGTCCACAAAAAGATAGTCAAAAGACTGCCGGATGGAGTTCAAGATGACCGGAATTCGCGAGGGGTCAAGGTCGTTGGCCTCCCCCGGGTCCGGTGAGCCGGCCAGCAACTGGAATCCCCACGCGCCGATTTTGGGCATAGCGTCCTGAAAATAGGCGGGGGTGGCCTCCGAAATCGTCATACGGGTGGCCTCGACCACGTTCAGCGGGCCTTCATAACCAACCAGCGATGCAATCGAACCCATCGGCAACACCAGATCCACTACCGCAATGCTGGCCCCTTTATCAATCTGGGCAAGGGAAGCGGCGATGTTTGCACACATCGAGGAGGTGCCGGTGCCGCCCTTGGCGCTCAGGAACACCACCAGCCGGCCCTCTTTGGTCTTCATATCCGCGCGGGGGCGCGAGGGTCGGTCCGTCACGTGCTGGTCTTCCACCTTGCGTTCACTCAATTCAGACAGGGACTTGAGCAGCATCGGCAAGGCGTCGCCTTCTTTGGTGTAGTACTGGTTGAAGCCCAGTTCAATGGTGTGCTGGATTTCCTGCGGGTCCCGCAGGCTGGAAAACGCGATGAGGATGCGGTTGGAGGTGCGCGCATCGCCGCGCAACTTCTGCACAAATTCCGCCACCGGCATATCGGTAAACGTGGGATCGATAATGATGGCATGCGGGCGGTCACGCCACGCCAGGATCATCCCCTCTTTTCCGCCGCTGGCCGCGCTGACCTCAAAACCGGCCTTCTTCAACTCAAATTGCAGGAAGTTGACTGTGGCGGAGTCTTTGTCCACGATGAGGATGCGCATGGCGGGTCAGTCCTCTCAGTCTTCCGCGGCCGGCATCGTGTAGCCCAGCCCGGAACGGGTGACGATGTGCACCGGCTTCTTGGGGTTTTCTTCCAGTTTTTGGCGCAGGCGGGAGATGCACACCCACAGGATTTCCTTATCCTCTTCGTATTCATCGCCCCACACATTACGCAGCAGTTCTTCGGCGGTGAGGGTCGCGCCCTGGCGATGGGCAAATTGCAGCAACAGGCGGTATTCCGTGGCGGAGAGGAACGCGGTCTTGTCGCCCACGGTCACTTCGGCGCTGGCGTAGTCAATCGTCAGGTCGCCATGCCGGAAGATGCTGGGTTCGCCGCCATGTTGAACGCTCTTCGCCCGGCGCAGCACCGCGCGCACGCGGGCCACCAGTTCCTGCGCCGAGAAGGGTTTGACGACGTAATCATCCGCGCCGCGGTTCAGGCCTTCCACCCGGTCGGCCTCCTCGCCTTTGGCGGTGAGCATGATGACCGGTACCTGGCTGAACTCGCGGATGCGGTCCAGCGCGCTGAAGCCGTCCAATTGCGGCATCATCACATCCAGCAGCACGAGCTGGGGCTTGTGGTCGGCCACTGCCTGCACGGCTTCCTGGCCGTTGGCGGCGGTGACCACCTTAAAGCCTTCGGCGTTCAGGTTGGCTTCCACCAGGCGTAAAAATCGCGGTTCATCATCCACGGCAAGAATGATTTCAGACATGGCCTTCCTCGCTTACTTCCGGCAGAGCATCTCCCAGCGGCAGACGGATGATGAATTCGGTGCCCTCGCCCGGTTGCGACTGCACCGAAATTTCGCCGCCGTGAGTCTCGATAATCCGTTCACAAATGAACAGCCCCAGTCCGGTGCCGCGCACCCCGGCGCTGCGCTCCGGCACGCGGTAGAAACGTTTGAACAGGTTGGGCAGATGTTCCGGGGCAATGCCAGGACCGTCGTCCCGCAAACAGACCACCGCCGCCTCCCCTGCTCGCCGGGCTGAGAGGGACAGCGACGCGCCCGCCGCATACTTGACAGCGTTGGCGATCAGGTTATCAAACACCTGGCCGATGCGCTTGGCATCCACATGCACCGTCAGGTCCGCGGCATGGAGGTCAGCCGTCAGGATTAAGCCATTATAGCGTGTTTGGGTTCGGCTCAGAATGTCGCCCAGCAGGTCGCTCAGACGCACCGGTTTGAGGTCTATGCGCAGGGTGCCGCTTTGCAGTCGGGACGAATCCAGCAGGTTCTCAATCAGTTCGCTAAGGCGGTCGGTCTCTTCGTCAATGATGTTCAGAAACTCGGAGAGGGTTTTTTCATCCCAGGCAGTGTCTTTGCGCAACAGCGTGGTGGTGTAGCCTTTGATGAAGCCCAGCGGGGTGAGCAGTTCATGCGACACCATGGCGATGAACTCATCCTGCAGGCGCGCCAGGCGGCGCTCGGCTTCCAGGTTCGCCACGCGTTCCACCAGCAACTGGCGCTCAAACAACTGCGAGACATGCGTGGCGATAAACTGCGCCAGGTTGACCTGCTCTTCCGTGTAGCTCGGCCCGCCGAAGCGGATGAACACCAGCACGCCGATGGTGCGCCCGGCGGCAATCATCGGCAGCGAGAGATAGAAGTGCTGGTCCAGCCGGTCGGCGTCCGGCTTGGGGTCGGTTTCGTAGCGGTACATCTGACCGCTTTCCAGAGCCTCGCGGGCGGCGCGCTCGCCCCACGCCAGGTCCGCCGGGGCCGAGCGGCCGCGCCCCACCACGCGGGCGAAGGCCGGTTCCAGCGGCTCGGGGCCGTCCTGCAATCGATAGAGCACCGCGCTGTCAAAAATGAACACCGCGCGGGTGAGCGCGGTGATTTCGTCCATCGCCGTATCAATGTCTTCGGCCACCGAGACGACCTTGCTGATGGCGTACACGGCCTCCAGTTCGTCCGGGCGCAGGCTGGCGGTGTTGCCCGGGCTGGTCCTATCGCCCAGGCTGCCAGTATTGCCACGTTGGCCCGTCATGCATCGCCTCGCGGGAGGACGAAACCGAAGCACGACCCCGCGCCGGGTGTGGAGGTTACGTCCACCTCGCTGCCGTGTGATTCAACGATCTGGCGCACCAGCGCCAGACCCAGGCCGGTGCCGCCCACGTTGCGCGTGTTGCTGCCGTCCAACTGGTGAAACGGCAGAAAAAGTTCGTCGATTCGTTCAGGCGGGATGCCAGAGCCGGTGTCCCGCACTTCAAAGCGCACCCCGCCTTTGCCTTTCGTCACCGAGAGGGTGACATCCCCACCGGGGTGATTGAACTTGATGGCGTTCTCGATGAGCTGTTCCAACACCCAGGTGACTTTCTCGACATCAGCATTCACCGCGAGCGGCGAATCTTCTTGGGTCAGCCTGAGATTGACCGCATGTTGGGCGGCCAGCGCTTCGTTGCGCCGCACGGCTTCCTCCGCCAGTGTGGCGGCGAGCACGGTTTCCAACCGCAATTCGACCTCGCCGCGCGCCATTACTGCCACCTGGATGAGGTTTTCGATGAGCGCGTCCAGCCGTTTGTACGCCCGCAACATGACTTCCATTGCGGGGAGTGCCGCCTCGTTCATCGGCCCAAACGCGCCATCCGCCATCAGTTCCAGGTAGCCGCTCAAATGCGTGAGCGGGGTGCGCAGTTCGTGCGAGACGTTGGAGATAAAGTTGTTTTTGAGTTCACTGAGTTCGGTCAGCCGGTCCAGCGCGGCCTGCAGTTCGGCGGTGCGCTGGTGCACCCGCGAGTCCAGTTCCACGTTCGTTTTGCGCAACGCGTCCTGCAGCATCACGATTTGCTCGGTAACGGCGGCGTCCAGGTCGGTGCGCTCCAGCAGCCCCAGCGCAATCAGCGCCTGCCCCAGCAGCACCGGCTGGCCGAGCTGATTCTCCTGCTTCTGGTAGGCCAGCCCCGCCTCCAGTTGCTCGGCATTCAAGAACCCGCGCTGCACGAGGAAGTCGCCCAACCGCGGGATGAGCAGTTCCGGGGCCAGCGGCGGCAGGGGCCGGGTCTCCGCCAGGCGCACCGCCTTGCGCTCGGCCACCGCTGTGGCCAGGGCGATGTTCGCCCCGCAGGTAGGGCATTCCATGGCGCGGCGCGGCAGCGGGTTGGCGCAATTCGGGCAATTCATCAAGTCAGCCATAGGCGGTGGATTAAGTATACGCCAGCCGGAAGGGGGAGGCAAACGCCGCAAGGCGTTGCTGTCCCAAATTTGGTGGGTGAATTTCTGTGGGCGCGTTGAAGTGGGGATTACACACTTGCAGGGTTTGGTTCAGGTCAGGGTTGAACTTGAAATCAGCAGCCCGTTGAGCCTGCC
>SCUK01000074.1 GCA_004297445.1 Anaerolineae bacterium | reverse complement strand
GCAGGCTCAACGGGCTGCTGATTTCAAGTTCAACCCTGACCTGAACCAAACCCTGCAAGTGTGTAATCCCCACTTCAACGCGCCCACAGAAATTCACCCACCAAATTTGGGACAGCAACCACCGAATGTACTAATTGTCTTTCGGGTGGATTACATGTACACTTAAGATATTCATTCGCATGAATCGATTGTTATAGAAGATGGCCGGACGCTCAACCCCAAACGGTAAGAAGCACCCTCTCTTGTTTTACAAGCACAGTATGGACCGCGTCTGGCGGTCGATGCTGTTGCTTTCTATCGTTCTGGTGCCTGCCTGGTATTTCGCCCCCAGCCTGCTGGGCGTGCAGCAGGGCAGCCTGGGAGACCGGGCGATGATGTGGGCGGCGGCCCTGTCGGTGCTGGGCATGATTTTCACATTTTTTGCTCGCCGTATGGCGTATGTGCAGGTCAAGAGCGACCATGTGCTGATTGCCACACCTCTCCTGCGGATGAAGATTTCTTTTCGCCGCATGAAGTCCCTGCGGCCAATGGAACTGGGCCAGATGTATGACCCCCGCCGCCTGAGCTGGGCAGACCGGCGTTTCTTGTTGCCTTATTTTGGGCGCACAATTCTGACCATTGGCGTGCGCGAATACCCGCATTCGATGGGGGTCATGAAGTTGTTCCTGCCCAAATACATGTTCAACCCCAAAGAAAAGGGATTCGTACTGCTGGTCTCGGACTGGATGCGGCTTTCCACCGAATTCGATTCGATGATTGACAGTTTCCGCGGCCGGATGCGAGAGAACCCGCGCCGGCAGGAAAGCGCCCGCGGCCTGTACGGCTGAACACATCAAGACATTAGGGATTCAAGGGCCGCCGAAACGCGGCTTATTCGTTTGCGACAGGGAGTACGACAGAAAAAACTGTGCCGCTTTTTGAAGATTCTACCCAGATGCGGCCACCGTGGTTTTCCACAATCTGTTTCGTAATCGCCAGCCCCAACCCGGTGCCCGGCGTTTCGCGGGGCACGTTGGTGGCGCGGTAGAAGCGATCAAACACTTTGCCCTGTTCCTCCGCCGGGATGCCCACGCCGGAATCTATGACCCGCAGGATGAGTTGTTCCCCTGAGGGCACGGCATTCAGCGAGACGGTGCCCCCGCTCGGCGTGTACTTGATGGCGTTGCCAATCAGATTGTCCAGTACCTGGCGCATACGGATAGTGTTGCCGTTCAACACGGGCAGGTCGGGCGGGTACTCGCTCGTCAGATTCAGTTTCTTTTCATCTGCCAGCGGCTGGAAGGTTTCCAGCGCCTGGGTAATCAACGGGGAGAGGTGAACAGGTTGGACTTCGTCCATGCCGATTTCCACCCGCCCAAGATGCAGCAGGTCGGTGATGAGTTCGGTGATGTTCTTGACGCTGGCGAGGGCGCGGCGGATGAACTCTTCCTGTTGTTCGTTCACCGGCCCCACCCGCCCAATCAACTCCACATAGCCCAGGATGGCGGTGAGCGGGGAGCGCAGGTCGTGCGAAACGGTGTTGACGAAATCACTCTTAATGCGGTCAAGTTCCTTCAGGTACGAAATATCATGAAGGCTCAGAATCGAGCCGACGCCTTCTATGGGGGTCAACTGCAGCTCGTACACTCGCTCGTCTGCCCCTTCGATCTCAACCTGTGACGTGTTCTGTGATTCGCCGTTCATCATCTGCAGGACGGTTGATTCGTGAATGACCTCGGCCACAAGTTTTCCGGCCACATCGCCTTCGGGGATGGCCAGGGCGCGGCGTGCCGCCGGGTTCACCAGCGCCAGGCGGCCGTCTGGCCCGGTGACGATGACGCCATCAATGATGCGGGTGAGGATGCTTTCCAGCTTGCCGCGCTCGCGTTCAGTCTCATCATATAAGCGGGCGTTCTCTATTGCGGCGGCGGCATAGTCTGCCAGGGCGGTGAGCAGCACCATGTGGCGCGGTTCAAAGGCACGTTGCGATTCGCGGTTGTCCACGCCCAGCACGCCGATTGTCTCGCCATGCGTGGTCATCGGCACGTAGATGAGCGAGTAGACCAGGTGTTGCGTGCTGATCTTGTGTTTCTGCGGGTGCTCGGCATCCAGGATTAATGGTACGCCGCTGTTGAGCACTTCACCGGCCAGCGAATCGATGGCATCCAGCCGCACGGTGAGCCCTAATTCCTCTTTGAAATTGTGGGCCGCGCGCAGTACCAGCGAGTCAGTTTCTCTTTCCAGCAGGAGCAGGCTGGCTTCTTCGGCGCCGGTCAGTTCGGCGGCGGCATCCACCACCGCTTCCAGCACGCGGTCCAGATCCAATTGCGCGCTCACCGACCGGCCCACGCGCGCCAGCGTTTGCAGTTCATCCACCTGTTGCAGCAGCGGGCCGGTGTAGCGCGCCGATTCCTGTTTCAACCAGTTTTGCCATTGCTGGCTGCGGCTCAACCCCCGGCGCACCGCGGTACGGAAATCCTCCACGCCAATCGGCGGGGTGATCCAGTCCACCAGGCCCAGGCGCACGGCGTTACGCGGCACCGTATCTGAATTGCCGGAGGAGAACAGGATGATGGGCAGGGTGGGTTGTTTTTCGAGCAGTTCGGTAGCCAGCGCCAGATGGTTGCCGTCGGGCAGGTTGTCGCCCAGCACCAGCAGGTCCGGCCGTACCGATTGCACCGCGGCGCGCCCCTCGGCGCAGGTGTGGGCAACCGTCACGGTCACGGGTTCCGAAGCGAGGATATTCTGTTGAATCAGTCGCAGCGTATCTTCATCCGCCAGCACCAGGAGGACGCGCTTCTTGCCCGTCGTCATCGCGGCTCAGTTCTTCAAGGGGAGAGAGAAGTGAAAGGAACTGCCCTGTTCCGGTTTGCTTTCCACGCCCACCACGCCGCCGTGGGCGGTCACGATTTCGCGCACCAGCGCGAGGCCAATGCCCAGCCCGCCAAACTGGCGGGTGGTGGAACCATCCACCTGGAAGAACCGCTCGAAGATCTGGGTGAGGTGTTTCTTGCCGATGCCGATGCCATTATCGGTCACCGAAACCTGGGCCGTGTTTTCGCGGCCGCGTTGCACCGTCACGGTAACCGGCCCGCCGTTGGGGCTGAACTTGAGGGCGTTGGAGAGCAACTGGTCAAAAACGATGCTGATTTGTTCATCGTCCACATGCACGATGAGTGGTTCCTTGGGCAGTTGGGCGCTGAGTTTCACGTTGTGTTTGCGGGCCTCGGTCTGGTAGCGGCCCAGCGCCTGGCTGGCGAGCTCATTCAGGTTGTGGTCTTTGAGTTTCTTGGGCGCGGCAGTGTCCATCATCAGCGTCATTGCCTCGACCAGACCAAGCACCCGCAGCAGTTTCTGCTGGGCGATTCCCAGAGCGTCTTTCTGATCAGCCACCAGGTTGCCCATGTCGCCGTTTACGAGCATATCGATATAGCCCTTGGCGGAGACCAGCGGCGTGCGCAATTCGTGCGAGACATTTTGAATCATCTCGTCCTTGGATCGCTCGGCAGAGTGGCTGCGCTCCATCTCGGTTTGCAGGCTGGCGGCGCGCTGGTCCAGGGCGCGGAACAGGCGCGAGTTCACCAGCGAGATGGAGGCATAATCGCTCACGGCTTCCAGCATGGCTTTGTCGCTGGGTTCGAATTCCTTGTTGGCTTTGCGCAGCATCACCAGCAGGGCGATGGCGCTCTTGCCGGCCTTCACCGGCACTACCATTGCCGCCTGGCCCATGGTGCTGATTTGGAACCGCTTGAGCGGCTCCCCGTTGATGGTCAATGTCTCGCCGGAAAGCGCCACCAGCGAGCTGATGCCGTCATCCCAGGGTTGGTTGAGGTATTCCTGAAGCGACTTGGGCAGGTTGATGTGGTCGCTGAGGATGTACTTGTTGGTGCGTTCATCCAGCATCAGCAGCCAGGCGATGTCGGCGCGGGTGATCTTCTGCCCGCTTTCCAGAATCATCTTGAATAGCTTGCGCTGGTCGGTAACGGATGTGACCGCCTTGCCCACGCTGAAGAGGGTGGTGAGTTCATTCACCCGGCGCTGGAGTTCCTGATTGGTGCGTTCCAATTGCTCGCGCAGCGCCTCGCGCTCGCGGCGGGCGCGCACCGTCTTGAGGGCGCGCTCCACAGCGGAGGCCACTTCCGCTTCGCGCACCGGCGTGGCGATGTAGTCCGAAGCCCCCAGGCGAAACGCCTGGATGACGTCTTTTTCCTGCCCCTTGGGGGCAATCATGATGACGGGGATGAGGAGGTTTTGCGAAGAAAGGGCTGCCATCAGGTCTTTGCCGCTCAAGCCCGGCAGATCCAGGTTGGCGAAGACCACATCCGGCGAGAACGAAAGCGTTTCCTGCAGAGCGCTGCTGGCTTCGGTGACCACCTTTACCTTAAAGCCCATGGCCCCCAATACCTGCCGCGCAATCAGGTCGCTGACAATTGGGTCACTTTCCACCACCAAAATACGCTCGCGCGCTTCAGCCATGCGGCAATGATAGCACGATTGAAAGGTTAAGGGCAGGTAAGCCTGCGCCGCCTTTAAGGTTGGGGGGTGTAAACTCCTTGTAAGACCTCCCGCGGCGGTATTGACTCCGCCCTGAGTGGTAGCATAATAGCCACAAGGCCATCGGTTGGCCAACGACAAGACTATGGATTACAAGGATTACTACGATATTCTGGGCGTGGGTCGCGAAGCGGATGCGGAAGAGATAAAACGCGCCTACCGCAAACTGGCGATGCAGTATCACCCGGATCGCAACCCTGGCAACAAAGCCTCTGAAGACAAATTCAAGGAAATCAATGAGGCGTACCAGGTGCTCAGCGACACCGATAAACGCGCCCATTATGACCAACTGGGGTCGGCCTATCAATCCTGGCAGCAGCGCGGTGGGTCCGGCAACTTCAACTGGGGCGATTGGACGCGCGGCCAGCCCGGTGGCGTGCGGGTGGAATACCAGGACCTCAATGACCTGTTCGGCGGCGGTAGTTTTTCCGACTTTTTCAGCCAGATATTCGGGATGGGGGGCACGGGCGCGCCGGGGGCCGGACGCGGGCGCGCGCCGCAGAGTTATGAAAGCGAAATGGTGATCAGCCTCAATGAGGCCTTCCACGGCGGGGTCCGGCACGCGAAGATTAACGAACGCAGTTTTGAAGTCAAGGTGCCCTCCGGCGCCCGCAGCGGCACCAAGCTGCGCCTGAAGGGCGCCGGCCCCAACAACGCCGATGTCTACCTGGTCATCAAGGTCAGCCCCGACCCGCGTTATGAGCGCAAGGCAGATGACCTCTATCTGGATGCCCCGGTGGACCTGGCGACGGCGGCGCTGGGCGGTGAAGTAAAGATTTCAACGCTGCACGGCGATGTGGTGCTATCCATCCCGGCCGGTACGCAGCCCGGGCAGACGTTTCGCCTGAAAGGCAAGGGCATGCCTGTTTTGCAGGACAGTCGCAAGTTCGGCGACCTGTACGCTACCGTACAGGTGGAGATCCCCCGTACGTTAAGCAAAGAAGCGCGGGCGCTATTTGAGCAATTGCGCAAGCTTGGCCTCTGAACCGCTGTCTCTCAACCCGCACCTCAAAAGGAGAACTTCATGGCAACACCCAAACGCAAGCTTGTTCTGGCGCTGCTCGCGCTGACGTTGGCCGCGCTGGCCTGCCAGGCCAGTTTCCAGGCCGACCCCGAAGGTTTTGTGGTGACGATGGAAGCGGTCGTAACACAGATTGCCGATGAGACGGTTACCCAGGTCGCGCCGGGGGAAGCCTCGCCGCAACCCACCTTGTCTTCTGAAGGCTCCTCTGAGGGTGCACAGCCGCCGGTTACACTGCTCACCGAGCAGGAAGCCCTGATCGATATTTATGAGCGCGTGAGCCCCGGCGTGGTCGCGATCCTGGTGACCAGCAATTCCGGTGTGGGTTCCGGCTCCGGCTTTGTGATTGACAAAGAAGGTCACATTGTGACCAATCTCCATGTGGTGGAAGGCGCCACGGACGTGCAGGTGAATTTCCCCTCGGGTATCAAGGTGCGCGGGGAGGTCATCGGCACTGACCGCGACAGCGACCTGGCCGTGATTCTGGTGAACGTGGCCCCCGAAGACCTGGTGCCGCTGCAATTGGGCGATTCGGATGAGTTGCGCGTGGGCCAGACGGTGATTGCCATCGGCAATCCCTTCGGGCTAAACGGCACCATGACCACCGGCATCGTCTCCAGCGTGGGGCGCACGCTCGCCTCGCTCAATACCGCGCCGTCCGGCGGCGTGTTCACCGCCGGCGACATTATTCAGACGGACGCGGCCATCAACCCGGGCAACTCCGGCGGGCCACTGCTCAACCTCAATGGCGAAGTGGTAGGCGTCAACCGCGCCATCCGCACCGAATCCTCCAGCGACAGCGGCAACCCGGTGAATTCCGGCATCGGTTTTGCAGTGTCGGTCAATATCGTCAAACGCGTGGTGCCCAGCCTCATCTCTGATGGCGTTTATAACTATCCATATCTGGGCGTATCCAGCATGGATGAGATTCCGCTGGAAGTGATGGAGGAGTTGGGACTGGACCGTGCCTTTGGCGCGCTGGTCACCAGTGTGGTGCCGGATGGCCCGGCGGACCAGGCCGGTATCCTGGCCGGTGACTTAATTCTCTACATCGATGACATTCAGGTGCATACCTTTGGCGACATGATTTCGTACCTGTTCACCGACAAAGCCCCCGGCGAGACCGTGATTCTTCGGATTCTGCGGGATGGCCAGGAAATGGACATGCCGCTGGTGTTGGGCAGCCGGCCATAAGCCGGGACCAATACTACGCGCAGCGGCGGGCGGAGTGTGAAAATCACTCTACCCGCCGCTTTTGATTCGTATGTGCCGGTTATTCCTCGCGCAGGCGATTGACGACCAGGTTCTGCTGAACCAGACGCTCGCCGATGACGGTGGCAACGAAACGGTGGAAGACGATGGCAAGCGCGGGATGTTCTTTTTCCAGCGCCGCAATGCGCTCGGCCGAAAGGTAGTGCACCACGGTGGGGCCGGCCGTGGTGACGGTGGCGGAAGGCGATTGGCCGGAGTACACCTGCATTTCGCCAAAGATGACGCCGGCTTCCATCGTCCGCAGCCAGGCGCGGTCGCCGTCCGGCTCGTGCATTTCGACGCGGGCACGTCCGGTTTCAAGGAAGTACAGCCCGCGCGGCGGGTCGCCCTGGCGCACCAGCACGTGCGAGTCGCCGAATTCCTGGCGCTCAAAATACCCGGCGAGGAGTTTCACATCTGTGTCTTTCGGCAACTTTTCTTTCAGCAGTTTCTCCAGTGAAACAATCGCCAGCGTCCGACCGCGCTCTTCCGCGATGAGGATTTCTTCTTCGCACCATTCCATCGCATCATCCAGCACTTTGAAGATGCGGGTGTGGGACGCGAGGTCGTCTTTGAACCCCTCGCGTTCCAGTTGCTCGCGCTGCTCGGGGCTCAGACCGGAAAAAAGCAGGACGAAACCAAGCGCCTCGGCGCGCATTCGCATCATCGCGAAATTGTTGATGGCGGACGAATCCAGCCGCGTGACATGCTGGAAATCGAGGATGACGTAGTTCAGCCGCGTTGGCTGGTCCAGGCGGGCCTGCAGGCGGGTCTGCACGGAATTGGCTGTGCCGAAGAAGACATACCCTTGCAGGCGCAGCACGAGGACCTGGTTGCCGGTTTTATCCAGCACGGCGCGGTGCCCCGGCCGCCGGTCCACGCGGCTGGCGTAGGTACGGCCGTCCAGTTCGCGGCTGACCACGCTGACCTGGCTGTAACTGAGGACGAACAACACCACGGAAAAAAGCAGGCCCAGCACCACGCCCTGAAGGAATCCCAAGGTAGCGACGATGATCAGAATTAACCAAACGATGAGGTAATCGCTGCGCGAGAGCCGCTGGAAGCCATCCAGCAGCCATTCCGACAGAAACGACAGGCCGAAGAAGAATAAGAGGAAACCCAATAACGGCACGGGGAAGTAGCGCAGCGCGCCCAACCCCAGAAACAGCATGGCAAGGCTGACCACCCCGGTGAGAATACCAAACACGCGTGTTTCCAACCCAATGCGCTTGCCCATCACGGAAAGGCTGATGGCCGGGTAACCGATAAACCCGCTGAGCAGCCCCGAAACCAGGTTGGCGACGCCGCTGGCTTTCAGTTCCTGATTGAGCGATATCGGCCGGCGCACGGAGATTTCCAGGCCGGATGCGCCCAGCAGCAACGCCACCAGGCTGGTGAACACCGCGGTCAGGATGTTGCCGCTCTGGCTGAATATCGCTGGCCAATCCACGAGCTGCAATTCTGCAGGCGTGAGCGGTTGCCAGGCACCCCCGTCCGGCATACCGGCCATCAGCCAGCCCTGGGTTTGGGCGGCGGCAAGGCTGGTGCCGGTAAGCGCCAAGATGGCATAGAAACCCAGCACCAGCGCCAGGCTGAACGCCGCAAGCAAGTAGGGGTGGCTGAAGCGACGCAACACCAGCACAAGCGTGAAGGCCAGCGCCAACGGCGGCAACCAGCGCAGCAGGGTGTCTGTGGTCATATAGCTCTGAATTGACAGGCCGCTGCCGGTCAGTAGTTCCAGACTGCCTTTGAACAGCAACCAGCCGGTGCCAGCCAGGAACCCGCCGATCACCGGATAGGGCAGAAAGCGAATTAGATTGCCGAGCTGGAAGCGCCCCAACAAGTAGTAGGTCAGGCCGGTGAGCAGGGCGCTGAGCGCAACTGCCGCCAGCACGCTCGGAAGTTGTTTCTCCGGGCTGGCCGATAAACGGGCCACGATGCCCACCGCCGCCAGTGACATGATGGCCGCCGGGCCATCCTGCACCACGTAGATGGTCGCCGGATAACTGCTGAATAGCAGCATCACCATCCCGCCGATGAAGGTGGCCATGAGACCCAACGCCACGCCGCGGGGTACATCGTTGGGCAATGCCTGGGCGAAGACCAGGGAAGACAGTGAGATGACCACCAGCACAGCGGTGAGGCCGTTCATCAGGCCGATGGGCAGCGCGGCGAATAGCCGGCCGGGGGCCAGGTCTTTGCGAAATTCATTCAGGCTGGTTTGAAACTGGTGAAAGAGCGAATCGGGTTGCAGCATAACTTCCTCCTCGAAGTTAGACGTGCAAGAGCCAGACGACGAATTGGACGATTATAGCATCGGCGGTTGTTATAATCTTTGCACAAAGTAGCCCACGATGCCTGAGGAAGAACCTCGCCCTGAAATACCGGCCTCCTTGTATCAAGACATCCGACGGGCTACTTCACCCTGGAGGGCTCAATGAAGATCGGTTTGCAGCTTCCGCACTTTCGCCCCAGCACCCCGCCCACCATGCGCACCTGGCTCCGGGACACCGCCCAGGCCGCGGAGGCCGCCGGATTCGACGGTCTGTGGGTAATGGACCACTTCTTCCAGTTGAATGGCTGGCTCGGCGCGCCCGAGACCGACATGTTGGAAGGCTACACCACCCTCGGCTACCTGGCGGGCGTGACCCAAAAGCCGACCCTGGGCCTGATGGTGGGCGGGGCCATCTACCGCCACCCGGCGCAGGTAGTCAAAATCATTAGCACACTGGATGTGCTCTCCGGCGGGCGCGCCATCTTCGGCATCGGCGCGGCGTGGAACGAAGAAGAGTGCAAAGGGCTGGGCATGCGCTTCCCACCGTTGAAGGAGCGCTTCGAACTGCTCGAAGAGCAGCTTATCATCGCCAAGCACATGTTCTCCGGGAACGCCGGACCACTGAAGACGAAACACTGGAACCTGGAGTATCCGCACAACAACCCGCAGCCGGTACAGAAACCGCACCCGCCCATCCTGATTGGCGGTATGGGCAAGGTGAAGACCATGCGTCTCATCGCCAAATATGCGAACGCCTGCAACTTCTTCGGCGGGCGCGGCGAGGAACAGGTGCGCGAGCGGCTGGAAGACCTCAAGCGCGCCTGCGAGAAGGAAGGCCGCGACTATGCCACTATAGAAAAGACGCTGCTCCAGACAATTGACCGCGAAGGGGCACACGACCCCGACCCCATCGTGCGCGCTCAAGAGGCGCGGTCTTGGGGCTTTGACTATGTAATCTTCAACATCCGCGGCCTGTATGACCCCGCCACGATGAAGTACCTGACCGATGACGTTGTGCCGGCGGTGAAGGCGCTGTGACGAGCGGCGAAAACAGAACTAAGAAATCAAAATCTCCCGGGGGATGCTCCGGGAGATTTTGATTCAGGCGAATGACTCATTTCAGCATTTTGCCGACGAGGAAGCCCAGCCCGGCGCCGATGACCAGCGGCACCGCCCCGAACAGGATGATGCCGATGATTCCCAACAAGCCGCCCATGGCCGCGCCCAGCAAACCAAATGGCAGGGCGACAAGAAAACCCAGCCAGGTGGCGCGGCGCGCCTTGACGATGGCAGCGCGGTTGAGCAGCCATACCAGGAACAGGCCGCCCAGCAAAGCGGGCAGGAACGTTTTCAGACTTTCGTTGAATTGCTGGCCTTCCAGCCGGTTGAAACGCAGATAGAACGTGACGAGATAAAATGCCGGGCCGAGCAGGCCGAGCGGCAGCGCCAGCCAATAGGATGTCTTCTTCATGCGGTTTTCCCTTATTTAGCGCGCCGCAGCGCGTACGTGGTCGATGTGCTCTTCGTAATGCTCCACCGTTTCGCTCAGGATGATGTTCACCACCGGGTAGTCATCCGGTTCGTCCGGGTAACGGCCCTTTTCAGTGAGGCGCGCGTCGCTGCACGCCTGGATAGCGGCCAGCGTCTCCTGATGCGAGCGTTCGTAGAAGGCCCGCACCTCGGCCAGTGGCCGGTCGCGCCAGGCGGCGCGGAACTGGGCGTTCATGTCGTCCACATCGTATTCGGTGATGGTGACGCCGGCCACGACGTACGGCTCTTCCGGGCGGAGGCCGGGCAGCTGGAACTGCACCAGCATCTGCTCCCACAGGCCGATGTGGGCCAGGGTGTCCTTCGCCGACCAGGCGTCCGGCGCGGTGCGCGCCTCCATCTGTTCGGGAGTGAGGGCGGCCAGCGCGGCGTCAAGCTCGGCGCGGGCGGTGTGAATCTGGTTCAGCAGGCGGGTTTTTATGTCGGTCATGACGTGATTAAAACACAGGTTGTGGTGGGGCGGTACGGTAAAATCCACATCGGAGAGTGAGACAAATGGCTGACAGCCCGCGTGGCCAGCAATTCCTGTTAACTGAAGACGTCGTCCGCCCCGGCGCGGTTGAATCCTATGAAGCCGCCATGCTCGCCTTTCGTCAGAAAGTAACCGAGCATGCCTTCGATGTCCCCTACCAGCTGACCGCGATGGAAAACCACTCGCATTTTGTCATGTCGCCCATTGACCAGCTGGCGGGCATCGACGCCATGACGCATGCCTATGACCGCCTTGCCGACCAGATCGGTCTGGATTCCTACATGGCCACCATGCGCAAGTCCTTTGAAGCGATGGACCACCAGAATCACTCAGTCGTGTATCGCCATGAAGCGCTGGCGTATCATCCGGATGGCCGGCCCTCCTTCGGCGAGCAACCGTATACGGTGTGGCGGGTGAGCCATATCCAACCCAGCCGCAATGAGCAGGCGCTGGCGGCGCTGGCCGAACTGGCGGCGCTGCTCAAGAAGCGTAGTGCGCCGCTGGGGCAAGATGTCTACACCCGCACGCTGGGGCCGCAGATGCCCGCTTTCCTGCTGGTGACCTGCGCACCGGATGCCGCGGCCCACGCCGCGCGGCAGGCGGAAACCCGCGCCGCCCTCGGAGGGGCAGGGGAGAAATTGTGGGCACGCCTGCGCGAGACGCTGCGCGCCAGCCACACCTTTTCCGGCCATGAACGCCCGGATTTGAGTTATTTGAAGTAAATGAAAATCAGGAAACAGGCAGGGTGATGCCTGTTTCCTGATTTAAACCGTTTGTTCAAACGAGTTTTCATCCCCATCCCCGCCGCCCCCCGTGCCTTCCGGCGGGGTCACGTCGCCGTAATCCAGCACCTCGCGGGCGTTGGAACCGCCAACTGCCGGGCCAATCACACCCTTCTCTTCCATCAGGTCAATCAGGCGCGCGGCGCGCGTGTAGCCAATGCGCAAACTGCGCTGCAACATGGAGATGGAGGCCTTGCCGCGCCGCCGGATGAGGTCGACCGCCGGAGGGTACATGTCATCCTGGTCATTCTGGGATTCCATCTGCTTCATCTCTTCCCAAATCGCCATCTGTTTGAGCGGCACATGCGAAGGCGGCGCGTCGGCCGGGGTGCTGGTCGCCAGCGGCGCGGTAGTCGTCGTGCCGGTAAAGCCGCGCCAGTACTGCACCAGCCGGTTCAATTCATCGTCAGAAACGTACACGCCCTGCAAACGCACCGGCGCGGGCGCGTCTGGCGCCTGGAACAGCATGTCGCCGCGTCCCAGCAGGCGCTCGGCACCAGGCTGGTCCAGAATCACGCGGCTGTCCGTGCCGGAGGCCACCGCAAAAGCGATGCGCGCCGGGAAGTTGGCCTTGATGAGGCCGGTCACCACGTCCACCGAGGGACGCTGGGTGGAAATCATCAGGTGGATGCCGGTGGCGCGCGCCAGCTGCGCCATGCGGGTGATGTAACGCTCGGTCTGGTCGGGGGCCACCATCATCATGTCCGCCAGTTCATCAATGATTAGCACCAGATAGGGCATGGCGGGTTTGCCCAGCGCCGTCAGGCGGGTGTTGTAATCCTGGATGTTGCGCGCCCCGGTGTCAGCAAACTTCTGGTAGCGGCTGTCCATCTCGCGCGTCACCCATTGCAACACGCCCACCACGCGGTCGATCTCGGTGACCACCGGGGCCAGCAGATGCGGGATGCCGTTGTAGCCGGTGAGTTCCACGCGCTTGGGGTCCACCATGATCATGCGCAGCGTGGCCGGGGTGTTGTGCAGCAGCATGCAGGCGATGATGGCATTCACGCACACTGATTTACCCGAGCCGGTGGCCCCGGCCACCAGCAGGTGCGGCATGCCGGCCAGGTCGGCGGCCACGGCGTGGCCGGCCACATCCTGCCCCAGCGCAAAACGCAGGTTGGATTTCAAGCGGCCAAACGCATTGTTCTCAATCACGTCGCGCAGCGCCACCATGCCAATCTGTTCGTTGGGAACTTCAATGCCCACATAGCCCTTGCCCGGCACGGGCGCCTGCACGCGGATGCGCGAAGCCGCCAGCGCCAGCGAGAGGTCATCGGCCAGTGAAGCGATTTTGCCGACGCGCACGCGGGTGCGGTTGCCGCGCGATTCAATGAAGGACGGCTCCACGCCGAACTGGGTGATGGTCGGGCCGCGGTTAATCTCCACCACCTTGGCCGGCGCGCCGAAGGACGCCAGCGTATCTTCAATGATTTTGGCGCGCACCTTTTCGGTTTCTTCGTTGTAGGCCTGCTCTGCGCCGGCATCCAGCATCGCCTTCACATCCGGCAGCACCCATTCGCGCGGCTCGGGAATTGTGACCGGCAGAGGAGCCGGCGCGCCAGAGGCCGCCAGCCCGGGCGGGGCCAGCGGCATGGGCGGCGCTTCCGGCACGTTGGGCATGGCCGGGTTTTCGTTATTGGGGACGAAGGGGGCGCTGGAGATCACGGGGGGCGAATCGCCGCGCGCCCTGGCGCGGTACTCGTCCCACGTGTCTTCAATGCGCAGCACCAGCGGTTTCACCCAGCCGAATAAATCCATAATCGAGAGGTCGAGCGCCATCGCCAGGCCAACCAGGAACCAGGCCATCAGGGCAATGACCAACCCCAGCCCGCCCAGCCCGCCATACAGCAGCGCCCACAGCAGGCCGCCCAGCAGACCGCCGCCCTGCCCGGCGGACGCCAGCGCCAGCGCGTCGGCGCGGTCGATGGGCAACAGCAGCGCGTGCAACCACACCAGGCCGTTGCCGAACAGCAGCGTAACGCCCACCAGTCGTTCGATGTCCGGGCGCGGCACGCGCTCAAAGTTGCGCGCCACCAGCCACACGCCCACGCCGATGAGCGCCAGCGGCAGCACATAGCCGCCCCAGCCGAAGGCGCGGCGCATCATCCCGATCCATGCGCCGGTGACGCTGCCCTGGCTGGCCGATAGGAGGCTGAGCAGGGTGAGCAGGCCGGTGAGCGCCAGAATGACGCCAGTGATGTCGAGTTTGCGGTCGAGCGAAATGCCCGTCTGAATCGGCGGGCCGGAATGCCGCGGCGCGGCAGCGCGCGGAGTTGCGCCGGTTGCCGTCGGGGTGGGCGCGGATTTAGGTTTGGCGCCTTTCCTGGGCGGCGGCGCGGCTTTCCGGCGCGGCTGGAGGAACGAAGGCAGTTTCAGACCGCCCTTCTTGCGCGCCTGCGGTTTTTTGCCGGCGCGGCGCGTCGTCGCCTGGCGGCGCGTGGTTTTGCGGGGGGCGGGGCGTCGTTTCTTCTGTGCCATGTGAATCGAGGGACTTTAAGCGACCTCGCGTTCCATTGTAGGGCAACGGAATGGAAGTTGCGATTGAATTACGCCTCGAATTCAATTATAGCATGTATGTTCTGGTAATCGGAGAATACGGCAACCGCGCCTGTATCTCAAGTCGGACGGATTTGATTGCGGCCTTCCCACTGCCCGTACTCTGCAAGCGGCCTGAAGCGAAGCGTGGTGAACTCAAAGTGAAAATCCTTGCGCTGGCGCTCGGCCATTGCGGCCGCATGGCGTTCCGGTTGAGGTACGGCGCTAAGTCCACGGACCATGTCGACCATCGCCTGTTGTGATGTCCACACGGAAAAGGTAGAGACCGTGCGTGGCAGTCTCAAGGCCGCCAGCGCCAGGGTTTTGGCGGGATGGTCTCGAACGAGTTCTTCGACCGGCCTGCCCCAACGAATGAAGCGCGGGATTTGCGGAAGCTTCATCCGGGCGAGGGTCACCGCCACTACGGGCGCGGCCGGGTCCTGCTCGCCAACGCTTTCGGGAAGGCCATCAAATTCGCTGACGTACCCCCAACGCCGCTGGAACGCCATCCGCACATGCCAGCCGGCGGCAAGCGCGCGGCCCAGCCCCGTGCCGACAAGGAATTCGTCTACGGCGGCTTCGCTCTCCCACGCGGCAAACATCGTCAGGGTGCGCAACTGCATTCGCGCCGGCGACAGAATCGGCGCTCCCAACGTCATCCGCGTCATGCACTCAGCGTGGTGGAGGCCGCGAATCTGCCGCCCGGTCGGCGGGAGTAAGAGTGCCCCGGCCACCATGGGGATCGTGACCTTTGCTAGATGAAAGGTAAATACCGTCACGAGGTTTGCTGCCTGACGGTTGGCATTCCCTACTGCCGTACCGCCACAAAACTGATCTCGAGCTTCACGTCATCATCCACGCTGGCCACCTGCTGCACGCTGGGAATTTGCAGACCGTAGACGGTGCCACGCAGCACCACCGTGCTGAAGTAGCCCTGCAACTCGGTCTCGGAAACCAGTGTCACCTGGCCGGTGAACGTCTCGGTGGCGGTGATGTCGCGGATGGTGAGGTCGCCGGTAATGGTCACTTCATACGTGGCGCCCACTTCCACGGCATCCGGCAAACCGCTGATGCTGGTAGGCGTGAAGGTGATGGTCGGGAACGTGTTGGTGTCCAGGATGAAACGCTGAATCATGCCGTTGCGCGAACTGCTGTCCGTGGTCAGGGAGCCCGCCACGACCGTGATGGGGCCCACCACTGTGGCGGGCGGGTTCTCAAAGTCCACCCGAATCTCGCCGCTCACCTGGCTGGTGACGCCGATGGCGGTATAGGGCGCGTTGCGCAGGACTTCATCCACGCTGAACGAGACCTGGCTGCGGGCCGGGTCCAGCACGAAGAGCGCCGGGCCGCTGGCCGGTTCGTCTGTAGGAGTATGGGCGGCGGGTGTTTCTCCCGCCGGGGCCACAGTAGGCGGGGCGGTGGCTTCCGGCGCGGTGGGGCTGGGAATCTGGGTGGCGGCCGGTGTACCGCCGCCGCCGCAGGCGGAAAGCAG
Organism: Anaerolineae bacterium; assembly: GCA_004297445.1. Classification (GTDB taxonomy): domain Bacteria; phylum Chloroflexota; class Anaerolineae; order Anaerolineales; family UBA11579; genus SCUK01. The sequence goes on along the minus strand of SCUK01000074.1, from coordinate 48,168 downwards.
CAGGGTTAGAGCAAGGAAAGAAACCAGTAAGGTACGGGGCATGTAAATCTCCATAGGGTTAATGTCGTCTGATTGTAAGCGGCGGGCATTAAATCTTTGTAAAAACCGGGGATGTGCCGTGGGGTACAATATTCCTACTCAACTCTGTTTTAAGGAAAATCTGTGTTTGAAATCGTCTTTCTCGGCACCTCGGCCTCGGCCCCTTCCGTGCAGCGCGGGCTGTCTGCCCAGGTGGTGAAGCACAACGAACACCGCTTTCTCATCGATTGCGGCGAAGGCACCCAGCGCCAGATTCTCACTTCCGGGCTGGGCTTCAAGAAGCTCAATAAAATCCTCATCACCCACGGCCACTTGGACCATATCCTGGGGCTGGCCGGGTTGTTTTCCACATTCTCACGCTGGGAGACCATCGAGGAAGTGGAAATCATGGCGGGCAAGTGGGCGCTGGAACGCATCCACGACCTGCTCTACGGCGTGCGCGTGCTGGTGCCGGGCAAAATGGACATCGAGGTCAAGATGACCGAAATTAAACCCGGCGTCATCTTTCAAGAAGGTGACTTCAGCGTCACGGCCATCCCGGTGAGCCACCGCGGGCCGGATTGCTACGGCTTCGTGTTTGAAGAACAGGCGCGCCGCCCGTTCCTGCCGGAAAAAGCCGATGCGCTGGGCGTGCCGCCCGGCCCGCTGCGCGGCCGGCTGGTGAAAGGCGAGACCATCACGCTGGAGAACGGCGTACAAGTAACCCCGGAAGATGTGCTGGGCGAGGAAACGCCAGGTGTAAAATTCATCCACATCGGCGATACCGGAAAAACCAAAGACCTGGTGGACGCGGTGCGCGGGGCGGACGCGCTGGTCATCGAGGCCACTTACCTGAAGGAAGAAGAAGCGATGGCGCACCAGTTTGCGCACCTCACCGCCGGCATGGCCGCCGAACTGGCCGCCGAAGCCGGGGTAAAACACCTGCTGCTCACCCACGTCTCGCGCCGTTACCGCGAGCGCGACATCAAAAAGGAAGCGCGCGCCGTATTCGAGAACACCCTCGTGGCGCGTGACTTCGACGTCTACCAGATTCGCCGCGGCGAATGCATGAAGATGGAAACCACCAGCGACGACTGACCCGCCCGCCTGATGAATTCAAAGACCCTCGCCCTGCTTGAGCGCAGCCTGCACCGCGTCCTCACGCTGCTGGTGGCCGCGCTGCTTATCTTCCCGCTTGGCCCGGCCACCCTGCCGCCCAGCGACACCATCGAGCGCATCCGCGCCTACACCCGCGCCTACGAATTTGATTACGAAGCCTGGACGTTCAACGCCTTCCGGGTGAAGGTCACCCAGAATCTGCTGGACACCGAACGCTACCTGGACCTGGACGCCCAGCGGCAGGTGGTGCTGGATTACCTGGCGCTGGTGGAAGACATCCAGCGCACCGAAGACGAGATCGCCACGCTGTACGCCGACCCCAACCTGCCCGACCCGGACGCCGCCACCGCCGAAGCACGCGCCCGCCTGGACGCGCTGGCGGTGCGGCGCGCCGACCTCGGCCCGCTGACGGAGAGCATCCTGCAGGCGATGGTCGCGACGGTGGCCGCCGACTTCGGGCTGACGCTGGGCGGCCAACCCGTGCCGCCAGTGCTGTATCACAGCACGCCGCTGCCGTGGGCGCTCATCGTCTCGCCGCGTGACCGCATCGAGCAAATTCGCAACATCTCGCTCCAGACAGAGACCACGCTGGAACAGCACATTGAACTGGAAGACGCGGTGGCCGCAGGATTGGACTACTCCACGCTGGTGGTTCCGGTGGGAGGTATCGGCACCTACCCGACAATGGTGATTCAAACCACCAACCTTAACTTCCTGGTGGAGGTGGTGGCGCACGAATGGATTCATAATTACCTCACCTTGCGCCCGCTGGGTTTTCTGTATGACGCCACGCCCGAACTGCGTACGATGAACGAGACCACCGCCAACATCGCCGGCAAGGAGATTGGCGCGGAACTCATCCGGCGCTATTTCCCGGAGTTCGCTCCGCCGCCGCCCGCGCCGCCCGCCGAGCCGGCCCCCGAGCCTGAAAACACCGCGCCCCCGCCGCCCACCGAGCCGCCGCCGTTTGACTTCCGCGCCGAAATGCACGAAACCCGCCTGACGGTGGACGGCCTGCTGGCCCAAGGCAAAATTGAAGAGGCCGAAGCCTACATGGAAGCGCGCCGCCAGTTCTTCTGGGACAACGGCTACCGCATCCGCAAGTTGAATCAGGCATACTTTGCGTTCTACGGCGCCTATGCCGATGTGCCCGGCGGCGCGGCTGGTGAAGACCCGGTGGGCGCGGCGGTGCGCGACCTGCGCGCCGGTTCCGCCGACCTGGAAGCGTTCATTGACAGCATCGCCTGGCTGACGTCATTTGAAGCGCTGCTTGAAACGCTTGCGGAATAGTTTTACAAAACTTCCGTCCATTTTTTTGAAGCCGGGAGCGGCGGTTAGAATCCGCCAGCAGTTCCACCCCAAAAGAGGAGAAATCTGACCATGGATGCCAATACCTTTCGCCGTTACTACGACTATCATTTCGCTGAAAACCGCAAGACGTGGAATGATTACATCAAGGACCTGCCGGAAGACCTGTTCAACAAGGATGTGAACTACTCGCAGGGGTCGGTACGCAATCAAATCGTGCATCTCATCAGCGTGGACGAAGCCTGGTTCAGCGATCTGCGCGGCAAAGGGATTCCTGATTCGCCCGACCCCGCCACGTTGCAGGATAAGGACGCCATCCGCGCCTACTGGGATAGCGTTGAGCGATTCATGGGCGAGTACCTGGAAACTCTGCAGGACGGCAGGCTGAACGAGAAGCCGCTGAAAGGCGAGGACGAGAATCTCATCCTGTGGCAGGTGCTGCTGCATGTCATCAACCACGGCACCGATCATCGCGCCCAGATTCTCCGGCAATTGAACGACATGGGCATCAAGACCGGGCCGCAGGATTACGTCTTCTATCTATACGACAACCCGTGATGGGCTGGCTTTGCAACTACGGGAACGCAAGACTGAATCGGTCTGGATGGTAGAATCCCGCGCATGAAAAACTGGAAATTCTGGCTCGGCGTGCTGGTCAGCGCGCTGTTTTTGTGGCTGGCGCTGCGCGGCCTGCATGTGGGTGACCTGTGGGAAGCTCTGAAGGACGCGCGTTTATGGTGGCTACTGCCGGGCATCGGCGTATATTTCATTGGCGTGTGGGCGCGCGCCTGGCGCTGGCATTACCTGCTTCGGCCGGTCAAAGCCATCTCCACCCGCACCATGTTCCCCATCGTCGCCATCGGCTATATGGGCAATAACATCTACCCGGCGCGCGCCGGTGAGATTCTGCGGGCCGTGGTGCTCAAGCGCAAGGAAGGCGTGGCAGTCTCTGCTTCGCTGGCAACCATCATCGTGGAGCGCGTGTTTGATGGCGTGGTGATGCTGGCCTTCGTGTTCCTCAACCTGCCGGAGCTGGCACAACTCACCGGCGATTCGGGTTTCGTGGGCAACATCCAGAGCGTGGCGCTGTGGGGCACAGTGGCGTTTATGGGCGCGCTGGGCGTGTTCCTGCTGGCGGCCATGTTCCCGCTGCGCGCCGAGCGCGTGGTGGCGTGGTTCATCGCCCGGCTCGTTCCGGTGCGCTGGCGCGACAAAGTCTCCGGCATCGCCAACCGGTTCATCGGCGGGCTGGAATCGCTGCGTTCGCCGCGCGAGGCGTTGATGGTGTTCCTGACCTCGGTGGTCATCTGGCTGCTGGAGACCGGCAAGTACTGGTTCGTGATGCACGCCTTCGATTTTGAAGTGTCTTTCTTCGCCCTGATGCTGATGAACGGCATCGTCAACCTGGCCACCACCATCCCCAGCGCGCCGGGCTATGTGGGCACTTTCGACGCGCCGGGCATCGCGGTGCTGGTGACCTACGGTGTACCGCAGGCGCTCGCCGCGGCCTACACCCTCACTCTGCATGTGGCGTTGTGGGTGCCGATTACCGCGCTGGGCGCGTATTATGCGCTGCGCGAGGGCATCCGCTGGGGCGAGGTGCCAACCGACGAACCACAGCCCAACCCGGAGACGGCCTGATATGCGAATTTCATTCCGCAAAGACGATGTGCTTTTTTTCAGCCTGTGGCTGGCCGCCGCGCTGGTAGGCCGCCCCATTTTTGACCTTATTGCACCCAACCTGCCGCCGGAGGCCTGGTACCTTGGCCCGGCGCTCAGCGGCGCGGTGCGCGGCCTGTTACAGGGGCTGGTGGTGTCGCGGCGTTCGCACATCGGCGCGTTGTGGGGCGCAGCCACGTTCCTGGGCATCACTGCCTATGGCATTTTGGCCGGCGCCCTGCAGGAGCCTTTGCGGGCGTGGGGGCTGGCGGCGCAGGCCGCCGGCTCGCTGATGTTGTTTGTGGTCCTGTTGCAGGCTGTGCAGGGCGCGGCCATCGGCGCGGCGCAGTGGGCCGTGCTGCGGCTCGAAGTCCCCAAAGCCGCGCGCTGGATATTCTTCTCGGCGCTGGGGCATTGGGCCGCCGCCGAGACCGGCTTCGTGCTGGCTGGCACATCGATGGAAGCCAACGCCGAACACTGGGGCGCGCTGGCCAGTGGAATCATCACCGGCCTCGGGCTGGTGTGGCTCTTCAACCAGGCCGACGACGTGCGCGTGGCCCGGGAAGCAAACGAACAGGTCTCACCATGAGCGGACGCAAACACATCGCCATCCTCGGGGCGGGCTTTGGCGGCATGGCCGCCGCCTATGACCTCGCCAAAGCCGGGCACACCGTCACCATCTATGAAGCCGCCGACCACGTGGGCGGGCTGGCCGCCGGGTTCAAGGAGCCGGGCTGGGACTGGTCGGTGGAGAAGTTCTATCACCACTGGTTCGCCAGCGACCAGCACATGCTGGGGCTGATGGATGAACTTGGCCTACGCGGCAACGTGCTGTTCCCGCGCCCCTACACCGTTTTGTTGCACAAAGAGAAGTGGTATCCGTTCGACTCGATTCCCAAAGCGCTGATGTACCCCGGTCTCGGCTGGGGGCTGGACAAAATCCGCTTCGGGCTGGTGGGGCTGTACCTGCGCCTGAGCAACAACTGGCGCGCTCTGGAAAAAACCACCGTGGACGCCTGGATGCGCAAGTGGGCCGGCGACCGGGTGTACGAGCAGATGTGGGAACCGTTGATGGTCGGCAAGTTCGGGCCGTATGCGAAACAGGTGAACATGGCCTGGATGTGGGCGCGCCTCCACGCCCGCACCACGCGCCTCGGCACCTACCGCGGCGGTTTCCAAGCATTTGCGGATGACTTCGCCGCCATCCTGCGCAAGATGGGCGTGGACATCCAGCTTAACCTGGGCGCCAGCGAAGTGGTGAAACTGCCCGGCGGCCGCCTGGCGGTGACCACCGGAGACAGCCAGACGATGGCCGCCTACCACCAGGTGCTGGTGACCACTTCGCCCGGCCTGCTGGCGCGGCTGGCCCCCACCCTCTCCGCTGATTACCTCAAGGGTCTGCTGGCGCTCAAGAGCATGGGCGCGGTGGTGCTCACCCTCTCGCTTAAGAATCCGTTAAGTCCGCAGGGCTATTACTGGTACAACATCCCCAAAGACGCCGGATTTCCGTTCCTGGCGCTGGTGGAGCACACCAACTTCCTCTCGCCGGAGTATTTTGGCGGCGAGCATATCGTCTATTGCGGCGATTATCTGGAGGGCACGCACGAGTATTTCAATTTGAGCGAAGATGAATTGCTGGAGCGATTCATCCCCGGCATCCAGCGCATCAACCCGGCCTTTGACCGCAGTTGGGTGAATAAGGTATGGCTGCACCGCACCAAGTACGCCCAGCCGGTGCCGCTGGTGGACCACTCACAGAACATCCCGGATATCCGCACGCCGATTGAAGGCCTGTACTTCGCCAGCATGAGCCAGGTGTACCCGTGGGACCGCGGCACGAACTTCGCCGTGGAAATCGGCCGCCGCGCCGCGCAGATGATGGCCGAAGACAATCGCAAGGCGTATAGCAATATAGATGTGTGATAGAGGTGATGCTGGATTACGGAGACGTGACACCTCCGGAAGGCACGGGGGGCGGCGGGGATGGGGAGGATGAAATTATGGATAGTTCGTCTATTGGCGATTCGCGATAGATGCCTTATAATCTTTTTGGATGTGAGATGAGGGATTTGTTAGGGCATAAGTGGGTTTTTCGTTGGAACTCATGTTGATCGCACGTAGAGGGATATCTAATGCTTATCTCGTTCCTCCAAAACCTAGAAGCAGCAATCCTTTCTAATCCATGGCTGTTCGTTATTTTCTTTTATGTTTTGAAAATCTTTGTAAAATTCTTGGTCTCTCGGATACATATTTCAGAAGTGATGACATTATCGTATGAATTTGGTCCCGACTTTTGTTTTATGGGATTTACAATAGTAGCGGCGGATGCTGTAGATTTGGCATCCTTCTTTCAATCCAACTTCGCAAACCCCTTCGTTATTCCAACTTTCATCCTATTTGCAATGATAGTTGCATTTGGACTCTCGTTCTACTTTTACAGACTCCAACGAGAAGTTAGAGATGCAATCGATCAACTTAGAGATGTCATATTTATTAGATGGCAGGTTCGTGGAAGATGGAGGAGAACTTATCAATATTTCCTCCTATTAATTTCGTTTCTTATAGGTATTGGCTCGTTTTTCGCAGCAATTCGACTTACTTACCAGATTGTCTAGTGGCGGTGTTCTTATGATTCAATTCATTAGCGAGCTTCGGAATCTGCTAGTCGATGATTTAGGGATCATAGTCTTGCTTGCAGCGTTAGCAGCATTCGTTAGCCTCTTATTCGATTCGACTCAGAAGATGACAAGGAGATACAACGCATCCCGGGGTCTCATAACGCGAGTATTAGACTTGCTGGTAGTAGAAGTGGCAAATATTGTAAAGCAACATGAACCCAATACTGACATATCTTTTCGCGCATCTATATTTGGTAGCTGGGGAAAGAGAAGTGATGTGATTAGTATTTACTATTACTCAACCAATATGCGCAACTCAGACGATCTGGATATTAAGCTCAGAAAGACGATAGGAGCCACTGGATACGCATGGGAATACAAATCTCCGGTTATTGCTGATTTAACAGTCGCTGAAGCTGGGCAAGGGAAAGCGTGGGGATTGTCTGACGACCAGATAAAGTTGACCAGCAAACTCACAACAATAATGGCCTTTCCACTTATTAAACCGATGAACCCAGAAAAGGTCGTAGCTGTACTTAGCCTTGACACCAACGAACATATGTTCGGCTCCGCGGGAAAGAATTTAGTTGCTGAGATTATGCACAAGAGATATTTCTTGGAACTCGTAACGGTTTATGCCGACATTATTGCAGGTATTCTGGATGAATATGGGTTGGCAGTACCACTGGACTAGCGCATTTCCACATATCTGTGCTATAAATATCAATCTTCAAGCCGAGAACATACTGCGAGGGAATTATGAAGCGAGCAAGGTTTACAGTGCAAGATTCGAGGCCGAGAGAAAACGGTCACAAGCCCGCTCCGCCGCCGGGCATAGATAGGGTAAAGCAACAACCACCTTCTAGTGCTGCTACACGATCTGTGGTTTCTAATATTAACAAAGTAGTGACTTCCAATGAGCAAAAAATAGTAGATCGCGTAACAAAGATTGAAAAAGACAAATAGCTAGACACAACTAGATATAAGGCAACAAACGAGACTCTTCATTGAGTCTCGTTTGTTTAGGGGTGATAATCATATTTCGTACTTAATAAAGCTGCTTGCAAAGGGCCTCACAAATTAAACCGCACATGCAGAATGTCCCCGTCTTGCACGATGTATTCCTTGCCTTCCAGGCGCAGCTTGCCGGCGTTGCGTGCTTCGGCCATACCGCCCAGGCCGCTCAAGTCGGTATAGGCCACCACCTCGGCGCGGATGAACCCCTTTTGCAAATCGGTGTGAATCACGGCGGCGGCTTCCGGGGCGGCTGCGCCGGTGCGCACCGTCCAGGCGCGCACCTCGTCCTCGCCCACCGTGAAGAACGAGAGCAGGCCCATCAGGTCATACGACTCGCGAATCATGCGGTTGAGGCTCGGCTCGCTGATGCCGTACTCTTCCATGAACATCGCCGCGTCGTCGGGCGGCAACTGGGCGATGTCCATCTCCAGCTTGCCCTGCAATGCCAGGGCGCGGGCGTGGGGCGTCACCGCCGCCACATCCGGCGCGGTCTGGCCCTCGCCCAGGTTCAGCACCACCAGCATCGGCTTGAGGGTTAGGAACTGGAACCCGGCCAGGTTTTTGCGTTCTTCGGCGATGAGGTCCAGCGTGCGCAGCGGCTTATCGCCGGAGAGGCAGGCGTGCAGGCGTTCAAATAGCGCCTGCTCGCGTTCGATCTCGGCCTTGTCGCGGCCGCCTTTGCCGCGGTCTTCCTTCAATTTCTGTATCTTGGTCTCGATTGCAATCAGGTCCACCAGCAGCAGTTCGCCGTCCATCCCCTGGATGTCGCGCGCCGCGTTCACGCTGCCGCTGCGGTGGGCTACGTTCTCGTCCTCAAAACAGCGCACCACGTGGATGAAGCCATCCATCTGGCCCAGTTCGTTGCGCAACGGCCCGGCGATGTCGCCCTGGCCGCCGCCTTCCAGCCCGGCGATGTCGGCATAAGTTACCTTGGCGTAGGCAGTCTTCTTCGGGTTGTACATTTTGGAAAGCACATCCACGCGCGGGTCGGGCACATCCACGACCGCGGTGTGTACTTCCATCTTGCCACTCATCGTGGTGGGAACGTTGCCGCGGGTGAGCGCGTTGAAGATGGTGGTCTTGCCGGATTGGGGGAGTCCGATGATTCCGAGTTTCATGAGTCCTCTTGAAGTAGGTTAGTCGCCGACGGCGAGTTGCGGCGCGGCCCGGCGGCGGTAAAACACCAGCGCCGCGGTTAGCGGGATGAGGGTGATGAGTGCGCCCAGCAGGTTCAGGATGGGGAAGCCCTGCGCGGCGAAGATGACGCCGCTGAGGTAGGAGGCCGCGGCCGCGGCCAGCCCCAGGAACACATCATTGAAGCCCTGGGCGCGGGCGCGTTCCGCCGCACTGAGCTGGTCGGAAAGTAACGCCGAGCCGCCCACGAAGCAGAAATTCCAGCCCAGACCGAGCAGGAACAGCGCCAGCGAAAGCAGCGGCGTGCCGGTGGAGACCGGCGCCAGCGCGAACGAGACCAGCAGGATGCCGCAACCGGACAGGATGACCGGTAACCGCCCCCAGCGGTCGGCCAGCTGGCCGGTAAGAATCGAGAAGGCGAACATGCCCAGCGTGTGGGCCGAGAACACCAGCGAGATGGCGGTGAGGGGGTGGTCGTTGTGGCGCATGTGCAGCGAGGTGATGCCCATCACCCCAATCATCACCATTTGCGAGAGCGACATGGACAGAATAGCGACGATGACCGCCGGTTGGCGTACCAATTCCTTAAGCGGCCGCGCTTCGCCCGTGGGCTGGTCTTCTTTCGGAACGGCGGCGGCAATTCGCCTGGCCACTTCCATTGGCTCGGGGCGCAGGCCCAGCCACACCACCACAACCCCCAGCAGGTACAGCGCCACGCCGATGGCGAATGGCCCGGCCAGTTCCGGCAGGCCAAAGGCCAGCGCCCAGCGGCTGGAGGGATCCACCAGCAGCGGGCCGAACACCGCGCCCACGGTGCCGCCCAGCACCACGTAGGAAATGGAACGGCCGCGCACCTCCGGCGGGCTGACCTCGGCGGCAGTGAAGCGGCTCAATCCCGAGGCCGCCCGCGCCGCGCCCAGACCCAGCATCGCGCCCAGCAGCAGGCCAAAGCTGTTGGCCTGCACCGCCGCCACGCCGAGCCAGGCGCCCAGCGCCCCCAGCCCCAGGCCCAGCATCAGCCCCTTGCGGCGGCCGGTGCGGTCCCACAGCAGGCCGAAGATGTAAGCGGCCGGGGCCGAGGCCAGGTTATTGACCGCGTTGGGAATGCCGGAAAGGGCTTCGCTGCCGCCCAGTTCGGCGGACACGATGGTGAGCAGGGTGGCGATGAGAATCAGCCCCGCCGACGTCAGCGATTGGGCGGCGAACAGCGTGGCGGCAATGCGCGTTCGAATGGCTTTGAGTTCGGTTTCCTGCATGGTTTCTTTCCTGCCCTCAACGGCGGAACAGATGGTTGAGGTGTTGTGGTTGCCCTTGAATCCGCAAAACAACCGGATTATACTTGTGCGGCACATCGCCGAAGTGGCGGAATTGGCAGACGCGCGCGACTCAAAATCGCGAGTCCTCTGGACGTGTGGGTTCGATTCCCACCTTCGGCACAAAGAACGGGTCATTCTATCACAGCGACTTGGTTGGCTAACCAATGGAAAGAGGGTCCTTAGTTCTGAATTCGCTAGGGTCCAAGTTGGGTCTTACTAGTTCTTGGATTGCCACCATTCTTTGACTATCAAGCTTTCTCCCCAAACGGAGAAATGTCTTAGTGTCCCTTGCCTTGTACCAGATAACGCAAGAAGTATTTCACACATTCGTTTGGATTAGAATTAAAGCAAGCACCTATCACGAAAGCTTGGAGGAGAGAAATGCCCCCGGTAGAAATCTTCCTTTCATATGCACATGAAGATGAGGACTTAATGAATTCTGTTAGGCGTCAACTCATCGTCTATGAGAGAGAAGGAGTGATAGTTAAGTGGCATGATAGGGAGATATTACCAGGGGAGGAGTGGGAAGGTATTATAGATGATCGTATCAATGACGCCAAGATAATACTTCTGTTCTTGAGCTCTCATTTCATAGAGTCAAGATATTGTTACGCCACCGAAATGAGCGTGGCACTTGACCGCCATGCTACCGGAGAGGCTGTGGTAATTCCAATAATCTTACGACCATGTGCATGGCAGAAATCGCCCCTTGGCAAGATACAAGCCTTACCTGTCGACGGAAGGCCACTTAGCGAGTCTAGGAATCGAGAGAGGGTTGCACTTAACATAGCCGAGGGGATCATAAAAGTGGCAGAAAGGTTAACTGGCGATGCCGATGGAAAACATGGAGAAGCACGGAAGGATGCAGTAAAAAAAAAGTAGGGGAAGACAGGGAAATTGAGGAGTTGTTTGGAAGACACTCCAATCCTTCGACACTTTTCTTTGTTGGACAAGATGAGGCATTAGAGAAACTCTATAACGCGATTACTTCGTGCAATATTATCTTAGTAGGGGGGATTGCAGGAATAGGAAAGACGTATCTGGTTGCACATTTTGCTGAAAAGCTCCAGAGAGAATACGCCATATTATGGCAAGATCTTACATCGGCTAGTAATCCAGAACAAATATTACTAAGCATAGCAGAATTTCTCAAGATTAGTTTTGAAGATGAAATTCTATGGGAGGCATTACGAAATCCGACCTTGAATGAAGTGCAAAAACTCACGATCGCGGCAAACTCTTTAGACAAGCACGGATGCTTAGTCGTTTGGGATAACTTCGATTTAGATAGCAATTTAGGTCTTGTTCCTCTAGTCTTAACACTCAATAGAGTTCTTAGAATAGGCAGGTTGATAGTAACAACTCGCGAATTCTTTGAACTTGGTGATGCATTCAACCCGATATTTCGATTCACAGTCCAACCTATGGTGCAAGACGTTGGGGTCGTCCTGATGCGCCATTATATGAATAAGCTAGGATTACCAAGACAATCGAACGAAGTACTTGTTGAAGCTTTCCATCGCGTTTCGGGCCATCCGTACTTCATGAGCAGGTTGGTCTTCTTAGGGGAATCTTTTGACATGAATGATCTCGTTAACGCGCTTCCACAATTTACGATTGAGGCCTACAACTACATCCAACAACGAATTTTGAGTCAATTGAGTCCAAGCGCAAGAGGTTTACTTAGAAACCTCTCGAATATTCGAAAGCCTTTCAAAATCTCCGCTATTGATTTCTCAATTCCGGACGCAAGAAGCGCTTTTAATGAACTTCAGAAGAGATTCATTGTCACTAGACAGAGTCAGGGTTCAGAGTACTACGGGATTCACGATTTGGTTCGCGAGTTCGAGATATCCCAAATGTCTGAAGAGGACATTAAAATAGCCCACGGTAAAGCAGCAGATTATTATCACAATTTGGCTCGTAAGTCTTACTCAGATGTTCTTGAGCTGGTTCTTCATCGAATCGAAGCAGGAGATTATTCAAGAGCAGAAGAGGCCGCAAATGGCCTGTTGGGTTCGGCATTGCGCGATGGATTATTTGATCTGGTTATAGACACCACAAATCAGATAATTGCTAGAAACCTTCCCTTTAGTTTGGGGATGATATATTTCTCACGAGGTCGAGCTTTTCGGTTGAAAGGCGAGACGGAAGAAGCATTGATATGCTACAGGCTTGCTGAAAGGAATTCCGAGAACGATTACATCAAAGAGTCCTCGTTGCTCGAAATTTCAAGTATGTTGACACTGATACCCGAGAATGGCAATTCTTTAGGAGAATCCCTCAGTATCTTGAATAATCTGATGAACAGCAACTACTTATCAATCAGGATATCTGCACTCACATCACTAGGATATATCAACACTTCTCTAGAACATACACGAAGCTTGGGGTTTAGTCAATTCGAAGAGGCTCTTGACCTGAGTGTGGCAGAAGGTTTACATAGAAATGTTATGCAAATCAACCTAGGACTTGGCGCAGGGCATTTAAGGGCTGGCAGTCTTGATAAGGCCATTGAATTCTTGAATCGCTCACGAATCGCAAGAGAGGAAATTCGCGAAATATATGGTGCTCAAGATATTGAAGCAGACTATCATCTTTATTACTTGCTCGCCCAAGCATATCGAGGACAACGAAAGTTGGAAGAGGCGGCTAATTCAAGGAGAGAGTGTGTTGAAATTGACAGGAACTATTCCATAAGCGATCGTTTGGCCACATCTCTATTCCTATATGGTCAAGATTTGTGCGCAATAAGAAATTACGCTATTGCCGAAGAGGTTTTTGTAGAATGCCTAGATTTGGTCATGACGATTAGTCCTGAGGAACCATCTCAGGCATCCGTTGTGGAATGGCTTGCCGTGGCGAAGTGGTATTTGGGCAAATTTGAAGCAGCGGTTGAGTTCATTCTCGAATTCGTCTTCCTCAATGATGAGGCAACCCTAACTGGGCCTAGACATATCGTTACGCAGCAACACAACCTCCAGAATCGGGACATTGAGGAACGCCCGAATTTTGTTGAAGTAAGAGGAGACCTCTTTCATTTACTGATATTGCCTGATGAATTTAGCCTCGAAGATGTTAATCGATGGAATGAAACCGTTATTAAACGTCGTCCCGAACTGGCTAGTAGCTACAATCCAATTCTGTTTTCAGGGAAGACTTAGAGCTTTCTTGAGAGATAGCTAATCCTACGAGAGCTTACTCAACATCAGTTACCAAGTGGTTATTCACTTAATAGTTTCCGCAACACAAATGCTTCCGCTTTTGTGTATCTCTCTTTTTGCCTATACCGTCATGAAATGGGCTTGAATGATCTAACGCCCGAAAGCCAGCGCGCTTCCTGAGACAAGACTTTCCAGTTCTCTTCGTCGTTCACAGTCCGGGGTGCCCTGGCCAGAGAGTCCTTCGCATCCGGTATAATTCAACGCTGGCCGCGCCTCGCCGCCGCCCGGAGCCCAACCCCGAATGTTTCCCCAGGAACCCGTACACTCCCGTTGCCTCATCGTGGGCGAAGTCGCCCAATCGCATGATGGCAGTCTTGGCCTGGCGCACAGTTTTATTGACGCCATCGCCAATGCCGGGGCCGAGGCGGTGAAATTCCAGACGCACATCGCCGCCGCGGAAAGCACCCCCGGCGAGCCATGGCGGGTGCATTTCAGCCGCCAGGACGACAGCCGTTACGACTATTGGCAGCGCATGGAGTTCAGCGAGGAAGAATGGCACGGCCTCAAACAGCACGCGACGGATGCCGGTCTCAAGTTCCTGTCCTCGCCGTTTTCCGTGGAGGCATTCGAGTTGTTGCAGCGCGTGGGCGTGCACGCCTGGAAAATCGCCTCCGGCGAAGTCGGCAACCTGCCGATGCTGGAGCGCATCGCCGCCAGCGGCCAGCCTGTGTATGTATCGTCCGGCATGAGCCCGCTGGAAGAGATGGACCAGGCGGTGCATTACTTCCAGCAGCGCGGCAACCCCGTGACCGTCTTGCAATGCACCTCCTCGTACCCCTCGCCCCCGGACAAAATCGGCCTCAATATGCTGCCTTTCTTCCGGGATCGCTACGGCTGTGATGTCGGCCTGTCCGACCATTCCGGCACCCTGTACCCCGGGCTTGCTGCGGCCGTCGTCGGCATTGAAGTGCTGGAAGTGCACGTGACGCTGGACCGGCGCATGTTCGGCCCGGATGTAAAAGCCAGCCTCACCACTGCTGAACTCAAACAACTGGTGGGTGGCATTCGCTTCATGGAAGCGATGCGCGCCAACCCGGTGGACAAGGACGCGATGGCCGCCGAACTGGAACCCCTGCGCCAACTGTTCACCAAGAGCGTCGTTGCCCGGCGCGCCCTGCCCGCCGGCACCGTCCTGGCCCCCGACCACCTGGCGCTTAAGAAGCCCGGCACCGGCATCCCCGCCGACCGGCTGACCTGATTTTGGAAGGGGACATCGAATAACTATGACTCGCAAAATCTGTGTCGTCGTCACCGCCCGGCCATCTTACTCGCGCATCAAGACCGCGATGGACGCCATCCGCGCCCACCCGGACCTGGAATTGCAGGTGGTGGCCGCCGCCTCCGCCCTGTTGGATCGCTACGGGTCGGCGGTGCGTTACATCGAAAAAGACGGCTTCAAGATTGATGCGCGCGTCTCGATGGTGCTGGAAGGCGAGAACCTGACCTCGATGGCCAAGACCACCGGCCTCGGCCTGCTGGAACTCGCCACCGTGTTTGATAACCTGCAACCGGATGTCGTCGTCACGGTGGCGGACCGCTACGAGACCATCGCCACCGCCATCGCCGCGGCCTATATGAACATCCCCGTAGCGCATGTGCAGGGCGGCGAAGTGACCGGTTCGATTGATGAAAAAGTGCGCCATGCCGTCACCAAGCTGGCCGACCTGCACCTGGTGGCCACCGAGATGGCGCGTGAGCGCGTCATCCGCATGGGCGAGGACCCGGCCAGCGTGTATCGCACCGGCTGTCCGTCGGTGGACCTAGCGGCGGATATCCTCGTCAGCCCTGCGCTGGATTTCAACCCTTATGAGAAATACGGCGGCGTGGGCACCGAGGTGAACTACAAGGATGGCTACCTGGTGGTCATGCAGCATCCTGTCACCACCGAGTACAAAGTGGCGCGCAAGCACGTGCAGGAAACGCTGCACGCCGTGCATGAGATCGGTCTGCCCACGCTGTGGTTCTGGCCCAACGTGGACGCCGGCTCGGACGGCACCTCGGTGGGCATTCGCTCCTTTCGTGAAAACGTCGCGCCGCAGAACATTCACTTCTTCAAGAACATGGAACCCTCGGACTTCCTGCGCCTGCTTTACAACAGCCGGGCCATTGTCGGCAATTCCAGCGTGGGCATCCGTGAGTGCGCGTTCCTCGGTGTGCCCGCGGTCAATATCGGGGTGCGCCAGATAGGGCGCGAACGCGGCCGCAACGTAGTGGATGTGGGCTATGACCGCGCCGAAATCAAGACCGCCATCCAGACGCAGATTGCGAACGGCCGCGCCCCGCAGGATACGTTGTATGGCGACGGCAAGGCCGGCGAGCGCATCGCTGAAATCCTCGCCACCGCCGAACTTCGCATCGACAAGCGCCTGACCTACTAAGTAATTGGCCGCAAGAATCTCAATTTCTTTCGGAGAGGAATAGCGGCCAACTATAGAGTAGCCAGCCGGTCGGTCTGAAGCGGAACCAGGTTCGTGTCCATCGGCTGCCTATTCCAGAGACTTATGTGAGCTACTCAAACCCTGTGACTCATCCTCCCATTCTCGTCACCGGTGCGCACCGCTCCGGCACCACCTGGGTCGGCCGAATGCTGGCGGCCAGCGGCACCCATGCCTACGTCAGCGAACCGCTCAACCGCTGGCGGCGGCCGGGTGTGATGCGCGCCGCGGTGACGCACTGGTACACCTGCATCACGACTGAAAACGAAGGCGAGTATCTCCCCGCGTTTCGCGATACGCTCGCCCTGCGCTATGGGTTGGGCCGCGAACTACTCTCTCTGCGCAGCCCCAAAGATGCTGGGCGTATGCTGCGAGATGCCACCATCTTTGCCCGCGGCCGGCTATCCGGACAGCCCGCGCTGCTGAAAGACCCGTTTGCCTCGTTTTCTACAGAGTGGTTCGCCGACCGGCTGGGGTGCAAAATGGTGCTGGTGGCGCGCCATCCGGCGGCGTTCGCCAGCAGTCTCAAACGCCTGAACTGGTCATTTGATTTTGATGATCTGCTGGCCCAGCCGTTATTGATGCGTGCCTGGCTGGAGCCTCACCGCGCCGCACTCACCGCAGCCAAAGAGTCGAAAGATATCCTCGTCCGTGCCGGCGCGTTGTGGAACGCGATTTACGACGTGTTTCACCAATTGCGCCAGCGCCGCCCGGACTTCATCGTCGTGCGGCATGAGGACCTCTCGCGCAACCCGGTGGCGGGCTACCTTGCACTTTATCAGCAGTTGGGTTTGCCCTTCACCGCCCGCGCCGAAGCGCGCATCCTCAAGGCCAGCAGCGCTGAAAACCCCGGCGAGGTCTCGCGTGAGAACATCTACAATGTCAATCTGGATAGCCAGGCCAACCTGAAGAACTGGCAAAAGCGCATTACGGCGGATGAAACTGCTGCCCTGCGTGCCCAGACCGCCGCGGTGGCCGCGCATTTCTACACAGATGCCGATTGGGACCAGCCAACCACGCAGCCGACCCAAACGCAATGACCTCTTCCCCCCTCGTCACCATCGTCACCCCTTCCTATAATCAGGCGCGCTTCCTCGAAGCCACGCTGGAGTCGGTGCTGGCGCAGACCTACCCGAACATCGAGTACATCGTCATCGACGGCGGCTCGACCGATGGCAGCGTCGAGATTCTGCAACGCTACGCGGACCGGCTGGCCTATTGGGTGAGTGAGAAAGATGCCGGGCAGACCGACGCCATCAACAAAGGTTTTGCCCGCGCCACCGGCGAGGTGCTAGCCTGGCTGAACTCCGACGACACCTACGAGCCTCAGGCCGTGGCGGAGGCCGTGGCTTTCTTGCAGGAGCATGCCGATGTGGGCCTGGTGTACGGCGACGCGAATTTCACTGACGAGAAAGGCCGCATCATTGGCCGCTTCCCGGCCGCCCAAACCGACTATGCCCGCCTGCGGCGCGGCTACGTCCATATCCCGCAGCAGGCCGCTTTCTGGCGCGCCAATCTGTGGCGGCAGGTGGGGCCGCTTGACCCCTCGTTTTACTTCGCGATGGACTACGACCTGTGGGTGCGCTTGGCGCGCATTTCGAAACTGCATTATCATCCCCGCACATGGGCCAGCTTCCGGCTGCACGGCAGCAGCAAAACGATTGCCGATGACAGCGCCTGGCCCGAGATGCTGAAAGTGCATTATCGCGACGGCGGCTCGCCGCTGGCGCCCATAGTGTTCAAATACCAGTTGCGCCGGCTGCTCGCGCCGCTGGTCACCGCCCGGCGGCGCTGGCGGGTGCGCCAGAGCGCAAAAGAGTCCTGACCCCCGAGTGTTCCGTCCAACATGAAACTATTGGTAGAGTTGGCTATGGACAGAACACTTTAAGCATTGTCCAGGCGTTGATTTCAGTCTACGATTGAGCCTGGACAATGCACTAGCGAACGAACGAAAGAGTTAATGCCGATGAAGCGATTTCTGAATTCCCTGCTTGCCCCGGACGGCCCCGATGTGCTGGGCCAGGTACTGGGCGCCTGGCGGCCGTGGCTGGCTGGCGCTTTGTTGGGCGCGCTGGCAGGCTGGGCGGTCTTTGCCGTCTTCCCGCCACCAACCCGCGCCCAGGCCAGCGTGATTGTGGATTTCAATATTGAGGAATCCTGGGTGTACTTCCCGGAACGCCGCCTGTTCCATTTCCTGGAGCGCGAAGTGCGCAAGCTGGAAGCCGTCGCCTGGTCGGATGCAGTGATCGAGCAGGTGGCGGTTCAGACCGGGCACAGTGTGCCAGACCTGCGCGGCGGTGTGCTGTTGCTCAGCCAGCCGCAGGAAGGCGAATGGCACCTGCTGGCCGAAAGCCGCGACCCGGCTGAGGCCGAGGCGCTGGCCGCCGCCTGGGCGCAGACCTTTGTGACCGAGGCGCGTCTGCGGGTGGGCATCAGCCCGGAGCTGGAAGCCCTGCGCGCCCGTGTCAACACCGCATACGCCAACGGCGAAGACATGGATGCCGAAACGCTGGAACGGTTGGGGGCCGAAATTGGTGCAGCGATTGAAGCCGCCCAAGGACTCTCGCCGTATCTCATCCTGGAAGTGAGCCAGGTGCGGCACCTGCCTGCCGAACCCGCTACCAGTCGGGGTGGCTACCTGCTCATCGGCTCGTTGGCTGGCGCGCTGTTGCTGGCGCTGGCGGCGCTCTTCCGCGGTGGTGGGCGCGTTGAGTAAACTGATTTCCACCGCGCGGCTGGAGGGGCTGGCGCGCGGACTCTGGCGACTCCTGTTGCTCAGCCTGCCCATCACCTCATTCCGCTATTTCCCGGCGGTGATGGGCGCCACCCAGCACCAACCGCTGGCGTTGTATTTCCTGGCGCTGTTCCTGCCGCTTTCTCTGTGGCTGGTCTGGCGGCGCGGTGGGCTGCGCCTGCCGCGCCCGGCGGTGCCGTTGCTGGCCTTCGTGCTGTTCGCGCTGGCCGCCTCGCTCATCGCCGTGCTGTATATGCCGCTGCCGTTGCGCGGCGCAGAAGTGGAAGGCCGCATCCTGCGCGGATGGGTGTCTTTTGGCCTGGGGCTGGCTTTCCTGGCCGGGGCGACTTTGGGCAGCCAGTTGGAAGGTGACTTGCGCCCCAGCCTGCGCTGGCTGTACGCCGGGCTGGCTGCCACCATCCTGTGGGGGCTGGTGCAGGCCGCGGCGATTCACACGCCATTCGTCTCGCATGACTGGGTGGATGAAATCCAGCTCTCTTTCTCTCTGCGCCGCCTGCTGGACCGCCGCATTTCCGGCTTCGCTTATGAACCCTCCTGGCTGGCCGACCAGATTGTGTTGCTCTACCTGCCGTGGCTGGCGGCCGCCGTGTTGCGACGTGAACCGGCCACGCGTTTTCGCTGGCTGGAACCCGGATTGCTGGCGGGCGGGGTTGTGCTGGTGCTGTTGAGTTATTCGCGCAGCGGTTTGCTCACCGGCCTGGCGGCCATCGCCGGAGGTCTGTTGCTGACCGGCGGCCCGGCGCTGCGGCGCGTGGCGGGCTGGTTCAGCCAGCCGTTCCAGCGGCCCGGCGCAAGCGAGCGCGGGCTGCGCCTGGGCGTGCTGATGTTGCTGGTTGCCGCACTCGGCGTTTCTGTGTTCTGGCTGGCGCAGAATCGTTACATCACCCGGTTGGTGCAATTCAACACCGAACTTTCCTTGAATCAATACCTCATCAATATCGGCGGCGGGCCGCGGGTGGCAGCCGCCATCGCCGCCTTCGGGACGTTCGACGAACACCCGCTTACCGGCGTGGGTCTGGGCGCCAGCGGCCTGTATCTGATGAACCATTACCCGGATTGGGTGATGACCAACGTGCAGGAGGTGGCGCGCCTGTTCGCACCGGACTCGCCCGTCATCCCCAACCCCAAGAACCTGTACACCCGCCTGCTGGCCGAGACCGGTCTGCCCGGTTTGTGGCTGTGGCTGGCGTTCATGCTGGCCGTGCTATCCCAGGTGCGCGCCCTGCTGCGCCGCCCGGAATCCGCGGCGCGCTTCGTGGGTACCGCCGGCATTTTCTTCTGGCTGGCGCTGATGCTGCGTAACATCACCCAGGATTCGCTGACATTTCCCATCATGTGGGTCAATCTTGGCCTGCTGTTTGGCGCCGCGTTGCGGCTGGAAAACGAACCACTCGAGAAAACCATTAATGAAGGACGAGGATAACGCCGTGAAAGACAACAAAGCTTTATGGATTGGAATTGGCATAGGCGGTCTGCTGCTGGTCTGCCTGCTGTGTTTTGCCGCCGCGGGCGTGGGCGCGTTTGCCGGCCTGCGCGCCGCCCGCAGCGTCGACTTCACCGTGACGGGCCCGACCCCGGTGCCGGAGATCGTCCGCCCTACCGAGAGCGCCAGCGGTGAGGTCGCTTTTCCGCCTGAGGCGCTGGAAAATCTGGCGCGTCTGAGCGCAGTACAAGTCCCGATCAATGACCCGGTGGACCTGGCCGAAAGGTTGTTGGGCATCCAGAACATCCCGCCCACACAGCCGGACCCCAATACGCCCTACCAGGTCGGCGCACAGAAGCAATTCTGGGTGACCAATACAGACACCAACGAGGCATTTCAGGTGACCGCCACCCTGCGCTATGCCACGCCTCACTCCTATTTCTGGATTGAAAACTCAGTACGTTATGACGAGGGCGAACTGCGCCTGCTGGCGGAAGCCTTCGAAAACGATATTTACCCGACCACGCGCGAATTCTTCGGTAGCGAGTGGAATCCCGGCATTGACGAAGACCCGCATATTTACATCCTGTACACCGGCGACGTGGGCTTCAGCACCGCCGGTTATTTCTCTTCCACCGATTCGGTGCACCCGCTGGCTTCCAAGTACAGCAACGGCCACGAGATGTTCGTGTTCAATGCCGACAACACCCCGCTGGATGACGCGTTCACCTATGGCGTGCTGGCGCATGAGTTCCAGCACATGATTCACTGGTATCGCGACCGCAACGAAACCTCCTGGATTAATGAAGGCTTCTCCGAGGTCGCCATGCTGCTCAACGGCTACAACCCGGGCGGCGCGGATGCGCTGTTCCTGCGCAAGCCGGACCAGAGCCTGAATGACTGGCCGAACGATGGCGACACCTATTCCTACTATGGCAGTTCATTCCTGTTTCTCACCTACTACCTTGGCCGCTTTGGCGAAGAAGCCACCCAGTTGCTGGTGGAGCATACCGAGAACGGTCTGGAAAGCATTGACGCCGTGCTGGCGGAAATTGGCGCGCTGGATGGTCTGACCGGCGCGCCCATCACTGCCGACGACCTGGCGCTGGACTGGGCCATCACCAACACAGTTAATGATGAGGATGCCGGCGATGGTCGTTACTACTATCCTCTGTATTCCGGCGCGGCGCGCGCCAGCATCAGCGAGACCGAGCAGAACTGCACGCCCGGCGATGTCAAGGAGCGCACCGTGCGCCAGTATGGCACGGACTACATCCGCATCATTTGCCCCGGCCAGCACACGCTGCGCTTTGAAGGCTCGCTGCTGACCTCACTGCTGCCGGAAGATGCCCACACGGGCGACTTCTTCTTCTGGTCAAACAAGGGCGATGAATCGGATATGACGTTGACGCGCGCCTTCGACTTTACCGGCGTAAGCGGGGAGTTGACCTTCGACTACTGGACGTGGTACGACATCGAAGCCGATTATGACTATGTTTATCTGCTGGCTTCTACCGATGGCGGCGCAACCTGGGAAATCGTCATCACGCCGTCCGGCACCGCCGAAGACCCCTCCGGCAACTCCTATGGCTGGGGCTACAACGCCCTCTCCGGCGATGGCCCGGAGTGGATTCAGGAAAGCGTGGACTTGAGCGCTTACGCCGGGCAGGAAGTGCTGCTGCGCTTTGAATATGTGACCGATGCTGCGGTGAACGGCGAAGGCCTGATGCTGGACGACCTGAGCATCCCGGCCATCGGCTACGAAGAAGATTTTGAAGAAGGCGAGGGCGGTTGGGAAGGGCAGGGTTTCGTGCGGGCCAGCAACCAGTTGCCGCAGACCTTCCGCATCGCGCTGGTGTTGCGCGGCAGCGGTGGCGCCAGCACGCCGGAAGTGGTATATCTGACGCTCAATGCCGGCAATACCCTGGACATCCCGCTGGATATCAGCGGCGATATCGATGAGGCGATTCTGGTGGTGATGGGCACCACGCGCTTCACCCGCCAGGTGGCGTCTTACCAGTTTGATTTCGTGCCGTAGTCGTCTGTCTTAACCAAGAAAGCGCCGGTTTCACACGAAACCGGCGCTTTTCTATTGAAGAGAGGTTGTGATTCACCCCTCAGGGTGGGCCGCTGGCCGCGGCTTGCGCAGTTCGGCCAGCTGGTGTTCCAGCTCAAGGCGGCGGCTGGTCATCGCTTCCTTCAGTTCGCCGGTCATGCTGGAAGCGCGGATGCGAAACTCATCGCGCAGTTTTTCGCCGGAATACGGCGCCCATAGCAGCGCCACCACGGCCCCCACCAGCCCGCCCAGCGCGGCACCAAAAACGAAACTCATTATTCTACGCATCGGTCCTAGCTCCTGTCTTAACGCCCGTCGAATCGGGCGCAGGGTTCGTGGTAAACTCCCATGCACATATTATAGAAGACTTTTGGGGTGAAACAAAGGCCGTCCGGGCCGGGGCCGGAGGACGAATCGAGGCGGTCCGTTCTCCGCCCGGCCATTTCTTGCGGCCGCCCCGCGGGACAATTCCATGCTCATTCTGGCTGCAGGCATGCCGCGCGCCGGCTCCGGCTGGCATTACAACCTGGTGCATGATCTGGTGGTAGCCGCCGGTGGCCACGATGCCCGCGCCGTGCGCCGCCAGTTCCTGCTGTCCCCCATCCTTACCGAAGTGAACTGCAACATCGGGGCGCTGACCACGAAGCGCCTGCTGCCCGTCCTGCTGCCGGTGCTGCTGGGGCGGCAATTTGTCATCAAGACGCACGCCGGTCCCAAACGACTGGCACAGGCGCTGATGCAGCGCGGCTGGCTCAAGCCTATTTACATCTACCGCGACCCGCGCGCCGCCGCGCTCAGCGCCTATGAATACGGACGGCGCGGCGTGGCGGATGGCCGTCCCAATGCCTTTTCGTATCTCGAGACGGTTGAAGATGCCATCGTCTTCATGCAGGATTATGTGCGTATCTGGGAAACCTGGTTGGCCGCGCCGCAAACTCTGCCCATGCGCTATGAAGATTTGCTGGGTGAGTATGATGCCGAAGCCAACCGACTGGCCGCCGCGCTGGGATTGGACCCCGCGCGGTCGGACGTTCAAATGGTGATCGAAAAATACCGCCCCGGCCGGGCCAGCAAGGACGACCGCGGATTGCACTTCCACAAGGGCCAGCCGGAACGCTTCCGCACCGCGCTCACGGCCGCACAGCTGCAGACCTGCGCCGAGGTCTTTGGCCCGGCGCTGGCAAGAATGGGCTACGCGCCTTAAATAAAAATCCGACTTCTAAAGCCTCCGTCAGGCGGCTCGAAGTCGGATTTCTTGTTGGAGTTCTTGAAATCGTTAACTGCTGCCCAGGGCGAACGCGCCATCCCCGCTGGCGGAAGTGCACACCTGCCCGCCGCTGACGGTGGAGGCCACGACAACCCACACACCGGATACGTAGCGATAGATGACCGGGCTGGTCAGGTCGCCCACGTTGAAGCACACGGTGTAAGTGCCGGTGCCGCCGTCGGCAATACGGATGTAGAGCGTGGCGCTGGCTTCGCCCGGCAGGTCCGCGGTTGCGCCGCCCGGCAGGGTCTGGGTGTACTCACAACCGGCCGCACAGGTGCCGACATCGTAAAAGAACGAGCCGTTCTTGCCGCCGCCCAGGGCTGCGCTGCCGGCTGCATCATCCTTTATCTTGCCGCCGTGCATACTGAAACCCGGAGAGCGCGTGCCCGGAGAGGGCGTACCTGTTGGAGATTCAGGGGAACTGGGAAGGACACACGCGGGTTCTCCAACAATGTCGTTGTTTTCCACAGTGATGACCGGTTGATACCCAGGTGGGCAAAACTCATCTACGAATTCGAGTTGGACGGGGAAAGTGCAGGTCCCGTTATTACCCGCATCCCCGACCCATATTCCGCCATACCCTTCGCACAGGAAACCGAAACTTCCATCAATCAAGTCATGGGTATTTGCTGCACACTCGTATCCATAATAATAGTTTTCGCCGAATATGAAGACGGTCCACAATCCGGCGTCCGCGCACTCGGGTTCAGCTTCGATGTGGCCGGGAGTGAAAGTACAGGTACCCGTGGTCCTGCTTCCGTAAGCACCCCACCAAAACCCCCCGAGGGCTTCGCATTCATCCGCGATATCGCCTCCTCCGTTGGCGCTGGCCTGTGAGCCAGAAACAGTCCCCAGGATGAACAGCGCTACGAGACTCACCTTCAGGATTCCTCGGATATTCATGACTCCTCCGCAGGCGCCAATGAGCAAGATGGAATTGCACTTTCCTTTGCCCGAGGCTTGGAAAGTCTCATGAACGCTAACTTCATTATTGAACTTAGTCTGCATGGTTAGCAGGGACAACTATCCCAACAATGAAAGGACGGATGTACCTTTGGGAGAAAAGCTGGCCCGGTACAGGCAAGATGGGTTAGGGGCTTTAAACAAAGAAATCCGACTTCCAAAGCCTCCGTCAGGCGGCTCGAAGTCGGATTTCTTGTTAGAGTTCTTGAAACCGTTAACTGCCGCCAAGCGCGAACGCGCCATCCCCGCTGGCGGAAGTGCACACCTGCCCGCCGCTAACCGTGGAGGATACCACCACCCATGCCCCGCTCACGTAGCGGTAGATGACCGGGCTGGTGAGGTCGCCTACGTTGAAGCACACGGTGTAGGTGCCGGTACCGGGGTCGCCGTTCTCATCTACGCTCTTGAAGTACAACCAATCTACTGCATCATCCGGCAGG
Organism: Anaerolineae bacterium; assembly: GCA_004297445.1. GTDB lineage: Bacteria > Chloroflexota > Anaerolineae > Anaerolineales > UBA11579 > SCUK01. The sequence continues at coordinate 23,413 of SCUK01000074.1, read as the reverse complement.
TCGGCATGTGCGCCGCCGGGCAGGTTGGGGCCAAGCGTACACTTGCCGGAGCAGGTGCCGGGGTCATAGGAAACGCTGCCGTTCTTGCCGCCGGACATGTCCAGCGTTCCGCCGCTGTCATTGTTGTTGGTGGTGGAGCCGAACTGGCCGAAGCCGGGCACACGCGGGGCATCGCTGCCGCCACCGCCACCCCCCCCGCCACCGACCACATCTACGCACTCTTGGCCGTCTGCCTCACCGCCGATAAGAGTATAGACCGAATCGTAACCGGAGCCGCAGTCGTCCAGGGCAACCTCGCTGCCATCCGGGAAGGTGCAGGTGCCGTCCCAGCCATCCAGGGTACCCTGCCAAATGCCGCCATACTCAATGCAACTGAAGCCGATAGACCCAACCTCGGCAAAATAACCAGTGAACACATCCGGGTCAGTCCCGTCTGCGCAGCCCGCAAGCACGGGTGAGCCACCAATTACAACTGCGACGTAGTACTCAAACCCCGGGCAGAAGCCAGGCGTAACCTCGCCTGGAAAGAAACAGAGACCGGTATCCGGGTCACCCTCGTCCACCCAGGTGCCGCCTGCATCTACGCAAATGCCTTCAAAGGTAATGGCGCGGGCCGGGCTGACGGCCGCGCCCAGCGAAAGCGCAAGCGCGGTAATCAGCGCGAGCCCAATCATGGAAAAATGACGTAGCTTTTGAGTCATAGAGCTCCTCCCGAGAATGAAACAGATCGGTTTCCAAATTATAGAACTGAAATGTCGTTTGTAAATAGGCCAACCCCACAGAAATACAATTCCATCCTTATTCTGGCGGCGCCCACGGCGGCACGCTTACCGGCCGCAGGATGCCCTCGATCTCGGCGCGGTGTTCTTCATACCACGGCGGCAGGCGCAGGTTCTGCCCCAGTTCCTCCACCGTCTCATCCACCGTAAAGCCCGGCCCGGCGGTGGCGATTTCGATGATGTGGCCGTCCGGGTCGCTGGTGTAGATACTCTTGAAGTACACCCGTTCCATCACCGGCGAGACGTTGTAACCCGCGCGGATGAGTTTCTCGCGAAATGCCAGTTGGGTTTCTTCGTCCGGCACGCTGAAGGCCACATGGTGCGTCTGCCCCGCGCCGTGCCGCGCCCGCGGCTCGGTGGCCGGGTTGCGCTCAAAGTAGGTGATGAGCGAGCCGGGTTCGCCGTTCCCCACGCCCCAGTACCAGTGCGCCGAACCGGGGTCATCGAAGTTGTCCGTCATTTTGACGCGCTGCAGGCCGAGCAGGCCGCGGTAAAACGCGTCAGTGGCGTGGATGTCGGATGCGATGGCGGTGACGTGATGCATGCCTTGCAGCAGGGCCATGTCCGCCGTCACGGCCGGCACGGGCTCCGGCCAGGTGAGCGCGGCGATGCGCGCTTCGTCGCGGTTGTTTACCACCATCTCGGCGGGCGGCGTCCGGTGTTCGCTGCCCAGTGTCTCAGCGGGTTCGTCGCGGGTGAAGCCCGGGCCGTCGGTGGCGATTTCCAGAATCAACCCGTCCGGATCACGGAAGTAAATGCTGGTGAAGTAGTGGCGGTCCAGCGGGCCATCCACCTTCAGCCCTAAATCCGTCAGGCGGCGTTTCCATTTCAGCAGGCCGTCGTAGCTCGCGGTGCGCAGCGCCAGGTGGTGAGTGCCGCCGATGCCGCGTACGCCGGGCCGCGCCGTGGGCCACTCGAAGAAGGTGATGGCCGTGCCGGGGCGGCCGGTGAGGTCGCCAAAGTACAGGTGATACGTGCCCGGGTCGTCGAAGTTGACGGTCTTCTTGGTGAAGCGCAATGCCAGCACGCCGACATAGAAGTCAATCGTGCGTTGGGCGTCGTTGCAGCCGATGGTGATGTGATGCAGGCCGGTGATGGCGGTCATAAGATCTGGAATCCTCTGGCGTGGTGTGTCTTAGGAGTGTCCTGAAGTCGCGGTTATCTGCTGATCAGCCTGTCGAGTACCACTTGCTGCAAGTCGGCCTGGATGGCGGCGGGGTCGCGGTCCGCGTGGATGGTCACCCAGCGGGCGGGTTCGGCGGCGGCCAATGCATGATAACCGGCGCGCACCCGGCGATGAAACTCCACCTGGTAGGCATCCATGCGATTCCATTGGCCGCTGTCTCCTGCACGGCGGCGCAGGCCGGCTTCGGCGTCAATGTCCAGCAGCAGGGTCAGGTCCGGCGTGAGCCCGCCGGTGGCGAACTGCACGATTTGCCGCAGCGCCGCCAGGTCGGTCTGGTGGCCGTAGCCCTGGTAGGCGAGCGTCGAGTCGGCGTAGCGGTCGCACAGCACCACCTTGCCGGCCGCCAGCGCCGGGCGGATGACTTCATTGACCAGTTGGGCGCGCGAGGCCTGGAACAACAGAATCTCCGTCGTCGGGTGCATCTGGCCCTTGTGCTTGAGGTCCATGATGACCTGGCGCACTTCGTCGCCGATGGGCGTGCCGCCCGGCTCGCGGGTGACCACCAGGTCATACCCGGCGGCGCGAATGGCCCCGGCCAGCAGGGGAATCTGGCTGGTCTTGCCGCTGCCATCCGGGCCTTCCAGAGTGATGAAAAGCATGGGGGTAGTGTACCGCGCAGAGAGCGAATATCGAGAATCAAAAGGGCGGCCAATTCCGGCCGCCCTTGGACTTACTCCCTGAATATCCGCACGCGCCGGTTGGGTTCCTTGCCGTAGGAGTGCGAAACCAGTTTGGCCTGCTGCACCAGTTCGTGCTGGATGCGCCGCACATAAGATGAAGCCGGCGGCAGTTCCACCCAGCGCTCGCCGTTCAGCACGGCGTTAATCGCCTGCTGGGTTTGCTGGAGGATTTCGTCTTCGCTCTCGCCGGAGCCGCTGCTCCAGCCGCCAATCTCATACAGCCCGCCCAGAAAGCGTTCCATCTGGTTGGCGGTGTTGGCGCGCAGCACATACACCGGCATGCCGCGGTGTTCGGCATCCACCACCATGCGCTGGCGTTTGCGGTAGTGCGAGCGCAGCGTCACCAGGATGTCGGCTTCGCTCACATCGCGCGCCACGGTCACCGGCACGCCCAGTTGCTTGGCGGCGTTTTCCAGCCGGTTGCGCGCCACGCCAAACGGGTACACCCGCAGCGGTTGCATCCGGTTACGGCGTGCCGGCGCAGCGGGCTCGTAATCCGGCTCGCTGTAGGTCGGCGGGTTATAGGCCGGCGCGCCCGTGTTGCCATTGCCATTGCCGGGCGCGGCATCACGCCCGGTACCCCGGTTGCGCAGCGGGCCCTGGGTGCCGTGGCTGGGGCGGCGGGCGGTGGCGGGTTGGGCCGGCGCTTTTTGAATGTCGATACTGCCGTCTTCGCGGCGGGTGCGCAGTTCCGGCGGCAGGGCGTTGCCGCGCAGCAGCGCATCCACTGCGCTGCCCACGTCGGTGTGCACCGCCAGCACGTCGCGGGTCTGGATTTCGATGAGCACGTCAAAGGTGGGCGGTGAGCGGCGTTCCAGCACGGTCTTCTGCGTGCCACGGCGGCGCGCTTCTTCATCGGATAGCGTCACCGATTCGATGCCGCCGATGAGGTCGGACAGCGTGGGGTTGAGCATCAGGTTTTCCAGGCTGTTGCCGTGGGCGGTGCCAATCAGTTGCACGCCGCGCTCGGCAATCGTGCGGGCGGCGGCGGCTTCCATTTCACGGCCGATTTCGTCAATGACGATAACTTCGGGGTTGTGATTTTCCACGGCTTCAATCATCACTTCATGTTGCAGGGCGGGCATGGCCACCTGCATGCGCCGGGCGCGGCCAACGGCCGGATGCGGCACGTCGCCGTCGCCGCCGATTTCGTTGCTGGTGTCCACGATGATGACGCGCTTGTTCTCCGCCAGGATGCGGGCGGCCTCGCGCAGCAGGGTGGTCTTCCCCACGCCGGGGCGGCCCAGCAGCAGCAGGCTCTTGCCTTCGTCAATCAGGTCCTGCAGGATGTCGATGGTGCCATACACGGCGCGGCCCACGCGGCAGGTGAGCCCCACGATGTCACCGCGCCGGTTGCGGATGGCGGAGATGCGGTGCAGCGTGCGCTCCAGGCCGGCGCGGTTGTCGGCGTCAAAGTCGCCCAGCCGTTCCACCACAAACTGGATGTGCTCGCGCGTCACTTCCACCTCGCTCAGCACGTTTTCGCCGTGCACCAGGCGCGCGGTGGGAACCCGGCCCAGGTCGAGGATGATTTCGAGCAGGTCGGCGGTGTTGTTCGCTTTGCGGACGGCGGCTGCCAGGTCGTGCGGCAGAATGTTGAGCAGTGCGTCCAGATCGTCGGTGATTTGTCGTTGTGTCATCACGTCACTCACGCTCCTACTTCGCTTCCTGCGCAGACGCCAAAACTCCGCCGGGGGTCACCGGCGTACGGGCGATTGTCGTCGAACCCGGTTGTGGGAGTGCGCTGGAATTTGGGGAATTGTGGCGCAGGAAAGGTAGCAACTTGCCCCTATTATAGTGCCATGCGGGCCGGAACGAAAGATTTTTCCCCGGGTTAATAAAACATTTACCTGTGGCGGGAGCGCTGCTGTTTTCTGCCGCGGGCCGGGTGGATAAGCTTCTCCGGCTGCATATGCTGGACGGGTTCCGCCCCGCCATTGATGGCGGGCAGGGCCTGGCGGACTGGTTTGCGCACTTCGGTCGCCAGCCGCCGCACCATCACGGCCTGGCCCGGTCCGGGTTCTGCGCCCAGGTCCTGCATCGCATCCGCCAGCCAGGCGGTATAGGAGCGCAGGCAGATGTAAACCGGGCGCGCGGTCTTAGGCCCAAGCCGCTGAATCAGGTCGGCCAGCCGCGCGGTAACCTCCAGCATTTCGGGGTGGATGAAGGGCTGCACCCAGATTCCGCGTGGCCCGGTCTGCACGCTGGCAAACGCGCGCAGTTCGCCGTCTTCATACAGCACCCAGCCCTGGCTGCCCATGTGTACCGGCTCCACCTGCTGCACCAGCGCCGGTACCAGCATGTTGTACAGGCGGCGCTGGTCGAATTCATGAATCGCTTCGCCGGGACGCCACAGGCTGGCGCCGCTGGACTCCGGCGCCGCCGCCAGCCGCCAGATGCGCTGGCGGGAGTAAATGCTGAAGGTCGCCCGGCGCAGGGCCTCAAAAGTGTGGGTTTTCTCATCCACTTCGGCCACCAGGCTCTGCGCGCCGCGCGCCCCCACTCGCTGGATGAGATGCTCCAGCAGCGGCGAGAGCGCCGGCGATTCGATTGCAGCATCCGGGGCGATGAAGGTGAAGCGGGCGAACGATGCCCCCGAAGCATGCGAGACCTGCCCCACGATGGGTGCGGCCCCCGGGTCGCTATCATCCTGATAGATCGAGGTGAACACACCGGTGACGTTAGACAGCGGCGAGAACGCCGCGCCCATCGGCACGAGCGTCCGGCCCCAGGTGAGGGTCGGCACGCTGTCCAGGAACAGCCCGCGTTGGCGGTACTGGTGCAGGGTGGGGATGTCGCGAATTTCGAAGGGGCGAATCATGTTAGGTAGTCAATGAGGGACGAGGCAACGGGAAATGAGGAAAACCATCTTCCAGCGCTTTCATCCCTGACTGTACTTTCTTATATCATATAACCCCGGCGATGCTGAACGCATAACCAAGTGACTCTTAGCCCGCGCTATCCACCAGCGTCAGGAAGTACTGGTGAAAGCGGTCGTCCGGGTTCAGTTCGGGGTGGAAAGATGTTGCCAGCAGGTTGCCCTGCTGGGCGGCCACGATGGTGCCATCCTCCAGGCTGGCCAGCACTTCAGCATCCGGCGCATCCACGGATTCGATGAGCGGCGCGCGGATGAAGACCGCATAAAAGGGCGGGTTGTCTTCGCTCACCCGCGCCAGCGCCGGGATCTCCAGCCCCACCTCGAATGAATCCACCTGCCGCCCGAAGGCGTTGCGCTGGACGGTGATGTCCATCAGCCCCAGCAGGGGCTGGTCGCGCTGGGCGTCTTTGGACAGAAAGATGGCCCCGGCGCAGGTGCCCCAGATGGGCTTTTCTTTGCCAAAGGCGCGCAATGGGTCCATCAGGTCATAGGCCACAGCCAGTTTGCCGATGGTGGTTGATTCGCCGCCGGGGATGATGAGGCCGTCTATCTCGTCCAGTTGTGCCGGCAGGCGGATTTCCGCGGCGTCCACGCCCAGGCGGCGCAGCACGGCCAGATGTTCTGCAAAGTCGCCTTGCAGGGCAAGTACACCGATTTTCATGGGGAAACGAGAGCGGCTATTCGATTTACAGGTCTTCTTACCAGCCGCGCCCGGCGAGCTTTTCGCTGTCCGGGATGTCCGCAATCTGGCGGCCGACCATCGGCTCGCCCAGGTTCTTGCTCACCTCAGCGAGGATGGCGGCGTCCTGATAGTGGGTAGTTGCCTTGACGATGGCAGCGGCGCGTTTGGCCGGGTCGCCGGACTTGAAGATGCCGGAACCCACAAACACGCCATCCACACCCAACTGCATCATCAGCGCGGCGTCCGCCGGGGTGGCCAGGCCGCCGGCGGCAAAATTCACCACCGGCAGGCGGCCCAGTTCCTTGGTTTCCTTCACCAGTTCGTAGGGCGCCTGGATGTCCTTGGCGAAGGCCATCAGTTCTTCGTCCGGCATGTTCTGCAGGCGGCGGATTTCGCCCAGCACGCTGCGGGCATGGCGCACGGCTTCCACCACGTCGCCGGTGCCGGCTTCGCCCTTGGTGCGAATCATTGCCGCGCCTTCGCCGATGCGCCGCAGGGCTTCGCCCAGGTTGCGGCAGCCGCACACGAAGGGGATTTTGAAATCGTGCTTGTTGATATGGTGGGCTTCATCCGCCGGGGTCAGGACCTCGGACTCGTCGATGTAGTCCACGCCGATGGATTCGAGAATCTGGGCCTCGACGAAGTGGCCGATGCGCACTTTCGCCATCACCGGGATGCTGACCACGTCCATGATGGACTGAATCAGCCCGGGGTCGCTCATGCGCGCCACGCCGCCGTCGGCGCGGATGTCGGCGGGAACGCGTTCCAGTGCCATCACGGCCACCGCGCCCGCCTCTTCAGCGATTTTGGCGTGTTCGGCAGTGACCACGTCCATGATGACGCCGCCCTTCAGCATTTGTGCCAGGCCGGCCTTCACCTTGAAGGATGCGACCTCTTTCTGACCGTTCTTCGTCATAACGACCTCCAACTACGTAAACAATTCGGGTTCTTCTGCAAGCATCGATTCTACCATGCGGGCATTAAACGCCCCTGAGCGTCGCTGGCCGAAGCGGCCAGTCGTGTCCTGTGGTTTAATCGGGTCAGCCACAGGAGGAATCCCCATGAACGACCGTCTTGACATCGACACCGCCCTGCGTTTCGTGTTCCGTGACCCCAAATGGGTGCAAAAAGCTCTGGTGGGCGGATTTCTCTACCTCACCCTCATTGGCCTTGTCCCCGTGATGGGCTGGGCGCTGGAAATCCAGCGGCGGGCGATACGCGGCGAGAACGAACCCCTGCCGGAGTGGGATGACTTCGGCAAGTACATCGTGGATGGACTCAAGCTCTGGCTGGTGGAGGTGGTCTACTTCCTGCCAGTTTATGCCTTTGGTCTGATTTATTTTGCACTCTTTCTTCCCTATTCAATTAATTCCACGACCCCCACAAGCTATGACCAGCTCATTTATATGTTCGCTGCCGGGTCATTTGCCTGCATGCCATTTCTGATGCTCTACTCATTCCTCCTATGGACGCTCCTGCCGCACATCACTGGCATCATGGCCGAAACGGGTGACATTGTGCAGGCGCTGAATGTGCCCTATGTGCTGCGGCTGACGCGCGCCCGGCTCGGGCAAACGCTGTTGGCTGGTTTGCTCGGTTACATGGCGATTTATGCCGCCAGTTTCATTGGAATCTACCTGCTGTGCGTGGGGATGTTCTTCCTAGCGCCCATTGGCTACGCCATGATGCATCACCTCTTTGGTCAGGCCTACCGGCTGGCGAAGGCGAAGCTGGGTGAGGCGGTCCTCCCGGCAGTGGAATCGCTCACATGACTCACCGTGAACTGATTCAGCGTACTCCGGAGGGGTTGAGGTTGGAATTACCAAGCCCAAACGATTGGCAAAATCTTATTGCAGAAATATTCATGATTATCTTGCTTGTATTTACAGTAACGAACATTGTCTCCGCGCTTGTTGCAGGTGAACCCCTAGGAAATGACGCGGAGTTTAGTGTTATTTTTCTCTTTATCATGGTCGCAATTATTCCTGGGTCGCTATGGGATCTTGCTGGGAAAGAACTAATCCTATTTCGAAGACAAGGCATCACCATAAAGAGGCATCTATTTGGTTTGGGAAGTACAAAAGAGTATCCGGCCGGACTGATTTCCAATCTTTGCACTCGTCAACCATCAGGACGACGGCAAGGCCATTCTGCGCTAATCTTCCCGGAATATTACGCACGGCTTGCGTTTGATTATCAAGTTGAAACAATTTGTTTTGGTCTAAACCTGACCACAGAAGAATCTGAAAATGTATTAGAACAAGTCAGCAATGAATTTCCGAATTTTCTGACGAGACGACCGAGTGAAGAACTGGCGCTTACAATTGACAATTCTGTTGACTTGGCCACCATCCGTATGTCATGGAATGGCAGTCAATTGACTCTCGAACATAAGAAAGCTCCTCTTAATATTCGAACAATCCTTGCCACGCTCATAAGCTTCGCGCTGCTGGCGTGGATGATTCCTTTCATAATCTCCGAAGCCCCACAATTTGGGCTGGTGATGATTATTATGATGGTAGTGACTCCGTTTTTCTCGAAGTACTATCAATGGGTTTCAATAAACCAGCAGCGCATTCGTATTGGCACGAAAATCGGCATTGACTTTTCAACCCCATTTGAGGTAGGGAAGGTTTCCGGCTTCTCCTTAAACCTCAAGCAGAAACCACCAGTGAGGCTATCGCCTATCCAACGGCGTTTGAGCCGCGAATTTGAGCCAGGCGAGCGCATTCGTTCTGAACAAATCCCTCCTGCGTTCAAATTCAATTATGGTGCCGAGGAAATCACCTTCGGCCGCAACCTGCAGGAGGTCGAAGCCCGAATCATCCTGGCGACGATTGAGAAGTACTTCCCCGAGTATTTCAGAGATTCATAATATTTCGTAGAGCGCGAGCAGTTTGGCCGTCTCGACGCGCGCATCCGCATGCTGTTCCACATAGGCGCGCCCCAGCACCGCGGCGCGCTGGCGCAGGTCCGGCTGGCTGGCGGCTTGTTTCATTGCCAGAGCGAGCGCGTCACCATCCCCCACCGGCACACGCAACCCCGTCACGCCATCCTGCACCACGCCGTCATACTGCGGCAAATCCCCCACGATGGGAAATGAGCCGCAGGCCAGCGCTTCGTAGAGGCTTTGCGGCAAACCATCCGAGACGGGAACGCTGAGGGTCAGGTCAGCCAGCGCGAAAACACCGGCCATCCGGTCATGCAACAGATGCCCCACGAAGCGAACCGAATCGGCGATGCCAAGCTCTTCGGCCTGGCGACGCAGGCTGGCCATATAGGCGGGGTCGGGCGTCACTTCTGCCACCAGCAACACCGCGGCCGGGCCGCCCTCCTGCACATAGCGCGCGAACGCCATCAGGATGATGTGTTTGTTGTAGAGTGCCGACCCGCCGCGCGGGTCGAGGAAAACCAGCGTCTCTGCCGGGATACGCCACGCCTGACGCAGGGCGATGGTGTCCAAATCCGGGCGAAAGGTGGTCAGGTCAATCCCCCAGGTAATCCGGTGCAGTTTGCTACTGTAATCCCCAATGCGCTGCAGGGCGGTATCCATGAAATCGGACTTGCTGGTAATGGCGTCCGCGCGTTCCAGCAGGCGGCGCGTCATCGGTAGATAGGGCCAGGCCGTTCCCTGAACCGGCAGGATATCGCTGCCCATGGCGGTTACCACCAGCGGCCCGCGCCACCGCGCCAGCGGTAATGCCGCCAGCCCCTTGCTGGCATAGTGAACATGCACCAGGTCCGGCTGGATGGCGTAGAGCGTCTTACTAAGGAAGAACGGTTCCAGCAGCAATCGCGCAAACGGAGCGCGCGCCCAGCCGGGCATGGCGTGGGCCACCACGTCAGGAAAAGGGGCCGGGAGGGCGGCGAACCAGTGAATCTCGTGGCCCGCCTGCAGGCCAAGGCGGCCGCGCGCCCCTACCAGAGGGCTGTGCGGGTTGCCGTAAATCAGGAGGCGCGCCATAAGGAGTTGAACTAACGCAGGTGTTTGTTGCTGTCCATGTCGAACCACATGGCGAACAGCAGGAACTGCACGCCGGTGATGGCGGTGAACATGAACGCCAACGTGTTGATCGGCGGGGCGCTGCCGGATTCCCACAGCCGCCACAGCAGGCGCAGGCCGAGCGCGAGGGTACCGACCATCAGCGCCAGCGCTGAGCCGTAGAACAGCACCAGCGGGTGGAAATCGCGGATGATGTACTTTTCCTTCATGCGCCACAGGAATGTCTTGAGCAACAGCCAGGAGATGCGCGGCACCACCGTGCGCAGTTTGATGCCGGACTTCTCGCCGATGTTGTACACCGGTTTCACGGGTACATCCCGCACGCGCATATTGAACACGTTAAGCATCACCAGCATGTGATTGGGGTAGCCGTAGCGCGAGTACAGTTTTTCCAGCGGCATGGTCTCAATGGCCGCCCGCGAGATGGCGGTATAGCCGGTCTGGCTGTCAGCCACATGCCAGTAGCCGGAGGCGATTTTGGTGAACAGCGAGAGCGTGGCGTTGCCGAGGTAGCGGTAGCGCGGGATGGTCTCCCAGGCTTCGCCCGTGAACAGGCGGTTGCCCTTGGTGTAGTCGCACTCGCCGCGCACCACCGGCGCCAGCACCGCCGGCAGGTCATCCGGGTCCATCTGCGCATCGCCGGCCATCACTGCCACCACGTCCATGCCTTCTTCGGCGGCTTTGCGATAACCCTTCACGATAGCTTTGCCCACACCCTTGTTTTCTTCCAGCCGGATATAGCGCAGGCGTTTCTTGTGCTTTCGGTCGTTGAGATAGACCGCCACCCGCGCCTGGGTCTGGTCGGCGCTGCAATCATCCACAATGTAGATGCGGTCCACATAGTCGGGCATGGTCTCAATCACCCGCCCGATGAGCAGTTCTTCGTTATGGGCGGGGACGACCACGCCGATTTTTTTGCGTTCAAACATAATTGGGCGTTTCGCCGCGGTGAGCGGCGCTCCTCAGTCCCCTATTCTACCAACCCCTGCACCCAATCCACCATCCAGGCAGTCAGGTCGATTTTGTCTGCCAGCAGGCGGGCGCGCTGTTCCTGCCAGCGCGCCGGGGTGTGCGGGTCGGCCAGCAGGCGTTCGGCGGTGGCCAGCAGGTCGGTCTCCTGCTCCGGGCGAAAGCCCAGGGTGAGGCCATAGCGTGCCTGGATTTCTTCAATCACCGGCGTGCGCCCCACAAATGTATTGCAGCGCAGTGCGGGTGTGCCCAGCACCGCCGCTTCAATTGCCATGGATTGGCTGTCGCCCACGAACAGGCCGGCAAAGGCCAGCAGGTCATGGATGCGCTCCGGCGCTACCGCAAGCCGGTGCGGCTCAAACTCCCCTACCAGCGGGCTTTCACTGGTGATGAACACCGGCCCGCGCGCCGACAGCATGCGCACCAGTTCGCGCTTGGCGTTCAGGCTCAGGCCGCGCTGGCCGATGTCGTGTGAGGCTTTCAGCGAGACGAAGCGCAACACGCTGAAGAATTGCCCCTGTTGCAGGCCAATGTCCTGCAAAATACGAACATCCGGCGTGAAGCGTGCCGGGTGCAGGTAGGCCAGCTCATGGTACGACGGGTAGGTGACGTGCTTGCGCCCCAGCCGGTCCGGCAAAGAGTCCGGCGTGACGATGTGGTGCGCGAACGGGTAGGCGGCACGCGCAAAGAACGGACTGGAGGCGACATCATCTTCATTGAAGACCGCCGAGCGTCCCGGCCCCAACCGCCCGGCATGGGCGATGGCCACCGACGTGCCCAGCATCACATCCGGCCGGAAGCGCCGTGCGGCGCGCCACACGCCGTAGTCGTGTTCCAACAGGGCGCGCACCAGCCGCAGGCGGCCCTTGCGCTCCACCGAGGCGACCTCAAACTCAAAGCCGTAGTTGCGCAGCAGGGTGGTGGTGATGTCTTTTTCGCGGGTGGTGATGTGGACCGCGTGTCCCCCCGCCTGCCACAGCCGGATGGCATGGCGAAACAGGTGCACGTGCGCCGGGTGGCTCAAATCAACAAGGATGCGCATGTTACATCCCCGCCAGCACTGCGGCGATGCGCTCGCTCGCCTGCCCGCCGCCGTACAGGTCGTCGTCATCGTCCGGCAGCGGCTCTTCCAGCGCAGCGTGCATGTGCGCCAGCACACTCGCCACATCGGTGGGCGGCGCCAGCCGGTTCCAGCCCAGCTCCACCAGTTCCACCCATTCGGTTTCGTCGCGGGCGGTCACGCACGGGACGCGCTGGAAGTAGGCTTCCTTTTGCACCCCGCCGGAGTCGGTGAAGACCAGCGCGGCGCTGCGCTCCAGCGCCAGCATATCGAGATACCCCACCGGCTCGATGAGCGTCAGTCGATTTGCCAGCGCGGCCAGGTCCGGCGTGGCATCCAGCACGGCGCGGGTGCGCGGGTGCAGCGGCAGCACCACCGCCTGCCCGGCTTGCGCCAGCGCGGTGAGCAGGACGGCGAGGCGCGCCGGGTCGTCGGTGTTCTCGGCGCGGTGCAGCGTGGCAAGGATGTAGCCGCCGGGTTTCAGGCCGTGGGCTTCCAGCAAAGCGGCGCGCCCTTCGGCGGCCGGGCCGTATAACCGGGCGGCATCGTACATTACATCGCCCACCTGGTGAATGGCGGATGAAGGGATGCCTTCCACGACCAGGTTTTGCGAGGCGTCGTCGGTGGGGGTGAACAGCAGGTCGGCGGCATGGTCGGTCAGCACTCGGTTGATTTCTTCTGGCATGGCGCGGTTATACGAACGCAGGCCAGCCTCCACATGCGCCACCGGGATGTGCAGTTTGGCGGCCGCCAGCGCCCCTGCCAGCGTGGAGTTGGTGTCCCCGTACACCAGCGCCCAATCCGGTTGTTCGGTCTGCAATACCTTTTCAATCTCCACCAACATGCGGCCGGTCATTTCACCGTGCGACCCGGAACCGATGCCGAGGTTGTGGTCCGGGGCCGGGATGCCCAGTTCCTCAAAGAACACCTTCGAGAGGTTGTCATCGTAGTGCTGGCCGGTGTGCACCAGCGTTTCCTTCAGGCCGGGGCGGGCGCGCAGGGCGCGCGAAACCACCGCCGCTTTCACAAACTGCGGCCGCGCCCCAACGATGGAAAGGACATGGATTGGCATGGTTGGCTCGTGGTCAGGCAAACAGGCTGATTATAAGGTAGTCGGGGCATGTCCAGCATGGCAGGCGCGCGGCAATCTGCTTCGGTCCGTGGAACGTCGAGATTAAGGGTCTATGATAGAATTTTCCGATATGTCTGCGGCGAAAATCGTCATCGTGGATGACCAGCGGGAAGTGACCCGTGTTCTCCGTTCCGGCCTGGAATCGCTGGAGCACGAACTGACCGTCACGGAGTTCCTGTCCGGGGAAGAAGCCTGGCTGGAATTGAGCCGCAGTGCCCCGGATTTACTGATTTCGGACGTGCGCCTGCCCGGTATGAGCGGATTTGACCTCGTCAAGCGCTTCAAAGCGCGTGCCCCGGAAGCCAAAGTTATCCTCATCAGCGGCGCCGCCGAGCCCAAAGTCCGCAAGGATGTGGCCCAGGCCGGCGCTAATGCTTTTTTCTTCAAGCCCATCGAAATGGCCGACTTTCTGGATGCGGTCGAACGCGTGCTGGGTATGGTGGAAACCGTGCTGCCACACGAATTGGACCTGGAACGCCAGGATGCCGAGGTGGAAGCCGAAGAGGAACGCCAGGCCAAGGGCATGTCCGGCCGAATCGCTGACCTGCGCGAGAAACTGGGCGCCCAGGCTGTGCTGCTCGTTGGCGACCGGGGCCAGGTGGTAGTGCGCTCCGGCACGCTGCCCAAACCGGAAGTGGAATCGGTCCTGCTGCCAGCCGTGTTGCCGGCGTTTATCTCCACCGCCAAGGCTTCACAGTTCCTGCGCAAGCCGTTGCCCGAAAGCCTGCTCACCTTCAAGGGCCAGGAATTTGACCTGGCGCTCACCCATGTGGGCGACGCCTATGCCTTCGCCATCCTTCTGAAGGAATTGAAGCCGGACGACCTCCCCACCATCAGCCGCATGACTCAGGCGGTGGTACAGGAAGTGCTGCTTGACCTCTCCAAACTGGGTGTGGCCATGGCCGCGCCTTCCGCGGCAGCCGAGCCCGAACCCGCGCCGGAGCCCGAAGAACTGCCGATTGACCCCGAACTGGACGCGCTGTTCTCCAAGAAGACCAAGGTCAAGGCCGGGGATGCCGACGCGTTCTGGGAAACCTCCAGCGCCGGTTCCAGCTCCGCCAGCATGATCAGCACCGACGCACTTTCCTACGACCAGGCGATGCAATTGGGGCTCGCGCCGCCGGAAGAATAGCAAACAGACACACAAAAAAGCCCCGCACTTTGCGGGGCTTTTTCTTTGTCTCAATCTTCGTCTGCCGGGTCGTTGGCGAGGATGGCCTCGATTTTTTCCAGCACGTCGTTGGTCAGTTTGTCCACGGCATCGCCGGCTCCCAGGTTGTCTTCCAGTTGTTCCAGTTTCGTTGCGCCGGTAATCACGCAGCTCACTTCCTTGCGGCGCAGCAACCAGGCGATGGCCAGTTGCGGCATCGTCAGCCCCAGGTCGGCGGCCACGGGCATCAGTTGGCGTACCTTTTCCACGCTGGCCTCGGTGATGTCGTCCTTCAGCCAGGCCATATTTTTCATGCTGGCGCGACTGCCTTCCGGGATGCCGTCGTTGTACTTGCCGGTGAGGATGCCCGAAGCCAGCGGGGACCAGACCGTAAGGCCGATGCCAAACGTCTCGCACAGCGGGGCCAGTTCAGACTCCACCCGGCGGCGGTGGAGCATGTGGTATTGCGGTTGTTCCATCGTTGGCGGAATGAGGTTGTACTGGCGCGCGATGCCGATGGCCTCTGCAATTTGCGAAGACCGCCATTCTGAGGTCCCCCAGTACAACACCTTGCCCTGCTGAATCAGGGTATTCATCGTGAACACCACTTCTTCCACCGGTGTGTCAGGGTCAAAGCGATGGCAGAAGTACAGGTCCACGTAATCGGTGCCCAGCCGCTTCAGCGAGGCGTGGATGGATTCGGTGACGTGTTTGCGCGAGAGGCCGCGCCCGTTTGGGCCTTCCATCGTCGGCCAGAACACCTTGCTGGAGATGACCAGCTGCTCGCGCGGGATGTCGTGGATGGCCTTGCCCATGACGGTTTCGGCTTTGCCCTTGGCATAGGCATCTGAATTGTCGAAGAAGTTGATGCCTTTGTCGAAGGCGCTGCGTATCAGGTCTGCTGCAGTCTTGTCTTCAATCTGGCTGCCGAATGTAATCCAGGCGCCCAGCGAGATTTCACTGACCTTGAGGCCGGAACGGCCCAGGCGTCGGTAATGCATGTAGTTGGCTCCTGTGAACAGTGATTTGTTAACCTATGGTATTCGACGGCACTCATGAAGTCAATTGCCACATCTGCCGTGTTTGTGGTTGAATCTCCCCAAGGATTTCTCTACAATGGAGATGGAGGCTTTTGGCCCATGAATGCGTCCGAACAAATCACTCATCTAATTGGCGACCTAGCAGACTGGCGCGGCGAATTGCTGGCGCGCCTGCGCAAACAGATTCTGGACGCGGCGCCCGAACTCGTCGAAGACTGGAAATGGGATACCCCGGTCTGGACGCACAAAGGCAATGTCGTGGCTGTGGGGATATTCAAAGACCACGTCAGGCTTAACTTCTTCAAAGGCGCTTCGCTGCCCGACCCCAAAAAGCTGTTCAACGCCGGTCTGGAAGCCAAGACGTCACGCGGCATTGACCTGCATAAAGGCGAGTCCGTTAATGCCGCGGCGCTCAAGGCGTTGGTGCGGGCCGCCGTCGCATTGAAGGCCGGCAAGAAATAAGCCGCGTTCACCTGGTGTTCCGTCCAACGTCAAACTATTCGTTGAGATGATTGTGGACGGAAAACTCTAAGCATTGTTCAGGCTCAAAAGTAGATTGAAATCTATGCCTGGACAATGAACTAGTCTGCGACCTTAGCTTTCACCGCTTCCACGATCTCGGCCGCGATTTCATAGCGCCCGAACTGTGGCATCAGGTACACGCCCTGCGCAAAGGGGCGTATGGCCTCAATGAGTTCCAGCGCAATGCGGACACCTTCTTTTGGCGCGTCTTCGCCAGCGGCTTCCATGCGGTCCAGGTATTCCTGCGGGATGTCAATTCCCGGCACTTCGTTGTCCAGAAATGCGGCATGGCGCGCATTGTAGAGCGGCAGGATACCGGCCAGCACCGGCTTGTCCAACGGGCCGTATTCCGCGGCGTACTGGTCCAGAAAGGCCTTCGCCTCTGCAGGGTCGAATACCGGCTGGGTGAGGAAGAAATCCGCCCCGCTGGCGAGCTTGCGCCGCAGCACTTTGATTTCGCGGTCGGCTTCGCGGCTGGTCAAGTTGAGCGCCGCGCCGGCAAAGAACGACGTCGGCTGGCCGATTTCGGTGCCCGAATGGTCCAGCCCCATATTGAAGCCCTGCTTGATGAGTTTTAACAGACCGGTCGGCACCAGGTCGTAGTTGTCCATCGCTTCCGGGTAATCGCCGATGTGAGTCGGGTCGCCCATCACCACGAACACATTGCGGATGCCGATGGCATGCGCCGCCAGCAGGTCGCCCTGCACGCGCAGCAGGTTACGGCCGCGGGTGGGGAAGTGCAGCGTGGTCTCAATGCCGATGTTGTGCTGGATTAGTTGGCTCACCGCCCACGGACTCATGCGCATGCGCGCCATCGGGCTGTCCGCCACGTTGATGACATCGGCCCCGGCATCCGCCAGCAGGCCCGCGCCGGCCTGCATCTTGTGCGTGGACAGGCCGCGCGGCGGGCTCATTTCCACTGCCGCCACGAACACGCCCGCCGCCAGTTTTTGCGCCAGTTGCGAAGGCGTGTCATCGGACAATTCCGCCTTCGCCGGCTCAACCATCCGGATACTCAATCCGTTCTTGTACTCAGAGTCAGGCATCGATTCCAGCGCGGTGTGCATCGCACGGATGTGCTCGGGCGTGGTGCCGCAGCACCCGCCGATGATGGAGACACCGGCATGCCGGAAGGCCAGCGCGTAGTCGCCGAAGTAGTCCGGTCCAGCCGGGTACATGATGCGCCCGGCCACCTGTTCCGGCCAGCCTGCGTTGGGCATCACCGAGAGATGCGCCTCCGGCACGGCTTCCTTCATTTCCTTGATGATGCGCAGAATCTGCGCCGGGCCGCCAGAGCAATTCACACCGATGACATCCGCGCCGGCCCTGTGCAGCTCGCGTGCCACCTTGGCAGGTGCATCGCCCAGCAGGGTACGGTCATCCCGCGTGAAGGTCATGCTGGCAACCACCGGCAGGTTGCAAACATCGTGCGCCGCAAAAATGGCTTCGCGAGCTTCGTAGAGGTCAGTAATTGTCTCGATGATGATGAGGTCAGCCCCGGCATCCGCCAACGCCTGAATCTGTTCGGCAAAGGCTTCGCGCGCCTGCTCCAGTTGCACGCGGCCAAAGGGGGCCAGCCGCACGCCCAGCGGGCCGACGTCTCCGGCGACCAGCACTTCCTTGAACGATGCGGTGGCGGCCTTCCGCGCCAGTTCCACGCCGGCGCGGTTGATTTCCGTCACCACCGCTGCCAGGCCGTGGTCGGCCAGTTTGAAGCGGTTGGCGCCAAAGGTGTTGGTCATGATGACCTGTGCCCCGACCATGATGAAATCATGGTGTATCTCTGCCACCAGAGCCGGGTTGGAGAGGTTCAGCGAATCGAAGCAGGATTGAAACGATGCGCCGCGCACATGCAGTTGGGTGCCCATCGCGCCATCGAACAGGATGGGATTGGGGGAGGATTCAAGTAATTCAAGAAATTGGCTCATTTTCATTCCCTCGAATGCCGGGCTACGATTTCGTCGCCCGAATCGAAAACATTAACGGCAACTGCGGCCAACCGGCCGGGATGTGCCATTCTTCGCCGCCGCCCTCCAGCCAGGGGACCATCGGGTAGATACTGAAATCGAATTCGTGCAGGTACTCGATTTGCAGTCCGGCCGCGCCCAATGCGCTGACGATTTCGCTCATTGGATGTGTCCATTCATAGGCCGGATGGGTTTCCCCGTCCTTGAAAGCCCCGGCATACGAACCGTCATTAACGAAACGGTGCGGCTCGGGCGTCCGGAAATACGGGAGGTCGAATCCAAAACCTTCACTGGCATCGTTCAGCATCATCCCGATGGGATGGAATTCAACGATGTAGAAAACGCCGCCCGGCTTGAGGTGACGGGCAACGGTCCGCGCCCAGGCCTCAAGGTCGTCCAGCCAGGTGAGCACCCCGTAGGAGGTGAACACGATATCGAATTGCTCATCCAGCGCGCCGGTCATGTCCAGGACATTGGCTTCCACAAAACGGCAATCCAATCCCAATTCGACGTTAAGCTCCCGGGCAAGGGCGATGGCTTTGGAGGAAAAATCCACGCCCGTGACTTTTGCGCCCATGCGCGCCCACATCATGGAGTCGCGCCCGAAATGGCACTGGAGGTGGAGCATTGTTTTGCCGTCCACTTCCGGAGCCAGTTCCTCCAACTCGATGGCGGAGAGTGTCGTTTGGCCGGCTTTGAAAGCCGCCAGATCGTAAGCCGCCGAATCTTTGTGGATGTCGGTATAGGCATCACACAGGCTCTGGTTGGTCTGCCGGAAAGAACCCATCGGGTCGCTGGTTTGTTCCTTCACCCTGAAGCCTAGCCCTTCATCAACTGTTCCACGCGGCTCTCGCCCACGCTGTAATACTTTGCATCCGGATGGTGGAGGAGGATGGCGGCCGTGGATTGCTCCGGCACAAGTTGGTAGGCCTCGGTCAGCGTCATGCCCAGTTCCTTCTCTGCGGGCAGCAGCGCAAACACCTTGGCATGGTCGTCCAGGTCCGGGATGGCGGGGTAGCCCCACGAATAACGCTTGCCCTGCCCCTGCGCCAGCCCCAGTTCGCGGCGGATGTGGCGGTGCAGGTACTCAGCGGTGGCTTCGGCGGTCTGCACCGCCAGGCCATGTGTGTAATAGCCTTCGGAGTAGTCATTGGCTTCCTGCAAACGCTCGAAGCGCTCGCTGGCTTCCTTGCCGACCGTCACGATTTGCAGCGCCACCACGTCCATCTTGCCGCTGTCGGCGCCAGCGAAGTAATCCGCAAGGCACAGCAACTCGCCGCTGGGTTGGCGTGGGAACGTGAAGCGCGTGATTTCCTTCGGCCCGCTGCCGTTGCTCACGCTTTCCGGTTCGAATAGCACCAGGTCTTCGCCCTGCGCCTGGCACGGCCAGTAGCCATACACCGCTTGCGGCTTCAGCCAGCCTTCGGCGACGGCCTGCTTCTTCATCGTCGCCAGCCGGGTCTCGAATTCTTTTTGCAGTTTCTCCCATTCCTTGCCCTGGGTGTTCTTGGCGCCCCAGGACAGGCGGAACAGTTCATTCTTGTACAGGCAGTCAAACACCAGTTCCAGCGGCATGTCCTTCACGGTGTGCACGCCCCAGCGCGGTGGGGTCGGAATGCGCTCAGCAGGTCCCACCGCTGAGCGGCCGGTCACGCGCGCCGTGCTGCGCGGCTTGGCCTCGCGCCCCTGTTCCTTTTCAGCCTTTGTAAACAACTCGTCCATCATTTGTTCGTGGCGTGGCGGGTCAATCAACCGGTCCATCGTCTCCAGTCCCTCGAAGGCATCCTGGCAATAGAACACGCCGGGCGCATAGGGCGTGCCATCCTCGGTGTACAGGATGCGCCAGCCAAAGCGGCGGTTGATGGCCGCGCCGCCGATGAGCAGCGGGAAATTCAGGCCGCGCCGGTGCAGTTCGTTCACGATGAGCGGCATCTGTTTGCTGGTACTCACCAGCAGCGCGCTCAAGCCAATCGCAGTCGCGCCGACCTCCTGCGCTTTGGCGATGATGGTCTCGGCGGGCACCTGCTTGCCGAGGTCGAACACCTCGTAGCCGTTGTTCACCAGAATCGTCTTGACCAGATTCTTGCCGATGTCATGCACGTCGCCGTACACCGTCGCCAGCACCACTTTGCCCTTGCTGACGCCCTCAACCTTTTCGAGATAGTTCTCCAGGTGGCCAACGGTCTTCTTCATCGTTTCGGCGCTTTGCAGCACGAATGGCAGGATTAACTCACCGGCACCGAACTTGTCTCCCACTTCCTTCATCGCCGGCAGCAGCGTACCGTTGAGGATGTTGACCGCGCTTTCGTGGTCGCTGGCGTGGTCCTTGCGGGCGATGATTTCGTCAATCGCGTCTTCCACTCCTTCCTTGTGGCGGTGCAGGATGCTCCAGTGCAGGCGCTGTTCGGGTGTCATGCCCTCGGTGGGGTCTTCCCCCTCGTCCTCTTCGGTGGGGGCGAGGTTTTCGTAAAACTCAATCACGCGTTGCAGCGCGTCGTCGCGCCGGTTGAAGATGAGGTCGTCCATCAGGGCGCGCTCTTCGGCGGGGATTTCGGCGTACGGTTTCACCTTGCTGGCGTGCACGATGGCCATGTCCAGCCCGGCTTCCACGCAGTGATGCAGCATCAGGCTGTTGAGCACCAGGCGCGCCCGCGGCGTGAGGCCGAACGACACGTTGCTCACACCCAGCGAGGTCAGCACGCCCGGCAATTCGACCTTGATGCGCCGGATGGCTTCGATGGTATCCACCGCGCTGTTGTTGAACTCCACGTCGCCGGTGGAGAGCGGGAAGGTCAGCACGTCATACACCAGGTCCTGCGGCCGGAAGCCGTACTCGTTCACCGCGATGTCATAGATGCGCCGGGCGATTTCGATTTTGCGGTCCACAGTTTTCGCCATGCCGTCTTCGTCAATCGTCAGGATGATGACGGCGGCATTGTGCTGGCGCGCCAGTTTAAAGACGCGTTCCATCTTGGGGCGGCCGGCTTCCAGGTGGGTGGAGTTGAGCAGGCAGCGGCCGGCAGCCAGTTTGAGTGCCACTTCCATCACATCCGGCTCGGTGGTGTCAATCACCAGCGGCGCTTCCACGCCCATCGCCAGTTTCTTGACCACTTTTGCCATCAGGTAATCTTCGTCGGCGCGCTCGGTCAGCGCCACGCTTACATCCAGCGCGTGAGCGCCGCCGCCAATCTGCTCGCGTGCCATTTCCAGAATGCCGTCGAAATCTTCATTCATCAGAAGGCGTTTGAACTGGCGGCTGCCCGTCGCGTTCAGGCGCTCGCCGATGAGGAACGGCGGCGGGACCTGCAACATGTCCATCGCCTGAATCGAAGACGACAGGCGCGGCGTTTTCTGAGTGGGTCGCGGCGGATGGGCATGGCCGTGAATCTGTTCCACCAGCAGGCGCAGGTGTTCCGGCGTGGTGCCGCAACAACCGCCCACGATGCTGATGTTGTGCTTCTCGATGAACTCCACCATCGCATCGGCGTAGGGCCGGGGTTCCAGCGGGTACACCGCTTCGCCGTCCACGTTGAGCGGCAGGCCGGCGTTGGGGATGGCGGAGACCGGCAGGGTGGCATGCTCGCCGAGGTAGGCAATGGGCTGGCGCATGTGTTCCGGGCCGGTGGAGCAATTCAGGCCGATGACGTCAATCGGCAGGTCTTCCAGAATCGTCAGCGCCGCGGCGATGTCGGTGCCCAGCAGCATACGTCCGGTGGTATCCAGCGTCACCTGGCATTGAATCGGCAGGCGTTCGCCGGTGTCTTCAAAGGCCAGCTGGATGCCCTGAATGGCAGCCTTGACTTCGAGGATATCCTGCGAGGTCTCGATGAGCAGCACGTCCGCGCCGCCCTGAATGAGGCCGGTGGCCTGAACGCGGAACAATTCGACGAGGTCGTCGTAGGTGACGTCCGAGAGAGTCGGGTCATCGGCGCTGGGCAGTTTGCCGGAGGGGCCGATGGAGCCGGCCACAAAGCGCGGGTGGTCGGGCGTGCTGTATTCGTCGGCAAGGCGGCGCGCCAGGCTGGCGGCGGCCTTGTTGATTTCAATCGTGCGCTCGCCCAGGCCGTACTCGCCCAGCGTGAGCGGGTTGCTGCGGAAGGTGTCGGTCTCGATGACGTCCACGCCGACTTCGAGGTAGGCGCGGTGAACCTTCTCGACGGCCTGCGGGTAGGAAATCACAAGGTAGTCCGGGCAGCCGTTGTACTGCTCGCCGCCGAAGTGCTCGGCGGTCAGGTTCTGCTGTTGCAGCATGGTGCCCATCGCGCCGTCATAGACCAGAACGCGTTGTTGGAGCGCATCGAGGAAGGCGCGGCGGGTGTAGGTGCGGTTGTTCGTCAAGTTCATCTCCTTACATTCGTGAGCCGAAAGTGGTTATTCGAATTTCTACTCTCGTTTCACGTTTGTTCATAAAAAAACCTCTCATGGCGAGAGGCGTCCTGTACGAAAGTCGTCAGACCTCATCTGCCAGATATTTCTGCCGGAATTGGCACCTTCCGCCGGTCGTGCTGGCGGGGTTGCCGAGGCTTCACAGGGCCGGTCCCTCTGCCTCTCTGGATGAGTGCGGCTTCGTGTGCCGCTATAGGTTTTTCAGGCCGCAAGTTTATCATATCGGACTGATAGAGTCAATAATTGCGCAAACAAAAAACAGGACTGCGATTGCTCGCAGCCCTGTCTCTTTGAAGTCGTGAGGCTTACAGCTTGACGACGTTCTGCGCCTGCAGGCCTTTTTGGCCCTGCTCAACAGTGAACTCGACGCGCTGACCCTCATCGAGGGAGCGAAAGCCGTCGGTCATGATGGCGCTGAAGTGGACAAACACGTCTTCGCCGTTCTCGCGCGCAATGAAGCCGTAGCCTTTTGCGCCGTTGAACCACTTGACGGTGCCCTGTTCTTTCTCGGACATGATTTGGAACTCCTTTCTTAGTTTAGTGCTTGGTCGTGCAGGGGTTCCAAATCAAAAGAGGTCTTTCTTTTTAGAACTTACTGTAGATCAACAAGCGCCTAATACTACACCCGCGCGCCTGTGGAGTCAATAGTTGGGGGCAAACTGGACATAAGAGATTTGTTAGCGTTTTGGAGGTCAGAATTCCATTTTTCACGGTGGACGGGCGTAGGGGTCGAGCTAAGCTCGACCCCTACGGATTTCCGCAAAACGCACAGAAAGTCTGGGTCGCGAGTCGGAGTTGTTTACCAGTGAGCCGGTCTGAAAAAAGGTGTAGAACGGGATTCCTCGCTTGGCCGAACGCGGCTTCGCAGCGTCGGCTTGCTCCATTAGACTTATGAGAGTAACTCCCTGCCAGCCAGAGCTGAACAAGTCTACCGTTTGCTCAAGGCTCGGAGCCTAAATTCCGATTGAGACCCAGCCCT
>SCUK01000073.1 GCA_004297445.1 Anaerolineae bacterium | reverse complement strand
TTATAATTCGTGTAAATTGGCACAATGCCGTTGGCCGTTTGGGATCGCGGAGTACACGTACCCTTACGGCCAACGCTGAAGAATTGTGAAACAATTACAGTTGCCGACAAACAGGACATACATGCCCGTACGCATTCACCCCACCGCAGAAGTCTCCGACAAAGCCAGCATCGGCGAAGGCACCAGCATCTGGAATCACGTTCAGGTGCGCGAAGGCGTCACCCTTGGCCATAACTGTATCCTCTCCAAAGGCGTCTATATCGATGCCGGCGTGCAGATTGGCGACAACGTCAAGATTCAGAATTACGTCTCGGTGTATCACGGCGTCACCATTGAAAGCGGCGTATTCGTCGGACCGCACGTGTGCTTCACCAACGACATGAACCCGCGCGGCGTGAACCCGGATGGCACGCTGAAAAGCGCTGATGACTGGACCTTGAGTGAAACGCTGATAAAGGAAGGCGCGGGGTTGGGTGCCAACAGCACCATCCGTTGCGGCATCACCATCGGCAAGTGGGCCATGGTCGGCGCTGGCAGCGTGGTGACCAAAGATGTGCCGGACCACGGTCTGGTGTTCGGGAACCCCGCCCGCTTGCGGGCCTTCGTATGTGCCTGCGGCCAGCAGGTGCAGAAGAAATCCGAATCTGGCGGCACGGTGCTGGCCGCCTGCCCGGCTTGCGGGCGAGAAATCACGGTGTCCAAACAGGATTGGGAGACTCTCTCATGATTCATATTGCCAAACCCCTCATCGGGGATGAAGAAAAACAGGCTGTCCTGGAAGTCCTTGATTCAGGCATCATCGCCCAGGGGCCGCGGGTGGCCGCCTTTGAGGAAGCCTTCGCCGCTATGTGCGGCGTCAAGTACGCCGTCGCCACCACCAGCGGCACCACCGCTTTGCACGTCGCCCTGCTGGCACACGGCATCGGTGAAGGCGACGAGGTTATCACTTCCTCGTTCACTTTCATTGCTTCGGCCAACAGCGTGCTGTTCACCGGCGCAAAACCGGTGTTTGTGGATATCGACCCCGCCACCTACAATCTGGACCCGGCGCTCATTGAAGCCGCCATCACCCCGCGCACCAAAGCCATTATGCCGGTGCACCTGTTCGGCCTGCCTGCCGACATGGACGGCATCGTCGCCATCGCCAAAAAGCACAACCTGATTCTGGTTGAAGATGCCTGCCAGAGCCACGGCGCCACCTTCAACGGGGCGCGCGTTGGCTCGTTTGGCACCGGCTGTTTCTCGCTGTACCCCACCAAGAACATCACCTCCGGCGAAGGCGGCATGATCACCACCAACGACGAAGCGCTGGCCGAGTCCTGCAAGGTTATCCGCCAGCACGGCATGCGCCGCCGCTACTACCACGACGAACTGGGTTTCAACTTCCGCATGACGGACATCCACGCCGCCATCGGCCTGGCGCAACTTCACAAACTGGAAAAGTTCAACGCCGCCCGCCGCCAGAACGCCGCCTTCCTGAACGAACACCTCAAAGGCGTGCGCGTGCCGACCGAACCGGCTAACTGCCAGCACGTTTATCACCAGTACACCATCGCCGTGCCGGATGGCATGCGTGATGCCCTGCTGGAACACCTGAAGGAAAAGGGTGTGGGCAGCGGCGTGTATTACCCCGTGCCGGTACACCAGCAGACCTATTACATGAAGGAACTGGGTTACAACCAGAGTCTCCCAATCACCGAGCAGGCGGCGCAGGAAGTGCTCTCCCTGCCGGTACACCCCGCCCTCACCCCCGCCGACCTCGAGACCATCGTCGACGCGGTCAATTCGTTCTTTGGGTAAGTCGACCATGCTGAAAGTCGCTGTCATCGGCGTCGGCTCAATGGGCCGCAACCACGTGCGCGTGTACTCCGAGATGCCCGGCGTGGAACTGGTGGGCGTGGCGGATGCCAACCCCGCCGCCGCCGAGGCCATCGGCGCGAAATACGGTGTGCCCGCCTTCGCTGACTACAACGACCTGCTCGCCAAAGCCCAGCCGGATGCCGTCACCATCGCTGTGCCCACTGCCCTGCATGAAGAAGTGGCCGGGGCCGCGCTGGAGGCTGGCGCGCATGTGTTGGTGGAAAAACCCATCGCCGCCACGCTGGAGCAGGGCCGCCGCCTGATTGCGCTGGCCGAACAGCACAACCGCAAACTGATGGTCGGCCATATCGTCCGTTTCAATCCCGCATTGCAGATGCTTAAACAGAAATTGAACGACGGCGAACTGGGGCGTACCTTCCAGATCGTCTGCCGCCGTGCCGGGCCGTTCCCCGCCCGCATTCGCGACGTCGGCGTGGTGGTGGACCTCGCCCCGCACGACCTTGACGTGATGCGCTTCCTGACCGACAGCGAACCGGTGCGCATCTTCGCCGAGGTTGAGCGCCGGGTGCACACCGAACACGAAGACCTGATGCTTGGGCTGGTGCGCTTCGCCAACGGCGTTATCGGCCATCTGGAGATTAACTGGCTCACGCCCACCAAGATGCGTGAAGTGCTGGTACTGGGCGAACGCGGCATGTTCCGCGTGGACGACCTCACCCAGGACCTGTATTTCTTTGAAAACGCCGAAACCGAAGGCGACCTGTGGGGCGCGCTGCAGGCCATCAAGGGCGTGAGCGAAGGGCGCATGGTGCGCTTCGCCGTGCCGCGCCAGGAACCGCTCAAACTGGAATTGCAGGCGTTTGTGGATGCGGTGGCGAGTGACCGGCCGGTGCCCGTCGGCGGCGTGGATGGCCTGCAGGCCCTCAAACTGGCGCTGATGCTGGTGGAAAGCGGCCGGAAGAATCAGGCGCAAGTGGTGTGAGCTTACCCGCCCTGATGAAGGGGGCAGTATACAGAAGAAAGTCGCGCCAGCACCGGCATGCCCGCGAGCCAATGCCTGATACAATATCCGGCTGTATCCAATGATAGGGAAGATGAGTACCGCATGTCTCTCCAAGACCTGACCACAAACATCCAAAACAAATCCGCAAAGCTGGCGGTCATCGGCCTCGGCTATGTCGGCCTGCCGGTGGCCTGCGAATTCGCCCGCGTCGGCTTCGACGTGCTGGGCGTGGACATCCTCACTGAGCGCGTGGCGAAGATTAACGCCGGCCAGTCGCCCATCGAAGGCGAAGAACCCGGCCTCGCCGCCCTCCTCGCCGAGGTCATCGGTGGCGGCAAACTGCGCGCCACCACGAACTACGAAGACTTGCGCGACCGTGACATAATCCTGATTGATGTTGAGACGCCGGTGGACGACCAGAACATCCCGCGCTACCGTGCCCTGCACAGCGTCCTGACCCACCTGGGGCCGGTGCTCAAAGAGGGCGCGCTGGTCATCATTGAGTCCACCATTGCGCCGGGCACCGTGCGGGACGTGGTTGTTCCAATGCTGCAAGAAAGCAGCGGGCGCGCCCTCAATCAGGGTTTTTTCGTCGGCAACTGCCCCGAGCGGGTGATGCCCGGCAAGTTGCTCGCCAACCTGCGCGGCCTCAGCCGCGTGTGCGGCGGCACGACGCCCGAGACCAGCGAAGCCCTGATTGCCCTGTATCGCCACATCGTCCACGCCGACCTCGACCCCGCCGATTGTGTGACCGCCGAGATCGTCAAGACCGCCGAGAACGCCTACCGCGATGTGCAGATCGCCTTCGCCAACGAACTGGCGATGGTGTGCGAGATGGCCGGCGGCGATGTGTGGAAAGTGCGCGAAATGGTGAACAAATCGCCAGGGCGCAACGTTCATCTCCCCGGGGCAGGTGTGGGTGGCCACTGCATTCCCAAGGACCCGTGGCTGCTGGCCTACGGCGTGCATGACAAGGGGCCGGAACTGAATCTGATTCCCACGGCGCGGCGGGTGAACGACAGCATGCCGAAACACGTCCTGCACCTGCTCACTTCGGCGCTGGCCGAACACGCCGAACTGATGCAGGGCAAAGAGGTTCTTGTACTCGGCTACGCCTATCTTGAAGATTCGGATGACACCCGCAACAGCCCCAGCGCCGCGTTTGTGGCCGCCCTGCAGACGGTAGGGGCGCAGGCGCGGGTACATGATCCGTTCATCCGTGACTTTCAGGGCGACGTGCTGGAAATGGCCAAGGGTGCGGATGCCGCCGTGTTGCTGGTGAAGCACAGCGCGTACAAGGCGCTCGACCTGTCCGCACTGGCGCGGGCGCTGGCTCAGCCCGTGTTTGTGGATGGGCGCGGTCTGTTCACGTCGGAAGTGTTGGAATCTGCCGGTTTCACTTACCGCATCATTGGCGTGGGTAAACGATAAATAGGGTTTACTAGGAAGAGACCTGCAAAAACCAGTTCAGAAGCGCCGAACTTCCTGATCATGCTGTCGAATCCAGGAACGCACTAGCGAAGGAATCAAGGAGACACATATGAACCTAAAAGACAAAAGGCTTATGGTAATCGGCGGCGCAGGCTTGGTGGGTTCGCACATTGTAGATCAGCTTGTAGATGAAGATGTTTCTGAGATTGTAGTGTTGGACAACTTTGTGCGCGGCACACGATCGAATCTCACCAAAGCTGAACGATCTCCTAAAGTGCGAATCGTTGAAGGGGATATGACGAACATGGCGTTACTCCGAGAGCTGATGGAAGGGGTCGACGGCGTCTTTTTGCTTGCCTCACTCTGGTTAGGGGAATGCGTCAGCAATCCTCGCCAAGCCTGGGAAGTGAACACGCTGGGAACCTGGAATGTAATTGAGGCCTGTCTTGAAAACTCGATTAGCCGGATCGTATATTCCTCATCGGCATCCGTATACGGTAATGCGCTCTTTACCCCTATGACCGAAGAACATCCCTTCAATAACCGTACGACCTATGGCGCTACAAAGATCGCGAATGAACAGATGTTTCGTGCCATCTTTGAGCAACATAGACTTCCTTATGTTGGTATGCGGTACATGAATATTTATGGATCGCGGATGGATTATGAAGGAACCTATGTGAGCGTTATCATGAAGGTTCTCGATAAGATTTACGAGGGCAAGCGCCCACAGATCTATGGCGACGGCACACAGACATATGATTTTGTTCATGTCCTTGATGTGGCGCGGGCGAATATTCTGGGGATGAAGGCAGATTGTGCAGACCTGTTTTTCAATATCGGCACTGGTTTGCCCACAACGATTACAGAATTGGTTAATATGCTCCTTGAACTGACAAATTCATCCCTCGAACCGGAATTCCTTCCTCTTGAATCGAGTTTCGTCACCCACAGAATCGGCAGTACGGAATTAGCAGAAAAGGAACTTGGATTCAAGGCTACGGTTCCATTGCTGGAAGGCTTGAAGGAAGTCGTGGATTGGCGATTGGCCCAGGCGGATGCCTAGCCCTTGAGTTCAAACAGCGGTGAGCTGCCCCGCTCACAGTTGTTGGTCACGGGCGCTTCGGGATACATTGGAAGCAACCTGATACCCTATCTGCGCAGTCAGGGAGAGACTGTCCGGGCGTTCGGGAGGAAAGCACTGCCTGGCATGGAGGATATCTGGATAGCGGGGGATATTACCGATGCCCAGGCAATCCGCGGTGTGTTGGCAGGTGTCGATAAGATAATTCATCTAGCATGCTTGCCAATGGGGAATTGTGCAAAAGATCCTGCCGCCTGTGTCGCGGTCAATGTTCAGGGAACACTCAATCTGCTCGAAGCCTGTAAAGCGATCGAGATCTCCCAATTCGTTTACCTGTCAACGGCCCAGGTATACGGGTATCCAGTCCGATTGCCAATTGATGAGGACCACCCCACCAATCCCCGTTCCGTTTATGCGGCCTCCAAGCTTGCCGGGGAACACCTCGTACAGGCCTACGCCAATGCAGCCGGGCTTTCCGCAACGATTCTCAGGTTATTTAACGTCTACGGGTGGGCTGACATATCGAGTTCTGCAATCCATCAACGAAGCACTGTTGAATCCATCTTCATCCGGCAAGCCCTGGCTGGCCGGCCTCTGACCATTGAGGCGCACCCTATGGAAGCCCGAGACTTCATTCATATCACCGATGTTGTCCGGGCGATTCATGCAGCTGTTCGCCGAAAAGGGCAAGCGGAAAGGTTAAACATTGGAAGCGGGCAGATGATAACGCTCGGCGCATTGGCCAGTGAGGTATTGAGGTTGTGTGGCAAAGAAATCCAGCCGAATGTGTCCAGCTATCTCCATCCCCCCCTTCAACTACAGGCTGACATCACCCAGGCGAAACAGATGTTAGAATTCGTCCCTGCTGTCTCACTATCTGCTGGCCTTCAGCAGTTGATTCGCATCTACCAGGAGAAGTTTGGATGAGAAACATTCCAATTACCAAACCGTATTTCGGTAAGGAAGAACTTGCCGCGATTCAGCAGCCGCTTCTGTCCGGTTGGGTAGTCCAGGGGCCATATGTGAGGGAATTCGAAACCAAGTTCAGTACCTACGTTGGCGCGAAACATTCTGTAGCCACCACGTCCTGCACTACCGCTCTTCAGATCGCTGTTGCGGCGTTGGGATTGAAGCCGGGCGATGAGGTCATCGTTCCGGCATTTACCTGGGTTTCCACGGCCAATGTCGTTGAATACATGGGGGCAACGCCAGTATTTTGTGATATCGACCTCGCTACTTACAATCTCGATATAAATCAAATCTCTGGCTTAATCACTCCGCGCACAGTGGGAATCATCCCAGTCCACCTATTCGGGCTGTGCGCGGATATGTCCCCGATTCTGGAAATCGCGAAGCAGCACAAGCTTTGGATTGTGGAAGACGCGGCCTGCGGGTTTGGGGCCTGGTACCAGGGGAAACACGCAGGCACCTTCGGCGATGCCGGATGCTTCAGCTTTCACCCGCGCAAATCTATCACAACCGGGGAGGGGGGGATGATCACAACCGAGTCGGAAAAACTGAATGAAATCAGCAGAAGTTTGCGCGATCACGGTGCATCGCAAAGCGATTTTGACCGTCATCATGGCCAGACATCGTTTCTGCTTTCCCAATACAATCGCCTGGGTTATAACTATCGTATGACTGATATTCAAGGGGCATTGGGAACCGTCCAGATGGACAGAGCCGAATTCATCCTCAATGAACGCAGGAATCTCGCCAGCAAGTATGACGCGATGTTAAGCGATACCCCCTGGCTGTGCAAACCGATTGTGCCTGAAGGGTATGTGCATGGATATCAGGCCTATGTCTGTCTTTATGCTCCTACTAAACCCAGCCTTGGCGATCTTGATCGACTTCATCGAGAGCGAAACGAATTGATGCAGTGGATGGAGTCGCAGGGTGTGGCGACCCGCCAGGGAACCCATGCGGTGGTGACACAGGGGTTCTATCGAGAGAGATACTCAATCCAGGCGAACAAATTTCCCAACTCGGTGATCGCGGAACAATTGAGCCTCGCGCTGCCGTTGTTTGTTGGTATGACTGACGAAGAACAAAACTTCGTCGTTGAGCAGCTAAACAGCGGAAAGCCCTGAAATGCGTGACATTGCTGGCGTTTGAATTCTCCCGCCGGATACAGTTCTCAAAGCTTCTCTGCAGGACCTCCCGACT
>SCUK01000072.1 GCA_004297445.1 Anaerolineae bacterium | reverse complement strand
AATTCCGAAATTCGCATACACTTGTCCATGGGAACCTCCTCGATTAGTTGTTCAACGCTCCTAATTGTAGAGGTTCCTTTTCTTTCCCCATTTTGTCCGATCTTTTGTCCGAAGGTCAGAGTCTGTGAGATAGTTTTGCCTATTCGCTTCAAAGGTACAATTGCCGCAATCCCATGCGCTCCCGGTCCATATCCCCGCTCCTTATACTCTCTCTTACTCTTGCGGCCATAGCCTGTCGCGCCGCTGCTATCCAGCCGGCTAGCCCTTCGCCATCCCTCGAGCCTTCCCCGTCGGCCACTGGACCTTCGCCTTCCGGCAACCTTAATATTGCCGTTCTCGATTCCACGGGCAACGTCCTGCTCACCAACCGGGATAACACTCGCAGGGCAGTCACCACCGACGCGTCCGATACCAATCGCTACCAGCACCTCACCTGGTCTCCCGACGGCTCGCATCTGGCGTTCGTCCAGACCTACTTGTTTGGAGACGCAATTCACATCTATGACCTTGCTGCCGGCGATTCCAAAACCGTTTTCTCCAGCGAGGAAGAGTTCGTCATCTACCTGTATTGGGCGCCAGACAGTCGTCATCTCTCCTTCCTCACCGGCGGCGGTCTCCCTGCCGACCTGGAACTTAATTGGGTCAATGTGGAAACCGGCAGCCCGACCACAATTGCCCAGGCCCAGCCCCTGTACTGGGCGTTCGCCCCGGACAGTGACCAGGTTGCCCTGCACCTCAATGGCGGCACTCAGGAATCCTCCATAAACCTGCTGGACCCATCGGCCGTTAACTCTGAATCGCAATCGCTCGGTTTGGGCCCGGGTTTCTTCCAGGCTCCCTCCTGGCATCCTGATGGCCTTTCGCTTTTCGCCGCCACGAGCGACTCGTTCGGACACTCGCAAATTCTCCGCACCGTGCCAAATCAAGAGCCCCAAATCGTATATTCGGGGTATGGGCGCATCGCCTTCACCCCCAGCCCGGATGGACAGTTCCTCGCCATCATCGAAAATCTCGACCCTTTCCGTTCAATATTCGCCGGACCCCTGACAGTCATTGACCTCGAATCTGGAGCATCGGTCTTCACCGCGCCGGCCGCAGATAACTTCGCCTTCTTCTGGTCGCCGGATGCCAGCCATCTGCTCTACTTCTCGTTCGATTCGCAGCCTGCTGAAGAACAGCAGGGCAATTTCAATTCATCGCGTCTTGCCCGCCCTCGGCCCCAATCGGTTTCGATTTCTGTTCACGTAGCATCTTTCCCTGCCAACGCTTCCAACATCCTTGCCGCGGATTTCCAGCCTACCGATGAATTCGGCCAGATGCTCCTCTTTTTCGACCAGTACGCCCACTCACACTCGCTTTGGTCCTCCGATTCCAGTACTGTCCTCTTGGCAGGCAGCAATTCCTCCGGTCAATCCGGTATTTGGCTATACGCAGTTGAAGCGGCGACTATTCCACAGCAACTGGTCGATGGACTCTTTGCCGTATTTTCCCCGGTCCCATTCCCGTAATTACTTCGCATCCTCCATGCTGGATTCTCCAGTCTTGAGAAACGCCAAACATTCACGCCCTTTTAATCTGTTTGTCGCTACAATAAAGTTGGCCTAAATTATCCGGAAAGTGGAGACCGCATGCCCAAATTGGCGTTTGCCCTCACTACCCTCTTACTCCTCTCCTGCGCCACTCTTTCGCCTGTCTCGGGCGTGTTCTTCCCAGACGCCACGTCACCTGCCACCTCCACCGATCTTCCATCCATCACCCCAACGCCATTCATTGAACGCGACATCGCCGCCATCGGCACAGATGGAAACCTGTACCTGACAGATATATCCGGCAACGCCATCCCCATCACCAGCGGAGCGCAGGCGGACCACCGCTTCTACCAATACCCATCCTGGTCCCCGGATGGCAGTCGCCTGGCGTATCACTCCACCGGTGTCGGTGGCGATAGCCTGATGGTCTATAACCCTGAACAGGGAACCTATTCTGAAATCTTTCGCAGCAGCACGGAATCCGTTGTCTATCACTATTGGTCGCCGGACAATCGCCACATCGCCTTCCTTTCCGCGGGGCCCGGCGAATTTATCCGCACGCTTTGGTGGGGAGAAGAAGGCCAGCCCGCGGAGATTCTTTCAACCGGCTGGCCGTATTACTGGGCGTTCTCCCCGGATGGCGGGCAGGTTCTCGCCCATCGCTACGGCGGCCCTCCCTGGGGCCAGGTAGCCATCCTCGACCCGCATCTGGACAACCCGGAATTCGAACCCTTGGTGCTTTCACCTGCTTACTTCCAGGCGCCAACGTTTCTTCCCAGCGGCGCGGAGTTCGTTGCCGCCGGGATGGATTTTGAAGGTCGCACAACCATTATGCGCATCAATGCTGAAGATTTTGAAGATCGGCGGGTTATATATAAGGGCTACGGTGAGATAGCCTTTGGCCTGAGTTACGAGGGCCGCTTCCTGGCCCTTATTGACAATCGCCAACTTCCCGGCGACGCGCTCAGCGGTCCCATCGCCCTGGTCGACATGGACACCAACGAGACGATTTGGGTGAGGCAGGAATTGAATGCCATCGCATTCTTTTGGGCCCCCTCCGCCAATCGGCTGGCGATCTTCTCAGTCCCCGATGTGGAAGACGACATGCAAAGCTATAAGAGTCCGCACCGTGCCCGGCTGGCGGAGAACGTAGGCCTCACACTTACTGTTCTGCACCTGGGGGAGAACAACCCCCGCCCGGTCACCACGCAATTCCTTCCCTCTCTCGCCTTCCTGGAAGTGCTGAGGAATTTTGACCAGTACCAGCACTCGGCCGAACTCTGGGCGCCGGACAGCGAATCAATGCTCCTCTCCGGCCAGCCCTTGGGTGGAGACCTGGGCGTTTGGCAGTTCGACGTAAACGGGCTGGTATCTCCCTCCTATATCTTTAATGGAGTTCTGGCCTTCTGGGCGCCATGACGGGTCGGCCGCCCATCCACATCGTCCCCCTGCTGGTCGCTCTGCTGGCCGTAGATAGCCTGCACTTCATCTTCGCCCGCCTACTGTTGCCGCACATCGCGCCGCAAACCTCGGCCCTCTTCGTACTTACCATCGCCGCGGTGGAGATTGGCGCGTTTGGGCTCATCACCCGCCAACTGCATCTCAATATCCTGCGCCGGCGACTGGGTTTTTTTCTCGCTGTGGGATTGCTGGTGTCTCTGAGTACCACCATCAATTACGAAGCCGTCGCCTTTGTCGACCCGGGCACAGCCACGCTTCTTGCCCAAACAGGCACGCTTTGGGCGCTCGGCCTGGGTATCTTCTGGCTGCGCGAGCGTCTTTCACCCAAGCAACTCGGAGGAGCCGGCCTCGCCGTGGTGGGCCTGTTTGTCATGACCTATCAGGCTGGCGACTACCTCCGTGTCGGTTCGCTCCTCGTCCTCACCTCGGCATTCCTCTACGCCCTGCACGCCGCGGTCGCAAAACGCGGCAGCGACATTGATTTTCTTGATTTCTTTTTCTTTCGAGTCCTCATGACCACCCTGTTCTTGTTGGTCTTTACTGGAGTTCGGGGACGTCTGGATTGGCCCTCCGCCGCTGCATGGCCCTTTCTCATCCTTGCAGGCACCACGGACGTGGTGATCAGTCGCGCACTTTACTACATGGCGCTGCGGCGCATGCCCCTCAGTCTGCACACCATCGCGCTCACCCTCAGCCCCATTGCCACAATCCTGTGGGCGCTCGCCCTCTTCGATACTCTTCCCGGCCCGCGCCAGCTGGTGGGCGGATTACTCGTCTTGGCCGGGGTTGGGGTTATCGGACTGTTGCGCACATCCGGTCAGTCGTCCGCGCCGATTCGCAAATCCGAGTAGCCCAGCTCCAGCATCCAGTCACAGAGCACCGGCCCGCCGTGTGCGTCGGCCACCGGCACACCATTTTCCTGCGGCAGACCGTTATAGCCCCGGAAATATCCAAACTCTCCGGTTAGTTGCCCTTCTGCCGCCACGGACAATTCCGGGTCGCCCACCGCGATGGCGTGAATGTGAATCGGTGAATACGGCGCAAGTTCATCCGGCTGACGCACCCAGGCAGCAAACCCCGCCACTCGCAGCGCACGGATAAGGGGTTCAAGGTCTTCCCATAGAATCACCCACTCCGGTAGGCGCACCACCGATAAATCCACCGCCCCGCCCCCACTATGCGTACCAAAGCTGAGCGGTTCATTATCGCTGTAACTGCCCTGCGTGATTGCCCCGCCGGTGATATCGATCTCCCCTCCATACAGCCCTGCCGCATTTTGGAGCATTGCGATGGTGCGCGCGTTCAAGACTCGCCCATTCACATAAATTCGCGTCACGTCCTCTGGTGGCTGCAGGCAGCCGTCCGGCTCGCTCGATTGGGTCGCGCTCGGTGAAGGAATTGGTGGCGTAGGCGTTGCAGCCGTCGGCCCTGGGTTTATCGTTTCAGGGGTAACTGGTGTAACCGGGAAAGGCGGTGCACTTGTCGACACGCCGCTCCGGCACAGTGTGCCCACAATCACCAGACTGACGATAAGCCATTTTGCCACAGCCGAAAGCATAGCCTCGTGCAAGTTCAGCGTCAAGATTGGTTGACATCCCGCCTCCCCGCAAGTTACAATAAGCTGAATTTAGGTTTGACTAATTAGCTGGAATAAACTTATGCACACCAACCTCACAAAATCCATCGAAGACTACCTCAAAGCCGTCTACGAGCTTTCCAATCAGGGCAAACGCGCCTCCACCACGGAACTGGCTGCTTATCTTAGTGTCACGCCGGCTTCCGTTACAGGGATGATTAAGAAGCTTTCGACCACCGAACCGCCCCTCGTCGAATACCGCAAACACCACGGGGTCGTCTTGACCGATGCCGGTGAAAAGGTCGCCCTGGAGACCATTCGCCACCATCGCCTGCTGGAGCTTTTCCTACACCAGATTCTCGACTACCCCTGGGATGAAGTCCACGACGAAGCCGACCGTCTCGAACACGTGATCTCGGAAAAGTTCGAACGCGCCATCGCTTCGGCGCTCGGCAATCCCCAGCACGACCCGCATGGTGACCCGATTCCCAGTTTCGACCTCACCCTCCCGGAAGACACCGACCTGCAACTGGGCGAATTGCGCCCGCCGCAAAAAGGCCGCGTCACTCGCGTTCGCGACACCGATGCCGAACTCTTGCGCTACCTGCACGGCCTCGGCGTTGTCCCCGAGGCCGAGGTGAAAGTCCTTTCCTACTCCGAATTTGACGGCAACCTTGAAATAAAGGTTGCCGGCACGGCCAAGCCCATCGTCCTGGGTCCCCGCATTTCTTCCCAGATCTATATCGACCTCAACAGCTAGAACCTCCGCGCCCCCAATTCTCACGTACAATACATAGTCGACACCCTCTCAGGAGTAGCCGGTGCGTATCACCATGGTCGCCGTTGGTACCCGCGGCGATGTCCAGCCCCTCATCGCCTTATCGCTCGGCCTTCAGCGAGCCGGCTTTGAGGTTAACTTTGCCACCCATCACAGTTTCGAATCATTCGTCACCGGCTTTGGCCTGCCTTTCAATCCGCTGGCTGGCAACCCCCAGGAACTGATTCACACCGAAGAAGTCCAGGGCTGGCTCAAAAGCGGCAGCAACCCCATTGAGTTCGCCCATCACTTTCTCCAAATTGCCGAGAAACTCGTCCACGAAGTCACCCACGACACGCTGGCCGCCTGTCAGGGAACGGACGCCATCATCTTCACCGCGTTGGGCGCCGCCGCCTTCGACATTGGCGAATCCATGAAGATACCGGTTATCGGCGCCGGCCTCCAGCCCATCACCCCCACCCGCGCGTATCCGCCCATGCTCATGCCGGTGGACTTCAATCCCGGCAATATCGGTAATCTCATCGGCCACCATGCCATGCTCAATCTCTTCTACCGGCCGGTGGCCGGCCACATCCGCGCCTGGCGCAAGGAACTCGGCCTCAAACCTCACGGACTCCGCGGCCCCTTTCGTCGCGTCTTCCGCGAGAAAATCCCCATTCTTTACGGCTATAGCCCCAGCGTTCTCCCCCAGCCGCCGGACTGGCCGGACTGGCATCGCGTCACCGGCTACTGGTTCCTGGATGAAGTCAAAGGCTGGCAACCCCCGGCAGAACTGGAATCTTTCCTGGCAGCCGGGCCGCCGCCGGTCTACGTCGGCTTTGGCAGCATGAGTCCGCGCGACCCCGCCATGGCCGCAGACATCATCATCGAAGCCCTTGAAATCACCGGCCAGCGCGGCATCCTGCTCAGCGGTTGGGCTGGCCTCGGTCGCTCAAACCTCCCCGAATCCATTTACCGCCTCGACGCCGCCCCCCACGATTGGCTGTTCCCGAAAATGGCCGCGGTCGTCCATCATGGCGGCGCCGGCACCACCGCCGCCGGACTGCGCGCCGGCGTCCCCACCGTCACCACGCCCTTTTTCTCGGACCAGCCATTTTGGGGTCTGCGCGTTCGCGACCTCGGTGTGGGTCCCGCCCCCGTCCCCCAGAAGCGCATGACCGCCAAACGCCTCGCCGCCGCCATCCGCCGCGCCGTCACCGACCCGTCCATGAAAACAAAAGCCGGCGCACTCGGCGCCGCCATCCGCCAGGAAGACGGCATCGCCACCGCCGTGTCCTTCATTCGAACCTACTTAGGACATTGAGCGCAATGAACTTTCAGCAGGCAATTCGCCTCTTCTTCAATTCCCAGATTCCATCTCAACAATCTGAGCGCGCAGAAGATTCGAACGACCAGGCCTGTACTGCAAATATCAGTCCCATCGAACGACGCCGACGCCTGGTATTTGGAATTCTCACGATGGCAGTTGCCGGGTCAGTTCTTGGCTGGCAGATGATCTCCCAGGCGCACCCGTTGTGGCGGCTGCTTCTCTTACCCTTATTCGCCGCCGCTGCCGCGGGATATTTCCAGTGGCGCGACAAAACTTGAGTAAGCCTCGCATCGCGCGGTTCGCGCCAACTCACAGGCATAAGCGAAAAAATCGCTGATCCAACCGAACTGGCACAGGTACGGCGGCAGTCAAACGGCGTAATGTTAAAGTCGGTGCTGGCCGCTATCCTCATGACTCTACTCGCCCTCGTCCTTCCAGGCTAAGTTCGCCAATTACGTCTTCAGTCTCAATTCGCGCCAAACAAGGAAACCGGAACTGACTCGACTCTTGACAATTTCGCGGTTTTGAGTAAAATTTAGTTATACCTAAATTTCTTATTAGCCAGAGGACAATTACTATGAATTGGGATGCCGCTCTTCGCCTTGCTACATTCACGTTGCTTATCCTTATCTTCTCGGCCTCCGGCCGCACTCGCCGCAAAGCAGACCGCACCGGAAAGGATGAGATATCCTTCGCCAAAGAAGGCCGCTTTATCTATAACCTCCGCGTCAGCTCCGCCCTGGTCTTCTACCTCTCGCTACTGGCCTGGCTCATCTACCCGCCGCTCATCGCCTGGGCCAGCGTGCCCGTTCCGCTCCCGCTTCGCTTGGCAGGCTTCGCCCTGGCCGCCGCCATGGCGCCCCTCCTGCTCTGGATGCTTCGTTCCCTCGGGGACAATATCACCCCCACCGTCGTCGTCCGTCAGGACCACCAGCTGGTTACCCACGGTCCCTACAAATGGATTCGCCACCCGCTCTACACATTCGGTTCAACCTTTTTCATTGGGGTCAGCATCGCCGCCCAAAGCCTGCTCATGCTGGCCGCTGGACTCGCCGCCCTCGTTTCACTCATTCTGCGCACCCGCATTGAGGAAGAAAAACTGGAAGAACGCTTCGGGGACGCCTACCGCGAATACAAAGCCCGCACTGGCCAGTTCCTGCCAAAACTTTTGAATCGCAGGTCGCGCGGGTAACCAACCCTCTCCTTGTCGTATCATAATTTCTGGGTTGTCCGGAACCCGTGGATTCTCGGTATACTGAGCAGTTGGGAAAAGGCCGAACAGCCATGATCTGGAAAAATCTTGTACAACGCAAGGGGCGTACCCTCCTCACCGTTCTTGGCATCGGCGTCGGGGTGATGGCCATTGTCATCCTCGGCTCCCTGGCCGAGGGCATTACGTCCGGGTACGATTCGATCGTGACGGGCGGCAACGCCGACCTCGTCCTCACCCAACCCGACGTACTGGATGTCAGCCTCAGCGGCATAGACCAGGATTTGGAAATCCAACTCCTGGATATGGCCGAAATTGCCAAAGTCTCCGGCATGGTACAGGGCATCGTGACCGCCGGTGACGCCCCCTACTTCTTCATTTTTGGCTACTCCACAGACAGCTTCATGCTCGACCGTTTTACTATTCAGGAAGGCGTAGGTCTCGATTCGCCGGAGGCTCATACCGGCCGCGGCACCCCCATCATCATCGGTCGGGCTATTGCAGAAGCCCTCAATAAGGGGGTTGGCGATACCCTGCGTCTCACGAGCACCACCTACCGCATTGTAGGGATCTATGAAACCGGCTCGGCTTTTGAAGACGGCGGCGGCGTCCTCGCTCTCGAAGACGCCCAGATTCTTCTCGGCCGTCAGCGTCAGGTCGGCGCATTCTATATCCTCTTGAAAGACCCCGAACTTCGCGAACGCGTGATCGAACGCGCCAACCGCATTTGGCCGGACCTCTCGATTACCACCGCCACCGATTTTGCCGACCAGCAGATTGTTGGTGAATCGATGGATGTAATGGTTGCCGTAATCGGCGGTATGGCAATCGTCATCGGCGGCGTCGGCATGGCCAACGCCCAGCTCATGGCCGTCTTCGAGCGCACCCGCGAGATTGGCGTTCTTCGCGCCGTGGGCTGGTCCAGTCGCCGCGTTCTCGTAATGATTTTTCAGGAGAGCATGCTCTTAAGTTTCGTTGGTGGTGTTTTCGGCCTGGCACTCGGCATGCTCACCTTGCGCGCACTTCGCATCTATCTCGTCGTCTATGGCGCCTCGCCCCAACCCACCCCCAAGTCGCTCCTCACCACCGGCATTGTCGTCGCCATCCTGGGCATCGTCGGTGGCATCTATCCGGCCTGGCGCGCATCGCTCCTCCAGCCCGTCGAAGCCCTGCGCTACGAAGGCGGCGGTTCGGGTGGCACTCAACGCCGCTTCCCCTTCGGCGGCATGGCCATGCAAAGCCTCTGGCAGCGCCGCATCCGCACCCTGCTTACCCTGGCCGCCATCGGTCTCACCATCGGCTCAGTGGCCGGCATGCAGGCTTCGGTATCCAGCCTCGTAGACTCCATCGGCAAGCTCGCCACCGGCACGGGCGGAGAAATCTTCCTGCGCCAGGCCAATGTCGCCGACACCTCGCAGAGCGTGATTGACGAAAGGATTACCGACCAGATTGCCGCCCTTTCCGAGGTCCATAGCGCCGCCGGAGTCATCTTCACCGCCATCGCCATGCCGGACAATTTTTTCTTCATCATCCAGGGGATGGCCCCAAACGAATTTGCGATTTCTCGCTTCACCATCATCGAAGGCGAACCCCTCCGCACCAATCACCAGATTATCATCGGCGCCAATGCCGCCCTGGCGCTCAACAAAGACATAGGTGACACGCTGGAGTTGGGTGGTTCGCGTTTCAAGGTGGTAGGCATCTACGAGACCGGCATAGGCTGGATGGATATCGGCGGCGTCCTGACGCTTCATGATGCCCAGATTTTCACCGGCAAGCCCCGCAAAGTCACCATGACCAGCGTCAAGCTCGTCAACCCGGCCGATGCCGAAGCCGTGGTCGAACGCCTCAACCAGCAGTTCCCGGATATTCACGCCTCGCTCAGCGGTGAATTCGCCGAACAGATGCCGGATATCCAGGCCACCAATGCCATGCTTGGCTCAGTCTCCTTCATGGCCGTACTTATCGGCGGCATTGGTGTTGCCAACACCATGCTCATGGCCGTCATGGAGCGCACCCGCGAGATTGGTACTCTGCGTGCCCTTGGCTGGCGTCGTCGTGCCGTGCTCGGGATGATACTGAAAGAGTCTCTTCTTCTCGGGTTTCTTGGGGGAATCCTTGGCCTGATTATCGCCCAGGCGATGATTGCCTCGGTTAGCCTCGCAGAGTCGACTGCCGGGTTACTGCCTCCGCTGATTCCATTGGGCACGGCCATACAGGCCCTGCTACTGTCCATCGCTCTGGGCGCATTTGGCGGCATCTATCCCGCTATCCGGGCAACCCGCATGCGTCCCGTCGAAGCATTACGTTACGAATAAAGTCATCGCGAATCTACACGACCAGGAGATTGAAATGAAATCCATCGCTTCCCGCACCAAGACCCTTGCCCTGCTGCTGCTCACAGCCTCAATCCTGCTTTCCGCCTGTGGCGGCAACCCGGAAGACTCGGGTGAACCGACCGAAACCCCCTTACTGGACGACTTCACTCCCATCGTCAGCGCCACCGGAAAGGTTGTCCCGGCTCAATACGCAACCCTCAGCATGGAAGCCGGCGGCGTGGTGGTGGATTTGGCTGTGGCAGAAGATGATGCCGTTTCTGCCGGTCAGACCCTCATCGTCCTCGGCGGCCAGGAACAACTGGAAGCCGCTGTTAGCGGTGCCCAGCTCGAATTGCTTGCGGCCCAGCAGGCGCTGGATTTGCTCCAGCAGAACGCGGTCCTTTCCGCTGCCCAGGCCCAGGCCGATGTCGCCAACGCCCGCCGCGCCGTGGATGACGCCGAGCGCGCCCTCGTCAACGTTCAGGTCCCTGCCAAGCAAACGGACATCGACCAGGCCTATGCCACGGTGATCCTCGCCCAGGACCGTCTGGACAAAGCCCAGGACGACTTTGAGCCTTATGCCAACAAACCGGAAGACAACATTATCCGCGCCAACCTGCTGTCCGCGCTGGCTCAGGCGCAGGATGTCTACGACGATGCCGTCCGCCGTTGGAATAATCTGAGTGGCACCGGCACGGACATTGACCTTGCCCAGGCACAGGCCAACCTCGCCATCGCTCAAGCCACGCTGGCACGCGCCGAACAGGAACTTGCCGAACGCAGCGCCGGCCCCGACCCCGATGACCTCGCCTTTGCCCAGGCCCGGCTGGAAAATGCCGAAAGCCAGGTAAACGCCGCCCAGGCAGCGCTGGATCGCCTGTCGCTGGAAGCCCCCTTTGATGGCACGGTCAGCCAGTTATTCGTCCGCGAAAACGAATGGGTCAGCCCCGGCCAGCCTATCGCCTTAATTGGCGACTTATCCACCCTTCAAATCGAAACCACTGACCTCAACGAGATTGACGTCGCTCGCATCCGCATTGGCAGCCGCGTAACCATCACCATTGACGCCTTGCCGGACCTTGTCCTAGAAGGCACCGTCATCCGTATCGCCACCAAAGCCTCCCAGGGCGCCGGGGTAAACTACACCGTCATCATCGCTCTGGATTCGGTCCCTGAGCACCTGCTCTGGGATATGACCGCCTTCGTCGACATTGAAGTGGATGAATAGTATGGTCGCGCGAAACGAACTCCTCATCGAAACCGTCGGCCTTACCCGTATCTACGGCGACGGCAACGTTAAAGCGCTGGACAATGTCAATTTGCGCATTTCGTCCGGCGAACTGGCCTCCATCATGGGCCCAAGTGGCAGCGGCAAGAGCACTTTGCTCAACATGCTCGGCGCGTTGGACCAGCCCACCAGCGGCTCGGTCATCGTCGCCGGGCATGACCTCTCTTCACTGAAAGATGTGGACACGTTCCGCGCCAGGACAGTAGGCTTCGTTTTCCAGTTGCACAATCTTTTGCCCACCCTGAATGCCCGCGAAAACGTTGAGGTGCCCATGATGGGGCATGCAGGCGCCGCCGAAAGGCGCGCCCGCGCCGAAGAACTGCTGAAGATCGTCGGCCTTGCAGACCGCATGGACCACCTGCCCTCCCAGCTCTCCGGCGGTCAGCGTCAACGTGTTGCAGTGGCTCGCGCCCTCGCCAACAACCCGCCCCTCGTCCTTGCCGATGAGCCCACCGGAAATCTCGATTCTGAATCGGGCCTCGATTTGATTCGCCTCATTCATGAACTGAATGACAGTCAGGGCACAACATTTGTCCTCGTCACCCACGACCCCGCCGTCGCCCGCCAGACCAGTCGCGTCATCGTCATGGCCGATGGCCGCATCTTGCGCGAAGATATTATCGGCTCCCCACTGCAGGAAGACCTCAAAATGTGGCAGCACTCCGGTCTCGGTCGCCGCATCCTGTCGGGTGAAATGGAAGAACTGAAAAAACTCAACCTGTCGAAAAAGCAGGTCGAATCGGTCAAAGAACTACTCGAATCGAGCTGAACGTCGGACTCAATTTGACACTATCTCCCGTCACCCACATCTTGCTGGACCTTGACGGAACGCTCTATCCCAAAGACAACGGCATCTGGGAGGAGATTTCGCGCCGCATGGAACACTACATGGCGGAAGTCCTCGCCATTCCCCCTGCCACGATTCCGGCTCTTCGCCAGAACTACTTTCTCAACTACGGCACCACCCTGCGCGGCCTTCAGCACAACTACAACCTTGACTCTGAGGCCTATCTGGCCTATGTACACGATATTGACTTGAGTCGCTATCTAGAACCCGATTCCAGATTGCGGCGCGTGCTGCTCGATCTTCCCCAGCCCAAGTTCATCTTTACCAACGCAGACCGCGACCACAGCCTGCGTATCCTCACAGCATTGGGCATTCAGGACCTCTTCAACGGCATCTTCGATGTCTGGGCCATGCAATACAACAACAAACCCCATCCCGAGGTCTACACTCAGGCGCTGGACTTCATCGGCGCTGGCGACCCCTCCTCTTGTGTGTTCGTGGAGGACACCCCGCACAACCTCCCTCCGGCCCACGAGCTGGGAATGCACAC
This sequence comes from Anaerolineae bacterium, assembly GCA_004297445.1. Taxonomy (GTDB): domain Bacteria; phylum Chloroflexota; class Anaerolineae; order Anaerolineales; family UBA11579; genus SCUK01. The sequence goes on along the minus strand of SCUK01000072.1, from coordinate 6,983 downwards.
CGTTCTTGTTGGAACCGGGACATCTGCCGCAGCCGACTATACCGTCACAACGATCTACGAACTTTCCTCGCTTCCGCTATTCCGCTAACGCTCCCCTTTTTTTCCAATTAACCCATCGTTAACCCGGCGTTGCTCCAACCTTCACATCGCGTGGGTATTCTATTTTCATGAATAACATCCACTCTCTCCTGATTGACCTTGATGGCACCGTATATCCCAAAGACTGCGGTATTTGGGAAGATATGACACTCCGTATCGATACCTACATGCGGACCTATCTCCGCGTTCCTTCCCATGAGATTCAGCCTCTGCGCGACAAACTCTTCGCTCATTACGGCTCTACCTTACGGGGATTGCAGTCGGTCTACTCAGTAGATGCCTCGCATTATTTGGACTTCATCCACGACCTGCCCCTGCATAAATACATTTCGCCTGACCCGACCCTGCGGTCCGCTCTTCAATCCATCCCGCTGCCCAAGTGGATTTTTACCAACGCAGACCACTCTCATGCCACCCGCGTCCTGCGCCTGGTTGGCATCGAAGACTTGTTCGAGGGCATCATCGACGTATGGAAGATGGACTTTATCCCGAAGCCAGACCCCATTGTCTATCGTCGTGCCCTCGCCCTGTCAGGCGGCCACCTTCCCTCCCAGGTCCTTTTCGCGGATGACACCCTCAAGAACCTGACTCCCGCGCGGCACATGGGGTTCACCACGGTTTGGGTTGGCGAAACGCAGGCGCATCCCTCTGCATCCATCGTACTTAAGAATCTGGCCGAACTTCCTCAGCATTTGCCTGTCCCAATCCCTGCCTGAGAGGGAATGGCCTCGCCGGCGCAAGGACCGTCGGGTACAATAGACCTCCCATGGAAAACTACGCTGCCGCTATCGTTGTCGGCCTGGTCCTCCTTCTGGTTGTTGGCATCAACGCCGCCATTTTCGCGTTGGTCCGCCGCGGCAAACCTCTGGATTTCCTCAACTACCGCCTGATGGCCAAGACTCTGCGCGAGGCCCGCGAGCCGATTACCCGGCAATACAGCGATATCGATGAGCTTGCCCGTCTGGTTGCCCCTTAAAAAGCCCCCGCTTCGGAATCCGAGACATCCGATTCTCTCACCTCGGATTAATCCGCCCGTTACAACTATCTTATAATCTGTTTACTACTCGTTGATACCCTATCCCTGAGTTGCTCTGTGCAGTTCGGTAGCGCTTTATCCTGCCGGGCAATTCAGTCCTGATTGGAGAAACCATGAACCGCAAAACCATCCTGTACGGCGCATTGGCCCTCTTCGTTGCAGTTCTGCTTTGTATTGGGATTGCCTCGGTGGGGTTCCTGGCGTACTCAATTGCCAGTTCCGGCCTCGGTGTGAATGCCGGTGCCTTTTCAACTGTCGAAGCGGAGCAACCCGGTGCAACCATTTTCCAGCCAACAGACCTGCCCCCGACGGAAACACCTGTCGGTGCCGAGATTGACCTGGCAGAGTTATTCAGACCCTACTGGGAAGCCCGCCAGATGCTGGAAGACAATTACGTCCAATTGCCGCTGGATGAGGCAGTACTCGCCCAGGGCGCCCTCGATGGCCTCACCGCCGCATTGGAGGCGGCCGGATTGGACCTCGCCAGTCTGGAAGCACCATCTGATGCCCCGGACCCCCAAACCCTTGCCGAAGAAGCCGGCACTCCGGCCGAGGTCTTTGACTTCTATGGCGAGTATTGGGCAGCCTGGCAAAAGGTCACCTATGCTGAACTCGAAGGCGACCTGACCTACGAAATTCTCATGCAGGAGTCCCTGCGCGGCATGGTCTCCTCGCTGGGAGACCCCCACACGTCCTACATGAACCCGGATGAGTATTACCAGACACAGGTCAGCCTCAGCGGAAACTACGAAGGCATTGGCGCCTGGGTGGACCCCACCGCTGAGTACCTCACCATCATCGCCCCCATTCCCGGTTCTCCCGCCGAAGCCGCCGGACTGCTTCCCGGTGACCGTATCGTCGCCATTGACGGCGATGACATGACCGGAATCAATGGCGACCTCGTGATTCGTCGTGTCCTCGGCCCGGCGGGTTCCGTCGTCGTCCTTACCATTGATCGGGATGGCCTGGACGAGCCGTTTGATGTCACCATTACCCGCGCCCACATCACCATCCCCACAACCGAAAGCGAGATGCTCGAAGGCGACATCGCCTATCTGCATCTGTTCAATTTTGGTGCAGACAGCGCGACGGAGTTCCACGACGTTCTGGAAGAGTTGATGGCCCAGAACCCGCGCGGCCTCATCATCGACTTGCGCAACAACGGCGGCGGTTACCTGCACTCCGCCGTCCAGATTACATCAGAGTTCATCCCTCGCGACGAAATTGTCCTTTACGAGGAGTTTGGTGACGGCTCACGCCAGGAATACGAATCGGTCAGCGGGGGATTGGCCCTCGACATCCCGATCGTAATACTTGTAAACGAAGGCACCGCCTCCGCCTCTGAAATCCTCGCGGGTGCCCTGCAGGACTACGACCGCGCCGTCTTGGTTGGCACCGTAACCTTTGGCAAAGGTTCTGTCCAACTCCCCATTGAACTCTCCGACCAGCAGGGCGCCTTGCGCGTCACCATCGCAAGATGGCTCACGCCAGACGAGCGTTTCATCCAGGGCATCGGTTTGGAGCCAAACCACTTGGTGGATGTCACTGAAGAAGACCTGCTCGCAAATCGTGACCCTCAACTGGAATTTGCCCTGGATTTGCTGCTGAATCCCTAGAGTAATTTCGCAGGAGCTTACCGTGTTCTACAGTCCCGAATACCTCCTCACCGTCATGTTGCCAACCTTCATTTTGATGTTGGCAACCCAATGGTACGTTTCGTCTGCCTACAACCGTTGGAGTCGGGAACCCAACAGCAGCCGGCTGACGGGCGCAGAGACTCTGCAACGCATGATAGAGCGCGTTGCTTACAGCGGTCTCAGCGTTGAATCCGCGGGCGAGATTCGCTCTCTGCGTCTTGAGATGATTGGCGGCAACCTCACTGACCATTACGACCCACGCACCAAGACCATCCGCCTGTCCCCTGCCGTGGCCAATAACCCTTCCGTCGCCTCAATTGCGATCGTCGCCCATGAGTTCGGCCATGCCCTCCAGGATAGTGAAGACTATTTCCCCCTCCGCCTGCGCGCCGCCATGGTCCCGGCAGTTCAAATTGGTTCCTGGTTGGGCTGGCTGCTCATTTTTGCCGGCCTCATCCTCGGGCTCACTGGCCTTGCCTGGATTGGCGTCTTGGTCTTTTCTACCGGCGCGGTCTTCGCTTTGCTCACCCTGCCGGTCGAGCTGGATGCGTCAGCCCGCGCTCGCCGCCTCTTGACCGAATCCGGTATCATCACCACCGAGAATGAGCAACGCGGCGTCAACCATGTCCTTAACGCCGCCGCCCTTACGTACGTTGCCGCGCTGATTACCGCCGTCCTTCAACTACTGTATTTCGTCTCCCTCGTCTCCGGCCGCCGCCGCTAATATCCGGAATTGCAGCAAAATAAAGAGCCGCCCTGCATAGGGCGGCTCGATTGTTTCATTCAGCCTTACACGCCTTCCAGCGCCTGGTCCAGATCATCAAGGATATCCTGCACATTCTCGATTCCCACCGAGAACCGCACCAATCCATCTGTGATCCCGGCCGCCAGCCGATCTTCACGCGGGTACGCTGCATGCGTCATGCTTGCCGGGTGCTGGATGAGTGAATCGACCAGTCCCAGGCTCACCGCCAGCGTGATCATCTTCACCCGGTTCATCATTCGCACGCCGGCATCAAATCCGCCGCGCAATTCAAACGACATCATCCCGCCAAACCCGCCCGGCATCTGCCGTCGCGCCGTCTCATAACCCGGGTGGGACTCGATCCCCGGATACATCAATCGCTCGATTTTCGGATGCTGGTTCAGATATTCCGCCACAACCGCTGCATTGGCGTTATGTTTCTCCATCCGCAACTCAAACGTCTTGAGTCCAGTGTTGGCCAGCCATGCATCGAATGGGCTGGGGATACCGCCCAGGATTTTTGTCATCAGGAACAATTCCTGGCCTTCCGGGTTCACAAATTCCGGGTGTCTAGAAACCACTGCACCACCCAGAATCAATCCGTGGCCGGTCAGGTATTTCGTCGTCGAATGTACGACCACATCCACTCCCAGTGAGAGTGGCCGCTGACAATAAGGAGTGGCAAACGTGTTGTCGACCATCACCCACGCCCCAAATGTGTTCGCCACATCAACCAGGTGCGCCAGGTCTACGATTTCCATGGTTGGGTTGGCCGGAGTCTCCGCATAGGCCAGCTTCGCCCCCGGGTGCGCCTCAAACGCTTTCTCCCACTGGTCCGCTTCACCGCCATCCACCCAGACCACATTGATTCCAAGGCGGGGTGCCAGCTCATGCATAAAACTGAATGTGTTCCCATACAAAGACCGCTGGCTGATAATTGTGTCGCCGGCCTGTACGCAGCTCAAAAGGGCCGTGGAAATAGCCGCCATGCCGGAGGAAAAGATCCGGGCGCTGACGATTTCTTCCGGTGTTTTTGTGGGGTTTTCTCGAATTAAGTCCAATCCCTCAAGGATGGCATACTTCTTCGCCAGTTGATGGATATTTGGGTTGTCCATGCGTGAATACACATAGCCGGGCTTTTCCCCTGCCACAATCGCTGCGCCCGTCGCCACGTCTGGGAAACTGAACGTGGATGTCATATAGATGGGCATGATGTGAGCATGCTCTGGATTGTTACCTTCCTCCGCGTGATTCACGATCGTCGAAAGGCCGTGCCGTGGTTGAAAATTGATCATTCGTGCTCCTTGAGTGAAAGTTATCACATACCAACTTCATTATAGGGAGACACATACCCCACAACAACACCTGAAATTGTCCGAATTACGGGGATTCTGTTGTCAAAAGGCTTGACCAACGCACTTGTTAGCCAAGTAGGTTTCGCAGTGCAGGCTCCAATTCCGGGTACTGGAATACATACCCCTCCCGCTGCAGCCGCGCTGGCATCACCCGCTGCCCGTCCAGCACCACTGTGGAGACCTCACCCAGGGCAAGCTTCAGCAGAAAGCTGGGAACACGCGGGAAGAAGAAGGGTCGGCGCAAAACCTTCGCCACCGTCCGCCCGTAGGCAGCATTCGTCACCGGGTTGGGCGCTGTCAGGTTGTATACGCCGCTGGCCTTCTTATTGGCGATCAGGTTCCGGATGGCGCCAATGTGGTCGGCATAATGGACCCACGCCAGGTACTGCTTCCCCGTCCCAAGGGGCGAACCCACAAACAGTTTCACCGGCAGGTTGAGCATATCAAAGGCCAGGTTGCCGCCCTTGAGGACGATTCCGGTTCGGATGACGACACGGCGCACGCCCAATTCACCCACCCCCGCCGACGCGTCCTCCCATGCCCGGCACACGTCCGCCAGGAAATCCTTCCCGCCACTTGCACTCTCATCGATAGCCTCATCGCCGCGCGGGCCGTAGAATCCGATAGCCGAGGCCTGCACAAACGCCTCCGGCTTTTTTGTGGCCAACTGAACAGCTTCCGTCAGCGTACGCCCGGCATCCACACGACTTTGCAGTATTTTTCCTTTCCGCACCTTCGTCCAGCGCATGTTCAGGAAGTTTGTACCTGCAAGGTTGAACCCTGCCAGGTTGACCACCGCGTCCGCGCCGTCCAATTCTTTTGCCCAATCCCCCAGATTCCTGCCATCCCACCGCACGAACCGTACTTTCCCCTCGGTCTTTTCATCCCCCCGGGTGAGTATCACCACCTCATGCCCATCGTCTGCCAGGCTCTTGGTTAACCCGCGTCCTATCATCCCCGTTCCACCGCTAATGACTACTTTCATTGAATGCTCCTGTTGTTGGTAAGTTCGTGAACCAGTACTATGTTGACACCAGCGCGCCAGCCCTGTCATCCAGCCAGCCGGCAACCGTGGTTCCAGCCTCACCCATTTCCGCTTTTACCGCCTTTGCATACGCATGCAGGTACTGGCTCAAGGCCGCTGGCGGGATATTGAGATTCTCCAGGTAGGCCCGTATCCATTCCACATCCTCCCCGAGGAAGGGCATACCCCCCAGCGAAAGCGCCGCGTCAATATCATTGCCCAATTGACCGTTGGCTACCGGCAGGTGTTCCCTGATTCCGACCGGCCCTCCCTCCTGTTGCCGCATCCGCGCGTCAATCTGTGCGCGTCTCTCGCGGAACATGTCCCGCGTGGCCTTTACCGCTTTGGTCTGGGGCGTCGTCTTCTTCTCCGTTATCCCCACCTCAATCGCCTGCTCGATTCGCCCTACCGCATCCAGCAGATTGTCGCCCAGGAATTCACCGTGGATGCGTTGGGCCAGTCCTTCTATTCGGTTAAAGGCGAGTCCCCCAAATACAACCGGCACCTCGAATTGCTTAACGAATTCCGCCATTTCCATCAGGCTCGCCGCAGATTGCAGGTGCATCGCCGTCAGCACCACCAGCTTGGGAGCGACTTGTTCAATGGTCTGGGCAAGTTGCTGCACAGGTACATTTGCGCCCAGGTACACGACATCCCAGCCCTTTCGTCTCAGCAGCAAGGTGAGCATCAACGCCGAGAAGGTATGGTCCTCTTTGGGTGGGCACGCCAGCAGGATACGGCCCCGCCGCGTCGGTAGCGCTGCCGCGGCAATCAATGCATCCAGCCGCCTCAGCGCAAGTGCCGAGGCAAAATGCTCCTGCTGCACCGTAACTTCCCCCCGGTACCATCCATCACCAATTCGGGCCAGCCCTTTTTGGAACAACCCTGCCAGCACCGTTTCCACCGGGTAAAGAGAGAGAGCGGTCGTTGCCACCTGCTCCGCAGCCCTTTCGTCAAATCGCCGGCAGGCAGCCAGCCATTCGGCCAGCAAGTCTTCCAGGTTTTCGCCCCCGCTGGCGCCAGCCCGGGAATCCTGCGCCGGCGCGGACGGCATGACCAGCAACGGGTTCTGTCCTTCCTGTTCAAA
>SCUK01000071.1 GCA_004297445.1 Anaerolineae bacterium | reverse complement strand
GCGATGTTTGAGGATGTCTACGGGAATGGTCATGGCGGCTCCGGGGAAAGAAAGTCTGGAAGTTTTGAGGTCGGGCGGTCGTGTTACGCAAGTACCAGGTTCTGTTGATGTTTGCCGTAATCTCGTACTCTTGTTGTCATTCTGAGGGAAGCGGCGAAGCCGCTGACCGAAGAATCTACCTTCCAATCTGTGCGGTAGATTCTTCGCTTGCTATCGCTCAGAATGACAGATTTTGAACGGTTAGTTGGAAACGTCAACACGTTCTAATTACAAATTACCAGTTACCTGCCTTGATTATATCCGTTAGCCCAGCGTAAGGTTTGGGGCGTATAAACGGGGCATGCCGGTTTGACAGGGCGCTCCGGCACCTTGACAGTTGAGCCAGGTCACGATACCCTTTTGCAAAATTCTGTAGTTGCGAATTTTCTCAAGTGGAGACCCGTGATTTCGTTTGATGAACGTCTGCGGCAATACGGCTTTCGCGTGACCCCCCAGCGGCGGGCGATCATGAAAGCCATCTGGGACAACGGCGAGCACGCCACGCTGGAGGAGGTGCTGGCCGACGTCCAGCGTGCCGACGCCAACATCAGCCCGGCCACCGTCTACCGCGCCATTGACCTGTTCATCATTCGCGGGCTGGTCATCGCCACCAAGGTTGGCAACGATACCGTCTACGAGATTCACAGCGAGCATCCCCACTCCCACCTCATCTGCCGTATGTGCCGCGCCGACCAGCGCATCGACCACGCCCGTGTGCGCGGCCTGATGGATGACCTCGACCAGGAATTTCACTTTCTCGTCGAGCCGGAGCATCTCATCCTCCTCGGTCTGTGTGAACACTGCCGCAATGCGGTAGCGAATCCCAAAGCGTAGTTCCCGGCCGCGCCGGCCGGTTCAATTCAACTCATGCACCAAGGAGGAGTACTTCCCATGAAGACCGCAACACCGTTCAAACGTCTTGTCCTGACCGCCCTCACTTTGCTGGTGGCGGCTTCCCTGCTGCTGGCCGCTTGCGCCCCGGCGGGTGGTGATACCACCACTCCCGAAGACACGACCGGCGGCGAAGCCCCCGCTACTGACCCCACGGAAGACACGGCCGCAGTACCTGCCGGCCCCGCCGGCAAGCTGCGCGTCGCCTTCCAGCCCATCGTCGCCACCGACCCCGGCCTGATTTCGTCTGACTCGGAAGTCTTCGTCGCCAACCATGTCTACGATTACCTGGTGGATATCGACGCGCAGTCCAACCCCACGCCGCGCCTGGCCACCGGCTGGACGGTGAGCGACGACGGCCTGACCTACGTCTTCACCCTGGCCGAGGGCGTGACCTTCCATGATGGCAGCGCATTCAGCGCCGCCGATGTGGTCTACACCTTCAACCGGCTGCGCGACGTGAACGGCGGCCTGCCCACCGCCAGCCTGTACGCCAACATCGCCGCCATCGAAGCCACCGGCGACCTGGAAGTGACCTTCACCCTCTCGGCCCCCAACCCCTTCTTCCTTTATGACCTGAGCGACAACCATGCCCTCGTCATCAAGGATGGCACGGCTGACCCGACCGATTTCAACGGCACCGGCCCCTTCAAGGTCGTCTCCTACACCCCGGAAGACCGCATTGTGCTGGAAGCCAACCCGGCTTACTTCCAGGCGGGCAAGCCCGGCCTGGCCGGACTGGAAGTCATCTTTTTTGCCGACGACCAGGCGATGGTGGATGCCCTGCGCGGCGGCCAGGTGGACCTGGTGATGCGCATGAGCACCTCGCTGTTCGAGAGCCTCATCGGCGAAGCCGGCATCACTACGCTGGACATCCCGACCAACGGCTTTGACCTGGTGCGCCTGCGCGCCGACCGCGCCCCGGGCAATGACCCGCGCGTGGTGGAAGCGCTGAAACTCGCCACCGACCGTGAGGCCATCTGGCAGTTGGTGCAGCAGGGTTACGGCGCGGTCGGCAACGACAGCCCGGTAGGCCCGCTGTATGGCCCGTACCATGACCCCTCCGTTCAGCCGCCGGCGCGCGATGTGGAACGCGCCCGCGCCCTGCTGGCCGAATATGCCGCCGAGACCGGCGGCGACCCGACGCTCAACCTTGTTCTGCACGTGCCGGATTCGGGCGGCCGCCCGGACCTGGCGGCAGTGCTGCAACAACAGTGGGCCGAGGCGGGCATCGTAGTGGAATTGAGCGTGGAGCCGGAAAGCGTCTACTACGCCGATGGCGAAAACGGCTGGCTGGGCGTGGACCTCGGCATCACCGGCTGGGGCTCGCGGCCTTACCCGCAGTTCTACTTCACCCAGATGCTGGCCTCGAATGGCGAGTGGAACGAAGCCCACTGGTCGGACGCCGAAGTGGACGCGTTGATTGCCACCGCCGGCAGCACGCTGGACGAAGCCGAACGCGCCGCCGCTTACCAGCAGTTGCAGGCCATCCTGGCGGAGCGCGGCCCGGTCATCATCCCTTACTACTTCGCCCAGTTCGGCGCGATCAGCGATGCCTTCACCGGTTTTGAGATGAAGGCGTTTGCCGGCCGCACCGATGTGAGCGGCGTGACTCTCGCAACCCCGTAGACAGCGGAGAATTTGTAGGGGCGCAGCATGCTGCGCCCCTACCATCTGCATTCATGGCAGAACAATACCTCGCTCGTCCCAATGCACGCGCGGCCACAACAATGTGGCCGCGCGTGTCGTCTTTTCTGCGCCGCCTGTTTGCGGATTTTCCCAGCGCGCTGGGCACGACCATCATGCTCGTTTTCCTGCTACTGGCCGTTTTCGGCCCGCTGCTGGCTCCTTACCCGTATGACCTGCCGATCTACGAACACCCGCGCCAGGCGCCGGATGCCACCCACTGGTTCGGCACTGACCACCTGGCGCGGGATGTGTTCAGCCGGGTGCTGGTGGGGGCGCGTTCGGTGCTGCTGCTGGCGGGCGGCGGCACGCTGGTGGCCGTGGCGCTCGGCACGCTGGTGGGGCTGGTCAGCGGCTATGCCGGCGGCTGGCTGGATGAATTGCTGATGCGCTTCTTCGACAGCCTGCTGGCACTGCCCGCCCTGCTGCTGGCGCTGTTGCTGCTCGGCACGCTGCGCGCCACCTACGGCGAGGACGTCTCGGCGGTGGGCAAGGGGCTGGGCGTGTTCCTCGTCCTCGCGGTGGTGTACACGCCCATCGTGGCGCGGGTGGTGCGCTCGGTGGTGCTGGCGGTCAAGACGCGCAGCTATGTCGAGGCGGCGCGCCTGCAGGGTGAGTCGTTGGGTTGGATTCTGTTCCGCGAGATTCTGCCCGCCGCCCTGCCGGCCCTCGCCGTTGAGGCAGCATTGCGCTTCTCTTACGCCATCTTCCTCACCTCGTCGCTCGGCTACCTCGGCGTTGGCGTTCAACCGCCCAACCCGGACTGGGGCCTGATGGTGAACGAGGGCCGCCGCAACGTGAGCCAGGTGCCGTGGGCGATGTGGTTCCCCGCCGCCGCCATCTCGGTGGTGGTCGTCGGCGCGAATTTGATGGCTGAAGGACTGAAACGGGCATTGCGGGAAGAATGAAGAAGTGACTCCCTTGAACGACCCCCTCCTCGACATCCGCGATCTCACCGTCTCATACCGGACGGGCGGGCGGGCGCTGGACGCGCTGCGCGGCGTGAGTCTGCGCGTGGCGCGCGGCCAGACCTACGGATTGGTCGGCGAAAGCGGCTCGGGCAAGTCCACGCTGGCGCTGGCCGTCATGCAGTACCTTCCGGCGGAAGGCGCGGTCACCGGCGGCGCCATCACCTTCGATGGCCGCGACCTGCTGGCGCACTCCCGCGCTGATTTGCGCCATCTCTGGGGCCGCGAACTGGCGCTCGTGCCGCAGGACCCGTTCACCGCACTTAACCCCGCCCTCCGCATCGGCGAGCAACTGGCCGAGGGGCTGCGATTATATGAAGGGCTGAACGAGGAAGAAGGCAATGCGCGCGCTGTGGACCTGCTGCGCACCGTGCGGCTGCCGGACCCCGAACGCGCCGCCGGCTCCTACCCACACCAGTTAAGCGGCGGGCAGCAACAGCGCGTGCTCATCGCCCTGGCGTTATCCGGCCGGCCCAAACTGCTGGTGCTGGACGAACCCACCACGGCGCTGGACGTGACTACCGAAGCCGCCGTGCTGGACCTGGTGGCCGGCCTGACGCGCGCCGCCGGCGCTTCGGCGCTGTACGTGACCCACAATCTGGGCGTGGTGGCCGGGCGCACTGAACGCGTGGCGGTGTTGTACGCCTCCGAACTGGTGGAGGACGCGCCCACCGCCGACCTGTTCCGCCAGCCGCTGCACCCGTATACCCGCGGCCTGCTGGATAGCCTGCCGCGCCCCGGCCAACGCAAGGACCGCCAGCGGTTAAGCGGCATCGAGGGGCGCATCCCGCCGCTGGATGCGCTGCCCCCCGGCTGCGTGTTTGAGCCGCGCTGCCCGCTGGCCGTGGACCGCTGCCGTTCGGAACGCCCCGCGCTGGACGAGCCCGTGCCCGGCCGCCACGTTCGCTGCCATCGCTGGCCGGAAATCCTGGCCGGGGACGTAAGCGCCGCCCGCGCGCCGCAAGCCGCACTCCCGTTGCCGCTGGCGACCGGCGAGAGCGTGCTGCGCCTGGACGATGTCACCGTGCAGTATCCGCTGCGCCGCACCGCGGTTGAAGCCCTGCGCGGTGAATCAAAGAAGGCGGTACACGCCGTGGGCGGCGTGAGCCTGTCCGTGAACAAGGGCCGCACGCTGGGCATCGTCGGCGAGAGCGGCAGCGGCAAGACCAGCCTGGCGCGCGCCATCGTTGGCCTGGTGGACCGGACCGGCGGCGACATTGATCTTCTGGGCCTTCGATTGCCGCCGCGCTTGAGCGACCGCGGCCGCGCTGTGCTTGCCCAACTCCAGATGGTGTTCCAGAATCCTGAAGAAGCCCTGAACCCGTATTTGACGGTCGGCGAATCACTGAGCCGCCCGCTGGTGACCCTGCTGAACCTGGGCCGCGGCGAGGCCCGTCAGCGCGCCCCTGACCTGCTGGAAGCGGTGCGCCTGCCGCGCACCTACGCCGCGCGCCGCCCGGCACAGTTGAGCGGCGGCGAAAAACAGCGCGTCGCCATTGCCCGCGCCTTTGCCGCCCACCCCGACCTGCTGGTGGCCGACGAACCCGTCTCGTCGCTGGACGTCTCGGTGCAGGCCAACATCCTCAACCTGCTTAATGACCTGCAGCGCGAACACGACTCGACCACAGTGTTTATTTCGCACGACATCGCCGTGGTGGCCTACCTTTCCGACGAAGTGGCGGTGATGTATCTGGGCGGCCTGATGGAAACCGGCCCGGCCGCCGCCCTGTTCCGGCCGCCGCATCACCCCTACACCGAGGCGTTACTCTCCGCCATACCCGTGCCAGACCCGGCCGCAATCCAATCCGCCATCCGGCTGGAGGGCGAGGTGCCCAGCGCCGTGAACGTTCCCTCCGGTTGCCCCTTCCACACCCGCTGCCCGCGTAAGATCGGGGCGGTGTGCGAAACCGAGACGCCGCCGTGGCAGACCGGCACAGACGGCAAGCGGATTTTCTGTCACATCCCGCTGAGCGAACTGGCCGCGGAACAGGCGGGGGGAGGTGAAAAATGGGAAGAGTGATGTATAGAGAATTGGTTTTGACCATGCCTCACCCCTGGCCCTCTCTCCACATTCGTGGAGAGGGGGAGTCGAGCGAAGCGAGGCGGGGGTGAGGACATGCTGACCTATACCCTGCCCCGCCTCGGGTTTCTGCTGCTCACCGTGGTCGTCACCTCGCTGCTGGTGTTCGTCATCGCCCAGGTGCTGCCCGGCGATGTGTGCCGCGTCATCCTCGGCCGCGAAGCCGGAGCAGCCCGCGTGGCGGCGTGCCGCCTCGACCTGCGACTCGACGACCCGGCGCCGGTCCGTTACCTGCGCTGGCTGGCAGACTTCGCCCGCGGCGACTGGGGCGATTCCTACGCGAGCGGCGTGCCCATCCGCCCGCTGGTGCTGGAACGCCTGCGTATGTCGCTGATGCTGGCGGGCATCACGTTTGCCGTCGCCGTGCCGCTGGCCGTCGCGCTGGGGGTGCTGGCAGCGGTCAACCGCGGCAACTGGTTGGACAATCTCATTTCGCTAGGTTCGCTGGCGGTGGTCGGCCTGCCGGAATTCGTCACCGGCATCCTGCTGATTGAACTGGTGGCGTTCCGCGTGCCCGGGCTGCCGGCCTCCTCGTCGATTGCGGTGGGTACGCCGTTCCGGGAAGCGCTGCCCGCGCTCGCCCTGCCGGCGCTCACCGCCACGCTGGTGCTGCTGGCGTACATCGCCCGGCTGACGCGCGCCGGGGTGGTGGAGGAATTGAAACAGAACTACGTGCGCACCGCCGAGTTGAAGGGACTGCCGCGCCTGACGGTGCTTGTGAAACATGTGCTGCGCAACGCGCTACTGCCCACCATCACCGTTGTCGCCATATCCGCGGGCTGGCTGGTGAGCGGGCTGGTGGTGATTGAAAACGTGTTCAACTACCCCGGCCTCGGCCGCCTGCTGGTGTTCGCCATCGACCGGCGCGACCTACCTGTCTTGCAGGCCATCGTCATGCTGTCGGTGGTGGCCTTTGCCCTTGCCAACCTCGCCGCCGACCTGCTCTACGCGGCGTTGAACCCGCGGATACGGGTGGGGGAGTGAGGGAGAGAGATTGCTGACTTTGGATTGTGCCAATGACAACAGCGGTTGTGTATAATCTCCCGCGCGGCGATGGCGTCCGCCCGGTGGACTGAACTCGTCCGCCAAACTGCCTCCGGCTGATGACGTCTGACACTCTCTCCTTTGGAGGCAGTATGCGAACGCTTCTCTTGATTGGAATGGGGGGATTTGCAGGGGCTATCCTGCGCTATGCGCTGAGCGGGTTAGCGCAACAGGCCACCCGCAGCGCCAGCTTCCCTTACGGCACGCTGGTGGTCAACCTGTTGGGCTGTCTGGTGATTGGCATGCTGGCCTATCTGGTGGATGCCCGCTCAGCGCTCTCTCCGGAAGGTCGTTCGCTTCTCTTCCTCGGGGTGCTGGGCGCCTTTACTACCTTTTCATCCTACGGTCTGGAGACCTTCTATCTGCTGCGCGCCGGGCAAAATGGCCCCGCGCTGGCCAATGTCCTGCTGAACAATGTCGTCGGGCTGGGGCTGGTGTGGCTGGGCCACCTGGCGGCGTCTTTTGTATGGAGATAAAACATGGAACTGCTTAACGAAGCGTATCTGCTGCGAATCTTCATTGGTGAAAGCGACAAGACCGAAGGCCAGCCGCTCTACGAATGGCTGGTACACGTTGCCAAACGCCAGGAACTGGCCGGTGCAACCGTGCTGCGGGGCATGATGGGCTTTGGCTCGCGCAGCCGGATCCACTCCTCCAAAATCCTGCGGCTCTCGCAGGACCTGCCAATCATTGTGGAGATTGTAGATACCGCCAACCGGCTCAACGCCTACCTGGCTCTGGTGGAGCCGCATATCAATGATGGCATGGCGACACTGGAAAAAGCCGAAGTACGCTTTTATCGCAGTGGCGAAAGTGAACAGGGTCAGGGGTAGATTTCTCCCAGCAACACCTGCCCGGTTTCTCCCTGCAGGCAGGCCAGCAACGCAGCGGCATCGCCACCAGGCTCTTCATCTGAAAATACCAGAATCGGCCGGCTGTCTCCCAGAGCGATGGCGCGCACATCCGGCGTGACCCACGCCGCGGGGACGGCCGCAATCGCCGCCGGGTCGGCGTCCACTTCGGCCAGCATGCGCGCCAGCGTGGCCGCCAGGCGTGTCTCGGCGGCCAGCAGGCCATTACCCACCAGGAAATCTTCAAAGACCGCCTGCGCATCGCTGCCGTCCGCCAGCGCCCACGGCTGGATAGCCAGGTCGTCGCCGCCGAACTCGGTCCAGTTGCGGGCGCGTCCGGTGAAGATGGACTGCGCTTCCGCCGCCGTCAGCCGCCGCACCGGGTTGTCGCGCGACAGCACCACCACCAGGCTTTCTTCGGCCAGCGGGTAAACGGAGGCGGGCAGGTCGGCGCGCTCGCCCCAATGGATGAACAGGTCGGCGTCGCTGTCGGCGAACTGCCCCGGCAGGCGGTCATGGATGGCGAGCAACACGCCCGCCTCGGCGGCGCATGCTTTGAGCGCCGGGTTGAGCGGTTGCAGCGCCGGCGTGCGCGCCACGCGCAGCGGGTCCGGCGCTGCAACCGTGGCCGGGCCGCCCGCACAGGCAGCCAGCAGCATACAAGTCACTAGGAGAATCGGCAGGGGGCGCATATGGGCTGCCGAGATTATAATGGCCGCCGCGTGCCCGATTGGCCGGCGCGCAACAGCCCACCCGATGACTCACAGAAGAACATCCCTTTTCAGGAAGAACCCGGCGGCATGGGCCGTCGCGCTGGTCATTGTGCTGGCGGCCTGCGCCGCGCCACCCGCCGTGCCTGCCGCGCTGCCGGCGGCCGTTCCGTCCGCGGTGCTGGCCACCCTCATCCCGGAATTCAGCGCCACCCTTGATCTCGCGCTCAGCCCGCCGCTGCCTGTGGCCACGCCATCGCCGCAGCCCACCCTCACCCTGGCCGAGCGCGGCCTCACCTGCGCTACGCCGCGCTCCCTCATGCTGCACTCTGCGTTTGGCGGCGAGCGCGCCGCGGACCTGGCGGATGCCATCCTCGCCCGCGGCTACGAGGCGATGACCTACCGCGACGTGCTGGCCGGGCTGGAGCGCGGCGAATGCCCACCGGAGAATGCCATCATCGTCTCGCTGGATGATTTGAACACGCGCTGGAACCGGCAGGAATTCTATGACATCATTGCCGCCTTCCAGGCGCGCGACCTGCCGCTGGTGCTGGCAGTCGTCGCGCACGACGTCACGCGGGACGCCATCTGGGAGACCTACCGCGAGTGGTCCGCCGCCGGCTTTGAAATCGCCAGCCACAGCGCCAATCACCTCCAGTTCTCCGCCCTCTCAGAGGAATCGCTGGTGGATGAGATTCAAGGCTCGTACCGCGTCATTTGCAGGGGGTTGGGACTATGCCCGGTCACGCTCATCCTGCCGTTCGGGGATGGGCTGGGCGATCCGCGCGTGCTTGAAATCGGCGCGGACTATGTCTTTCACATCGGCATTTCCGGCGGCCAGGCGTTTGGCGGTCAGCCGCCGTTCCAGTTGGGGCGCATCCCGCCGGACAATGACGACCAGGACCTCACCCTTGACCTGTTGGATGGCACATTTGGCGTAGGTGGGAATTAAGGCATTAACGCGAAGACCAGCAACCCGACGATGACCAGATAAATCGAAAAACCGCGCGTCGAATGGCGAGTGAGAAACCCCATCAACCAGCGAATCGACAGATAGCCCACCACCGCCGCGGCCAGTGTGCCCACCAGCAGGGGCAGGAGGAAGGCATCCGGTTGGGACAGGTCTGAAATCCCCAGCGCCTCGTAGATTGTGGCGGCCAGCATAATGGGAATCGACATCAGGAAGGAGAAACGCGCCGCCGCCGGGCGGTCCAGCCCACGCAGCAACCCGCCGCTGATGGTCGCGCCCGAGCGCGACAGGCCGGGAAACAGTGCCAGCGCCTGGAACAACCCGATGACCAGCGCATCCAGCCAGGTGAGCGCCGCCAGACCCCGCGCCCGTGTGCCGGCGCGCTCGGCCAGCGCCATCAGCGCCGCGGTGATGAGCATGAAGACTGCCACGGCGCGGCTGCTGGCAAACGCCGCCGCCACCAGGTCTTTGAGCAGCAACGCCGCCAGCCCCGCGGGGATTGTGGCCAGCGCCAGGAACACCCCCAGCCGCACCTCGGGCTTGGCCCAGGTGCCCGGCCGCCACAGGCTCGCCAGTGTGACGCGGGTGATAGTCCAGATGTCATTCCAGAAATAGCCAATGACCGCCAGCAGCGTGCCGAATTGGATGATGGTGTAGAAGATCAACCCTTCGTCGGCGGGCAGCTCAATGCCCAGCAACAGGCTGGCGAGCGCCAGGTGGCCGGAACTTGAGACGGGTAGAAATTCGGTGAGTCCCTGGACGATACCGAGGAGGATAGCTTGCAGGACGTTCATTGGCGGGGAACTAATCCACGAAGCGGTACTTAATCAGCGTCCATAGCGCTTCCACGCCATCCCACACCCCGATTTTTTTGCCTTCGGTGTAGTCGCGCGGATTGAAGACGATGGGCACTTCATAGATGCGCACCTTGCGTTTGAGCAGTTTGGCGGTGAACTCCGGCTCAAAGTCGAAGCGTTTGGCGTGAATCGTCATGTCCTGCACCACCGAGCGCCGGAAGACCTTGTAACCGGTCTCCATGTCGGTGAGGATGTTGTTGTACAGGATGTTGGTGATAAATGTGAGGATTTTGTTGGCCACCATGTTCCAGAACAGGATGGGCCGCCGCGCCGCGCCCAGAAAACGTGAGCCGTACACCACGTCGGCCAGGTTTTCCTCCAGCGGTTTCAACAGATTCGGGTACTCGCGCGGGTCGTACTCAAGGTCGGCGTCCTGAATCAGCAGGATGTCGCCGGTGGCCGCCTGGATGCCGGTGCGCACCGCCGCGCCCTTGCCCTGGTTCTTCTCATGCAGGATGACCCGCACACCGGGTAGTTCCCCGATGGCTTTCAGCAGGTCGCGCGTCCCGTCCTTCGAGCCGTCATCCACGATGAGGATTTCGCTGGCGAGGCCAACCTCCATCACGCGATGCACGATTTCCTGGATGGTATCTTTTTCGTTGTACACCGGCATGATGACCGAAAGTTTCATGCGGCGGATTATAGCATGCAGGGCTGTATGGCCCATCTCACCGCCTAATTCACCCGCAAAATCACCTGCCATCGCCCGGCAGGCCGTTAAAAGGTCAGCATGCTATAATTCTTTAACCTTCCGGCAGGTACGGCAGTTCAGGAAGGTTGGAGAACAGGCTCCCGCTCCGGCGCGGAGTCAGGAGGAGCGGCATGACCGGACAATCCAGCTCGGGTTTCGTGCCCGGACCCATCACCAAAGTCGAAGACACCGGCATCTCCATCCTGTGGCTGCAGGACCTCGCGCTGAAAATTCTGTACTTTGGCGGCTACCTCAGCGGCTTCAAAATCGCAGAGGAGATCGCCCTGCCCTTTGCCGGCGTGGTGGATGCCATCATGGAGTCGCTCAAGCGCGACAAACTGGTGGAAGTCCGCTCCTCGCAGGCCGGCGGCCTCGGAGAAGGCGCTTACACCTACGCCATCACCAGCGCCGGCATTGACCGTGCCCGCGAAGCGCTGGACCGCAGCCAGTATGCCGGCCCGGCCCCCGTGCCAATGGATGTCTACATCCGTGCCATGCACAAGCAGGGCCGCAGCCGCGCCACTGTCACCGCGCGCGTCATGCGCCAGGCGCTCAACGATATCATCCTCAACCAGAAAACTTTTCACCAGATTGGCCCGGCGGTCAATTCCGGCACGTCCCTGTTCATGTACGGCCCGCCCGGCAACGGCAAAACCTCCATCGCCCGCGCCATCGGCCAGTTGATGGGCGCCGACACGATGTACATTCCCTTCTCGATTTACATCGACGGCCAGGTGGTCAAACTGTACGACGATGTGAACCATGACCGCGCCGCCGATGAGGACTCCACCGGCTCCGGCACCGGCAGCCTGCGCGCCGGCGCCCGCCGCGACCCGCGCTGGGTGCGCATCAAACGGCCCTTCATCATTGTCGGCGGTGAGCTTACCCTCGAAGGCCTCGACCTGGTGTTCGACGACACCAACAAATTCTACGAAGCCCCCTTCCAGGTCAAGGCCACCGGCGGCATCCTGCTCATCGACGACTTCGGCCGCCAGCAGGTGCGCCCGCGCGACCTGCTCAACCGCTGGATTGTGCCGCTCGAAAACCGCGTGGACTTCCTGACCCTGCACACCGGACGCAAAATCGAAGTGCCGTTTGATGTGCTGGTCATCTTCTCCACCAACCTGCCGCCCAAAGACCTGGTGGACGAAGCCTTCCTGCGCCGCCTGCGCCATAAGATAGAAATCTCCGACCCCACCTACGAGGAATTCCGCGAAATCTTCAAGCGGGTGGCCCAGTCAAAACAGGTGCAATACAGCGACCAGGGCCTCGCTTACCTGTTGCAGGAATGGTACATCAAGCACAACCGTAAACTGCGTGCCTCGCACCCCCGCGACATCTGTGACCAGATTCTGGATGTTTCTTCGTATCTCGGAGTGCAGGCCACCATGGACCGCGACCTGCTCGACCGGGCCGCGAGCGCCTACTTTGTTGACCTGTGAACCTCTTTGCCAGCCTGCCCCGCCCGGCGGTGGTTGCCCACCGCGGCGCCAGCGCCCACGCGCCTGAGAACACCCTCGCCGCGTTCCGGCTGGCTGCCAGCCAGGGCGCCCACGCTGTGGAGTTGGATGCGCGCCTGAGCGCTGACCTGCAGGTGGTGGTCTTTCACGATGACACTCTGAACCGCACTACCAACGGCCAGGGGCCAGTAGGCGGCCAACCGCTGGCCGCCCTGCGCCAGTTGGATGCCGGCGGGTGGTGCGACTCGGCCTATGCGGGGGAAACCATCCCAACTCTGGGCGAGGTCTTCGAATCGCTCAGCCCCGACATCCTCATCAACATTGAACTCAAGGAGCGCCCCGCGCTTCACCAGACGCTGGTCGAAGCCGTGGCAACCGATATCCGGCGGCATGACCGCGCCGGCAGCGTGCTGGTTTCCTCCTTTGACCGGGCCGCGTTGCGTGCCTTCCAGCGGCTCATGCCGGAAGTCGCCACCGGCCGGCTGGCCCTGCCCGGGCTGGCGGGCTGGCGGGCGCGCCACGGCTTGCCTGGCCGCCCGGCGCATGCCGCGCTGCATCCCTATCATGGGGATGTGCGGCCCGCGCTGCTCTCACACGCTCATGCCGCTGGTTGCCGCGTGCTGACCTACACCGTGAATCATCCGGATGAAATGCGTCGCCTGTTCGACCTGGGTGTGGATGGCATCTTCACCGATGACCCGGCGCTGGCGCGGCGCATGCTGCCGGGGGCCGCGCCATGAACGCGCGCCTCTTGAACGCCGTGCTGCTGCTGGCCCTGCTGGCGCAGGGGCTCGGCGCCGTGCCCGCCGCGGCTTACCAGGACGCGACGCCTGAAGAACAGGCGGCCGCGCTGCTCGCGACCATGACCCCCGAGGAACGCGTGGGGCAGTTGTTCCTTATCTCGTTTGATGGCACGGATGTCAGTGAAGGCACTCCAATCTATGACCTCATCGTCAACCAGCATGTCGGCGGGGTGATGCTGGATGCCGAGCACGATAACTTCACCGGCGCGGGCACAGCCGTCGCGGATGCCTGGGAACTTATCCAGGGTCTGCAACGGCTGGAATGGAACGCCAGCAGCCGCCCCCAGAACGACCCCATCACCTCCGAACCCTTCACCCCGGTCTACGTTCCGCTGTTCGTCGGCATTTCGCAGGAGGGCGGCGGCCCGCCGGATGATGAACTGCACAACGCCCTCACGCCGCTGCCTAACCAGTTGGCGATTGGCGCAACATGGAATCCCGCACTGGCATATGAGGTGGGTGAGGTGCTCGGCACCGAACTGCGCGCCCTGGGCTTCAACCTGCTCTTTGGCCCCTCGCTGGATGTACTCGAGAATCCCAGCCCGGAACGCTCCGGCGACCTCGGCGTCGGTTCATTCGGCGGCGACCCGTACTGGGTGGGTCTGATGGGCCAGCAGTACATCGCCGGCCTGCATGCCGGCAGCGACAACCGGCTGGTGGTGGTGGGCAAACATTTCCCCGGCCACGGCGGCTCCGACCGCCCGCCGGAGGAAGAAATCCCCACCATCCGCAAATCGCTGGAACAGTTGACCCAGATCGAACTGGCCCCGTTCTTCGCCGTCACCACCCGCCCGCTGGGCGACCCGCAGCGCGTGGATGCGCTGCTGCTCTCCCACATCCGTTACCAGGGTTTCCAGGGCAACATCCGCGCCACCACCCGCCCGCTCAGTTTTGACCCCCAGGCATTTAATCTGGTGATGGCCCTGCCGGAACTCGCCACCTGGCGCGCCGAAGGCGGCCTCGTCGTCAGCGATGAATTGGGCTCGCGTGCCGTGCGCCGTTTCTATGACCCCACCGAAACCACCTTCACCGGACGCCTCGTGGCGCGCGACGCCTTCCTGGCCGGCAACGACCTGCTCTACCTGGGCGATTTCCAGGGACATGACTCGCCGGACACCTACACCACCATCGTGCGCGCCCTGGCGTTCTTCGCCCAGAAGTACCGCGAAGATGTCGCCTTTGCCCAGCGCGTGGATGAGGCCGCCCTGCGCATCCTCACCGCCAAGTTCCGCCTGTACGATATCTTTCGACTTGACCGCGTGTTGAGTTCTTCCACGCAATTGCAGGCCATCGGCCAATCCCAGTCGGTTACCTTTGAAGTTGCGCGCCAGGCCGCCACGCTGCTCAGTCCGGACGTGAACGAACTGGAAGTGACCCTGCCGGTCGCGCCCGAGGAACTCGAGCGGATCGTCATCATCACCGATTCGGTAGAGACCCGCCAGTGTGATGCCTGCGAGCCGGTCATCTCCCCGGCGACCGACGCGCTGGCCCAGGCCGCGCTGCGCCTGTATGGCCCATCCGGCGGGGGGCAGATTCTGCCCTCCAATCTGTTCTCGTTCAGTTTCCAGGACCTGCTGAACCTGCTGGACGGCGCCGAAGCCGGCGGCCGCCTGCTCTCTGAATTGCGCATTGCCCAGTGGATTGTGGTCGTGACCCGGGACATCCGCGCGGACCGCCCGGCTTCGGCCGCGCTGCGCCGCCTGCTGGCCGAACGGCCGGACCTGTTGCAGGGCCGCCGCGTGATTGTGTTCTCCCTGCACGCACCGTATTATCTGGATGCCACCGACGTCTCGAAATTAACCGCCTACTACGGGCTGTATAGTCACCAGCCGCAGTTCATTGATGTGGCGGCGCGCCTGCTGTTCCGCGAACTCTCCGCGCCGGGCGCGCCGCCGGTCTCCGTGGAGGGCGTGGGCTATGACCTCATCACCGCCACCCTTCCGGACCCCAACCAGGTCATCGGCCTCACAGTCTCCGTGGCGGGCGTACAGGTGCTGCCGACTCCGGAAGACGCCGAAGCCGTCGTACCGCTCAATGTGAATGTAGGCGATACCATCACGCTGGTCACGGGTGTCATCGTTGACCGCAACGGCCACCCGGTGCCGGACAACACGCCCGTCACATTTTCGCTCAGCACGGTGGCCGAAACCACCACCCAGTTGCGCGACCTTACCGCTACCACCCGCAATGGCGCCGCTCAGATTTCCTTCACCGCCGATTCGGGCGGCAGGTTGGAGGTATTCGCCGCCAGCGGCGAGCCGCCGGCGCGTTCTGCCGCCGTCCAGTTTGACGTCGCCGGCCCAACCCTCGTGGCCGGAAGCGGCACCGATTCCGCCACGCCGGAACAGACCACCGTGTCCGGCCCCGTGACCCCCGAACCCGCGTTGGCCGAGACCGAAGCCCAGCCGCGTGAACGCATCAATTTGAGCGATTGGATTCTGATGGCCCTGGTCACCGGCTTCATCAGCCTGTTTGCTTACCAGGTGGCGGCGTTGAGCGGGCAGGTGCGCTGGGGGGTGCGTTGGGCGCTGCTGGCGGTCATCGGCGGTGCGCTCACGATTTTGTACCTGGCCTTCGGTTTACCGGGGGCGGCCGCGCTGGTGCGTACCGGCGAGGCCTGGGGCGTGGCGGTAGCCGGGCTGCTCGGCGCCGCCGCCGGCTGGGCGTCCGGCCTGGCCTGGCGCGCCCTGGAACGCTGATACGCAAATTCCCTGATTAGATAACCGTTTTCAAGCGGTCCGCCAGATAGCCTGCCGGGTCGCGCTGCAGGTTGGCGCGGGCGCGCCGGAACCGCCCGGCCTGTAGGAGCGTGGAGAGCAGGTGCGTGGGCCCGGTCAGTTTCGTTTTCAACCGGCCGGCGGGCAGGCGGTTCACCAACCTCCGTAATTTACCCAGCACCCAATAGGCGGGCGGCAGGCGCTCTGCCAGCGTCGCGGCGCGCGCGGATACCTTGTTCAGCCGCGCTGCTCCGCCAAGGTGGAAAATCATCCCATCGTAAACACGGCAAAAGTAGTCATTATCCGGCGGTGAGGTGTCTGGCAATTCCGCCCAGCCCAGACCGCGCCTCCACGCGTCATACACAAACCCGATGCCGGTGTGCGGCTTTATGTTGCGCGCCACCCGGAATTCTTGAAAGGCGGCATCGGCGTTCAATTCCGGCGTCTGCGCGAAAGGGGGCCCGCGCGTTTCATAATACGCGCGCGAAAAGAACAGGCAGGCGGTGTTGAGCCTGCCGACAGTGAGAAACGGCGTGGTCTCCGTCAGGTGTCCGGCCAGATGTTGCGCCCAATCGTCGGCCAGCGGGAAGGAGTCCACGTGCAGCGTCACCAGATGGCTGGGCTTGTCCACAACCGCGCGGTCGGCAAGGCAGGTGAAGAAATAGTCCGGTTCATACCTTCCGGCGGGCATCGGCGGGCACTCCACCCAGCGCAGGTTGGGCTGGGCACTCAACCGGGCGCGCAGTTCAGGCGTCAGACGATTGTCCACCGCGTATAGCGTATACGGAACGCGTGTGTGTTGTTGGAGGCGCGCCAGGTGCAGGTCCAGCAGCCATTCGTCCCCCGGCGGCACAAGATAGATAACGAGGATGGCAAGATGGTCAATCATCTTCCGGAGGATTGAGCGCGATCAAATAGCTGGAAGTCCTCACGCTGGGCATCATAGACTACATCTGCGAGCGCGATGCGCGCGCCCTGCGCCATGTCACGCGCCAGCCTCACGCCATCCGCCAGGCAAATGGGCAGGCCGGGCGAAGCGTTCGAGTCCATCGTGTTTTCAATCTGCCCATAGCAGCAATAGCCGCCAATGCCGTCCAGCGTTTTGCCCGCTTTAAGCGGTGTTTTGGCATAGGCGATGACATTCGTGCGCAGGCCGTGCCGCGGTTCAAGCAGGCTGCGGCCGTTCAGCGCGGCGTCCGCCACGCACGCCATCGCTTCCACATGGCACAGATGGTAGGGGCGGTAGAAGAGATAGAACGGCCCGTTGCCCATCTTGTAGTAGCGCAGCATGCGGCCCTGGTAGGCATTGTCCTGCCAGCCGATGGCGAACACACCGCCGTCCGGCTGCGCGCCCAGGATGTAATCCACCACTGGCCGATGATCGCGCCACAGCGTCTCCAGATCGAACCGTTCAAACACATCTTGCACGCTCGCCGCACGCGGCCCGTGCATGCCCGGTACGTCCGTGCGGCAACCCAGCGCGTTGGCCACCAGCGCCATCTCGATGTTGAGTTTCGTCCCATCGGTGTATGCCGCCGCCATGCGGTAATCCAGGTCCCGCTTGTCAGCTTCGGGGATGATGGCGGTCGGGTCGCTGGCCCGGTCGAGGTAGCCCTTGATGTTGCCGGCCATCACCAGTTCAAAGCCCCACAGCCGCAGGTCATCCACGAGCCGCTTAATCACCCCGTGCTGGTCGCCATCGCAGGAGGTGTACACCAGACCCTTGTGATGGGCTTCTTTCATTAGATAAGGGCCAAAGATGAGGTCAATCTCGGCGTTCATCAAGACCAGGTGTTGCCCGTGTTCCAGCGCGGCGAGAGCGAACTGCGCCGCCGGCAGTATGGCGTTGGACGATTCAAGAAACACGTCCGACAGTTCACAGCGCGCCAGCAGGTCGCCGTCTTCACACACGGCCAGCGCCCCGGTGCGTATGGCAGCATGCAGGTCGTTCAGGGTTTCGACGATGCGGTAGGGGAGGCCAAACGCGTCGGCACACGCCACGGCCCGCTCGATTCGGATATCTGCCAGCGCCACGCACTGGATACCGGGGGTGAGGGTTGTCTGGTAGAGCAGGCCTTTGCCCATCGCGCCCGCGCCAACGATGACGGTGCGAATGGGAATGTCAAGCGCCTGCAACTGGTCCAGCATCGCCGTCAGCGGTTGCCCAGCGTGGCAATCAGGCTGAGCAGTACCAGCCCGGCGGTCAGCCACAGCAGGTTGCGCTCCGCAGGGGAGTTGATCACATCCGTCAGCGATGGGGGCGGCATGGCGCGGCGCGGCTGGGTGCTCGGGTTCCAGTCCCCCAACAACGCTTCTTTCAGCAGTGTGACGCTCGCGGGCCGGTCATCCGGATGCAGGCTCATCGCCCACAGCACGGCGCGCTGGGTGCGTGGGCTGATTTCCGGGTTGATGTTCTGCGGCGAGGCCAGCCCTTCCGGGTGCAGGAAGCGCTCGCGCGCTTCCATTGGCGGTTCGCTGGTCAGCAGGTGGTAGAGGGTGGCGCCAAAGGCATACACGTCGCTGCG
Source organism: Anaerolineae bacterium (assembly GCA_004297445.1). Taxonomy (GTDB): domain Bacteria; phylum Chloroflexota; class Anaerolineae; order Anaerolineales; family UBA11579; genus SCUK01. The sequence continues at coordinate 94,982 of SCUK01000071.1, read as the reverse complement.
CACGTCGGTGTGGCCGGTGTCGCCGCCGTACTGCTCGAGTGGCGTGTACAGCGCGGTGCCGCGCCCCTGCACGATGGTGATGGTGGCATCATCCGGCGCGAGGATTTTGACCAGCCCGAAGTCCACCAGTTTCACCACGCCGTTGGGCGTGAGCTTCAGGTTGCTGGGTTTGACGTCACGATGCAGGATGGGCGGCTCCTGGCTGTGCAGGTAGGCCAGTGCGTCGGCCATCTGGCCGGCCCAGGCCAGCACTTCGCGCTCCGGCAGGAACTGGTTCTGCTGGCGGGCTTCGGCCATCAGGGTGCGCAAATCCTTGCCCGGCACGAAATCCATCACCAGGTAATCGCGCTCGGCCTCGGAGAATATGTCGGAAACTTTGGGGAGATTGGGGTGGTCCAGGCGCGCCAGCACATTGGCCTCGCGCTGGAACTGCTCACGGGTTTGCTGCAGGGTGTCGGTGGGCAGGGATGGGTCCAGCCGAACCTCTTTGATGGCGCACAGGCGGCCCTCCAGGCGCAGGTCTTCCGCCTGGTAGATGCTGCCCATCCCGCCCTGGCTGATGAAGCGCAGAATCTTATAGCGCTCGCGGAGGATGTCTCCGCCTTTCAGGGACATGGGCTACTCTCTTCTTCCTTACCGGGCTCGCGCCCGGTCCTCAATGGGATTATACCTGTTTGGTCAGGACTGAGATTTGAGGCCGGCGCGCCGCGCCAGGTAGCCCTGCGGGTCGCGCTGCAGGGCGGTGTACTGGGCGCGGAAGTCCGGCTCGATTTCCAGCCGCAGCATGCGACCATGAAAGATTTCCAGCGGGCGAATGAGCACCCCGCGCCGCAAGCGGTGGATGAGGAACGTGGAGAGGCGCGCCAACGCCGCCGCCAGCCGTGTGCCCGCCAGCCGGCTGGGATGCGCGCCGCGAATCCAGGCGGCGCGCGCCAGGTGAAAGAACAGCCCGCCGAACACGCGCCCGGAAGGGCCGGGCGGCGCGGCAGTGGTGTCCGGCAGTTCCTGCCAGCCGAGTCCGTTGCGGAACGCACACAGCGCATAGCCGATGCCCGAATGTGGCTGCAGGTCATGGGCGCGGCGCAGGGCGACGTACTCTGGCGAGTCGAAGTCCTCTTCGGCGAGCACATAACGCGGCGCGTGGGCGCGGTAGAACGCGGCCGGGAAGAACAGCAGCGCGGTGTTGATGTGGTCCATGGTGATGTAGGCCGTGCGTTCATCCAGCCGGGCGGCCAGGTCTTCTGCCCAGCCGCGGCGGATGGGGAACGAATCCACGTGCAGCACCGCGATGTGGCTGGCCCCATCGTCCACTGCCTGCCGCGCCAACGCTTCCAGGTAATAGGCATGCTCGGCGGTGCTGCGCAAGTTGGTGGGCGGCACGTCGCTCAGCGTCAGGTTCGCGGCGGCCGCCAGCCGCGGCTGCAAACTCTGCGGCAGCCGGTGCGCGGCACCATAGATTCGATACGGCACAGTCGTGCAGCGGGCGATCTGCTGCAGATGCAGGTCCAGCAGCCAGCCATCTTCTTCCGCCGTGTAATACACCACGACCAGCGCAAGTTGTGTGATGTGATTCAATTTCGTATCTGTCAAGGTGGAAAAACCTGATAGGGGATTCTTTGGTATTATACTTAGCCCGCGCCTTACATTTTTGCAAGGTCGGCGCACCCCGAGGAACAGAGATGGAACGCCAGGAAGAGAACCCCTTATTCATCGCGCAGTCCGGCCCGCTGGACGGCCAGCGCTGGGTCATCCGTGAGTCGCTGGTCATTGGCCGCGACCCGGACTGTGATGTCATCGTCACCACGCCGGACAAGCAGGTCTCGCGCCGCCATGCCCAGATTACCGTGACCGCCAAAGGCCTCACGGTGGAAGACCTCGGCAGCAAGAACGGCACCCATGTGAACGGCCAGCGCATTGAAGGCCCAACCATCCTGCAGGATGGCGACACCGTGCAGGTGGCGCTCGCCCAGCAGTTCGTCTATCTCAGTTCGGATGCCACCGTGCCGCTGGAGATGGGGACGCCCGGCGGCGCACCGCTGGGCAAGGGCTTGCTGCGGTTGGACCCCCGCGCCCGCCGGGTGTGGGTCGGCAACCATGAGGTGGCCCCGCCGCTTTCGGTGGCTCAGTTTACGATGATGGAATTGCTTTACAACGCACACGGCATGGTCGTCTCGCGCAACGAGTTGATTCAGGCCGTGTGGGGCGAGGAGCAGGCGTACGATGTTTCCAACCAGGCGCTGGATGCACTGGTGCGCCGCCTGCGCGACCGCCTCGCGGAAGCCGATGACGACCACGAATTCGTGGTGACGGTGCGCGGCCACGGCCTGCGGTTGGAGAATCCGTCCTAGTCTGGTATCACGCTGGTACTTTCTATTCCCCTGGAAGGTATCAGGGGAATTTTTGTTAAGGGACAAGAAAGATTGAAACGATGAGCTTGCTGCGATTTGAGGAATTTAAGGCGCTTGGCCGGCGCGGGTCCGCCGCGGATGTGGACAGGCTGATGGCGGAACTGGCCGGCGAGCATGACCTGGCGACCAACAAACTGGTGGACTACGCGCTATCGCTGGTCACGACTCTCGAGGGCCGCCAGCGCCTTGAGCACTATCTATTTAATGGGGAAATATTGATTCAGCGTAATTTCGCTGCGCTGTACTTCCGGCGTTTGGGGCGCGATGCGCTGGTGGCCCGCGCCCACCGCCTGGGCCGGATTGATGATATCCAGGCGTTTGCGGAGTGACCGGAATCAGCCCCTATTCTTTGCTGTCATTCTGAGCGCAGCGAAGAATCTGCCGCACGACCAGCGCTCTAGATTCCCTTCGGCTTCGCTCAGGGCATGCTTCGGTCAGCGGCTGCGCCGCCTCCCTCAGAACGAAACAAATCAGCCTATCCCCCGGCTTTCATCTTCGCCTGCATGCTGAAGCGCACCACCTCGCGGTTCACCTTGCGCACCGATTCGACCAGACCCGGGTTCTGCTCGCCCTGTTCCAGTTGCATCAGCAGGCCGGTGAGGGCTTCCAGAAAGCCGTCGTTAATTTTGTCGGCATTGGCTTCCATCAGTTTCTTGCGGGCGGCTTCATCCGGCGCGGTGAGCAGGTCCTGCAGGAACTGCTGGTCCGGCCCGGCGTTGGCCTGGCTGGCCTCGTTGAGCGCAGCGATGATGAGGTCCAGTTTGCCCACCCGGTCGGTGTCCTTGGCCTGCTGGGCCGCAGCGTAGGCCGCGTCCAGCGCTTCGATGAAGAAATCGTCAATTGCCTGCAGGTTCGCCAGCGTGGTGTTCTTGATGTCCGGCTGGAGCAGCAGCGTCTCCAGGTTGCGCTGGGCGGCGGCGCGCCGGGCGTTCATCTGCTCGTCCACCAGGCGGGTGGCTTCCAGCAGTTGGGCGCGGATGCCTTCCAGCCGCGTTTTCTCGTCGCCGCTGGCGGCATCAATCTTCCCGGTCAATAACTGGAAAAACTCGTAATCCATGCCGCCGCGTGCCAGCCCGGCATAGGCTTCGCGTTGGTCGTCGGACTTCGCCGCCAGCACCAGTTCCAGCAGTTTTTCGCGGGTGAGGTCCTGGCCGGCGTCGCGCAGGGTCTTAATCGCTTCCTGCACTTCCTCGGCGCGCACTTTCATCTGCGCGCCAAAGCTGGTCTTTTCCAGCAATACGTTTTGCAGGTTGGAAAGCGCCTGCGCGCTTTGCTGGTCGCCCTGTGCCAGGCTGCTTTCAATCAGTTGGGTGAGCAGGCGGAAGAAGTCGTTATCCACGTGTTTATCTTCTTCCTTCAGCACCACTTCCAGCGCTTCCTGGTCGGTGATGGCCGCCAGGCGCTGCAGCAGGCTCAAACGCAGTTTCTGCGCGTCCAGCATTTCTTTGGTGATGCCGTCCTCCTGCAAAATGCGCTCGATGAGCCCCTGCAGGGTGAGCGCCTGCTGGGGGTTAAAGATGTAGCCGCGCCGTTGTTCCTGCGGCAGGGCATCCACCACCTGCTTAATCAGCGCCCCGATGACGCGTTCCTGCTCGTTGCGCGGCAGATTCAACTGCGGCGGCACGAAGGTCATCAGCAGGTCTTTGGACGGGTCGTGGTACACCAACGGCGCGGCCAGCGAGCCGTGGTATTTGCAGGTCGGGCAGGTGATGATGTTGACCTGCCCGGACAGGAAACGCTGCTTGGCGCTGGGGTCCTGGGCGACGTCAAAGACCTGTTCGACCTCGGCGGCGATGGGTGTGCGGCACTGCGGGCAGGGCAGGGTGGTGCGGACTCTCGGCATGGCGTTCTCAACTCTCAAAGCGGATGGCTCCGCTGGATTTCACAAGGCGCTATTGTAACTTAAGCGACTGTCGGTGCGGCTGCGCCGCACCTTACGAAGTTTGCCTATGGCAAACTCCAACCGGGTAGTGAAACCCGGTTTGTAAAATCCTTGTAAATCATTTTTCGGGGGTTTAGGACACAGATGCGGGCGTGACGAATTGACCCTGTGTTTTGATTATGGGGTTGCAGTTGGCCCAAACCGAAAGTCCCCCCAATTCTCCAAAGCGGATTCAAAGCAGAACTCGGTTTCCGAAAGCGCAAATTGATATATTGCATCCGCACTCACGTTGGTAACCGTTTCGATGGACTTTAGTTCTATTAGCCACCCGGTTATGTCCATATAAAGATCCGCGATGTTACTATGATCGGGAGATATGCTTGGCGCAATTAGCCACAATGCCACGTTTCTTTCCGTATTCTTGTCCGGACAAGTTTGAACTACATACGACCCTTGGTTGGCATTAGCTAACTTAGACAACTCATCGATGACAAAGAGGATACCCCTGTGAGAATAGTCAACTATCAATATGCTGGATGACCCACCAATATCAATACCATTAGACCAGTAATAGACCCCTCTTGGCTTTCCGTATTCTCGAATCAGTTCAGCAAGCTTCTCATCCCCATAGTAGGGGACATAAATCTGTTCAACGACATTAGCGCCCACCCTTGCCCTAAATATGTGAAATCGATAGCTCTGCTCCCACTCTTCGGGGAATCTTATCTTCTGAATGTATGGAAAACTCACATAATATTGGAAAGGGCCAATCTTTGAGAAATCGAAGGCAACTGGCTGAAGAAGATCCTGGGCAGTGGCTAGAGTGGTCTTTCCGGGCACAATTCCCCACCAACACGGTAATTCACAACCGCCATTTGTAAGAAGCAGTTCCTCGACGACCTGTTCTGGAGTCTTGTCCCCGATTAGATCTATGATTTGCACTCCCCCGAACAGCCCATAAGTTGGGGTTGGTTGGGGCGTTACAGTCTTTGTGGCAGATGACCGAGGAGTAACGATACTGACAGTAGCCGACTCATTACCGCTAAACAAGTCTTTGGCCGGGGTGGTAGTTTTCGACAATGATGGCCCCAATTGAGAAGATAGTCGAGGAAATGCTATTAACATTAGCGCTATTAACCCGACTGTCGATATGAAACCCATCAACTTTTTGCTAAACATCTTCTGTCCCCATAGCTTATGGCCCCATCATTGCACGAAAGAGATACCTTGGCATATTTGTCTGCATATGCTGCTGCCTAATCGCCGAGTAATTTACCAGCGGGTCCCCAGATTCGTAACTTCCAAAGTTGTTACCGGTCACCCAGATCATAAACATATCGGCAAAAATCTCACCGCCGAACTTGCTCCTGCTATAACGCCGACCGGGGCAATTTTTTTCGCAGGCAAAACCCTTCCAAAAGTCCTCGTTAGGACCTATCGATAAATCGCCAACCATTTCTCCCCTAAATAAATTAAGGGATCGATTATCAAACAAGTGTCCCAACTCATGAATCGTATGATTAACATGTCCAGCTGTGTAATCGTAATCGACGCTTGTGGGATTACCTTGGTCATCGGTGTACTGGACATTGTAGTAAGTGATACGATTGACCCCTTTTGTTATTTCAGCTGCATAGCCCTTGATAAGACTTGATCTGATCGCAGTTACGGTACTACCGTACGTAATCAAATAGGCGTCAGAGGGAGAAAGGGCAATTCCTTCCGCAACATGCGGGCCTGACAGCACCATAGAATTATACAAGGCTGCCAGCGCCTCTGCGGTCAGCCTGGCTCCTTCAGCGACCGCATACATTTCTCCTATTGTCCAATCTTGGGGGTGATTCTTATCCTTCTCAAACTTGACGAGTTGCGGATCACTATGGCTGTCACGATAGATAGAATCACCACTTCCCGCTTCTTCAGCAGTCCATACGCCATCTTGCATAGGACCTGAATTACAAGATTGGCCATAACCATCCGCGCCATAGCAAGCACTATGGCCAGTTGGATCCGCAAATACTATGGGACTATTCAGAACGTAGGTGTATCGATTTAATGCCTGCGGGTTTGCTGGGTTTGGAATTATGTTGTCCGGCTGCGCGAATCGGCCTGTGCCGGGGACGTAGATACCGTCTTGGAAGTCAAGAGGCAACCGCCTGTTTTTCATGGTTTTGTTCCCAGTGGGGGTCAAAGGGTGTGTCATTCTTGATGACTCCATAGGCGATGTGCAGTAACTTGCGCATGGCGACCACCACCTGCTCCATCGGCAGTTTATTCTTCTCTTCCAGTCGCTGGCAGAAGGCCCGCACCACTGGATTGTAACGCTTGGCCACAATTGCCGGCATGTACAACGACCGCCGCAGGTTGCCATTGCCCACCTTCGAGATCGAACTGCGCTTGCGGCTGTTGCCGGACTGCCGCTGCCCTGGATTCAAGCCGGCATACGCCGCCAGTTGTTTGGCATTCTCGAAGGTCGCCAGATTGGGCACTTCGCTCAGCAGCTTGGCCGCGGTCAGCTTGCCCACTCCCGGGATGCTCGCCAGCAACTCGCGTTGATGCTTCAACCCCGGATGGCGGTCGATGTGGTCGTCGATCTCCCGGCGGATGTCCTCCATCTGCTGCTCCAGAAAACCGATGTGCTCGCGCACGTCCTTCACCAGCTCCGGCGTGCGCTGGAACGCCTCCAGGCGGTTGGTCTCTGCCTGGCGCATGCCGTCCAGGTCTTCCAGACGGCGGATCAACGCCTGCAAAAGGGCAAATTCCGGTCCCGGCGGCGTCCACAACGGCGGTTCCTGCGTCCGGCAGAACTCCGCCAGCAGGTGGGCGTCCAGCTTGTCGGTCTTGTTGCGCCGGAGCTGGCTTTTGGCATACGCCGCCGGCCGGGCCGGGTTCAACACGCTCACCGCATGACCCGCCGCATGCAACGCCTCGGCCGCTTCGAAGGCATACACCCCCGTCGCTTCCAGACAGGCATGCACCGGCTGGTCTTTGGTTTTCTTCTTCAGCCAGCGCAGCAGTTTCCCATGCCCGGCCCGGTCGTTGCTGAACTCTGCTGTTTCCGTCTGACCTGTCTCGCCCAGCAGGGCGACATCCAGCCGGGCTTTGGAGACATCCACTCCCAAGTTCCATAAGTTCATTCTGCACCTCGTTTGCTGTACAATCGAGACATCAGGCAGCCTGTTCGTTGGGTCAACCTCGTATATGCGGGCTCAATGCCCAGGATACCGTTCGACCTCTTGAACAGGACATGGGGCTGGGGGCAGCATCTAAGTCTCAGGGTCTGTGCCCGAAGAAGCGGGACGTGCTCTCCCAGCCCCTGCCTGACTGGGTGGGGGTATCTCTTCAGACTACAACAACTCCGGCTGATTTCAAAGATACGAGATGCGGGCTTTCGGCCCTTTTTCAAAGACGTGTAAATTCCCTGTAAAACTTCCCGCGCTCATTGTTCCATTATAGAGGATATGCGCGGCAAATCAACAATCCGCAATCCAAAATCAACACTTCCGCACTACAGCATTTCCGCACGTTTTTCACGCCTCATCCGGCCGCGGTAGGGAGAAACAAATGCGCGCCCCATCCTTCACCGTCGGGTCCACCCAGATGTTGCCGCGGTGCGCCTCGATGACAGCGCGCGCCAGGTACAGCCCCAGGCCCGCCCCGCTGGTCTTGCGCTGGGCGTCGTCGGCGCGGTAGAAACGGTCGAATACATGGGGCAGGTCGCCGGTGGCGATGCCCTTGCCGTGGTCGCGCACGCACACCACCACCTGCTCCGGCCGTACTTCGCCGCTGATGCAGATTTCCCCGCCCTCCGGGGAGTACTTCACCCCGTTGCCGATGAGGTTGTACAGAACCTGTGAGATGCGGTCTTCATCCGCCAGCACGATGGGGAAGTCGTCCGGAAAGTCGGTTCGAATCGGATGCTTGCCGGTCTGGGTCTGGAAGCGCTCGGCCAGTCGCTTGGCCAGCGCGGGCAGGGCGAGGTCAGTGGCGTTGAGCGAAAGCACCCCGGCTTCTAACCGCGTGGCGTCCAGCAGGTTTTCGATGAGTTCGGCCAGCCGGTCGGTCTCGTCTTCGATGACCGCCAGGCTGTCGTCCACGATTTTGCGGTCCCAGCGGGCATCCTCGCGGCGCAGGGTGCTGACGTAGCCCTTGATGAGCGCCACCGGCGTCTTGAGCTCGTGGCTGATGACGGATACGAAGGTGCGCTTCAGGTCTTCGGCCTGGCGGAAGTGGGTGATGTCGCGCGCCGAGGCGATGATGTTCACCAGCGCGCCTTCCTCGGAGAGCAGCGCGGCGTAGGTCATGCCGATGGGCATGGTCGCCCCGTCCATCTTGAGCAGGTCGCCTTCCACATACAGGGTGGCCTGCGCCGAGAGCGGCCAGCCGCCGGCCTCGGCTTTTTCCAGGGTGATGCCGTGCGCCAGTTTCGTCCAGCGCACCACGTCGTCATGGTTCAGGCCGATGAGCGCCTCACTGGGGCGGCCCCACAGGCGGGCGAACGCCGGGTTGACGTGCTCGATCTGATGGTCGGGCTTCATGATGAGGATGCCGTCGGCGGCGGTATCCAGCAGCGCGCTCATGCGCTGCTTCTCGTGGCGCAACTGGGTGTACAGGCGGGCGTTGGCAACCGCCACGGCGGCCTGGTCGGCAAAACTTTGCAGCAGGATGTAGTCGTTGTCGGAGAAGCCGCCCTGGGTGCTGCGAAAGACGAAGATGACGCCGATGACCTGATTGCGGGCGATGAGCGGCAGGCCCACGCCGGTGAGCAGGCCCAGGCTGGCTCGGCGCGCGATTTGCTGGAGGATGCGGTTGACTTCCGGCAGTTCAAAGTGCGCCGGGTTCTGGGTTTCCGGCAGTTGCGCCAGCAGGGCGTCCAGGTACTTGAGCAACTGGTCGCTGATGCCGTGGGAGACCACCAGCCGCCAGCCGCCGTCCTCGCCGCGCAGGGCGATGAGACCGGCCTGGCCGGCCAGCATTTCGGCGCTCAATTGCAGGATGCGCCGCAGCAGTTTGTCCTGGTCCAGTTCCTGGGTCAGGGCGCGGGCGATTTCCAGCAGGTAGTCGCGCTGGCGGACGCGAAAATCGGGCAGCATGAGTCCTTTGTACCATATCTGCCCTTGTGGCTGTATAGGAACAGTATTGGAAGATTCGGCGTTTGCGGGAAAATTCGCGAAGGTCTGTTGGCCGTTGAACCATCACGGTAGGGGCACGGCGTCGCCGTGCCCCTACGCGGAAATGGGAATTGGAATACCAGAGAATTCGGTGTGGGAAGATTCGGCGTTTGCCGGAGGGTTGTCAGAATGGGGACAACTCGCCAATAAGCATCCGTAGGGGTCGAGCTAAGCTCGACCCCTACTTTGAACACTCATACTTGACTTGAAATGGCGGTTATCTCACCCCACCGGCACCGTCTGTGCCACGATTTCCAGCGCCTTGTCCACCACATCCTCCGGCGTGTCCAGCATCCCGCGGAAGCGCACGCTGTGCGGGCCGGATTTCAGCGCCTTCAGTCCATGGTCGGAGAGTTTGTGCAATACATCGTTGCGCACCTCGCGGCTGGGCAGGTCGTAGGCAATCATGAACCCCTTGCCGCGCACGTTGGTCATCACGCCCTTGCTTTCTTCGGCAATCTGCTCCAGGCCGTCAATCATCTTCTGGCCCACGCGGGCGGCATGTTGCAGCAACTTCTCTTCTTCAATGATTTCCAGATAGCGGGTGGAGCGCACCATATCCACCAGGTTGCCGCCCCAGGTGGAGTTGATGCGGCTGGACTCCTCGAAGACGTGGTTCTTGACTTCTTTCAGGCGCGGCCCGGCGATAACGCCGCACACCTGCGCCTTCTTGCCGAAGGCGATGAGGTCCGGCATGACGGGCGTGTGTTCCATTGCCCACATTTTGCCGGTGATGCCCATGCCGCTCTGTACTTCGTCCACGATGAAGAGGAACTCGTGCTTGTTCGCCATGTCGCGCAGTGCCTGGAAGAACTCGTCGCGGAAATGGTTGTCGCCGCCCTCGCCCTGAATCGGTTCGATGATTAGCGCGGCCACATCGCCGCGGAACTGGCGTACTGCGCTTTCAATTTGCGCCAGGGCGATGTCCTCAATGCGCGTCACCTGCGCCAGCACGTCGTCGGTCACCGGGAAGCGCAGTTTGGGTGTCTCGATGCGCGGCCAGTTGAACTTAGGGAAGTACATGTACTTGCGCGGGTCGTCGGTATTGGTGAGCGAAAGGGTGTAGCCGGAACGCCCGTGGAAGGCTTCCTTGAAGTGGATGATCTGGGTGCCGAAGCCCTCGATGTACATTTTTTGCGCCGCGTCCGGGTTGTCCTGGATGCGTTTGAAGTTCTTGCGCACTTTCCAGTCAAAGGCGGTCTTCAGCGCGTTCTCCACCGCCAGCGCCCCGCCGCTGATGAGGAACAAATGGTGAAACCCTTCCGGCATGGCTACCCGGCCAAAGGTTTCCACGAAGCGCGCCATGTGGGTGGTATAGAAATCGGACGAAGAGGGCTTAATCTGGGCGGCTTCCAGCAGGGCTTCCTTGAAGGCGTCATCCTGCATTTTGGGGTGGTTGTAGCCCACCGGCTGGCTGCCGTAGAAGGTGAAAAAGTCTATGAAATCGCGGCCGCTCAGCGCATCGTGGATGTAGGCGCCGTGGCTTTTGGCCAGGTCCAGCACCAGGGCTTCGCCGTCGCCGAGCATGTATTTTTTGATGGTGGCATGGACATCCTGGGGGTTCATTGCGGACTTCATAGGGGGTCTCCTGGGGGCAATTCTGCTTTTGGCGTACAGCCCAAAGGATTATATCACCGCGCATCCGGCGGATATAATTCCCCCTGATGACCCCTCCAATCCTGCTCACGCTGGGCATCCTGGTCATTTCCATCGTCCTGTTCATCAGCGAACGCCTGCGGATGGACCTTATCGCCCTGCTGGTATTGTGCGCGCTGGCGTTGGCCGGCCTTGTCACTGCGGATGAAGCGCTCTCCGGCTTTTCCAGCGGCGCGGTGGTCGTCATGTGGACGATGTTCATCCTCAGCGCCGGCCTTTCGCGCACCGGCGTGGCCGGGCGCATGGGGCGCTGGGTGCTGCGGGTGGGCGGCCGCGGGCCGGTGCGCATCCTGCTGGTGCTGATGCTGGCGGCCGCGGCCCTCTCCAGCGTGATGAACAACCTGGGCGTGGTGGCCCTGTTGCTGCCCGTCGCGCTGGATGTCGCGCGCCGCACGCGCCAATCGCCCTCGCGTCTGCTCATCCCGCTGTCCTATGCCACGCTGATGGGCGGCCTCATCACCCTCATCGGCACGCCGCCCAACCTCATCGCCAACGATGCCCTGCAAAGCGCGGGCTACGCGCCGCTCGGCATGCTGGAGTTCGCCCCGCTGGGGCTGACCATCACCGCCGCCGGCATCCTGTACTTCCTCGTCCTTGGCCGCCACCTGCTGCCGCAGCGCGACCCGGCGCGCGACCTCGACCATCACAGCCGCCTCGAAGAAACTGCTTTCAGCCTGGATGAGCGGCTGTTCGTGGTCAAACTGCCGCCCGGTTCCCCCCTGGCGGGCAAAACGCTGGCCGAAAGCCACCTCGGCTCGGCGCTGGGCGTCAATGTGGTCGGCATCCTGCGCCACGGCGATGATGTCACCCTCGCGCCCGAGCCGCATCTGCGCATCCAACCCGGCGACCGCCTGCTGGTCTCCGGGCGGCAGGACCGCCTGAACGAACTCAAGCGCGGCGCGCAGTTGCAGGTGGAAGAACCGCAGTACGTCACCGAACACCTTACCGGCGGGGATGTGCAACTGGCCGAAGTGGCAATTGCGCCGCGCTCGCCCATGCTGGGGCAGACCCTCGGCGACCTGAACTTCCGCCGGCGTTTCGGCGCCAATGTGCTCGCCATCTGGCGCGACGGCAAACCGAACCGCACCAACCTGCAAAGCCTGCCGTTGCACGAAGGCGACATCCTGCTGGTGCAATCCACCACCGGCCGGTTGGAAGGCATGCGCCATGTGCCGGACTTCTACGTCTCGGAGGCGCGCAGCACCCAGATTTACCGCCTCGACGAACGCCTGATGCTGGTGCGCGTACCGGAGGACTCCTCGCTGGCGGGCAAGACGCTGGCCGAAAGCCGCCTTGCCGATGGCTTTGGTTTCTCGGCGCTCACCATCCTGCGCGGCGACCAGACTCTGCCGATGCCCGCGCCCTCCGAGGTGCTGCAACCCGGCGACCGGGTGGTGGTGGAAGCGCGCCCCGAAGACCTGGACGCCTTCCGTGGCCTGCAGGGGCTGGAGGTGGACACCAGCGCTGTGCCATCCTTCGCCGAAATGCAATCCGACCAGGTCGGCCTCGTGCCGGTGGTGCTTTCGCCGCAGTCGCGGCTCAACGGCAAGACCCTGCGCCAGGTGCACTTCCGCGAAAAATACGGGTTGAGCGTGCTCGCCATCTGGCGCGCCGGCCGCCCCTACCGCTTCAACCTGCGCGATATGGAGATTCGCTTCGGCGATGCCCTGCTCATCTACGGCCCGCGGGCGCGCCTCAAGGTGCTGTCCGCCGAGCCGGATTTCCTGGTGTTGAGCGAAGAAATCAAAGACGCGCCGCGCGAGACCAAGGCGCCGCTGGCCGCCGGCATCCTGCTGGGCATGGTGGCGCTGGTGGTGCTGGGCGTGCTGCCGGTGGCGCTGGCCGCCCTGCTGGCCGCCACGCTCATGGTGCTTACCGGCTGCCTGACGATGGACGAAGCCTACCGCGCCATCGACTGGCGCTCGGTGTTCCTGGTGGCCGCCATGCTGCCGCTGGGCATCGCCATGCAGAAAAGCGGCGCGGCGGACTGGCTGGCCGCCGGGTTGGGGCAGGCGATTGCCGCGCTTGGCCTGCACGGGCAGTTGGCGGCGCTGTTCCTGACCACCGCGCTGGCCTCGCAGTTTATTCCCAGTGCGGTGCTGGTGTTGCTGATGGCCCCGCTGGCGCTGGTTTCCGCGGCGCAGTTCGGCCTGCCGCCCCAGGCGCTGGCCCTGCTGGTGGCCGCCGCGGCGTCGTGCAACTTCATCACGCCGGTGAGCCATCCCGGCAACGTACTGGTGATGGGCCCCGGCGGCTACCGGATGCGCGACTACCTCAAGGTCGGCATGCCGCTCACCCTCTTGCTTGCAGTAGTCACTGTGTTTATGGTCGTCTGGCTCTACTCATAATTTTTTTGAATTGCTTTTCTTCGCGTCTTTGCGCCTTTGCGTGAGATAGGTTTTTCTTTTCCTCTGTGGTTAAATACCACCACTTTCCATGCGCGCCTTCCTCCTCCCCGTCTTCCTCGCGCTCGCCTTGCTCGCCGCCTCTCTGCTCGGATACCCCGCGGCGCAATCCCTCGCCGACCGCCTCGCCGCCGACGGCACGCTGGAACTGTACACCTCGGCCGTGCATGCCGCCCTTGCCTGGGCGCTGCGCGCCGTCGCTCTCGCATTGTTCGCTTTCGGCCTTGCCCTGCGGCGCGGGTGGCATCCGCCGCGCCCCGATTGGAAAACGGGGGCCGCGCCCCTGCTCGCCCTGCTGCGCTTCGCCGCCGATGAACGCCGCTTCGCCCTCGCACTGCTGGCGGTCACCCTCGCCGGTGCGCTGGGCCGTGCGCTGCTGCTGACTCAGGCCCTCGGCCACGACGAAGCCTACTCCTACATCGCGTTCGCCAGCCGGCCGCTGCGCTACGTCCTCACCGATTACCACCTGCCCAACAACCACGTCCTGCACACCGCGCTGATGTTCTTCAGCACGCGCCTGTTCGGGGATGCGCCGTGGGCGCTGCGCCTGCCCGCCTACCTTGCCGGGGTCGCCCTCATCCCGCTGGCCTACCTCGCCGGGCGGGCGTTTTACGGCCGCGCCGCCGGCCTGCTGGCCGCGGCTTTCACCGCCGCCCTGCCTGTGCTGGTGGATTTCAGCGTGGATGCGCGCGGCTACACTCTGATGGCGGTCTTCGCCCTGCTGGCCCTCCTCACCGCCGAGGCGCAACGACGAGAGCCTACCGTCCTCGGTTGGCTGCTGCTTGCCGTGTGGTTCGGCCTCGGGCTGTACACCCTGCCTATTATGCTGCTGCCGATGGCGCTGCTGGCGGGCTGGTGGGGGCTGGCGTGGCTGGCCGCCGACGTCGGCGGGGCGCGGCGCGGGCGCGACCTGCTGGGCCTCGCCGCCGCCGGGCTGGGCGGCCTCGCCCTCATGCTTCTGCTGTACTCTCCTATCTATATCTTCGGCACCAGCTTCGACTCGGTGTTCTTCAACCGCTTCGTGCGCCCGCTGCCGCCGGATGAATTCCTGCCCACCCTCGCCATCCGCCTGGCGCAGACGCGGACGATGTGGACCTTCGACCTCTGGCCGCTTGACCTGCTGCTAGCCGGTGGCTTCGTCCTCTCCATGCTGTTCCATTGGCGCAGCGGCCGCGGGCGGGTGCCCGTTCAGGCCGGCCTGCTGGTGATGGCGGCCTTCATGGTCGCCCGCGGGCTGGCCCCCCTGCCGCGCAACTGGGTGTTCTTCGCGCCGTTCGTGCTGTTGTGGGCCGCTGCGGGCTGGGCGGCGCTGGGCGGGTGGGCGCTGGCGCGCCGGGCAGTCTGGGGGCCGCGCCTGCTGGCCGTCGCCGTTGCCGCCGTCGCGCTGGGTGGGCTGGCCGTCTCTGCTGCCACCGCCCGCCAACGCCTCGCCACGCCCGGCCTTGAAGAACGCCTCGCGATTTATTTGCTTGCGATGGAGGATGTGCCAGGCCGCGTGCTGACCACCAGCCCGCTGCGCGCCCCGCTCACCTACTACCTGGGGCGGCGCGGCGGCGAGGCCGAGGATTATCTCTACACCGAGGGCGACCTGGTGGATTGGGCGCTGGTGGTGGTGAACACCCAGAACGAGACGCTGGCCAGCGATGCCGAAAAACACGGCTGGGCGCAGTGGCTGGACCTGCCCGCCGCGCAGTTGCTCTACACCACCGGCCCCGCCGAGGTGTGGCGCGTGCCCACCCGCGCCCCCTGACCCGGAGTCGAGGCTTCAGCCGAGCCCATTACGTATCTATCATCCTGCTCCGCAGACCAGTTTTCAACTAAGGCAATTCTTGCTCGAAGAATGGGCGGAAATACAGATTGCATATAGAACAGTTGTCTGATATTATCGTGATATCAGTTTTTCCCAGCGAGAGGAAATCATAACCATGGCCGATGACATTTTGGTCCGGGACGTTCCACCCGAACTTCGAGAATGGATTGAAAGTGAACGACTTGAAGTTAGAATGTCCCAAAAGGAATTCATCGTTAACATCCTCAATGCGGTACGTGAAGGTCGGCAACCCTATCTTGTTGGACTTGATCAGCCACTCCCTTATCAGATATTGCCTGAGAGTTTCCCGTTCAAATTTATCGATTTGTTTGCCGGGATAGGCGGATTTCATATTGCGCTCAGAAACCTTGGCGGTAAATGCGTCTTTTCCTCTGAGTGGGACAAGTATAGCCAGAAGACTTACAGAGCGTGGTTTGGCGAAACCCCTCATGGCGATATTACAAAAATAAACCCCGCAGATATACCGGATCATGACATACTTGCGGCAGGTTTTCCCTGCCAGCCATTTTCAATCGCTGGAGTATCAAAGAAAAAGAGCCTGGGAAAGGCCCACGGTTTTATGGACCAGGCCCAGGGCACCTTGTTTTTCAACCTTGCCACCATTATTGAAATAAAACGCCCACCGGTGCTGTTCCTTGAAAATGTAAAAAACCTGCAATCTCATGATCGAGGGAGGACCTGGAAAGTAATACAAGAAACCCTCGAAGGGCTGGGTTATTGGGTTTTTCATAAGGTGATTGATGCAGCGGGTTGGGTTCCCCAACATCGTGAACGCGTCTATATTATTTGTTTTGATAAGAAGGTGTTTGGGGAAGCGCCCCGGTTTGAATTCCCGGTTGCTGATCCTGATAACAAGCCCAAATTGGTGGATATCCTTGAGAAACGCCCCGATCCAAAATACACGCTGAGTGATCATCTCTGGAATTACTTGCAGGAATATGCACGACGTCATAAGGAGAAAGGAAATGGGTTTGGCTTTGGGCTTGCCGATCCTGATGGAGTGACACGAACTCTTAGTGCCCGATACTATAAGGACGGTTCGGAAATCCTGATAGCCCAGGGAAAGAACAAGAATCCCCGCAGGCTTACTCCAGCCGAATGTGCCAGACTTATGGGTTTCGGAAATGACCGGCCAATAGTAGTATCCGATACCCAGGCATATCGGCAATTTGGCAATGCAGTTGTTCCAAAAGTGGTGGAGGCGATCGGGAGGAATATCGTAAGAGTTCTAAGCCATCACGTTCTTGAATCAAGGATGTCGTTGTTCAGATAGGTTTGGAGGAATATGGCATCACCGTACTGTGAACGGGCAATAAATGATGCTCTAAGAAACCGTACCGCCCTGCTAAAGTTTATTTCGGCAAATGATGTAGATCTTACTGGGGCACACCAGGCCGGATTCTATTTGCCCAAAGGAGCAGCAGGGCATTTTTCTCCAAACCCTCCTGACAAAGGTTATAACGCGGATCATCCTGTCATGATTACCTGGCCGGATGGAATTGAAACCCAGTCGATGGTTAAGTGGTATGGAAAGGGAACAAGGAGCGAATATCGAATTACCCGTTTCGGGAATGACTTCCCCTGGAGAACATCTGACAATCTTGGCAGCCTCCTTGTATTAATTCCAGAAACAATCGACAAATTTATTGCATATGTTCTGGATTTGGATGATGATATCTTTGATATCCAGATAGCTTTGGGAATCGAAGTTTATGAATCCTGGGCTCTTTACGAACAAGGAGCCGAATCACTCGAATCTGAAGACGAATGCATTAATAGACTGTTCAGGGAAATTGCTGCCGGCCTTTCGGAATTGCCCTCCGGACAAGTATTCTCTGATTCTACAAGGAAGGCAATATTCAGTTGTACGCAGGATTTCGCAAATCTCTCCCCCGATTTGCAGCTAATGAGATTTATAAGGGAAGAATACACCCTCTATAAGATGGCAGAACGAAGGGTTTTTCAATCTGAGGTCACTCGCCTTTTTGCATCTATCGATGATTTCCTTATGGTTGCACAGAAAATACTTCAGGCGAGAAAATCCCGGTCGGGACGTTCTCTGGAAAACCATGTTGAATTTCTCTTGCAGCAGGAGGGGATACCATATCAAATGCGACAAACGCTCGATGGCACCAGACCTGATATTGTAATTCCGGGAAAAGAGCAATATGACGACATGCAGTTCCCTGCGGACAAACTTTTCATTGTTGGAGTAAAACGTACTTGTAGGGACAGATGGCGTCAGGTATTGAACGAGGCTCGGAGAGTAGAGAGAAAACATATCCTCACCTTGCAGGAGGGGATATCCTCCCCCCAACTCCAGGAAATGCGGCAAGCCGGGGTATGCCTGATAGTCCCAGAATCTCTCCACAAGCAATATCCAAAAGAAGATAGAACCGAAATCCTGACTATTCAAGGATTTCTCAATCAAGTGGCAGAACTTTATCCAAATGCCTGATGTCCTTACCCCCGAACAAAGAAAACTCAATATGTCGAGGATCAAAAGCAAAAATACTCGGCCAGAGATCCTCGTCCGCTCAATGATTCATTCGATGGGTTACAGGTATTCACTACATAGCAGGAGACTCCCTGGAAAACCGGACCTCGTTCTAACAAGACATAAGAAAATCATATTGGTAAATGGGTGTTTCTGGCACATGCACAAGTGTCGTTATGGCAAAGTCAAACCGATCACCCGTGCCGATTTCTGGGAGCAAAAGCGGTTGGGCAATGTTCAGCGGGATCGAGCGAATCTAGCCGAACTAAAGAAATTGGGGTGGCATGTACTTGTAGTCTGGGAGTGTTGGACAAAAGATCCTGTAAAATTAAGAACGCGGCTAGCTAAGTTCCTTCAACTAAACCAATAGAAAGTAATGGCGGCAACGCTAACATGGATGTGTGAATAGATCCCAGACACATTCGCCCAGTTGACTAAATAAATGTAGAGGATTTTCAGGAGTTTGACATCGCCATCCTAGGCATGTTATTAATCTACCCAATCTGATATCATAGAAATAGAAGTCATCAAGACAGGCACATTTTTTGCTGACAGATAAAAATATGCTCACACCTGAAAAATTCTCTATTGAGGGTCAAGAGCCCTTTGATGGCTACTACCAACCAAGCGATTTATGGAATGGTTGGGCAAGACCCTATTTCCCATGGGAAACGGCAGTAAGAATTGTAGAATGGACAAATCGGTTTTCCGGTAACGGTACGATGGGAGTCGACGACAGCCGTAAAATCATCATTGATAATGAAGACCCAGAGTCGCCCTTTGAAATCGTGGGGAAAATTATGGAAACCACAAAAGGTAAACAGACACTGTATGCAGTTGGCACCGGCTGGTGGATATGGGACATTCATCCTGCTGAATAGCCTTACGCCCACGCATTACATTTCCGCCCTTTCGCTTCCCCTCGCCCCCGCCCCATGCTATCATTTCCTCGCGGGGGTCAATCAGCATGGTTTCCTTATATTCCTCTAGTCTTTCTTTTATTTGCGACTTTGCGTGAGATGTCTTTCCCTCGCCCGTCAAGACCTTTACAAAAGGGAGTGACACGAAGTGACAAAATTTTCAGTGGGGGCGTACTATGTCACTTAATTTGTCACCTCCCCCCGCCCCCATAGGACAATGGGACACGCACTGTCAAACTTCCAGCGTCAGTGACAACAAAAGGACATTCAAGGGACATGCAAGGGACATCCGATGGACATCACATGGACATTTTTCGCAGGGGGTGTGTGCAAATGTCTATACATTTGTCCCTCCGCCTGGAGTTCGCCGGACCAACTGATACAATCCTCGCCATGTCCGCCCCCGCCCCCGCTATCCCCACCGCGCCCTTCACCTTTGACATGGACGCCACCGATGGCGCCGCACGCGCCGGCCGCTTCCACACCCCGCACGGCACACTCGAAACCCCGGTCTTCGCCCCGGTCGGCACCGCCGCCACCGTCAAAGCCGTCACCCCCGCCCAACTGCACGACCTCGGCGCGACTCTCGTCCTCGCCAACACCTACCACCTCTACCTGCGCCCCGGCGATGACCTGGTGGCCGAAATGGGCGGCCTGCACCAGTTCATGCAGTGGCCGCACCCCATGCTCACCGATTCCGGCGGCTTCCAGGTCTTCTCCCTCGGCGACACCCGCACGATTGACGACGACGGCGTCACCTTCAAGAGCCACATCGACGGCTCCACCCACCGCTTCACGCCGGAACGCAGCATCCAGATTCAACAGAACCTCGGCTCGGACATCATCATGGCCTTCGACGAATGCCCGCTGCCCTACGACCGCGCCTACATGGACGTCTCGCTCGCCCGCACCCACGCCTGGCTGGCGCGCTGCGTGGCGGCCAAAACGCGCGATGACCAGGCGCTTTTCGGCATCGTGCAGGGCGGCGTCTTCCCGGACCTGCGCGCCCAGTCCGCCGAGTACGTCGCCGGGCTGGACCTCCCCGGCAATGCCATCGGCGGCCTGTCCGTGGGCGAGAAAAAAGAAGAAATGAACGCCATGCTGGACGTCGTTACCCCCATCCTGCCCGCCAACAAACCGCGCTACCTGATGGGCGTTGGCACGGTGGAAGACCTGCTCAACGGCGTGGCCCGCGGTGTGGACATCTTCGACTGTGTGCTGCCGACTCGCATGGGGCGCAACCATTCTGCGATGTTGCGGAATGGCAGACGGCTGAACCTCAAGAACGCGCCCTTCGCCCGCGACGAACAGCCGATTGACGCCGCCTGCCAGTGCTACACCTGCCGGACCTTCACCCGCGCCTACCTGCGCCATCTCATCGTCTCGGGCGAAATGCTCTCCGCCACCCTCCTCTCCATCCACAACCTGCACATGCTCGTCCAGCTCGCCAAAGACATGCGCGCGGCGATACTTGCGGGGCGGTTTGAGGAGTTTTCAAGAGAAGTGATTGGGGATTAGTGAGTAGGGAGTAGTAATTAGAGATTAGTAAGGGAATTATATACTTGACAAATGCAAGTCTTTTTGCTATACTCTAAGTATCAAACAGGAGTTAGCAAATGGACAACGTAAATTTTAGCACCCTCTCACGAATGACCGAAGATGAAGCCCGCGCTTTCATCGAAGAACTGCGCTGGCCCAACGGCCCCATTTGCCCGCATTGCCAGTCAACGGACGTTTACAAGATTACGCCCAAGACCGCCAAGTCCAAGACTCGCCCCGGCCTGTACTCCTGCGCCAAGTGCCGCAAGCAGTTTACCGTCACCGTTGGCACTATCTTTGAGGGAAGCCGAATCCCGTTGAGCAAATGGGTGGTTGCCTTCTACCTGATGAATTCCAGCAAGAAGGGCATTTCCGCCCACCAGTTGCACCGCACTTTGGGCGTGACCTACAAGACCGCGTGGTTTATGGAACACCGCATCCGCGAGTCCATGAGCAAAGAACCAGTTGCCGCCCTGCTTAGTGGCGTGGTCGAAGCCGATGAAACTTACATCGGCGGCAAGGAAAAGAACAAACACGCCAGCAAGCGCACGAAGGGCAATCAGGGCCGAAGCACCAAGACCAAGACGCCCGTTGCTATCCTTGTGGAACGTGATGGCCGCGTCCTTGCCCAGAAGGTTGTAAGCACCGATGCCAAGACCCTAAAGAACAACATCCGCAACAACGTTGCCAAGTCCGCCACCATCGTCACCGATGAATGGATTGCTTACGCCGGACTGGATGCCGAATTTGCCGGACACGAAGTAGTCGAACATCGGCGCGGCGAGTACGTCCGAGGCAATGCCTACACCAACACCGCCGAGAGTTGGATTGCCCTGTTGAAGCGCGGCATAGTTGGCACGTTCCACCATGTGAGCGAACAGCATCTTGACCGCTACGTCAACGAATTTGGCTTCCGTTGGAATCACCGCAAGTCTAGCGACGTTGAACGGATGAAGGCTGCAATTCGCGGGGCCGAGGGGAAGCGGCTTTACTACCGCGACCCAGTAAAGCACTAGGGGGGCTTGACTTTTGTCCTGCTCGATGCTATCTTAGGAATGCTTCGGACGGGACTTGAACCCGTATGCCCTGCCAGGCGGCAACTTCCAAAGTTGCTGTGTCTACCAGTTCCACCACCGAAGCAATTGGCGACCACATCCAGCCGGTGTGGTCTCTCTTTTTATTTAGGCTCGATTGCTACTGGATGACTTACCGTTTTCCGCAACCGAGCGTAAATTTCTCCTGAGCATCTGTACCTCCTTCATGCTGTCATTCTATGGGGTTGGGGGCGAATTTAGAAGGACAAAAATAGAACAAACGTGTTCCGGAAAATGTGCTGAAAATGTGCTGAAAATGTGCGGTTTGCTATTCTTTGCTTCGTTTGTAATTTGGATGTTCGTGCCTGATGTGGGAAGGGCTGTAGCCAGAATCGTTAGCCAAGTCATCTAGGGTGTATTTGAATCCGGCAGTTTTCATTTGCGAGTAATAATCGAACCAGAGTATTAATGTTGCTTCAGGTGGTGGCTTCTGGGGCATCCTTACTGGCAATATTGGAGCCTGACCAGCCTCAGAATCCATAAAGAGTTCCCGTATTGATTTTCCTAATTCGATTAGGTCGTCACCCCCTATTTTGTTCAAGAATCTTGTTCTTAGGTTTGGAGGGCCCGCCTCAACTCCAGGGATAATTATTCGTGATGATGCGTGATATTCGATACCGTCAACTATCTTAACCTTCGTACGCATCGGGAAACTTTCGAGCGCAATGATAGTTGCGCGTTGAGCGACGTGGTCGAACGGATTTTCTTGGTCTGAATCTATCTTGTAAACTGTCCAAACCTCTCTCTTTGCGTCGCGAAGTTCAGGACCATATTGGATCATGTAGGTGTTCCCATTTGAGGAGTTCCAGCGTCCCCCGCGCGGCATTATTAACTCTTCCATCAGTGCCCGAAAATGTTCTACGGAACTAGGATATTCAAAAGAGTCTGCTTCCACCCGCCCGATTATACATTGCGAAACAGAATCCAATGCGCTATACTAAATGCATGAGCAGCAAACAGGAACCAAAGGTCACAAACGAAAGGCCCGTTTCCCTTTTTGGCCCGGACTTCAAGGAATTGCTAAAGGCATTCCTTCAAGTCAAGCCGGATGAAGGAAAAGAAAAGCCAAAGGAAAAGACTAAGAAAAAGCCCGGCGATTAGGCCGGGCTTTTTCTTAGTGGGCAAGGGCTTCTTTCAAGGATTTTGCAGATGACCTTAGGGGGGAGTAATATGGCTGAGTATCCTCCCCGCTTGGCTTGTAGTGCACTTTCTTATATCCCCTGACCTCTGGCAATCCCTGCATGTTCCAAACGTCAAGCAATCCCTTTAGTGCCGGGACATGCCTTGTAGTGAACTCAGAAAAAACGATGCCTATCGCCATGTTGTTTCCGGTATTTATAATCAAATCAACTCCCTCGCGAGCATAATAAAACGCCGTTGGTCTGCGCGGGAATTCAAACCTCACAACGAGTTCGTCAATGGTATCGTCATAGAGGATATAGACATCATGAGCCTTGTTTCCAAGGGCTTTCGTGAGCGAGTCCATCTTTATCGCTTTCTCTTTAATCATTGGTTTGTAATCGGCCATATCATCCTCTCCTCAGGTGGTCGCCTTGAACAAGCGTGGAACGTTACAATAGTTCCTAGCTTGGAGTTGAAATCCACTACTACCTTTATCTCAAACTTTGGATACCTTTTCCCGTAGTAGATATGGCGGTTAGGATTGCTAGGTGAGGAGTAAATAGTCCTATGCTGTGGTTTTTCGATAGCCTCTCTGATAATCGCCTTAGTCAAGAATCTAGCGGTTTCAGGATGCTTGTTTTGTATTCGCCTAAAGCGCTCATCGGCACATTCCACCTCAAAGCCTCTGGGGTCTGCCGCAAAGATGTTGTCTGCCATCCGGTGATAGTCCCACCAAGCCTGAGATGTTTGCTCACTCATCATAGCACAAAACCATCAGCAGAAGATGAGAGAATCGCATTTGTCAAGTATATAATCCCCATTAGTAATTGGTAATTAATTATTTGGTATTGCTCTGCTGGTTTATCTTTGTCATTGCGAGTGCAGCGAGGAATTCCATTCTCCATCCTGTTTCAGTTCGGCTTCCTGGAAAAAGTTCCCGACTCGCGACCCTTCGCTGCGCTCAGGGTGACAGGACTTTGCATATCGGCATCCCCGCAACAGAGCAATTGCGAGTTACCAATTACCAATTACAAACCCCCCTCACTCGCCTTGATATCCTTCACATTCAACTGCAATCTCTGCCGCCCGTTAAACTCATTCATCTCAAAGTTATACAGGATGTCCAGCTTCGGCGGTATCTTGCCCGCCCAATGCCCCTGGCGGAAGGCGATCGCATCCATCATCACCCACCCATCGGACACCACCAGCTTGAGGTGCGCGCCTTCCTTGCCCACTGCCTTCACCGACTTGGCCAGCACCCCGCGGGAAATGAATGCCGGCTCGCGGTTGCCGTATCCGGTCGGTTGTAACTTATCCAGGTCCTTCAGCAGGCTGGCCTGCAAGTCCACCAACGGCACCTCGGCATCGGCGTTCAGCAGCGGGCGCAGGTCCTTGCCGCCCAGTTCGCGCCGGGCAATGGCTTCGAGCCGCTTCACCAGTTCCGGATAGCGGCTGGTAAGCACGGTGAACCCGGCGGCGGCGGCGTGCCCGCCGTGGTGGTCAATCAGGTCGGCGCACTCGTCCAGCGCGGCGGTGATGTGAAACTCCGGGATACTGCGGCACGAGGCGCGGGTGAACTCGCCCTCCTGCCCGGCCACCACCGCCGGGCGGTAATGCGCCTCCACCAGCCGCGCCGCCGCCAGCCCCACCACGCCCAGGTTAAAGGAAGCGTCAAGCGCGAAGAGGATGAGCTTGTCCGGGTCGCCGGCGCCCGCCAGCTCGTCGGCGCGGGTCTGCACCGCCCGCGTCACCTCCTGGCGCTCGCGGTTGCGGTCGTCCAGCGCCTGGGCAAGCGCGCCGGCTTTGAATACGTCGGTACAGGTGAGCAGGTTGAAGGCTTCCTGCGCATCGGCCAGCCGCCCGGCGGCATTCAGCCGCGGGCCAATGATGAACCCGATGTGCCCGGCGTTGAGTGTGGCGGGCGGGACTCCGGCCACGCCCAGCAGGGAGAGCACCCCCTGGCGGCGGGTGGCGCGCAGCAATGCCAGCCCGTGGCGCACCAGCGGTCGGTTCTCGCCGGTCAGCGGCACCAGGTCCGCCACCGTGCCGATGGCCACCAGGTCCAGCAGGCTTTCCGGGTCGAGAGGCTCGCCGGCAACCTTGAGCAGGGCGCAGGCCAGTTTGTAGGCCACGCCCACCCCGGCCAGTAGTTTCTCCGGGTAGGGGTCGCCGTCGCGCTTGGGGTTGATGACCGCCAGCGCCGGCGGCAGGTCGGCAGCCGGTGAATGGTGGTCGGTGATGATCATGTCCAACCCGATGCTGCGGGCATGCTCCGCTTCGGGAATCGAGCGGATGCCGCAGTCCACGGTGATGACCAAGCCGGCGCCGGTCTGTTTCAGTTCGGTGAGCGCGTCTTTGTTCAGGCCGTAGCCTTCATCAAAGCGGTTGGGGATGTAATTGTCCACATTGGCATTGAGGGCGCGCAGGGTTTCCACCATCAGCACCGAGGCCGTGACTCCGTCCACGTCATAATCGCCATAGATGACGATGCGCTCGCCGTCCGTGATGGCGCGGCGGATGCGCGCCACGGCCGTGCCCATCTCCAGCAGCAGGAACGGGTCGGTGTGCGGCAACGGCGCGTTCAGAAACGTCTCGGCTTCCGCCGCGGTGCCGATGCCGCGGTTGAACAGTACCTGGCGCAGGGTGGGGGCGTAGTCCTTCAGGTTGTTGTCGGCTTCGGGGGTGATGGGACTGGCGAGCTGCCAGCGTTTGTCGGTGAGGGTCATAAGGCTATTAAAACACAGGTGCAAGAGCGAGTTGGCAGAATCAGGTAGGGTGATAGAATTTCACAACTTCGCACAGGAGGAACGATGACCCTCGATTCATTGAAGCATCGAACGAAATCAAATCTCAGAATTGGGCTTCTCCTGTCAGTAATCGTGCTCGGGGGCGCAGGGCTGCGTCTGTATGGGTTGGATTTTCAATCGTTCTGGTCGGATGAAGCCGGAACGTATCGAAACATATCCATGCCGACCCTTGCCCAAATGAACGATGCCATCAGCGCTAACGGCCAGGCGCCCCTTGGGTTTTATTTTGAGCTCGCGGCCTATCGTTTTTTGGGTTCCTCAGAAACAGCCCTGCGTTTTCCGCCAGCCTTGGCAGGAATCCTGACTATTTTTGCGATCTACCTGTTGGGGCGCAGGCTGTTTGGCTATCAGGAGGGATTGCTGAGCGCAGGGATGATGGCGGTACTTTTCGTACCCATCTATTACAGTCAGGAAGCTCGCGTGTATGCGTGGGTCCTGCTTTTCAGTATTATCGCAACGTATTACTGGTTTGGTTGTCTGAAATCGCTGATGAAGGCGGCAAAGCTGGACCGGCGGCAGGCGGTGCTGTATTTCGTCTTTGCCCTATCCGCTCTCTATACACATTATCTGGTGGGGTTAATGCTCGTATGGCAGGCTGGTGTATTGGTGTTGGTTTCCATACAGAAGAAAAAAGCGCTCGAGACGATGGGTTTGTATGCGGCCTTCGTTCCGGGGTTTGCCTTGTGGCTGCCACGAGTATTTCAACAGGTGGGCCGGGAGAGATACCTGAATTGGATCATTCCCCCCTACCCTGAAAAGGTTTTGCAGTTCTTCAGCTGGGCGTTGAGCGGATTGCGCGGAAGAACGTCAGAACCCAACTTCGATCTGCCGCTTATCCTTGGGGCGGCGTTTGTAGCCTATGGGATCTTTTCTTATCTTATGAAGTGGGGAAGAGACTCTGAGACCATGGGGAAACCGCATTCCGTTGAGGAGCCCCTGTTGCTCCTGGCTATTGTCGTCCCGATGGTCATCCTGTACGCCTTCTCGCATGCAGTCAAATCTCTGTGGGTGGACCGCTATATTATTTTCCTGATTGCGCCGCTTTATTTGCTGGTCGCGCGCGGGGCGCTCTCGTTGGTCATGCTGGTCCCGGGCAGATTTGTGCCCGCAGCCAGGGGGGCGCTGGGCGCCGGATTGGTCATCTACCTGCTCTTCCACACCGTATTTGTGAAAGACTACTACGAGGAGGTGCACAAATACCAGGCGCGCGAAGTGGCCCGAGCGATTCAGGTCATCCATGAGAGTTTCCCCAATTCGTATTCGGTGGGTTGCGGGTACAGCACCAATTACGACTACTATGAAGAACAATTCGGCGGCGTGACGCTTGTAGATGGCCGCCAATGCCAGCCCGAAGATGTGGATGCACTGGCCCAATTGCTGGCAGACGGCGGCTACGAGCACTTAATCCTTTCGGACATTCACCTCCGGGTGAGCCGGGAAACCCGTGAAGCGCTGGAAGGGCGTTACTGCCTGCTCGACGTGGCGGAATTTTATGGCGGCAATGTCTGGCTGTATGACGTGAAGACCTCCGGTACATGCAAGTGATTCTTAGCCTCACCGCGCATTGACCCGCTTTCCAATTGGGGCTACACTCGCAAGACAATGGAACGCGAAAAACCAACCGGAAAGGCCCGCCTGCAGGTGGCGTGGGCGGAGTTGCTGCGCTGGCTGACGCCGGGCCTGGGGGTGAAACGCTGGCTGTTCCTGCTGCTGGCGGGCATCACCTTCATCGCTGTGGGTCTGGCAATTGCGGTGCTGGATGTCTACCGCACGGCCCCGGAAACCTGGTGGCTGCCCGTCCTGTCTTACCTCTCCCTGCGTTTCCTGCCGCGCCTGGTGCGCGCCATCATTTTTGGTGGCATTGGCGTGGGCATCATCGGCCTCGGCATCTGGGGCCTCAACCGCTCGATACTCGCCCCGTTCCTGCGCCCCGGCTTGCCGGTAGTGGACACCATCGCCCGCTACCGCAAGCGCGAGCGCGGGTCGCGCATTGTCGTCATCGGCGGCGGGCACGGCCTGAGCACCCTGCTGCGCGGCCTCAAACGGCTCACGTCCAACCTCACCGCCATCGTCACTGTTGCGGATGACGGCGGCTCGTCCGGTCGCCTGCGCAACGCCCTGGGCGTGCTGCCCCCCGGCGACATCCGCAACTGCCTCGCCGCCCTCTCCGACGACGAAGACCTGATTACGCAATTATTCCAATACCGTTTCGGCAGCCAGGGCGGCGAACTGGAAGGCCACTCGTTCGGCAACCTGTTCATCAGCGCGCTGAGCGAACTGACCGGCAGTTTTGAAGAAGCCGTGGCCGAGAGCGGGCGCGTCATGGGCGTGTCCGGCCAGGTGCTGCCTTCCACCCTGCATGATGTGCAACTGATTGCGGATAAGACCCTGCCGATGGTGGCGGGGGAAGTGCGGGTACACGGGGAGAGCCGCATCCCGCAGATGGGCGGCAAGGTGCGGCGGGTGTGGCTGGAACCCAACAACCCCCCGGCGTTCCCCAAGGCAGTGCGAGCGTTGTTGCAGGCCGATATGGTGGTCATCGGCCCCGGCAGCCTGTACACAAGTATCCTGCCCAACTTGCTGGTGCCGGAGATCGCCTCCGCGCTGCGGGCCAGCCCGGCGTTCAAGGTGTTCGTGTGCAACGTCGCCACCCAGCCCGGCGAGACCGACGGCTACACCTGTGCCGACCACGTGCGGGCTTTGGAAGCCCATGCCGGTACAGACCTGTTTGACCTGGTGGTCGTTAATCGCTGCATGGACGGCGAATTGCTCCCCGGGTACGCCTGGGTGCAGGGCGGCGAAGACCTCGAGTCCTTGTCGCCGGTCTACGAGTCGGATGTCGCCAACGCCGCGCTGCCCGGCACACATGATGCCGCCCGGTTATCGCAAACGCTGATGGACCTGTTGCAGGCGCGCACCGGCCCGCTGGTGGAGTAGTCCGGTTTAGCCGAATCAGCAAACTGGCCTTATCGTTCGCGCATCGCCCAAGAGACCTATCGATTCCCCTGTCATCTGTCCCTGCCGCGCGGCGGCAGTTGCCGTTATACTAGGGGTGTTCATTCAATTGGGAGCTTCTATCGTATGCCTGCGACCCGCCTCCGGGAGGTGGGCTCGTTGCCTGCCTGACCAAAACCAGGAAACAACATTTCACCACGGCTGACACCCGGCCCCGCCCCGGCGCGGCTTGAAACGCACGTCAACCCCTGTAACTCGGAGGATTCACATGACCACCAAAATCGGAATCAATGGCTTCGGGCGCATTGGCCGCCAGGTGCTCAAGGCGATCAAGGAACGCTACGGCAAAGACCTGGAGGTCGTTGCCATCAATGACCTGTTCGACGCCGAGACCAACGCCCATCTCTTCAAGTACGACAGCAACTACGGCATCTACCCCGGCACCGTGGAAGCGAAGGACGGCAACCTGGTGATTGATGGCAAGACGATTAAGGTCTTCGCCGAGAAAGACCCCGGCAACCTGCCCTGGAAAGACCTGGGCGTCGAAATCGTCATCGAGTCGACCGGCGTGTTCACCGACACCGGCAAAGACCCCGGCCCGCAGACGCACATCCAGAAGGGCGGCGCCAAGAAAGTGATTATCTCCGCCCCCTCCAAGGGCGAAGACCTCACCCTCGTGCTGGGCGTGAACGGCGATGCCTACGACTCGGCCAAACACCACATCGTGTCCAACGCCTCCTGCACCACCAACTGCCTCGCCCCGGCGGTCAAGGTGCTGATGGATAACTTCGGCATCCTGCGGGGCACGATGACCACCGTGCACTCGTATACCAATGATCAGCGAATCCTGGACCTGGCGCACAAGGACAAACGCCGCGCCCGCGCCGCGGCCCTTAACATCATCCCCTCCTCCACCGGCGCGGCCAAGGCGCTGGGCAAGGTGATTCCCGAACTGGCCGGCAAGATGGACGGCTACTCCCTGCGCGTTCCGACGCCGACCGTATCCATTACCGATATCGTGGTGGTCGTTGAAAAGGCCACCACCATCGAAGCCGTTAACGCCGCCTTCAAAAAGGCCGCCGACGGGCCGATGAAAGGCATCCTCGGGTTGGACACCGCCCAACTGGTCTCGATGGATTACAAGGGCGATGACCGCTCTTCCATCGTGGATGGCCCGCTGACCAACGTGATTGACGGCACGCTGGTCAAAGTGGCCGCCTGGTATGACAACGAATGGGGCTACTCCTGCCGCACCGCTGACCTGGCCGACAAGCTGGCGAAGGCGCTCTAATCGAACCTCTCGTCAGGGTGAGGAGAAGCACACCAGCACATCTCTTCACCCTGACGTCGTCCATCCGGATATTCAGACAGTGGGCTGAAGCCCACTGGTTTCACAAACAGACAGCGACCTCTAGCCCGCTGCACGGCACGCGCCTCCCCTGAGGCCATAAAGGACTCTATGTTCAACAAGAAAACGATTCGCGATATTGATGTAAAAGGCAAGCGCGTGCTGGTGCGGGTGGACTTCAACGTGCCGCTCAAGGATGGCAAGGTGACGGACGATACGCGCATCCGCGCCGCCCTGCCGACGCTCAAGGCCCTGCTGGATGCCGGCGCGGCGCTCATCCTGTGCTCGCACCTCGGCCGCCCCAAGGGCGCGCCGGACGCGGCGTACAGCATGGCACCGGTGGCGGACATCCTGGCGAACCGCTTGAGCGTGGCGCTGACGTTCGTGCCGGACCTGGCGGGAGCCAAAGCGCGCGAAGCCGCGGCGGCGTTGAAACCCAAACAGGTGCTGGTGCTGGAAAACACGCGCTTCCACCCCGGCGAGGACAAGAACGACCCGGAACTCTCCAAACAACTGGCGGCGCTGGCGGACATTTACGTCAACGATGCCTTCGGCTCGGCGCACCGCGCTCATGCCAGCACCGTGGGAGTGGCGGCGCACCTGCCGGCCGTGGCCGGTCTGCTGATGGAAAAGGAAATCCTGTACCTGGGCGAGGCGATTGCCAACCCCAAGCGCCCCTTCGTCGCAATCCTCGGCGGCGCAAAAATTTCGGACAAAATCGGCGTGATTAAGCGCCTGCTGCAGAAGGCCGATGCGATTCTCATCGGCGGCGGCATGGCGAACACGTTCTTCAAGGCCCAGGGCCTGCCCATCGGCGACTCGCTGTTTGAGCCGGATGCGGTGGAAACCGCCAAGACCCTGCTGGGCAACAAGAAACTGCACCTGCCGCTGGACGTGGTGGTGGCTTCGGCCTTCGACAATGATGCCGAGTTCCGCGCCCTGGCCACCGGCCCGGTGCAGCAGGGCTGGCGCATCCTGGATGTGGGGCCGGAGACGGTGAAGAACTACGGCGCCATCGTGGCGACGGCCGGCACGGTGGTGTGGAACGGGCCGATGGGCGTGTTCGAGATGCCGACCTTTGCCACTGGAACGCTCGGCCTGGCCAAAGCCGTGGCGGAAAGCCCGGCCATCACGATTGTGGGCGGAGGCGATTCGGCGGCGGCCATCCAGCAGTCCGGCCTGGCGGACAAAATCACCCACATTTCCACAGGCGGCGGGGCCTCGCTGGAAATGCTGGAAGGCCTGGAACTGCCCGGCGTGGCGGCCTTGCTGGATAAGGAGTAGGGGGAAGGTTTGAAGATTGTGTAGATGAGATTAAGCGCCGGTATCCGGCGCTTTCATTTTCCGAAACCGCCCTCGCCAAATTACGTATAACCATCCGCGGGCAGGAATTGTTTACCCCGGGTTTACAGCCGGCCGCCGCGCTGGGGCTATAATGGGAGCACCCTGACCCGGAGACGAGAATGACGTTTAAAGAAGGGGCGCTGGTCGGCCCGTACACCATCATTGAACAACTGGGGCGTGGCGGCATGGCGACGGTCTTCAAGGCCTACCATGCCAACCTGGACCGCTACGTAGCGCTGAAAGTGCTGCATCCGGCCTTCATGGAAGACCCCAACTTCCTGGCGCGCTTCGAGCGCGAGGCCAAGGTCGTTGCCAAGCTCGACCATCCCAACATCATACCTGTTTACGACTTCGCCCACCAGGACAATACGCCGTACCTGGTGATGAAATACGTGGAAGGCCCCACGCTCAAGGCGCGCCTGCAACAGGGGCCGCTGGTGGCCCACGAAGGCCTCACGATCATCGAGACCGTTGGCCGCGCCCTGGCTTACGCCCACAAGCAGGGCATCCTGCACCGCGACATCAAGCCGTCCAACATCATCCTCGCCAACGAGGGCACCATCTACCTGGCGGATTTTGGGCTGGCGCGCATCGCCGCCTCCGGCGAGTCCACCCTGTCGTCAGACATGATGGTCGGGACGCCGCAGTACATCTCGCCCGAGCAGGCGATGGGCAAGAAGAATCTGGACGAAGGCACCGACATCTATTCGCTGGGCGTGCTGATTTACGAACTGGTGGTCGGGCAGGTGCCGTTCATCGCCGATACGCCCTTCTCGATTGTGCATGACCACATCTACAAACCCCTGCCGCTGCCGCGTTCGGTGAACCCGAATGTGCCGGAGCCGGTGCAGCGCGTCCTGCTGAAGGCGCTGGCCAAGGAACGCGGCGACCGCTTTGTGACGGTAGACGAAATGGTGGCGGCCTTCAAGCGCGCCGCCGCCGGCGAGCAACTGCCGGACATGCTCGGCCAGCCGTTGAGCGAGGCCGCTATGGCCGGGGCGCAGACCCCGCCGCCCGGCCCGCCGGCCCTCACGCCGCCGCCCGCCGCCGCCGTGCCGATGCAGGCCGCGGTGCCCGCCCCGGCGTCCGGTGCGGACAAAAAGAAACGCCGCTGGTGGTTGGCGCTGCTGCTTATCCCGTTGTTCTGCCTGTGTGCCATCCTGGTCAACCAGCCGGATGAATCGGGAAGGCGCAACCCCTGGCCGTGGGAAGAGCAAGCCACCTTTGAGGCGCAGACGGCAGAGGCTTTACCGTCGGCCGCGGCAACGGAAACTCCCAGCCAGTTCGCTTCGCCCACGCCCGTCTCGGATGCCTTGCTGGCCGCCCGCGTGGCGGTGCAGGAACGCCCCGAAGACCCCTACGCCCACCTCGACCTCGCTGCCGCCCTGCTGGATGACGGCCAGCAAGCCCCCGCGCTGCGCGCCTTTGAAACCGCCGAATCCCTCGCCGCGGAAGAGCCCGGCTTCTTCCTCCTTGCCGGAGATATGTTCCTCAGCCGTGAGTTGTGGACGCAGGCGGTAGCGATGTATTCCAAAGCCGTGGGCTACGGCGCAGACCCCTACACGCCCGGCCTGGCGGACAATGTGCATCAGGCGCTGTTCTTCGCCGCCGAAAGCCGCGAATTTTCCGGCCTGAATGACGACGTCGACCTGCAACTGGCCGCGCCGTTCTCGCAGTATGCGCTGGACGCGGCGCGGGCGCGCTATGCGCACAAAGTCCTGAACGACCTGGATGCCGCCGTCACTCGCATTCACGCCGCCCTGGACGCCGCGCCGGAAGACCCGGTGGTGCGGCTCGAGCAGGCTGAAGTGTTCTGGGTTGAAGGCCAGTTGGACACCGCCGCCGGAATCCTGCGCGACCTCATCAGCGGCGTGTACGATGCGCCCGCCTGGGTGCAGGTCACTGCCCGGCGCTGGCTGAACGAGATTGAAGGGTAAAGGGAACTGACGCATGAAGCGAACCCCGCTTGTGGCCGGAAACTGGAAACTGAACAAGACCTCCGCCGAAACGCGCGACCTGCTGGCGGCGCTGCTGCCCGGCCTGGCCGGCATTGACGGCGTGGAAAAACTGGTGTGCCCGCCGTTCACCGCGCTCAGTGCGGCGCACGACCTGCTGCGCGGCACGAGCGTGGCGCTGGGCGCGCAGGATATCTACTGGGAAGACAAGGGCGCGTTCACCGGCGAAGTCTCGGGCCCGATGCTGCGCGAGTTCTGTACGCATGTCATCATCGGCCACAGTGAACGGCGTGCCTATTTCAACGAGACCGACCAGACGGTGAACCGCAAAACCGCCGCGGCGCTGGCCCACGGCCTGATCCCCGTGGTGTGCGTGGGCGAAACGCTGGACGAGAATGAAGCCGGGCGCGCCGCCGAGGTGGTGAGCCGCCAGGTGCGCGATGGACTCGGCGGCCTCAAGGTGGGCGGCGCGGCCGCGCTGGTCATCGCCTATGAACCGGTGTGGGCGATTGGCACCGGCAAGGCCGCCCAGCCGGAAGACGCCACCCGCATCATTCGCAACGTCATCCGGCCCACGCTGGCCGGGCTGTTCGGCGAGGACGTGGCGCAGGGCGTGCGCGTGCTGTATGGCGGCTCGGTGAACGGCGCCAACGCCGCCGACTATTTCGGCGAGCCGGAAGTGGACGGCGCGCTGGTGGGCGGCGCCAGCCTCAAGCCGGACGATTTCATCGCCATCACCCGCGCCGCGGCCTGACGCTTGTCATCCCGAGCAAGCCGACGCTGCGAAGCAGCGTTCGGCCAAGCGAGGGATCCCGACCCTGATTGTTTTTCGAGCAGGCACGCTGGAATTGACATCTCCTAATCTATGAGCCAATTCGACGGATTCCTGTGGCTGGTCGCCACCCTATTCCCCTTACTCTTCATCCAGCCGTGGTTGCACCGCGAAATCCAGGTGCTGTTCCTGCTGCTCACCCGCCGCGCCGATATCGCCACCATCCTGTTCGCCCTGCTTTTCTTCCCCGGCGTCCTCCTGCACGAGGCCAGCCACTTCCTGATGGCGAAAGCGTTGTTTGTGCCCACCGGCCGCTTCTCGCTCCTGCCGCGGCAGATGAAGAACGGCATGCTGCAACTCGGCTATGTCGAGACCGCCAAAGTGGATTGGCTGCGCGAGTTCCTCATCGGTCTGGCGCCATTGCTGGCAGGCGGCGCGGTGGTGGCCTATGCCGGCGTGGCACGCCTCGGCCTGTCCGCCCTGTGGGGGCCGCTGGCCGCCGGGGACGGACCCGCCCTGCTGGCGGCGCTGGCCGCCCTGCCGGCCCAACCGGACTTCGTGCTGTGGTTCTACCTCACCGCCACCGTCAGCGCCACGATGATGCCCTCTGCCAGCGACCGGCGCACCTGGCTGCCGCTGGGGTTAATCCTTGCCGGGGCCATCGCCATCCTGCTGTATCTGGGCGGAGGGCAGTGGCTGGCGGCGGCGGTCGGCCCGCGCCTGAACGACGCCCTGCGGCGGGTGGCGGTGGTGTTCGGTATTGCCGCCGTGGTGCAAACCGCCCTGCTGCTGCCGCTGGCCGTATTGCGCCGGGTCGCGAGCGAAGTGACCGGGTTGGAAGTGAAGTAATGCTGGATTGTTAATTTGACGGGCGGCGTGGCTATAATTGAAGCATGGCAGATTGTCTTCTCCTGAAAATGTAATCTGTATATTGGGAAAAACTATATGGTTAAGACACTATCCGAGAAAGAGTATGAGGAGGGTCCAAGAAATTTTCTCATGAAGTTGTGCTTCGAGGAACCCAGAGGGGCATACAAGCCGTCATTCCGAGAGAAAACAAAACTCACCCGTCGTTTAATTCTCTTTCCACTAGGTTGGACACTTATGGAAAGCGACTTTTCAAAGGCAATCCACGAAGTTCTAGTTCAGGAAGGTGAGTCAGGCTACTATGTTACTAAGCTCTGGATTCCTCCAGATCGTCGAAAAGTGCTTGAGAAAGAGAAGAACGATAGGTTTCATAGATTTCATTGGTATGTTCCCTTAGTCAGTTTTTGGGATGTAATAGATAAGCTTCCCCCTAGTGATACTGTTTGTTATTCGGAAAGTTGCCGCTGGGTAATAGTTCTTGGTGAAGATAAACTTGCGCTTGTAGCATGCGATGAACAATTCTATTCAACGCTTCTGGCAAAGATTCCTGATGCAGAAGCCAAAGTTCATGAGTTTCTGGAGTATGTTGTAAAGTTTGAACGCGAGCGGAGCGATACTGAGAATTGGATTTCGCCGCTTCTTCATCACATTTACGATCAAGAACGAGCCGATAAGTTTCTTAATCAGTATGGATACTAAGATTGAGTTCATCGGAACAAAGTCCGCATCTGGTTAGAAACCCCCGAAAAATACAGCGATCTTACAATCCCGCAAACAATAACTGAGTAACGCTCTCCTCATCGCCTGCGCGGGCACTTCAGCATGTCAATCCATTCTGTATTCCTTTCTTTGCGTCTTGGCGACTTTGCGTGAGATATTTTCGCCCTCCCAGACACCCCGGACACCCTCCGGACCCACCGCGAACACGGGGGTGGGTGTGATTCTGTCACTTTGTCATACCAGTCGATGCTTTCCCCCTCCGGCGGGGTTATAGCGGGCATGGCTGAAGAAAACCTCGCCGCGAAAGCGCACGCCAAAATCCTCAACGCCTGGGCGATGTACGACTGGGCCAACTCGGCATTTGCCACGGTCGTGCTCACCGCCCTGCTGCCCGTCTATTACCAGAGCGTGGCGGGGGCCGGACTGCGGCCGGGCCTGGCCACCGCCTACTGGGGCTACACCAACTCGGCCGCCCTGCTGGTGGCCGCCCTGCTGGGTCCGCTGCTCGGCGCGCTGGCCGACCTGCGCGGTACGAAAAAACGCTACCTGGCAGGCTTTGCCGCGTTGGGCATCAGCGGCACCGGGCTGTTGGTGTTCGCCGGGCAGGGGCAATGGCTGCTCGCCTCGCTGTTCTTCATCCTCGGCAACGTGGGCTTCGCCACCGCCAACGTGTTCTACGACGCGCTGCTGCCGCACATCGCGACCCGCGACGAACTGGACCGCGTCTCGGCGCGCGGCTTCGCGCTGGGCTACCTCGGCGGCGGGCTGCTGCTGGCGGCCTGCGCCGCCGCGCTTTATTTCGCCGCGCCGGAGCGCGTCCCGGCAGTGATGCGCCTGTGCTTCCTGGCAGTGGCGGCGTGGTGGGCGGTCTTCGCCATCCCCCTGCTGCGCCATGTGCCGGAGGCCCCGGCCACGGCCACGGCGGCGGAGCGCGCCCGCCCACCGCTGCGGGTGGCGTTTAACCGGATGGGCGGCACCTTCAACGAAGTGCGCAAATACCGCCAGGTGCTGTTGTTCCTGGTGGCGCTGTGGCTGTACACCGACGCCATCGGCACCATCACCAAGATGGCGGTCATCGTCGGCGCTGAAATCGGCATCGGCCAGACGGCGCTTGTGGGCACCATCCTCGCCATCCAGTTCGTGGCCGCGCCGTTCTCGCTCGGGTTCGGGCGGCTGGCGGAAAAGGTCGGCCCCAAGCGCGCCATCCTGCTGGGGCTGGTGGTGTATGCCGGCGTCACGGTCGGGGCGTTGTTCATGCGCACCAGCCTGCACTTCTTCCTGCTGGGCATGGCGATTGCGACGGCGCAGGGCGGTACGCAGGCGATGACGCGTTCGCTGGGCGCACGGCTGGTGCCCAAACAGAAGACCGGCGAGTTCTTCGGTTTCGTCAGCGTGCTGTTGAAGTTCGCCGGAATCCTGGGCCCGGCGCTGTTCGGTATCGTCGGGCAGCTGACCGGCAGCGGGCAGGCGGGCTTCGCGCTGGTGCTGGTCTACCTGCTTCTGGGCATGGGGCTGTTGACCAAAGTGAATGAAGGGGAAGCAATACAGCTGGCGCAGGCCGAGGAAGCGCGGCTGGCCGCGCAATAGAGTTCCCCTCAAGATCGTACGTCGATCCTGCAAATCTTTGCTATTCGGACAAAAATAGGAGCATTTGTTACAGGTGACCCTGTTTAGTTGGGACAGTTGTCCCTCTGACCGCCCCGCGTCTGAAAGTATAACTTTTATATTGAAGTGCAACCGGTTGGAGGAGCGCACAGACCAACCGACTTGTGATTCTGAATCCCGTATTACGGATAACTTAGAGGAGCCTATCGCATGACGGAAGATAAGACACTATCCCGGCGAAATTTTCTCAGCGTGGCGACGATAGGAATCGGCGGGTTAATCACCGCCCTTCTCGGTATTCCGGCCGTCGCCTACGTGGTGGGGCCGGCGCTCAAGAAGCAAACCGAGCAGGACTGGATCCCGGTGGGCCGCGCCTCCAAGGTGGAAATCGGCGTCCCGGCGCTCTTCAAAGTCAAGATTCAGCGCAAGGCCGGCTGGATCCTCAATGAACAGGAATTGTCTTTCTACATCCTCACGGAAAACGGGCGCGATTTCATCGCCATGTCCAACGTGTGTACACACCTGGGTTGCCGCGTGCGCTGGGTGGAGAATGACGAGACATTCTTCTGCCCCTGCCACAACGGGGTGTTTGCCAAAGATGGCAAAGTGGTTGCCGGTCCCCCGCCGAAGCCGCTGGACCAGGTGCAGGTCAAGGTCGAAGACGACCAGTTATTCATTCTCGGAGGCTGAACGTGATAAACCGAATCGGAAACTGGATGGAAGACCGGATTGGCTGGCGCGCCGCCTGGGAAGGCATCTTCCTGCGCAAGATTCCCAAAGTCAACTGGCTGTACACCCTGGGCAGCGCCAGCCTGTTCATCGCCATCAATCAAATCGTCACCGGCATCCTGCTGACGCTGTACTACGTGCCGACCCCTGACCACGCATACAACACGGTGCAGTTCATCACCTACGAATTGCCCGCGGGGTGGTTTATCCGCGGCCTGCACCACTACGGGGCCAGCGCGATGGTCATCCTGGCGGTGCTGCACATGCTGCGCGTGATCTATTACGGCGCTTACAAGTACCCGCGCGAAGTCACCTGGACATCCGGCGTGTTGTTGCTGCTGGTGGTGCTGGGGTTCGGCTTCACCGGCTACCTGCTGCCGTGGGACCAGCGCGCCTTCTGGGCCACCACGGTGGGGACGCGCATTGCCGGTACAGCCCCGCTGGTGGGCGACTTCATTTTGCGAGTGATTCGCGGCGGCCCCGAGCTTTCCGAGGTCACGCTGGCGCGCTTCTATGGCGTGCATGTGTGGGTACTGCCGGCCGTGCTGCTGCTGCTGGTCGGCGTCCACATGATCCTGGTGATTCGCAATGGCATCAGCGCCCCGCCGGAAGCCGGAGAGTGAACCATGAACGAACAAGAGAAAAAAGATTATCTCGACAGTTATAAGAAAAAGAAGGAGAAGGGCCTGCCCTTCTTCCCGGACATCCTGTTCAAAGATGCGGTCATTTCGCTGGTCATCTTCCTGGCGCTCATCGCGCTGGCCTATTTTGTTGGCGCGCCGCTTGAGGAACGCGCCAACCCCGCCGATGCCACCTACACCCCGCGCCCGGAATGGTATTTCCTATTCCTGTTCCAACTGCTTAAGTATTTCCCCGGCAATCTGGAAGTCATCGGCGTGGTGGTCATCCCCACGCTGGCCATTCTGCTGTTGTTCGGCCTGCCGTTTCTGGATGCCAGCCGCTTTCGCCATTTCAGCAAACGACGCTGGGTGACCGTCCTCACGACGCTGGGCATGCTGGGCATCATCGGCCTGACGGTGCTGTCAATAAACGAAGCGCCGCCGCCGGAGGCCACCGCCAGCGGCGACGCGACCGCCGCCCTGTACGCCGCCAATTGCGCGGCCTGCCACGGTCCCAGCATCCAGGTGCCGGAAGGCGCGAACCTGCACGAAATCATCGCCCAGGGCGGCCATGAAGGCATGCCGGCCTGGGGCGCCGACCTGACCAGCGACCAGATCGATGCGCTGGCGGGTTTCATCCTTTCTCCCAAGGGCAGCCAGTTCTTTGCCGAAACCTGCGGCGCCTGCCACAGCGCGGAAGCGCTGGTGGCCTCCGAGCCGGTTGAGTTGAAGAACGCCCTGCTGCAAGGCACGGCCTATCCGGCGCATGAAGGGGTGGAAGGCGTGGAGCAGTGGGCGGGGCTTCTCAGCCTTGAAGAACAAACCGCACTGCTGAACTTCCTGGTGGCGCCGGACGGACAGCGCCTGTTCGCCACCAACTGCGCCAGCTGCCATGGAGCCTCGGTGGCGGTGAGCGGCACGGAAGA
Organism: Anaerolineae bacterium; assembly: GCA_004297445.1. Taxonomy (GTDB): domain Bacteria; phylum Chloroflexota; class Anaerolineae; order Anaerolineales; family UBA11579; genus SCUK01. Next base: position 55,809 of record SCUK01000071.1, on the reverse strand, counting down.
AGAACTGAGCGCCACCATCCGCCAGGGCGGGCTGCACCTCGAAATGCCCGCCTGGGGCGACCGGCTAACGGAAGAACAGATTCGCAGCCTGGCGGGCTACGTGGTTGACCCCGAAACGGGCGCAGACGGCAAACCGCTCTACCAGGAACGGTGCACGGCCTGCCATCCGGCGCGTGTACCTTCGGCCGGCACAATGACCGAAGCCATTGAAATCATCACCACCGGCGGCTCGCACGAGACCATGCCGGTATGGGGCGACCTGCTCACCCCGGAACAACTGGATGCACTGGTGACCTACACCTGGAATGCCTCGCTGGGCACCGGTTCCGGCCTGGGGCAGGATATCTTCAGCCAGAACTGCTCTTCCTGCCATGGCGCCTTCGGCGAGGGCGGGCCCAACCCCACCCGCGCCGGCGACATCATCGCCCCCATCAGCACCGCCGAGTATCTGAAAACCCGCGACGATATCACCCTGCGCGCCATCATTGCCCAGGGGCAGCCCAATTTCGGCATGTCGCCGTTTGGATTGGCGTATGGCGGCCCGCTGGACGACGCGAACCTGGATGCGCTGGTGGCCTTCCTGCGAAGTTGGGAAGCCAACCCGCCGGTGGATCTTCCGCCGGATGTGCAGTCCGATACGGTATCACTGACCGGCGGCGAGATCTTCGCCACAGTGTGCTCGCAGTGCCACGGCATCAACGCCGATGGCGGTGTGGGTCCCTCGCTGCGCACGGCGGCTTTCCAGTCGTCCAATACGTCGGAGTCAATCTTCAACACGATTAACGACGGGCATGAAAACACGGCGATGATCGCCTGGGGCGGCATCCTCTCCTCGCAGCAGATTCAGGACATCGTGGACTTCCTGCTTTCGCTGCCGGAAAGCGAGGGCGGCCAGAGCGGCGCGCCGTCCTTCCGTGTATCGGTACTGCCCATCCTGCAAGCCAAGTGCGAAATCTGCCACAGCGCCAGCGACCCCGGCGGCGGCTGGGTGGCGAGCGATGCTCAGTCTGTCATCACCAGCGGGGATAACGGCCCGGCCGTCATCCCTGGCGATGTGGCGGGCAGCATCCTGGCGCAAAAGATTCAGAACCTGCAGACCTTTGGCGACAAGATGCCACCGCGGCAGGAACTGAGCGCCGAAAGCATTCAGGTCATCCTGGATTGGATCGCCGCCGGCGCGCCGGACAATTAGCTGCTGCGCGTCGAGCAAGGCCTGACATTTCCGACCGTGCGAAGAGTTCCACTCTTCGCACGGTTCTTTTAGCATGGCGGGTTGGCCGGCGAATTCCTGGCTGCCCCCCATCTGGCGGATGCGATGCGGCTCGGCACGCGTCTATAATATGACAAAATCGTCCGATTTGGCTTGTTTTCGCGAAGGACATATGTACCCAACATCGTGGGACACCCTCCTCTATGTGTTGCCCGGACAATAACGATATATTTAGAGGGAATAGGTGGAATTTCGCGCCTGTTCAGATGACTACATCCCTGGGAAAGGGGAAGGAGAGCATTTATGAGAAAACTGATTCCTGTTCTGTTTTTGGGAGCCGCGCTGCTATTGCTGGCAGCCTGTGGGACCCAGACAGGCGCCACGCCCACCGAGGAGGTGGCGCCTGTTGCGCCCACCGACGAGGTGCCGGCTGGCCCTGTCGAAGCTCCGCTGACCGTGCCCTTCCTGGAGGCCTGGCAGTCTTCCGGCCACGCAGATTTTGAGGCCCAAGCCTTCCGCTACTGGGACGAAGACGGCGTGGTCCAAGCGTCCTGCGCCAAGTGCCATAGCGAAGGCGGCTATCTGGACTACATCGGGGCTGACGGCTCTGCCGCCGGTTCCGTGGAAGCCGATGCCGCCCTGGGCACTACCGTGACCTGTGCCACCTGCCATAACGACGTGACCGTCAGCATGACCAGCGTGACGATGCCCTCGGGCATCGAACTCACCGGTCTCGGCGATGAGTCGCGCTGTATGCAGTGCCACCAGGGCCGTGCCTCCAAGGTCACTCTGGACACCACCTTTGAAGAACTGGCCCTGACCGAAGACGTGGACACCGTGAGCGCCGACCTGCGCTTCACCAACATCCATTACTTTGCGGCGGCGGCCACCAAGTACGGCACTGCGGCACAGGGCGGCTACGAATACGCGGGCAAGACCTACGATGGTTTCTTCGCCCACGTCGACGACTATCGCACCTGCATCGACTGCCACAACACGCACACACTTGAAGTCAAAGTGACGGAATGCGCCGCGTGCCATGAAGATGTCGAAGCCGTGGAAGACCTCAAAGATGTGCGTATGCTGTCCTCGGCAGTGGACTATGACGGCGACGGCGATATGGAAGAAGGCATCTACTATGAGATGACCGGCCTCCAGGAAAGCCTGTACGCCGCCATGCAGACCTATGCCACGGATGTGGCCGGCGCGGCCATTGGCTATGACGCCGACACCTACCCCTACTTCTATGCGGATGCCAATGCCAACGGCACGCTGGATGAGGGCGAAGGCGGCTACGCCAGCTGGACCGCCCGCCTGCTGAAGGCAGCCTACAATTACCAGATGTCCATCAAGGACCCGGGTGCGTTTGCGCACGGCGGCAAGTACATCATTGAGTTGCTGTACGACTCAATTGAAGACTTGAATGTCGGCATCGACATGACCGCCATGCACCGCATCGACCAGGGCCACTTCGCCGGGTCGGAACTACCGTTCCGTGACTGGGATGCCGATGGTGAAGTGCCTGCTTCGTGCAGCCGCTGCCACAGCGCCTATGGTCTGCCGCTCTACATCCAGCAGGGCGGCGTGGCCATCAACCAGCCCACCGCCAATGGCTTCCTGTGCACCACCTGCCACTTGGACCAGGCCGGTGGCGAGCGCTATGAAGTCGCTTCGGTGACCTTCCCCAGCGGCCTGAAAGTTACTTCAGAGAATCTGGACACCAACCTGTGCATGACCTGCCACCAGGGCCGTTCCTCCGCCAACGCGGTGAACACCGCCGTGGCCGGCAAGGGTGATGACGAAGTGTTCGAAGGCCGCTTCCTGAACATCCACTACTTTGCCGCCGGCGCCACTCGCTACGGCAGTGATGCCGCTGGCGCGGCCCAGTTCCCCGGTAAGGAATACGCGGGTCTGTTCGCTCACGTGGGCCCGGCCGATGACTGCACCGAGTGCCACAACGCTCACACCCAGCAGGTGAACGTGGAAACCTGCGCCACCTGCCACGAGAACGTGGCCACCGCTGCGGACCTTGCTAACATCCGCTTGGAAGCCCCGGACTATGATGGCGACGGCGACGTGACCGAGGGCGTGGCGGGCGAAATCGAGGGACTCAAGGAAGCGCTGTATGCGGCGATGGTGGCCTACTCCACCAACACCGCTGGCGTGACCATCCTCTACGATGCGTACACCTACCCCTACTTCATGGCTGACGCCAATGGCGACGGTGTGAGCGAAGGCAACTACGCCACGTGGACGCCCAACCTGCTGCGGGCAGCCTACAACTACCAGTACGCCACCAAAGACCCCGGTGGGTTCGCCCACAACGGCGCGTATGTGGCTCAAATCCTGATCGACTCGATCCAGGCGATGGGCGGCAGCACGGCCGGCATGGTGCGCCCATAAGGGCCATCCCCCAATTTCCCTTCCCTGGGTAACGGAAGCAGGGCGCGCATGCGCCCTGCTTCTTTTTATCCCGCGGTTCACATGTCCCAGAGGATTTGGGACATGTGTCACTCACGCGTCTGGCAGTCGATTCGTCATAATGAAACATCGCTGTTTCAGAGATTGATTATCTGATTTCACAGGATTACAAAACCGACTGAATGAGGTAACCGGATGCGACAACGCTTGACCCCTGTGTTAGCCTGGCTGAAGCGCTTCTTCTTTCCACCGGCCGGGTCGCCGCGCTGGCTGCGGGTTCTGCCCTACGCGGTGATGGGCCTGCTCACCGTTCTGGTGCTGGCAGGCGGAACCGCCGGCTGGACGTACACCAACTCCTCGGAATTTTGCGGCACGGCCTGCCACACCATGCCGCCGGAATACAGCGCCTATCTCATTTCGCCGCACGCCCGCGTGCAGTGTGTGGAGTGCCACATCGGCCGCGACGTGATCACCACGCAGTTCACCCGCAAGGCCGGCGATTTGCGGCACGTGGTGTTAAACATCACCAAACAGTATGAATATCCGATTCGGGCCGTGCAAATGCGCCCGGCGCGCGAGAGTTGCGAGACCTGTCATTTCCCGGAAAAATTCTCTGACGACAGCCTGCGCGAACTGCGCCGTTACCAGACGGATGAAGCCAACTCCATTGTCTCCACCTTCCTGGTGCTTAAGACCGGCGGCGGCACGGGGCGCGAAGGGCTGGGCTACGGCATCCACTGGCATGTAGAGAGCGATGTCTACTACCTGGCGAACGACAGCCTGGAGCAGGAAATCTCGTATGTACGCGTGGTGGACAAAGATGGCAATGTGACCGAATTCTATGACCTTGAGTCGGGCATCGGCCCGGAAGACGTGGCGGGACAAACGCTGGTGCAGATGGACTGCATCACCTGCCACAACCGCATCACCCACAAGGTGAGCAAGCCGCAGGACGCGGTGAGCAACGCGATTACCAAGGGGCTCATCAGCAGCGAGCTGCCATTTGTGGTACGCGAAAGCGTGGCGTTGCTGACGGTGGAATACCCCGATAAGGAAAGCGCCACCGAGGCGATGACGGCGCTGGCAGGCTTCTACGAGCAGAACTACCCGGATGTGTTCGCCAGCCAGCAGGAAGACATCCAGCAGGCGATTCTGTCCCTGCAGGAAATTTACGCCGAGAGCGTGTTCCCGGAACAGAAATCCGATTGGGACAGCCACCCGAACAACCTGGGACACAAATACGACCCCGGCTGTTTCCGCTGCCATGACGGCAAGCACGTGACCCAGACCGGCGAAGCCATCCGGCTGGAGTGCAACCTGTGCCATGCTATCCCGGTGGTCGTGGAAGGCTCGCAGCAGGTGACCCAAATTGAAGTTCTGAGCGGCCCCCAGCCCTACAGCCACACCCACAGCAGCTGGATTGCGCTGCACGACGATGCCATCGACACCACCTGTGCTTCCTGCCACCCGCCCACCGACCCGGAGACCGACCTGACGGCCCTGACCGGAACGCCCCCGGTGGACGGCTCGTTCTGCGGCAATGCCGCCTGCCACGGCAGCGGCTGGGTCTACGCCGGGTTCGATTCGCCGGCCCTGCAGCCGGTCCTGGAACGCGAGCTCTACCAGTTGAAGAACACCAGCCCGTTCCTCACCGCCGGGAACTACACCTATGAAGATGTTTTTCGCAATATCTTTGAAGCGCGCTGCACCGCCTGCCACAGCGGGCCCGAAGCCAGCGCAGGTCTCGACCTGAACAGTTACCGCGGCCTGCTGACCGGCAGCCGCAATGGGCCGGTGGTGGACACGGATGCGCCGGCGGCCAGCGTGATGGTGGTGCGTCAGGAGGCTGGCGGGCACTTCGGCCAGATGCTGGCGGATGAGATCGAAGCGCTGCTGAGTTGGATTACTGCCGGGTTACCGGAAAAGTAGGAGGAGCCGGTAACCATTACGACCCCGTGCGACGCACGGGGTCGCTTTATTGATTCTGATACTACCCGGCCGCGGCCAAGACCGGCTGGCGATAGGCGATGTACAGGAGTAGCAGGCCGAAGGCAGTCATCGCCGCCGACGCGGGGAACACGTTAAACACGCTGGAGCGGGTGATGAGCGTGCCGAGCGCCGCGCCCATGGTGAAACCAACATTGGCGGGAAGGTAGGCAAAGGACATCACCCGGCCACGCACGTCATCGGTGGTGGAACTGGCAAGGACGCTGAATGACAGGGCAAAGATGGCCGAGACCACGCCGTTGAGCAACGCCCACACCACGCCGAAGGACCAGATATCCGGCAGGAAGGCGGGGATGGGCCACAGGATGAGGGTGACGACTCCGCCGATGAAGAGCAACCGCCACTGGCCGAAGCGGTCGGCGAGCGCGCCGAGCAAGGGGCTAAGCAGCAGGGTGGTGACGCCGCTGGCGCCCAGCACCAGGCCGATGGCTTTGCCGGGCTCCGGGCCGGTGTAGAGTTGGGTGACGGCAATAGGCACGTAGGTGAACGAGAGCATCCAGCCGCCGAAGACAAAAAACAGCGCCGGGAACAGCCAGCGCAGGCGGCGCGAGTTCCACAGGATTTGGAAGGATTGCATCGCCATGCGCAGGAGGGGGCCAGTGTTCCTGCCCACGAATTCGTCGCGGTACCCCAACGCCAACCCGAGCACCACCCCCAGCAGCAGGACGGTGTTCACCACGAGAAGAGTGGGGAAGCCAAAACGGTCCACGATGGGGCCGCCGATGAGCGGGCCGAGGAACGCGCCGATGGGCGCGGCGCTGTTCATGATGGAAAAACCCAGCCCGAGGCGGTTGCGCGGCAGGCGCTCGGTGAGCGTCGTCATCATCAGGCCGCTGTTGCCAAGCGCGAACGACGTGATGGCCCGGGCGGCCACGAACACCCACACGTTGCTTGCCAAAAAGCCCAGCGCGCCGGCAACCATCATCACCACAAACGAGCGGATGATGATGGGTTTGCGCGAGTAACGGTCCGCCAGCGCGCCCCAGAACGGCAGGAAGGGGATGCCGATAGCATTGGCCAGCGCGGTAATCATGCCGACGAAGTAGGGGATGTCTGTTTCGGCCACGCCGAGGCGCGGCAGATAGAGCGGGGTGAAGGCCAGCAACTGGCTGTAGAAGATGGTCTCAATCAGGCTGGCGGCGGTGTACAGGCCGAGCAGCCAGCCCCAGGAGGCGTTCAGTCGTTCACGCAGGGAGGTCATCGCGAGATTGGCCGACCTTCTACAAGAACTCTGACACTTACTGCCACCAGAAAGAGAGAGAGTAGCACAATCAGCGCGATTAAGAGACCTGTGTCCGGCGCGAACCGCAATGCCAGCGGAAGACTGGCGTTATTGTCCGGCAAGAATTTAAGGAAGATATAGGCGTTTAGTAATACGGCTGCTGCCAACGTCGCCGTGGCCAGCCCACGCGCGGCCCCGTGGATACGGCCGATCCGCCACAGCCAAATCAGTGCAGTGGCCAGCAACACAGCCGTCACGGCAAGCGCCACACGAGCATTTCGCAACAAAAAGGATTCCGCAGGCGGGAAATATTCCGGCTGCCCACCCATCGCAATGAGAGTGACATCCCATGCAAAAAAGCGAAGGGCGGAAGTGGCCATAGGGTCATTACTGTTCATTAGCAAAGCAATCCCGTATTCCAGTTCCGGGATGAGAAAGGCCACACTCTTATAGTTCACCCAATCCCCCTCATGAAAAACTACGGTAAGCGATTCGCTCTCTGGAATTATTGCGCCCGCGCGGTCCACGTCTTCCTGAAGCATGAAACCGCGGTTGACCGTCCAGCCCATCGCATATCCCTGTGTTTCGTCGAAAGAATAACCAGGACCGAACAATCGTTGCAGGCTATCCTGTGAGAGCAAGCGAGCATCTCCCGCCTGGCCGGCATCAAGCAAGGCCAGGAGATAGCGGCTCATATCCTCTGCGCTGGTCCACAAACCAGCCGCAGGCACAGTGGCGCGGGTGTAAGGCATCTGTTCATCAAAGACAATGGGTTGGCCAAAGAAGGGGTAATAGCCGCTGGACGCGCCAGCCGCACGCGCGGCATCCATGGACGCAAAAGAATTCTCCATACCAAGGGGCACAAAGATGTGGCTGGCAATGTAGTCCTCATAAGATTGGCCAGAAACGACCTCGATGATCCGGCCCAGGACAGAGTAATTCAGGTTTGAGTATTCCCACGAGGATCCGGGGGCAAATTGCAGGTCCGCGCGGGTCAGGCCATCAACGAGAGCAGCCAGAGCATCAGGCGAGTCGGCGCGCAGGTTAGCTTCCAGCCCACCAAGTTCAGAAAAGCCGCTTGTGTGGTACAAGAGGTCGGCAACGGTAATCTCTTCTCCAGCCTGGCCTGCCGGAGAAAAATCAGGGAGATAGGTCTGGACGGAATCTTCCAACTGGATGCGTCCATCCTCTGCCAATTGCAGGATAGCCACTGCGGTCATTGCCTTACTCACGGATGCGAGCAGGAATGGGGTTTGAGGAGTAACAGGCGCGCCATCTTCATTCGCGATACCCACCCCGCCCAGATAATCAATCTCACTATCGCGGACAATAGCGACGGCGATTCCGGGGATGTGATAGACGTCCATTTGATTTCGAAGATAAGTCTCAAGGGTGCCCGCGTATGTGGGCTGCTCCAACACATCTGCACTGGTTATGGTTATAGAAAGAGACATCAGGATTGTGAGCAAAAGGACGGCAAACACCGCGCGGATGGAGTTGGGCATCAGCAACCTCGTCTTTGGGCTTCGGTATTCATGAACTTAATGGGCAGGATTATAAATGCGGGTGCAGATTCTTCAATGGCCGATTTTGGGGAGAACCCTGCTGTGATGGGGAGCAATCATGCCTCCAACTCCCCCAGCACCCCCAGTTCCGCAAGTGCATCCAGCACGTGCTGGCGCGCGCCGGGCTTAACGGTGATGCTGGTGGGGCCAAGCGGAACACCGAGGAAGCGAGCGGCGCGGCTGGCGCGCACCTGCTGGAGGATCTCCGGGTGCGCCACGCGCAACACCACCACGCTCTCCAGATGCGCCTGCGGGCCGTGCGCCTCCCAGCGCGCCAACGCCGGGGCCAGGTTGGGCGGCAATGGACCGGTCGAATGTTTCTTGAGCAGGGTAAGCAGTTGCGTACTGCCCACGCCCTGTGCTCTGGCGCGCGCCAGCCCGGCGGGGGTAATGCGGTAGCGGTAGGTGTCTTTTTGGGTGCCTTCCCAATCGCAAAAGCGGGCGATGAGGTAGCGGGCGGCGCGCGGCGCAAGGCGCGGCACGTTAATGCGCAACCGCGAATCAACCAGCACGCCCTCTTTTTCAGCGGGAAGATTTGAAGGCGGTTTGCCCGCCATCAGGGCGGCAGCCAGTGGCGAATAGCGGAACGCCAGCGACGGCGCATCTGCCGCGGGGGCGGCGAGATCCAGGATGCCCAGCCAGTGCAGCGGGCCGGTGATGAGGAACGTGAGCAGCGCGCCCTCCACCGCGTCCCAGTTGGATTCGCCGCGCAGATAGTCGCCGGTGCGCGTGTCCTGCACGTACCAGGATTCGTACTCACCGCCGGAACGCTGAAAGTCCGGCTGGCCGGTCTTCACCTCGGCGATGAACGCGGGCAGGGACCACCAGGCATCCAGGCCAACTGGCGGCAGAAGCGCCAGCACGGCGCGGCGGGTTTTCAACGGGTCATTCTGCCAGCGCCCCTGTGTCTTTAAGTGCGGGATGAGGCGCAGATCATTGACGTCCGGGCTATCCAGACCGGCACGCGCCAGCAGGGCGATGGCTTTGCCGCGCGGCGCTTCCAGAAAGGCGCGGGCCGCCTCGGCATGCGGCTCGCCTTTGTCGTCCAGCAGGCCGGCGGCGCGCAACAGGGACTCCAGCCACGGCAGGTACACCCCCCAGTCTTCAGCCTCCGGCGGCAGGGGCAGGCAGGCACGCCGCGCAGCCAGGTAAGTAGTGGCATGGTCCAGCAGGTGGTCGGTGGCGGGGCGGCGGTGTTTGCGCTCGGCGGGGGCGGCAGGGCGGCCCAGTGGCAGGGCGGCGGTCGCGGCGGCGCGCGGCAGCAGCGCGGCGAGGTCATCCGGCAGGTAGGCGAATTCCTGCGGGCCGTCGGGAGTGTCAAAGAAGGCGCGCGCCAGCCAACCGCGATACCACAGGCATTCGGCGGCGTTGGCCGGGGCGCGGTCCGGGCGTTCGCGGTCGCGGCGGGCGGGGCCCAGTGGGCGCGGCTCCCCCCACTGACGGGCAAACTCCGGCCACGGCAGGCGGCCGCCGGCGGCATTGAGCGCCAGCACGGCCTGTCGCGCGTCTTCCGGTAGGAGGGCGTGGGCTTCGGCGGCGCGGCCGGGTTTTAGCAGGGCCTTGGCCAGCGTCTTGCGGCCGGCGCGCACGTCGGGCAGGTCCAGCGCCAGTCCCCACCCTTCGGCCACGATGCGCAGGTGGCCGAGGTCATGTTCCTGAAGCGATTGAAGGAGAGAGGGCATGGTGAAAGCCGGAATCAGGTGTCAGGTAATCCGGAATCAGGAAAGATCACCGCAATACTCCCGACTCCTGTTCCCGGTTTCCTGATTCCTCGTTGACTGATGGCTGATTTACTTGCCTTTTGGCACCATCACTTCGAGCGCCGCGGGCAGCAGTTCAATGGTGACGTGGCGCACGCCGCTTTTGAACCCGGCGAACACTTCGCCATCGGTATGGATGACGAGGTCCTGCTGGGTCTTGATGTCCAGCTTCTTAAAGGTAAAGAACTTAACTTGTTTGAAGCGGCTCTGCGTGCCCTGCATAAAGAAGGGCAGCATGGCGAGCATCATGCCGCGCGAGACGCGTTGCACGGTGGAGAGGTTGAGGATGCCGTCATCGAGTTTGGCGTCTGGTCCGGTGACAAAGCCGCCGCCCTCGCGCGGGCCGTTGTTGACCGCAATCATCATCAGGCGGTCGGTCCAGGTCTGGCCATCCGCGGTGATTTCGCTGTCCAGCGTGATGTAGGACATGAAGATGGTTTGAAGGACGGCCGCCAGATACATGATGAAGCCGCGCAGCAGCGGCATTTTGTGCGAGTGAATCGTGACCGCGCCGCCGAAGCCCATGTTCAGGGTGTTGTCCCAGAATTCGGTGCGGCCGAGGTTGTCGGTGATGGTAGCGAGGTCGATTTTCTTTGGCACGCCGGTGAAGATGGCGGCCAGCGCCTGCTCGGCATCGCCCGGTACACCGACGTTGTGGGCGAAGTCGTTGCCGGAACCAAACGGCACCACGCCCAGGATGGGGCGCTTCTTGGCCTGCATCAGCCCGTTGATAACTTCATGCACCGTGCCATCGCCGCCCAGCGCCACGACGATGTCGTAGCCGTCTTCAGCGGCCTTGCGCGCCAGTTCGGTGGCGTGGGTGGGGTACACCGTGCCGGCCCAGTCCACATCGGCATGCTGTTCGGCGATGTGTTTCAGGTTGGCGGCATACCGCCAGGCGTTGCCCATGTCGGCATTCGGGTTGATGATGAGTTTGACGCGCGGTTTGGTCATGTCTCGGCCTCCTCGGGACGCAGTTCCGTAGATTATAGCCGAGTGGCAGCTTCCTGTTTACTTACTCCAATTGATGGTGAGTACTTCGTAGAGAAAATCATCCACAAACTCGGTAAACAGCTCCTCAGTGGAGTCGCCCAAGTAGGTCTTCATATTGACGGCTACCCTATACAGGTATTCTTCTCGGATTGCCCATAAGTCAAAAACGGTATTTCCAGTCTCGGGATCCTGATATCCGAGCAATAGAGATTGCCCTTTAAACACATATTTCGATTGAAGGGTAATCAGTTCAATCTCGCCGCCATAGTTGCCTCGCACCTGTTCAATGTCATACCCAGGTGTCCAATACACACAATTTCTGAGCCCGACAAACCGGGTGTCTGGACCTGTGCGGTCCTCGAATAGCCGGCAGACCTGAACACGTGTGGCCCCAACGCGGTCTTCAAGAAGTTGCCATATACCGGGCGCGTATAGACTGTTTGCTTCACTTTCGGTCAGCAGCCACGCCGCGAGAGTTGGATAGTATCTATCTTGATCGCTGGTCAACGGAGTGGGAGTGGGCCTCAGCACGGCTCCAGACCTTTGTAGGCTGTCGCCAATCAGTAACTCAACGATGTCGCTGACTTCGCTGTCGTAAACCTCTTGAAGCGGCAGTTCTTCAGCGGCGGGAAGGAAGAACTCCACTGCGGCGATCATGCTGTCCGTCGAGACGACCCGCAGGAAAGTGTAGACGCCTTCCGAGAGATTGCCCAGCACCATACTGGAGATAGCACTTCCATAATCGAGGTCGCCATTTAGCTCCACAAATCCCTTGCCCAAATAATCTTCCTTCAGTCGCTCCAAGCTCACTCCTGATTCAGTAAGGTAGACACATTGATCCAGTCGTATGTCCTCATTCCCCGAATGATGCAAGGAGTTACAGGCGTAGAGTTGGCTGTTTCCACCGCCTCCCCCCAACCAGAGTTCATCTAGTAGCATGATGTTCCTGCCGAGTTGGCTCGATAGATAGAAGATGGGGTGAAACGAACCGACAGGAACGGTTGTGGGAGTGGGGGAAGATGCTGGAGTTTTCGTAGGCTTAACGACAGGTGTAGGCTGAATTGTGACCTGGGCAGCGGAAGTCGCCCCCGGGGATTCTGGCGAGGAAGTGTCCAATGATGGACTACATGACGATATTGTGAACGCTAATATTGTGCAGAATGACAAGGCAGTTCTGAAGCGCAACATGTGGCACCTCCTGAGCCTCATGATAGGTTTTTGAGGAGTAAATTTGCGGTTCGCGCTCGTCTTCAGTTCCCCCATTCATGGATGTCTCCTCCTGAATTAGTCCTATTATACTAATTAATTGGGTCGAGAACTAGATGCGAGTTGTCACTTGCCTCGACTCTGTCCTTAAGTTGGTGGGTGAATTTTCCACCCCCAGATATAGGGAAACGACTTCGTCAAAATCGGCGCATATGGTGGTTTAGCATGGCTTTATCCAAAAACCCACCGAATTTGTGAAAGTCACTTCTCGTTTCTGATTTTCAATTCAAAAAAATGGTAAGCTACCTTCTCTTTTATTGATCGCCCGAGAGCCTGCAACCTACCCGCGCCGCATATTCTCGTCGTCATCCACACATCAGGTGTTGCCCATGTCGGCATTGGGGTTAATGATGAGTTTGACGCGCAGTTTGGTCATGTCTTGTCCTCCTCAGGCACAGGTAAGGGAATTATAGCCGAGCGAGATCATCCCAGTTGGTTGCCCTGTGATTCGCTACTGCTTTGCTGACGAATCAGTCATCGACTCGGCAGGCAACCCTTCGGTAGATTCCGAAATCAATCATGTGCGTACTGCTTGCCTATCGCGCCAAGTTAACAGTGATGATATCATTCAGAAACGTATCAATCTTCTTGCTGAAGAGCGATACAGGCGTGCTTAGACTCACATATCCGAGTATTTTAATACTGGCCTTATAAAGGTAATCTCCTTGCCAGACCCAGAGATCAAACACGAAAAGTTGAGTCGCGGGATCCAGAAATCCGACCAGCAATTCTTGATCTCCTCGGGATGCAAATCCCGATTCAAGTTCATCCACTTGGACAACGCCATGCACATCGTCATATAACCCTAGAATATCCTCAATGTCGAGACCTGCCGACAGAAATATGCAGTTGTGCGCAACTACAAGGGAATCATAAGGCTGACTACGATCTTCAAAATCCCTGCAAATGGCGTAACTTGATTTGCCAATAGCGTCGCCAATGTACTCAAGAACGCTAGGTGCAAATATGGTATTTGCCTCCTCTTCAGTCAGGAGCCGTTCACTTAAGGTGGCATAGAAGGATTGTTGAAATGCGGATATCGGGGTGGGGGTAGGTCCGCCAATGCCCATGGATCTTTGGAAGGTCATCAGGGCTAATGCAGTTGTGGTTTGTTCGACCCGAGTCTCAAAAACCTGTTCCAGCGATGCGGAATCTGTGCTAGAAAGCCCGAATAGTATTAAAACCATCAACCTCTCATTCGAGACTATATGAACAAGTTGGCCGTCTCCATCAATAAACTTTCCCAATACCAGGCTTTCGCCATAAGTCAGGGACTCCAATTCAACGGTGAGTTCTTCGTATCCTTCGTTAAGATAATCCTGTTTAGTTGCCTCGGCGTTAAATTTCTCACTAACCAGAAACACACATTGCGACAACCGGAGACTCGTATCGGAAGGAATACCAAACCCGACACAGGCCCAACCATCACCCTGGTCAAAATAATCGGCAATCCAGCTGCGACCTGCAAGTTCCAGTTGATTTCCTGCCCTGTTTGCGAGCAGGTAATAAGGATGAAAAGCCTGTTCCACCAGCGTTGGCACGGCTGTTTCAGTGAGCGTTGGAGGAGGGGTTGCAGTTTTAGTTGGTCTGGTGGTCGCAGTTGAAACCGGAGGCGTTGAGCTTGACGTTGGGGTCGCTGTGGCATCGCCAGGCGAAGCACAGGCTGAAATTGATGCCAGAAGGACCAGGGTTGTCAAAATCGCCAGAGCGCGCGACAAACGGAGAATCGTTGCAAACCTCCTCCATGCCAGTTTGTGGATTCATCGAAGAGAGGGTTACACTTCCCCGCATGATGATGGCCCCCATTGTTTGAAGTCTCTTCTAATGAGGATATTATAGGTTCGATACTTTCGAAGTGCAATAGGCAACTTCACGCTTCTCTGCTTTCGTTACAATGAAGAGCAAACTGCCTTCCCTCCTTCTGATCACGCTGGCAGCCTGCTCCCTGCCGCTCGCCGCCCCGGGGTTGTCCCCCACCCCGCTCCCCACGCCGCAAATCCTCGTGGCCACACAGACGGCCGCGCCCGCCGATGTGGCCATCCCCTCCACCCCGGACGCTCGCTACGCGGACCTGACGATTGACGCGCTGGCGGCGCGGACTTACGGCGGCGGAGAGGTAGTGGAGCAAAGCGTTATCGAACGCACGGACCGGTTCACCCGCACGCTGATTTCCTATCCCAGCGACGGACTAAACATCGTCGGCTTCGCCAACGTGCCCCACGGCGCAGGGCCGTTCCCGGTGGTCATCCTGCTGCACGGCTACATCGACCCGGCCGACTACCTCGTAGTGGACTACACCCGCGTCTACGCTGACTGGCTGGCCGACTCCGGGTTCATCGTGCTGCACCCCAACCTGCGCAACTACCCCCCATCGGAAAGCGGACCCAACCTCTTCCGGGTGGGCTTCGCGGTGGATGTACTTAATCTGATTGCCATCGTACGCGAAACGGCCGGGCAGCCGGGCCCCCTGGAGAGGGCCGACGCCGAGCGCATCGGGCTGTGGGGCCACAGCATGGGCGGCGGCATCACGCTGCGCGTGCTGGCGGCGGGCGCGCCGGTGGATGCGGCGGTCGTGTATGGTTCCATGTCCGGCGACGAACAACTCAACTTCGACCACATCTTCTACAACCTGTCTGAAGAACAGCGCGGGCTGGAGGAGCGGGCGGCCTTTGCCGATGCGCCGCTGGGGTCCATCTCGCCCATCTATTTCTACGATCGCATCCAGGTGCCGGTAAGCATCCACCACGGGGACGAAGACCCGGTGGTGCCGGTGGCGTGGTCAGAGGAGTTGTGCGCGCGGCTGCTCGAGCTGGGCAAGACGGCCGAGTGCTTCGTGTATGCAGGCGAGGACCACACCTTCTCCGGTTGGGAGGAGTACCTGTTGATGCGCCGCACGATTGAGTTTTTCGAGCGGTATCTGGTGGCAGGGCCGTAAGCAGCAGGATGAAATCTTTTCCGAATCGCCGGGGCTGAACGTCATCGCGCCCTGCGACCCCTCACGATTCCAGAAACAGGATCTCCGCAGTTACAGTTCTATCGTCAATCCGCAACAGGCCCACGCTGGGGCGCAGGCCCGGCTCCAGCGGGTTGGGCACTGTGGCCGAACCGGGGTTGAACACCAATGTCTCGCCGTGCAGTTTGTTGTAGGGGGCATGGTTGTGGCCGAAGATGACCACGTCTACACCAGCTGGGAAGGCAGAGAGCGCTTTCTCGGCAAAAGCGCGGTAGGACTGCGGGCCGCGGGTGAGGTATACGACCTTGTCACGGATGTAACCCCGCCACGAGAGATGCCCGTGGGTGAGGCCAATGCGCACGCCCTCGTAAGTCAGCGTGCGGTGCAGCGGCAGGGCTGGATGCCGAAACCAGTCACGGTTGCCGCGCACGGCAGTGACCGGCGCGACCTGCGCCAGTTCGTCCAGGATGCGCGGGACACAGATATCCCCGGCGTGCAGGATTTCGGTCACGCCGGCGCGGCGGAAAGTTTCCAGCGTGGCGGGGTGCAGGGAGCGGGCGCGGTCCGGGATGTGGGTATCAGCAATGACGCCGAGGGTGAGCATGGCGGAATACTATCATGCCGAGATTCGAGAGCGGAGATTGGTTATTCGGTTTCTTCAACGCAGGCAACTTGAATAACCAATCTCGTTTCTCTGCTTTCCGCGATCAGTCTGCGGCGGCCGGCACGACGTCCGGCGTTTCCGGCACAGCGGCCTCCGGCAGTCGCAGTTTGAAGTACACGGGCACGAGGGAGAAGGCCGCGGCCAGCGTGGTGAGGATGAACGGCAGGCGCGGCGAGAACGTCTCCCACAGGCGCGCGCCGATATACGGCGCGGGCAGGCTGATGAGCCCCAAGCTGGTGCCGAACAGGCCGAAGGCCACGCCGCGGCGCTCCTGCGGCACGACTTTGGAGAACAGCGCGTCGAAGGCCGGGTCGGCGATGCCGAAGCCCACCCCCAGCACCACCCAGGCCAGCGCGTACGCGATGAATCCGCCCGCCCACAGGAACAGGCCCATGCCCGCCGCCTGCAGGGCGAAGCCGAGCATGATGGTGCGCCGCTCGCCGATGCGGTCAGAAAGGCCGCCGGCGGGAGTCATCACCAGCATGCGCGCCAGACTCATGATGCTGCCGAGCAACCCGATCTGGGTGAGCGTGAGTCCGGCGATTTCATTGAAATACAACGACTGGAACTCGAACGACATGCGGAAAGCGATATCGCGCACACCATCGGTGAGGATAAGCCAGGTGAACACGCCGCCGCTCACCACCAGCGCCAGCAGGCTGCCCAGGCTGGCGCGCAGCGAGGCCAGCGAGGGTCGGGAATCCGGATGGTCGGCAGGTTTCTCGCGGAAGCGCGGCGTGAGCGCCATCCAGATACGCAGGACAGCCGCCGAACCGTACAGCAGCGCCGCCGCCCAGATGAGGACCTTAAAGCCGTAGGCATCCGCCACCCAGCCGCCCAGCGGCGGGCCGATGACACCGACCACGGCGAAGATCGTGTGCATGAGGCCGAACACCCGGCCGCGCACCGCCTCGGCGGACTGGTCCGCGATGAACGCGCCGTAGGATGGGCCGACGAGCGCGCCGGACACATACTCCAGCATCAGCGCCACCATCGCCATCTGCCACGAGTTGGCAAACAACAACACGATGTAGCCCACCGTGGCGACCGACGCGCCAATGGCGATGGCCTTGAGGCGGCCGATAGTGTCGGACAGCCATCCGCCCAGGATTTGCAACGCCAGCGGGACGAGCGAGGCGAGAGTAAAGATCAGGCCCACCTGGCCCACGCTGGCGCCGAGGTCGCGGGCCAGATACACCGCCATCAACGGCAGCAGCATATGCCCGGCGGTGTTGGCCAGAATCATCGTGCCGAGGAACCAGCGCAGCACCGGCGTAAGGAAATTCAAGGGATTTTTGGGCATGGTGTGTTCTCAAAGTTCGTCATTAGATAGCGGTTATTCGATATTCGAGTGGCCCGCTAAAGATCCTTGAACGAAATGTATTCACTATTATCGAATCTCGAATAACGAATCTCTGCTCACGGGTTTTCTATTGCAACGCCCACAGGTCAGAGTGAGACTTGGGGAACAGGACGCGCGCCAGCACGCCATGGTCCGGTGAATCGCGGTCCACCCAGCAATCCGGGAAGGCGGCTTCGAGTTCATCGAGGCCCCGATAGCCGAACAGCATCTGGATAAAGGTGCGGTCCGGGAAAGCGACATGGCCTTCATTCTGCGTGGTGGGTTGCCAGGTATCCACGGTGGTGAGGCGGCCGTGTTCGAAGATGAGGCGCACGCCCGTGCGGTAGAAGTTGAGCATCAGGTCGCCGGAGTAACCGGGCAGGTAGGAGGCCGCGAGGCGCGCTTCAAGGGCCGGGCCGATATGCCGCAGGAAGGCGGGCAGATCCGGCACGCGCAGGTACCAGGCATAGGGGTCGGCGTAGCCCGGCAGGCGATGGGGGATGACCTCGAAAAGCGGGTGCTGGCTGCCGAGTACAAAGTAGATTTGCTCGAAATCTTTGTCCGACTCTTGCTCTTTCAGCCGCTGTTCGCCCAGCGCCTTCAGGCCGCGCAGGGCGCTGTTGGTCACCGCCTGCCAGTTGTGGCCGGGAGCGACTTCATACCACCAGATGGGCAGCGCCCCGCCCCACATCATGTCCGGCCCGAAGGTGAAGCCCACCGGCTCGCCTTCAGGAGTCTCCATGATGCTTAGGTGAAAGGAAGCGCCGGGCGAGCGTCCGCCCAGTTCCAACTGCCACAAGGCCTCGTCGCGCGGACAGGCCAGCAGAGAGCGGGAAGTGCCACGCGTGTACAGGTCCTTAAGGAAAGGGATGTCGGCGGCGGTGGCTTTTCGCAGGCGGTAAGGGTCTTCTTCCCCTTCTTTAAGGACAGGAATCAGGGAGGCATAGCAACGCCGACCGCCGGAGAGTTCCACCGCCATCTCGTAGCCGTACTGGCGGTAGTACCACGGGATTCCGGTGATGGCCTGTACCAGGTGGCCGCGCTCGGCGCTCCAGCGGTGCACGATCTCAAACTGCTTACGCACCAGACCACGATTGCGATAGTCCGGATGGGTGGCGACTAATTCCGGCCGCCCCACGCCGAACGGGATACCGGCATAGGTCCACGTTTGCGGGATGAGGTTCATGGTGGAGGCGATGCGGCCCTTCACCGTATCCTCAACAATGAGGAAGTCCGCAGGCTTGAGCGTGGGGTGCGGCTTCGTCAGCGAATCGTGCGTCCAATGGTAGAGGAAGATTTCGGGGTTATCCCAGCCATCATCGGAATGCACGCGGCTATTGAAATCGCCCAGCGTTTCCGCATCCGCCGGCGTGGCATGGCGCAAAATTAACCCGTCGCCGAGGTCTTCGATGAGGGTATCTTGTGTTTTCGTCTTGGGTATCATGTCAGTTTTCCATGTACTTCATCATTGTTATTTGATTCATCCGCCGGCTTCAGCGGCGATGGCCTGCCACTTGGGTTTGCCGGAGGCTTCCCACTCGGCCAGCAACACCTGCACCGCAGGTTCGTTTCTGCGGTCCCGCAGAGTGAGGGTGATGGCATGACGCACCTCCGGGCGGGCATCGCTGGCGAGGGATTCGAGCGCGCCGCGGGCGTCGCCGTCGCCGGCCAGAGCGCGGCCGCACAGCGGTACGGCGGCGATGGCGCGGAAAGCGGCCAGCGCATCCTGCGCCATGCCCACCAGCAGACGGGTAGGCACGGGCGGCTGGTCCAGGGCGCGGCCCAGCGGGGCCAGTGCCTGCTGGACGAAGGCCGATTCCATATCCAGGTTGCCTTTCACTTCCGGCCAGTCCAGCAGGTCAGCCAATGCCACGCCAATGCCTTCCGGCTCGCCGAGGCGCGCCGCGGCTTTCACATCCGCCAGCAATTCACGCAGGGCTTCCTTCATGGCTAGTTGGCGACTGCGGCTTCAGCCTGCGCCACCGGAGCAGCAGCCGAAACGCTGCGCCGCTCGTGGCCGTGGAACCAGGTCCACGTCAGGCTGATGGCGACCACATACAACAGCGATGTGGTGATGAACAGAGGGCTGAATCCAGCACTCTCCTGCACCAGGCCGGAGATGTACGGGCCCACCGCCCAGCCCGCCTGCCAGGTGAGCATTTGAAGACTGGCGACGGTGCCCTGGGCTTTGGGCGGCACCTGGTCCATCACGAAGGCGTCCCAAAGCGGCGCGGCGATGTTGATGATGCCGCCGCGCAACCAGAGGGCCAGAACCGCCAGCGGCAGCGTGGGAGACAGCCACAGAGCAAGCATGAACAGCATGGACGTACCCTGGCTGGCCACCACGGCGCGCACCCGCGAGTTCAGCATGCGCTCCAGACGCGGCCCCACCAGCAGGCCGCCGGCAATGACCAGCGACTGGAAGCCAAACACGAAACCGAGCGTGGCATCACTCACTGCAAAGCGATCCACCAGGTACAGGTTGAAGTAAGGAATGAGCAGTGCAGCGCCAAACCCCATGATGAGGTTGGGCACCACAAGTTTCCAAACCGTCTTATTTTGCAAAATATCTTGCATTTTCCCGCTCTGCACCACATGGTGGTCCGCACCCTCTGCCTCCCCATCGTGCATTGGCATGTGGATGCGGAACAGCGGGATGATGGAGAGGAGAGACAACGCGGTGCTGAGCAGCACGATTGCGCGGTAGGACTCGCCCCCGCCTGCCGCCAGCCCGAACAGGTACTCCAGGGTCTTTGGCAGTTGCCCGGCCAGGTAATTGCCGAACATACTGGCGAAGGTCATGGAGGCCATATTGAGGCTGAACACCAGGCTGCGGTTCTGCGGCTGGGTGAGGCCTGCCAGCAGCGGTGAGACGCTGACGACAAACAGAGCATCGCCTACGCCACCAACAAAGGCACCGGCCAGAATCACGTTTGGGTTGTCGCTCAGGGCCACCACCCCAAAGCCGAGAATCAGCACCGTCACGCCGATAAGCAGAGCGCTGCGACGGCCGATGCGGTCAGACACCCAGCCCATCGGCAGGCAGAACAACAGCATCGCCAGCGCCGGCGCGCCCTGCACCAGCCCAAGGAATTTGCGGTCAAAGCCGAGGCCGAGGATGTAGAAGTTGAAGAACAGCGCCCAGCCGCTCCAGAACAGGCCGAACAGGCCGTTGGAGATCAGGAACTGGCGCGCTGATGGGTTGATTCCACGCCAGGTAGCCAGTGGATGTTTGAGTAGTTTCTTGATGGCAGTCATGTCGTTTTCCTGTGATACATCGTAACTGGTAATTGGCAAGCCGGAATTAGTTTCCGGTGAGCAAAGAACTGTCCTCGAATTTCCAATTACCGGTTTCCAATTAGATAGTTTTTTCTTCCAAAAGGTCGTGCAGGTCGGCCAGCGCCTGCCCCGGGCTGGTGAAGACGATGCCGTGCAGGCCGAGGGCGCGGGCGGCGACCACATTGGGTTCGTGATCGTCGATGAACACGCTTTCCTCAGGCAGGCAACCGGCCTGTTCCAGCGCCAGTTCAAAGATGGCCGGGTCCGGCTTGGCCAGCCCGACCTCGGCTGAGATGACCAGCCGGTGGAAGAGGTCTTCCAGCGGCCCGCCCTGCAACCGCTGGCGCAGATCCGGGGTGTGGTTGCTCACCAGCACCAGGCGATAGGCGGCGCGCAGACGGCGCAGTTCTTCCACCAGCAGCGGGTCGGTGACGTCGCCGCCGTAGAACTCGGCCAGCGCCGCCGGCACTTCCTCCAGCGGCAGTCCCAGCGCGGCGGCGATGCCGGCGTGGTAGTCCGCCACCGAGAGGTTACCGAGCTGCACCGGGTTACGGCCTTCCGCCGGGCCGAACACGGCCGCGTTGAGCGCGGCACGCGTCAGTCCCAGCCGGGCGGCCAGAGCATCCCGCGGCGTCCAGTCTTCGGTGCGGACGATGACGCCGCCGAGGTCCCACAGGAGGGCATGGATAGGCATGATGTCTTCTCCCGGTCGCTGGCAGGTTCAGTCCAGCGCGGTGGTGGAAATCTCTTCGCCGTCGCGCAGCAGCTTCTCGTAACGGTCGATGCGGCGGTGGACGTGCATCCCGGCGTTTTCGTACAGACGCACGGCGCCGGTGAGGCTGCCGGCGTCCACGTGCAGGGTGGCGGCCTTAAGCCCGCGCGCTTGCATAGCACGGAACGCGTGCAACAAAAGGGCACGACCCAGCCCGCGCTTACGCCACTGTCGGCGCACGCCAAGGTCTGCCACATAGGCCGCGGTGCGGTCTTCATCGTCCCACTTGCGGCACAGCGCCACGCCGGCGATCTCATCGCCGTCCTTCGCAAGGAACCACAGGTCCGGGTCAAAGGCTTCGTCGCCAATGAGAAAATGCGTGAAGCGTTCATAACCTGCCTCGAACGGCTCATGGATGTGGCCGAAGTGGTCCTGAAAGGCCTCATCTAAGGCGCGGTAAACAGCTTCGGCCCCGTCCGGGTGGCGGTAGGTCTCGATGCGCACTCCCTCCGGCCAGTCCGGCGCCTCGATGTCGCCGTTGAAATCGCGGCGCATCTTGAAGGCATGCCGGAACAGGCTGTAGCCGTTGCCAGCCAGCAGGTCAGCCGCGGGCTGCCAGCCGCCATAGGTGAAGGCGCGGATGGCAAAGCGCAGATGCTCCGGCGCTTCGGCCAGGTGCTGTTCGGCGCGCGCCTGCGACCATGCCAGCACGGCGCTGCCCAGGCCGCGGTCCATGTGGTCCGGATGCACGCGGCCGAAGGTCATCGGATACACCTGCGGCTTGACCAGGGCGAACATATCCACGTAGGCGGCCAGGTCGCCGTCCGCGCTGAGGATGGCCAGCGAGTCGGCCTGCAGGTCAAGCCCCGGCGCCTGCAATTCCTTGCGCAGTTCGTTCTCGTTGTAGTCTTCCACGCCGATCATTGCCTGGCTGGTGCGGTTGAGCAGGCGGGTAATGGCCGGCACATCCTCCAACGTGGCCGGGCGGGCACTGTAGCCCGGCGGCAAATTCAGTAGGGTTTTTGTTTCAGTCAACATGTCGTTCTCCGTTATTCGTACATCGCTCATCGTTATTCGAGAGTCGACTTTCGAGCGCAACGCTTTGCGATTGGCGCAGTGGCAGACATCCAGGCGAATGTCTAATCTCTATTCACTTGTCACGGGCTTTCGATAGGTCACACCCTTGAGAACCACGCGATAACCGACGCTCTCGTAGAGTTGGAGGGCGCCGTTGGGGTTCTCGGCATCCACGGCCAGGGCGGTCTCCGTCATGCCCATTTCCTCGAACATCTTCATGCTCTCGGTGAGCAGGTAACGGGCAAGGCCCATCTTGCGCCAGGGGCGGCGGGTGCTGATACCCTCGGTGTAGCCACGCAACCGGTTGAACTCGGCATTTTCTTCCTTGTTAATAAAGTTCTGTACCTGGCCCGCGATTTCCTCACCGGCGAAGCCCACCTTCCACAGCGGGTACTCGTCCTTCACTTCCTTGAGCCAACCCTCGTACTGGCTTTCAGTGGGCGGCACATAGCCCCAATGGTCGCGGAAGGCTTCCTGGCTGGCATCCCAGCAGGTGCGCAACATATCTTCGGTGATGGGGCGCACCTGGATGCCGGGCGGGCAGGGCACATCCAGGATCGGTTGGCCAAGGTCGCGCACCATGTCAAAACCATAGCGCACCGGATCGTAGCCGCGGGCATCCCACAGCGCAGAAATCCAGGGTTGCTTGTCGGATGCGAAAACTTCCAGAACGACGCCATCGCCGACCGGGTCTGCGGCCGCTTTCTGACGCAGGCGAGTTTCAAACCAATCGGCCATGATGTGCCCGATGGCGTCTTCGCGGAGGGCAGGCAGAAGATACAGCAGGGTGATGTAACGGCGCAGCCCGTTCTCTTCCTGCATCCACCATATGCGGCCGTACCCCTGCACTTCGCCCTTCAGTTCGGCAAAAAGCATGTCCTGGTACGGGTCACAATTAATCAGGTGCTGGTAGTTATTGGCGATATCTTCCAACGTGGCGCTGTTTTGAATGCCATCCGTTCGCATCATGCCGTTGATGACGGCCAGGATGTTGGGGTAATCGCTTTCGCCCTGAAACCTGCGAAAGGACAGGCCCGGCAGGAGGCTGGCATCCGGCAGGGGCAGGGTTTCGATCATTTCAATTGTGTGAGACATGTCTTTCTCTCTTTTCCTTGTGTTTCAGGTGGGGGTGGGGAAGGTCGGGCCTTCCCCACCCTTAGTCATTCGGTGTTTCATGCGTGCCCGCCGGTTTTGCCTGCGGCAGGCTCGGCGTCTTTGGCCGGCCGGTTGCGGCGGGGCGGGGCGCCTGGTTGAGCTGGCGCATCACGCTGGCGAACTCGTTGCGGGCCGCTTGCATGACGTTGGCGTGTGCCTGGCGAGCCAGGGCATCGGCATCTGCCAATGGTCCCGATTTACGTACAGGGTTGGTGCTCATGGCTGCCTCTTCTTCTCAGTGCGGTGAATCAGGGCGGGGAGGCAACCGGATTTTTGGGTCTGGTTACTCCCGCCGGTGGATGCGGCTTCCGTGGAAACCTTCGCATCCCTTTCCATCAGCGGTGGCGACTATGCCGATTTTCTTCATCATTCACTCCTCAATAAACCTGGTTGATTGCTGTTGCTCAAACCCGGCAAAACAAAAACGGCCGCCGGGCGCCCCTTGCGGGGTCCCGTGGCCGTTGCGAGGGCTTAACCTTCTGCGCCCTTAAACATTACGGCCACGGACTTGTGCTTGCGTCCGTGGCCGGGGAGCTCTAAAGAACTTTTGTTCCGGTCAGCAGACGCACTGCGACAAGGCGAATCCGCCGTTCGCGCCGCCAGAAGCGGTGCGGAGGCGAATGGTTACTTCAAACTTGGTCATTGCCATTGTGGTGCGTCTCCTTTCAAAGATTTTTGTTGCTCGACCATCCTACCACCTGAATTCTGCGCCTGTCAAGGGATTTGGGGGCGCTGGATTCGTTGAGTCGCAGTGGGCTGAAGCCGCTTTCCGCGGGCGTATGTTGGTTTGCCACGGCAGCAGATTTGGGGACGGGGCATTGGAATTCGCGCCGGGCAAGTGACGCTGGCTGTTTCGTTCAGACCAGTTTGGTTACAAACGCCTCGGCGGCGGCCATCACGGCGGCATAACTCGCACGCTCCGCCACCAGTCGTGCGTTGTGCTCGCGGGCGCGGGCGCGCAGCGCCGAATCATCCAGGGCGTGCAGCAGGGCGGCGGCCAGCGCGCCCGCGTCGGCGGGCGGGAGGAGCAAACCGTTCTCGCCGGGAGTAATCCACTCGTGCAAACTCTCGATGTCCCCGGCCACCGGGAAACACCCGCAGGCCAGCGCTTCCAACAGCGTGTTGGGCGTGCCGTCATGTTCGCTGGGCGAGCACACGATGAGCGCGCGGCGAAACCAGCCCGCAAGTTCAGCCTGGCTCAACTTGGGCAACAACTCCACCACGCCGGCAAGGCCGTGCTGTGCCACCCAGGCTTCAGCCTGCGGTTCGCTCTGCATCGCCGGGCAGGCAAAGCGCACGTCTGGCCGGGCGGCGTGAACGCGGGCCGCGGCGGCGAAGAACACATCGTTGCGCACATAGGCGCGCAGGCCGCGCGGGTTGATGATGAGCGCTGCGGCCGGTTCGGCGGCGGGCGGGTAGAAAACCTCCGGCCGGATGCCGCCGCCGCCGGGAAACACGGCGGCGGGCGCATCGTCCGCCAGCCCCCACTGACGCGCCAGGCGAAGGTCGCGGGCGGCATCCGCCAGCAGGGCATCCGCGCGGCGCAGGGCGCGGCGCGTGTGGACGGCCATCAGCGGGGTAGCGGGTGCATGCAGGGTGAAGTCGTTGCCCCATACAGAGAGTATAAGTTTTGTTCTTGCGTCATCTTTAAGCGCCGCGGCGGCCAGCATGCCTTCATAGGGGATGCGCAGGGCATGGACGATGTCCGGCTGAACTTCCTCGATATGGGCCGTCAGCGCGGGCGCGGCGCCGGGGATCGTCAACGGACCAAGCAGTTGCCGCGCCCGCGTCAGCGCGCCAATCCCTGCACGGGCTTTGCGCGCCGCTCCCCCTGCCCCGCTTTTTTTCATCTGCGAAAACGCTACGGGCGTGTGGCGCATGGAGACCACGCCGGGCAATGCTTCGCATACGAAGGTGGTGGCCAGATGCACGTCGTGGCCGCGTTCAATGAATCCGCCTATCCAGTTGCGGGCGGTGGGCGAGCGGCCGTCCGCCACGTACAGGATTTTCATCCCACCCGCTTGCACATGAAGATATCCGGCTTGCCGGGGCCGTTGGCATCCGGGATGACACCGGTGATTTCATAACCGCACTTCAGGTAGAACTCGTAAGGGTGGCCGTTCAGGTTGCGAATGGCGTCAATCTGCGCCCAGCGATTCTGGTACAGGTCTGCGCCGCCCAGCGTGGTGCGGCCCAGGGTGTCATCCGTTCCCAGATGGACGGTGGTGCCGCCGCGCTGGAGCACCTGCTCTTCAAAATCGGCCACCAGGGCGCGGCCGATGCCGCGGCTCTGCACGTCCGGCCGCACCACCAGCGGATGCAGTTCCCAGGTGTGGCCGTGATACACCGCGATGCCGCCAATCCAGCCCAGCAATGCCTCACCGTCAAACGCGCCGCGCACGATCCGGCCCTCTTCCTTGAACTCCTCGACTTCTTCCATGGCCGAGGGCATGTCCGGCCAGCCGTGTTCGCCTTCATGAGCGAAGCCGGAGACCAGCACTTCGGCCATCTGGCGGGCGTGGGAGGGATGGGTGGGGTCGAGCGAGAGTATGTTCGTCATAAGCCGCTATTCGAAAGTAGTAATTCGATAGTCGAGAACTCTAGTCTGAAGAAATCCGCATTTGCGAATCTCGAATCTCTGCTCACGAGTTTACCGTATTCACTGCCTGAATAAATTTCTCTGCCATCTTTTCAACGTTTATTTCTTCGGCCACGATGCGATACGACTCACGGCCGCAGGCGCGCAGGCGGACCGGGTCGGCCAGCGCGTCAACCAGCGCCGACTGCAGAGAGTCAAGGCTGCCGGGCGCGACCAGCCAGCCGTTGCGACCGGGACGCACGAGGTCGTTCTGGGTGCCGTCGCCCTCGGCGGATATGATGGGCAGGCCGTGGCTCATGGCCTGCTGGACGGCAAGCCCGCCGCTGCCGGGCAGGACGAACAGGTCGGCCTGGCGGAACAACACATCCAGGTCTTCTCCGTGGCACGCGCCCACGAACTCCGCCGCCGGGAACGCGCGGCTTGCGGCGTACTCGAACTCGCCCCGCGCCGGGCCATCGCCCACCACCACGAGACGCGGCGGCGCGGGCAGCGCGGCGCAGGCGCGCAGCAGCAGGTCAATCCGTTTGCGCGCCTGCAAACGCCCCACAAACAGCACGACCGGCGCGCCCTCGAATCCGTCCGGACGGACGGGCGGCGGCGTAACCGGCGCGTGTGCGGCGGCGTTATGCGCCACAAACACGTTTTGCAGGCCCAGGTCGCGGTACTCTGCCGCGCCCTGTTCGGAATAAGCAATGACGCCATCCAGCAAATCCAGCAGGCGCAGGCGCGCCCGCAAACGCGGCGCCGCCAGCAACCCGCTGAGCGGCGGCGCGCCCAGCCCCCAGCCCAACACCGGGCGGCGGCGTTCCTTCATCCAGGCAATCGCGTTCAGCGTATCGGGATAACGCGGGTTGGCTTCCACGATGAGCGCGGCCGGTTCGGCGGCCGCCAGCCACGCCAGCAGGCCGGGCTGGCGGCAGGTGTAGAGCGGCCCGGCCAGCCGGTGAACGTTGCGGCCCTCGGTGTACGCCGCGCCGGGGAGAACGGCGGTGGTGGCAATGCCTTCCTCCGGGCGCGGCCGCCCGGCGAAGACCGTCAGCCCGCCCGCGCAGCGCGTCGCCAGTTCGGTGAAGAACGGCACGCGGTACTCCGGCAGGACGCGCTGTTGCAGCGCCAGCCGGCCGGGGAAGGTCGATTCACGGGCGGGCGACGACATAGGCTTTCCAATCCAATTCGTCCAGGGCGGTCACGCGCGGCAGACCCGCCGCCATGCGGTGCAGGCTGTACCCCGCGGCAATAAATGCCGCCCACGCCGCTGCGGCGGACTCGGGGCCATGCAGTTCAAGCAGCACGACCGGGCGCGCTTCGGCCAGCAGGCGGCGCATGCCGGGCAGGGCCAGCACCTCGCCGCCTTCAATGTCCAGCTTGAGCAGGCCGGGCGCGGGGTGGCCCTGCGCATACACAAAATCATCTAGCGCGATGGCCGCCACATCCACCGCGCCGCTGTATGCCGCCTGTCGCCCGGCGGAGCCTTCGGCCTTGCCCATCTCCCCGGACGCGTGCAGCAGGAAGCGCGTCGCGCCGGTCCTGTCGCTGGCGGCGGCGGGGATGACGGTAACGTTGGCGATTTGCGGGTTGAGGGCGAGGTTGGCGCGCAGGCGGTCCAGGTTGGCGGGCAGGGGTTCAAAGGCGAACACGCGGCCGGAGGGCCTCACGGCCCGCGCCAGCAGCAGGCTGATGTAGCCAATATGCGCGCCCACATCGTAAGCCGTCATACCTGGTTGGGCAAGTTCGCGCAGGGCCGCCTGCAGGTCCGGCTCGTAGGTGCCGAGCCAGTAGTCTTTTTCTTTTTGCATGTCGAGTTGCAGGCGCAGGCCCGCCAGCCCGCCGCCCGCCACGGTCACTTCCGTCAGGCCGTGCTGCGCGGCGCGGTTGAGGCCGACGCGCACTGCATTCGCCAGCGGGCCGAGGCGGTAGATGAATCGCTTGACCGGCATCGGGAGCACCCGGGCAGCAAATGCGGCGAGGGACAGCAGGGGGTGGGTCACGGGGTCAGTGTACCGCAGACGCGAGATTGCCTAGAGGCATGGCGCTGATAGGACAAAACAAGCTCACGCAAAGTACGCAAAGTGCGCAAAGAAATCCGGTAAAAGCTAAACAAGCACAGGTTCTGAAAGGCCAATCAAATCTGTGTTCATCTGTGTTTATCTGTGGTCAATAAATCCCAGATATTTATCCACCATCACCCCGATGTCAAAGGCGGCTTCGGCGCGGGCGCGGGCGGCGCGGCGGAAGCGGTCATTGTCTGCCAGGATTTCGGCAGCCGCCGCGGCCAGAGTCGCCACATCCGGCGGGTCCAGTTTCCACGGGTCCCCGCCGTAGGACGTCACCCGGCCGGAATCGCCGGTCACCAGTTCCTTGAGCGCGCCAGTGTAGTAGGCCGCCACCGGCAAGCCGCAGGCCAGCGCCTCAATGACGCTGTTGGGGCAGGCGGGGTTAAGGTCTGCGGCGTATAACAGGTGGGCGGAGCGATCCAGCCGCGGGATGTCCTCGGCGGGCGCCAGCCCCGCCCAGGCCAGCGGCACGCCGGCGCGTGCGGTCCAGTGCGCCTGCAACTCCGGGGCGGCCGCTCCGGCAATCATCAGTTCCAGCCGGATGCCGTGATGCTCCTGCAAGCGCTCGGCGAGAGCCACGGCAGTTTCGAGTCCCTGCTCATAACCACCCCCCAGGTTGCCCTCCACCAGCAGGAGACGCGCCCGGTCCGTGGGGCGGTCATGCGCGCCGTCCGGGCTGTACTCGTCCAGCGGCACGCCATTGTGAATGACGGCATGCGGCACAAGGGTCGGGCCATGAGCGCGCTCCCACCAGCCGCGCACAAACTCGCTCTGGTAAATGATGCCGGAAGCGACCCGCTGGCGGATGTGGGCCAGCAGCCAGTTGGCGCGCTCGGCTCGCAGCCAATGGCGCAGGCCGGTACTGCGGACGCGATGTAGCCAGTTCATGCCGTCCAGCCGCTGGATGACGGGGATGCCAGCCCGGCGCGCCCGGCGCAGGCCGAGTAGGTCCCGCGTGCCGCCCGCCACCAGCACGGCGTCGTAGGGTCTATCCTCGAGCGCGTGAGTCACCTCGATGCCGCGGCGCGCCAGCTCGGCGGCGAAGCGCGTCTGGAATGAGCGCACCCCGCCCACGTTGCTGGCGCGCGGGGTGAGGCACAGGCGTTTAATCGAGGGATTCGAGGGCGATGTCACGGATTTCGATCCAGGCGGCGGGGTTGGCGAGGAAGCCGTAGCTGAGGCGGCCATCCGGCGTCCAGGCGGCGTACTGGTTATCCAGCCACAGCACCAGCCCCATCGGCGCATGCGGCACGACGGGAGTTTCAAAAACCGTCTCGCCGTCCAGCCGGAAGCATACCGCGTTTTCGCGCCATTCAATTTCGTAGGCGTGCCAGGCGGTCGGGTCGTGGTGCAGGGCAGCCGCATCCTCGCGAATAAGGCGCGCCGCAATCCGCCGTAGGAGTTGGCCTACGGCCAACTCTAGAGTTCGGCTTTGCCGAACTCCGGCGATCCGCGCCAGGGGTCGCAATGCCAGCAGCGGCAGGCCAAGCGCGGCAGGAGCCAGTACCCACGCCGGAAGTTTTGGCGAGCGAAACGTGCCCGCCAGCGCGCCGCTGGCCGGCAAGTCGTCACGAAAGGACAGATAGTTATGACGCGAAGCGAAGAAGAACCACGCCGCATTGGGCAGAGCGGGAAACCGCCGCGCCCCGCCGCCCAGCCCCAGGGAAAGGCTGAACGGGTCGTTCCACCAGCCGAAACCCCACGTGCCGGGCAGGTCGGCGGCGCTGGCACGGGCGCGCAGGCGCAGACGCAGCGGCGGCCGGTGCAGGAGGTCTTTGCGCTGCAGGTCGCCGTAATCTTCCAATTCGGCCAGCCGGTACACCGCCGCCATCTCGCCGCGCGGCCCCTGCTCCCCGGCAGGGATGGACAGCCGCCAACCGCCCTCGATCTGCGCGACGGACGCGCCGGGCGTGGCGTGAAATTGGAAAGTCATGGAAGTCCTGAAGTCCTGAAGTCCTGAAGTCCTGAAGTCCTGAAGTCCTGAAGTCCTGAAGTCCTGAAGTCCTGAAGTCCTGAAGTCCTGAAGTCCTGAAGTCCTTTAAGAGAATACTTCATTTCTGCGTGCCTGTTACCGGTTCACCAATCTCTGAATTTCTTATTAGCCCAAACGTTCTCAAACCACGTCCGATGATATAATCCTCCTGTTACATTCATTGGAGAGGCTGCTCATGGAAATCAACTGGTACGGACATTCGTGTTTTCGCATCACCGAGCGCAATATGGCGACGGTGGTGACCGACCCCTACGACCACAAAGAGGTCGGCTATTCGGAACTCAAAGCCAAGGGCGACATCGTCACCATCAGCCACGACGCGCCGGGGCACAACAACGCCAAAGCCGTCAAGGGCAGCGAATGGACGCTCGACCACGCCGGGGAGTATGAGATCGGCAACGTGTTCATCACCGCGGTAGCCATCGGCTCCAACGGCTCGCGCAACATGGTCTTCGTGTTTGACTACGAGGGCCTGAACGTGTGCCACCTGGGCGACCTGGAAAACGTGCCTTCCCGCAAGGAAATCGAGCAGTTCGGCACAGTGGACGTGCTGCTGGTGCCGGTAGGCGGCGGCAACGGCCTCAACGCCGCCAAGGCCGCTGAAGTCATCAGTCTCATCGAACCGTCCATCGTGGTGCCCATGCACTACGCTATCGGGGATACCAAGACCAAGTTAAACGGCATTAACCCCTTCCTCAAGCAAATGGGCATGAACGAAAAGATTGAAGCGCAGGAATCGCTCAAGGTGACCCGCAGCAGCCTGCCGGAAGACACGCAGGTGGTCGTCCTCACCGTCTCAAAATAGCAGGCCGCGGCCGGAGGCTGCCATGAGCAAGGTCAAGTTGATGATGAGCTGGGACATTCAGCCCGGCAAGGAAGAAGAGTACTTCGAGTTCCATGTGCGCGAGTTCGTGCCGGCACTGGAACGCATGGGCCTGGCCCTCAATGAAGCCTGGCTGACGGTGTACGGCGAACACCAGCCGCGCCTCACCGCCGAAGCCCTCATCAACAGCCTGGGCTCGGCGCGCACCGTGTTGGACTCGTCGGACTGGCAAACGCTGGACAACCAGCTGGGCGACCTCGTCGAAAACTTTTCCTACAAAGTCATCCCCGCCCGCACCCGCTGGCAGATGTAATAACCCGTCCATAGTCCTTTGTCCTACGTCCATTGACGAACCCGCAGGACAAGGGATGGTGGACAAGGGACCGATCTTGGCTTCCCCCTTCTCCCGCAAACTGACTCATTGGTACAAAAAACATCAGCGCCCCCTGCCCTGGCGCGGCGACCCCGACCCGTATGCGGTGTGGGTATCCGAGATCATGGCGCAGCAAACGCGTATTGATACCGTGCTGCCTTATTTTGAACGCTGGATGAAACGCTTCCCTAGTATCGCCAAACTGGCCGCCGCCCCGCAGCGCGACGTACTGGCCGTGTGGGAGGGGCTGGGCTATTACAGCCGGGCACGCAATCTGCATGCCGCTGCCCAGGTCGTGATGGCCGAACACGGCGGGCACCTGCCGGCAGACGCCGCCGCCCTGCGCCGCCTGCCGGGCATTGGCCGCTACACAGCCGGCGCCATCGCTTCGCTGGCCTTCGGGCAGGACGAACCGGTGGTGGATGGCAACGTCAAGCGCGTGTTAAGCCGCGTCTTTGACGTCACCGAGCCGGTTGACGCGCCCGCCGGGGAACGGCGCATCTGGGCGCTGGCCGCCGAACACCTGCCGCCCGGCCACGCCGCCGACTACAACCAGGGGCTGATGGAACTGGGCGCGCTGGTGTGCCTGCCGCGCGCCCCGCGCTGCGGCGATTGCCCGCTGCAAAGCGAGTGCCGCGCCTTTGCGCTGGGAAATCAGCAGGAACGCCCGTTGACGAAACCCAAAGCCGCCATCCCGCACTGGACGGTGGCCGCGGCGGTCATCCAACTGCGCGGCGGCAAGGTGCTGCTGGCCCAAAGACCCGCCGGTGGCCTGCTGGGCGGGCTGTGGGAGTTCCCCGGCGGCAAGCAGGAGGACGGCGAAACCCTGCCCCGCGCGCTGCGGCGCGAAATCAAGGAAGAACTGGGCGTGACGGTGAAGATCGGCGCGGAACTGGGCGTGTTCAAGCACGCCTATTCGCACTTCCGCGTGACTCTGCACGCCTTTGCCTGTACACTGGAGAAGGGGACGCCGCGCGCCATTCAAGCGCAGAAGTTGGTCTGGGCGGCCCCCGCCGAACTGCCGGAGTACCCGATGGGCAAGCTGGACCGGCAAATCGCACGCACGCTGATGAAGTCCTGAACCAGAAAAACTGAACCCCGTGACCACCCCCAAATTCCAACGCACGCGCGAAGACTTCACCTGCGAGAACTGCGGCGAAGCGGTGCGCGGCGACGGCTACACCAACCATTGCCCGGCCTGCCTGTGGAGCAAGCATGTGGATGTCAACCCCGGCGACCGCGCCGCGACCTGCCACGGCCTGATGCAGCCGGTGGCGGTGGAGCACAAGGGCGGCGACTACCGCATCCTGCACCGCTGTGTGGTCTGCGCCGCCGAGCGCTGGAACAAAGCGGCCAGAGCCGACTCGTTCGAGATGATTCTGCAGATCGCCGCCGAAGGCAGCGGCCCCTGACATGCGCCTGTTGGACCCCATCCTCCGGGCGCGCGCCCGCATGGTGCGCGAGCAACTGGCCGGGCGCGGCATCCGCGACCCGCGCGTGCTGGCCGTGATGGGCGCCGTGCCGCGCCACGTTTTCGTGCCGCCGGAGCGCCGCGCCAAAGCCTACGCCGACCAGCCCCTGCCCATCGGCGAGGGGCAGACCATCTCACAGCCCTACATCGTGGCGCGCATGACCGAACTGCTGGCGCTGCAGGGCGACGAGAAGGTGCTGGAAATCGGCGGCGGCTCCGGCTACCAGGCGGCGGTGCTGGCCGGGCTGGCGCGCACGGTCATCAGCATCGAACGCCACGAAGCGCTGGCGACGCGCGCCGCCACCACGCTGCACGAACTGGGCATCGCCAATGTCACCGTCATTCATGCTGACGGTTCGGGGGGCTGGCCGCCGCTCGCGCCGTACGATGCCATCCTGATGGCGGCCGCAGCGCCGCGCGTGCCGTCGCCGCTGCTGGACCAGCTGGCCGAGGGCGGGCGGTTGGTGCTGCCCGCCGGGGGCCGGCGCATGCAACGGCTGGAACGCCATACCCGCCATGCAGATGCCTGGCGCGCAGAGACCTTTAACGAAGTGGCGTTTGTGCCGTTGCGCGGCGAACACGGCTGGAACGACTGATTCCGACAATAATCAGGATATTTATCTTATTTTCAATCAAATGCATGATATTTTGCATAATGTTCTCTCCTCCCCTGTTGCCTGCCTTATAATCGCGACACCATGCTGACCCACGCCGAGCGCACCGAAACCTGGCTGGCTGCCCTGCGCGGCCACGGCTACCGCCTCACCGCGCCGCGCCAGGCGGTGGTGGCGGCCGTGGCCGAATCCGACCGCGCCCTCATCCCTGCCGAGGTCCACGACCAGGCGCGCCGCGCCTACCCCCGCCTGGGTCTGGTCACCGTGTACCGCACACTGGAGAAACTGGAAGAACTGCACCTCGTGCAGCGCGTGCACCGGCCGGACAACTGCCAGGCGTTTGTGGCCGGCGTGGAGGGCCACCAGCACCTGCTCATCTGCCAGAAGTGCGGGCGGGTGCAGTATTTCTCCGGCGACCAGTTGGGCGCACTGATTCAACGCGTGCAAGCCGACAGCGGCTACGAGATTCACGACCACTGGCTGCAGTTGTTCGGCGAGTGCGGGGAGTGCTAAGAAAGCCCAGATGTTGACCAATCCATCAGATACCATTTGTCCCTTGTGCCAAAAAAATACCCCGCTGATAAAGTCTCACATTATTCCTGAGTTCATGTACAAGGGCATATACGATGCTTCGGGGAAATATCTCGCGTTGGCTGGCCAACTTACTGATAGCCGAGTTTCTGGACATTCTTTTTTCGGCACAAAAGGGGCCAATGAAGGAATGCTATGCAAAGACTGTGACAATAATGTTATTGGCTCAA
This sequence comes from Anaerolineae bacterium, assembly GCA_004297445.1. GTDB lineage: Bacteria > Chloroflexota > Anaerolineae > Anaerolineales > UBA11579 > SCUK01. The sequence continues at coordinate 21,495 of SCUK01000071.1, read as the reverse complement.
GAATTGAGGAGCCAGCAAAGTCAATAATTGAGAAAATTCGCGGTCTAAGCTCAAGTCCACCCTTGCAACTAATGAAGGTAGATTACAAACTATTCAAATTATTCCAACTTTCCATCTTATGGAGGGTATCCCTTTCCAACAACCCCTTATTCAAGAAGGCGGCCTTGCCTGAAAAGCACATTTCACGAATGAGGGATATGTTAGTTGCGGAGGATCCTGGTCCATACTATCAATACGGCTGCATTATGTTCACCTTTCCAAAAGACAATGTCCTAAATAGGACAATGGTAGATACGCGCTCAGGTAGGTGGAATGGCCATACAATAATTCATGTGTCGTCTCCAGGTTTGCGGTTTCTTTTTGTCGTTTCAAGTCACACCAAGCAGTTTGCTCAGAAAGTCGGCTTCTTACAAGAAGATGGGACCTTGCCAATTGCTGTTGCACCAAGAGAGGTCGTAGAGTCCGAATTATCAGAACTCGCGTTTATTGTGAAGAATACACCACCCAACTCTTAATGAACCTTCCCCAGCCCTTGACACAAATCACTTTACCCCTTACTATTGGCAAGTTAATTCGCCCTTCGGAAGTCCGATTGGCCGGTTGCAGAACTCTGCAATCATGCATCATCCGGCCAACACGTGTTGGCCGTTGTCTTGTTTGAGACCCCCTCAAAACATCTGCTGACTTCTGAGTATGTGACCGCCGTGTCACGCGCTGTTGCGCGTTGCGCGTCGGGCGCCCATAAGGAAACATAGTGACCTTCAACACCTTCAAACTGGATCCCCGCCTGCAGGCAGGCATCCAACGCGCCGGCTACACGGTGCCTACCCCCATCCAGAAGCAGGCCATTCCGGCCGCCATGGCCGGGCAGGACATCATCGGTACCGCCCAAACCGGCACAGGCAAGACCGCGGCCTTCGTGCTGCCCATCCTGCACAAACTGCTGCAGGGCGAGCGGCGCCAGCACCGCGCCCTCATCGTGACCCCCACCCGCGAACTGGCGCTTCAGATTCATGAAGCCATCCAGGATCTCGGCCAGGGCACCGGCATCCGCAGCGCCACCATCTACGGCGGCGTTGGCATCGGTGGGCAGATTAAAGCCCTCAAGGGAGGCGCCGAAATCCTCGTCGCCTGCCCCGGCCGCCTGCTGGACCTCATCAACCAGGGCCACGCCCGCCTGAACAAAATCGAAATCCTCGTGCTGGACGAAGCCGACCGCATGCTGGACATGGGCTTCCTGCCGGACGTCAAGCGCATCCTCGGCCACGTGCCGCCCAAGCGCCAGACCATGCTGTTCTCCGCCACCTTCCCGCGCGAAATCGAAGACCTCGGCCGCGCCTACCTCTACCAGCCGCACCGCATCTCGGTGGACCTCGCCGCTCCGGCGACCACCGTCACCCACGCGCTGTACCCGGTGAGCCAGCACCTCAAGACCCCGCTGCTGCTTGAACTGCTGAAAAGCACCGACACCAACTCGGTGCTCATCTTCACCCGCACCAAGCACCGCGCTCAGAAAGTGACCCGCCAGCTGGAGCAGGCCAACTACAAAGTGACCGCCCTGCACAGCAACCGCAGCCAGGGCCAGCGCACCGAAGCCCTCACCGGCTTCAAGAAGGGCCGCTACCAGATCATGGTCGCCACCGACATCGCCGCCCGCGGGCTGGACATCGAAAGCATCTCGCACGTCATCAACTATGACATGCCGGACACCGCCGATGCCTACATCCACCGCATTGGCCGCACCGGCCGCGCCGAGCGCACCGGAGACGCCTTTACCCTGGTCTCGCCGGAAGATGAAGTGATGGTGCGCACGCTTGAGAAAATCATGAAGCAGAAACTGCACCGCGAGATCGTAACCGGCTTCAACTACAAGGCTCCCGCGCCGCCGCGTTCCGCTCAGACCGACCGCCCGACCTCGCGCGCCCCGCGCCGCGATGGCATGGGCGGCCGCCCGGCCCGCAGCAGCAACGGCCACGGCGCGCGCCCCAACGAGCGCGCCTACAGCCAGACTCGCACCAGCGCCGGCAACGGCTCCACGAATGGCCACAGTAACGGCCAGCGCCCGCAGGCCACCGCGGCCACCGCAACCCCCGCGGCCAGCCGCCCGGCACGGCCCAACAGCTATGCCCCCAACGGCAAAGCCGGCGGCTCCCGCCCGGGCAACGGACGCCCCGCCAACGGGCGGCCGGGTGGCAAGCCCTCCAACGGCAACCGGCGTCCCACTGGCGGCGGCAACCGCAACGGCGGAAGCCGCACCCGCTAGTCTCTGCACCTGTACCAACCAGCCCGGCTCCAAAAGAGCCGGGTTTTTCTTTGCCTCGGCTGCGCGTTATAATGAAAACGATTTTCAATAAAGGAACCGAATGAAACGCCCCACCTCCCTCCTCCTGCTGACCGCGTTCCTGGCCGCCTGCGCCGCGCCCACCCCGGCCGAATCCGGCGCGTTCAAAGTCGTCGCCAGCACCACACTGGTGGGCGATGTGGCCGCGCGCGTGGGCGGCGCGCATATCCAACTCGTCACCCTGCTGCCGGTAGGCGCCGACCCGCATTCCTTCGAACCCTCGCCCCAGGACCTCGCCGCGCTGGAAGATGCCGATTTGATTCTGCTCAACGGGCTGGGGCTGGAAGCCAACCTCGCCAACATCCTCAGTGCCGCCCCTGCGCCGGTGGTGGAAGTGTCAGACGGAATCACGGCGCGCGAGTTCGAGAGCGAAGAAGGCCACACGGAAGACGACGGCCATGACCACGGCCTCGACCCGCACGTGTGGATGGACCCGCGCAACGTGGCCGTCTGGGCAGTTAACATCGCCGCCGCGCTGGCCGACGCCGACCCGGCCCACGCCACCGACTACCGCGCCAACGCCGAAGCCTACGCCGCCGAACTGGACGCCCTGCACAACTGGATAGTGGAACAGGTGGCCCTGATACCGACCGAGGACCGCGTGCTGGTGGCCGACCATGATTCGCTCGGATATTTCGCCGCGACCTACGGCTTTGACCTGGCCGGGACGGTCACCGCCTCGTTCAGCACGCTGGCCGAACCCTCGGCGCAGGAACTGGCGGCCCTGGAAGACGCCATTCGCGCCGCCGGCGCGCTGGCCATCTTCGTGGACACCACCATCAACCCGGCGCTGGCCGAACGCATAGCGGCCGACACCGGCTCACAGGTGGTGCGCCTGTATTCCGCCTCGCTCTCCGAACCCGGCGGCCCGGCGGCGACGTACATTGACCTGATGCGCTACAACGTGAGCGCGATGGTGGCGGCGTTGAAATGAAAGGGTCAACGAGTTGATGCGTTATGCGTCAACGAGGAAATTTAGTACCGGTTCAAGCCCTTCCTCGTTGACTTGGCGCCTCGTTGACACGTTGACTTATTTTCCAACGCGGTAGAATCTACTCCCATGACCCTCCTTGACCGGATCCGCTCTCTCGCCCACCCCGGCGCGCCGCACGCCGATGACGCCCCCTTCGTGCGGCTGCAAAACGTTACCGCGCGCTACAACGGCGTGGTGGCCCTCGAGGACATCGATTTCGAACTGCACGGCGGCGAGCAGGTGGCGGTGGTCGGGCCCAACGGCGCCGGCAAGAGCACCCTGTTCAAAGTCATCGCCGGCATTCACCCGCCCAGCCGCGGCACGGCGCACATGCGCGGCAGCGATCCGCGCGGCCACATCTGCATCGCCTACCTCCCCCAGCGCAACGAAGTGGACTGGCGTTTCCCCGTCACCGTGCAGGATGTGGTGATGATGGGGCGCGTGAGCAAGATGGGCCTGTTCCGCCGCCCCAAAACCGCCGAGTGGCGGCTGGTGGACGAATGCCTGCGCCTGGTGGACCTGCACGAGCTGGCCGGGCGGCAGATCAGCGAACTCTCCGGCGGGCAGCAGCAGCGCATGTTCATCGCCCAGGCGCTGGCACAGGAAGCCGAATTGCTGATGATGGACGAGCCGCTCAACGGCCTGGATGCCCCCAGCCAGGACGAAGTCTTCAGTATCCTTGAAACCCTGAAAGGCCGCGGCGTCACCGTGCTGGTGGCGATGCACGACCTCGGGCTGGCCGCCCAGCGGTTTGACAGCGTGTTGCTGCTCAACAAACGGCTGGTGGGCTACGGCCCCCCGGCCGATGTCTTCACCGAAGCCCACCTGCGCCGCGCCTATGGCGGGCACTTGCAGATGGTCGAAACCCCCGAAGGCACGCTGGTGCTGAACGACACCTGCTGCGACGACGACACCCACGCGCATTAATGCCATGATCACCCTGCTCACCGAACCCCTGGCGTATGCCTTCATGCAGCGCGGCCTGCTGGCCGCCGTGCTGGTGGGCATCGTGTGTGCGCTGGTCGGCACGTTTGTGGTGCTGCGCGGCATGGCCTTCCTGGGCGACGCCCTGCCGCATGCCATCCTGCCCGGCGTGGCGGCTGGCTACCTGCTGGGCGGCGGGGCGCGCGGGCCGGTGCTGTGGGGCAGCCTCATCGCCGCGATTTTCACCGCCCTCGGTATCGGCGCGCTGACGCGCGGGGCGCGCATCCGCGAAGACTCGGCCATCGGCATTTTCTTTGCCGGCATGTTCGCCCTCGGCATCGCGCTGATTTCCAGTATCCGTTCGTATGCCGTCGACCTCACCCATTTCCTGTTCGGCAACGTGCTGGGCGTCACCTCCAATGACCTGTGGCTCATCGGCGCGCTGGGCGCGCTGGTCACCCTCACCCTGATTGCCTTCTACAAAGAGTTCATGGTGCTGTCGTTTGATGCCCGGCTGGCGGCCACCCTGCGCCTGCCCACCAACCTGCTGGAAAATCTTTTGCTGGTACTGATTGCGCTCACCATCGTGATCGCCCTGCAAACCGTGGGCATCGCCTTGATGGTGGCGATGCTGGTAACCCCCGCGGCCACCGCCAGCCTGCTGACCAACCGCCTGCACAAAATGATGATGCTGGCGGCCGCCATTGCCGCCTTCTCCGGTGTGGCCGGGCTGTACCTGTCCTATTACGCCAGCATCGCATCCGGCGCGGCCATCGTGCTGGTGTGTACGGCATGTTTCCTGCTGGCGTGGGCCTGGCAGTCTGCTCGCGCCCGAATGCAGCACGCCGGCAAATAAACCCCTGAGTTTGGGAGGAACGAAGATGAAGAAGCGATTTGCGCGTCCATTCATCCTGCTGGTGCTGCTGTCCGCCAGCCTGGTGATCGCCCTGCCTGCCGCGGCGCACACCGGCATCGAGGTCGGGCCGTACTCGCTGGTCATTGGCTGGCTGAACGAGCCGCCGGTGGTGGGCGAACGCAATGCCATCCTCATCGAAGTGACCGAAAAGGGCGCGCCGGTCTCCGGCGTGGAAGGCACGCTGGAGGTCACGTTTTCGTACGGCGGGCGCACCCGCACCGGCAATCTGGAACCCGGCGACGCGCCCGGCGTATATCTGATTCCCCTCATCCCCACCGTGCGCGGGCAATACGAGTTAATCCTGGGCGGCAGCATCGGCTCCGAACCCGTGGACGTCACCGTCGAACCGGAAGAAGTGTTGAGCGCCGCCGTCCTGCAATTCCCTGAACCTGCCGCCGACAACCACACCCTGCAAACGCAACTGAACGAACTGACCGCCGCGCTGGCGGCCACGCGCGATCTGGCCATCGGCGGGCTGGCACTGGGCGCGCTGGGCCTGCTGGCAGGCGCGGCGGCCTGGCTGCGCGGCCGAAAATAACCAACGTCTTGAAGGAGAACCTCCCCGTGAAACTTCGTATCCTTTGCACCCTGTTCCTGTTCTCCCTGCTGCTGGCAGCCTGCGCCACCGGCGCGACGGCGCCCGAAGACCACGCCGACCACCCGGATGAAACCCATACCCACGAAGGTGACGACAACGCAGAAGAGACGACCGAAACCGTGCCGAACAACGGCGCGGTGGTGCGCCTGCTTTCCCCGGAAGACGGCGCCACCTTCGCCAGCGGTGATGAGATTCTCGTCGCCATCGAAGTCGAGAACTTCACCCTCGGTGAAGACGGCAACCACTGGCACATCTTCATTGACGGCAGCACCTGGGCGATGATTGTGGGCGCAGACGCCGACTACGCCATCACCGGCGTGGAGCCGGGCGAGCACGAATTGAGCGTCTACCTCGCCAACGGCGACCACCAGAATCTGGAAGACGGCGCCACGGTGACGATTACGGTGGAAGACTGATTCGTTCGCAGGCTATGAAGCATTCATGCAGGTTTGCAGGAATTCTTCTCGCACTCGCCGCCGCGGCGCTGTTCGTTCTATCGGCCAACGCCCACTCCGCGCTGCTCGCCTCCACGCCAGAAGGCAACGCCATCCTGGAAGACGCCCCGGTGCAGGTGGAACTGCTGTTCAGCGAGCCGGTGGAAGAGGGCTTCAGCAGCATTGACGTGCTGGATTCCGCCGGGCGTTCGGTGGCCGCCGGCCCGGCGCGGTTGGACCCGGCCAACGCGGCGCGGCTGGTGGTCTCGCTGCGGTCCCTGCCGGATGGCATCTACACCGTTTCGTGGCGCGCCCTGTCCTCGGTAGACGGCCACATCACCAGCGGCGCGTTCGCTTTCGGCGTGGGCGATATGGACGCCGCCGCCCTGACCGCCGCCGGGGACATCCAGACCAACACGCTTTCCGCGGCGGAGGTGCTGGCGCGCTGGGCGCTGTTCAGCGGGCTTGCGCTGATGACCGGTACGGCGCTGTTCCGCCGCGTGGTGTGGGAGCCAGTAGCCGACTCCGCAAACCCCGCGCCGCCCTGGGCGCAACTGATTGGCACGGGCGCGGCCCTGGCGCTGGCCGCCATCCTGTTGTTTTTCTGCGTGCAGGCCGGGCTGGTGCAGGGGCAGGCGTTCGCCGCGCCGTGGTCGGCGGCGGCCAGCGCCCTGCTGCTGGACACCCGCGGCGGGGTACTGATTCTGGCGCGGCTTGCACTTACTTTACTGGCGGCGGCCCTGCTGCTGCGGGATGACCCGCGCGCCCACTGGGGCGGCTGGCTGGCAGCCGTGCTGGCACTGCTCGCCATCAGCCTCAACAGCCATGCCGCCGCGCAGCGCGAGCCATTCCTACCCATACTGGCAGACTGGCTGCACCTCCTCGGCAGCGCGCATTGGGGCGGCGGGCTGTTCGCCTTCCTGGCCGCACTGGGGATGATGCAGAGTTGGCCGCTGGAACAACGGCGCGCCACCACGGCGCGGCTGGTGCCGCGCTTTTCGGCGGTCGCCATCGCCAGCGTTAGCATGCTGGCTCTCACCGGCCTGTACAGTTACACGCTCGGCGTCGGTTCGCTGGAAGCGCTCACAACCAACCCGTTCGGCCTGGCGCTCTCTGGCAAGACTCTGCTGGTGTTGCCACTGCTGGCGCTGGGCGCGCTCAACCTGCTGTGGACGCGGCCGCGCCTTGCCCAGACAAGCACACAGTCAGCATCACTCGTCGAACGCTTCGAGGGATTCGTGCGGCTCGAAACGCTGCTGGTGGCCGGCGTGCTGCTCGGCGCGGCGTTGATGACTTCCCTGCCACCGGCGAAGGAACCCGAAGGCGCGGCGGGGATAGACCTGCGTACTGCCACCGATGACCTGCGCCTGACGCTCGAAATCCTGCCCGGCCGGGTAGGATTGAACGAATTCCGGCTGTATGTTGAATCCGATCGCGCCCCGCTGGAAGACGCCCGCGAAGTGAGCCTGCAATTCACCCCCACCACGCTGGACCTGGCCCCCGGCACGCTGACCCTTGAAAACGAAGGCGGCGGCTGGTACAGCGCCACCGGCGCGAACCTGAGCCTTGCGGACAGTTGGCAAATTCAGGCCGCAGTGCGCCGCGAATCCGCCTTTGATGCCTTCGCCAACTTCGAGGCCGCGGTCGGCGTTGCCAACCAGGCGCGCAACACCCGGCCATGGGCCGCGGGGCTGGTCGGGCTGGCCGCCATTGGCCTGTGGCAGGCGTGGGAGCATCTCCGCCTGCCACGCCGCATGCAAAAGCCAGGCTACGGGCTGGCACTTGCGCTCGGCATTTCCTCATTGGCCATTGCCCTGTTGCCGCCGGCCCAGACCACACCCAGCCTGCGGGTCAACCCCATCGCGCCCAACGCCGCATCGCTGTTGGAAGGCGCAGCCATCTATGATGAATTCTGCGTGGTGTGCCACGGCCCGCAGGGGCGCGGCGACGGCCCGGCCGGGCTGGCGCTCAACCCGCCGCCCGCCAACCTTTCCATCCATACCGCGCCGGGCGTGCACCCGGACGGCCAACTCTACCTGTGGATTTCCGAAGGCGTGCCCGGCACCGCCATGCCCGCCTTCCAGGACCTATTCAGCGAGGACGAACGATGGCATCTCGTCAACTACATACGCTCCTTGTATCAGCCCTAGCCCTGACCGCACTGCTGGCCGCCTGCACTGCAACAGCCACGCCGGAAACGCCGCCGGGAATCATCGACAACGCGCCGGTGGTGAGCACGCTGGATGGGCTGGTCGACCTGCCCGTGCCGAAAGGGCTGGCAGGCAACGTCACGCTGGGTGTGGCGCTGGGCGCGTCCTTTCAGATTGCCGATATCGACATGACCAGCGGCGCCGTAACCGTGCGCCACATCACCTCCGGCGATGCCTGGTTCAATGGATTGGCGACCGCGCCGGATGGCCGGACGATGGTGGCCTTTGCCCCACCGCCGGAAAGCGGCCTGCAACTGGGGCTCTCCGGCCTGTACACCTTGAACGCAGACGGCGCCCTGCAACCCTGGCTGGCGCGCGATACTGCGACGTTTGAATCCTTCCTGCACCCAAACTGGACGCCGGATGGCGCGCTGGTCTATGCCCGCTACCGCACGCTGGACGACGGCAGCCAGCCGTACATGTTCAGCGTAGAGCGCCGCACCTCGCCCGAAGAAGAGGCCGTGACCCTGGTGGAAAATGCAGCCGTCCCTGCGGTTTCGCCGGATGGCGAGTGGTTGGCAGCGCTGCGCTTTGAACCCAACGCCGGCAACAACGCCCTGCTGCTGGCGCGGGCAGACGGCTCCGACCTGCATGAACTGCTGCCAGAAGCCGAGTACCCGATCGTGGACGCGCCGGCTTTCTCGGCTGACGGCCAGTGGGTGTACTTCACCCTGCCGGAAAGCGGCGTGGTGCGAAGCGAGCACAACTGGTGGGATGACCTGTTTGGCGTGCGCACTGCCTACGCCCACAACCTGCCCGCCAACTGGTGGCGCGTGGCGGTGGCCGGCGGCGCGCCGCAGCAGGTCACATTTGATGTTTTCACCCAGTTAAACGGCGCCCTCTCGCCGGATGGCGAATGGCTGCTCTCCGCCAGCGACCAGGGCCTGTTCCTCGTGGACCTTGCCAGCGGGCAGGTGACTTTCATCCTTAAGGGGTCGGTGCAGTTTTACGCCGCGGTGGACTGGCGGCCGTAGAACCCATCGTCCTTGGGCTTTCAGGCTGCGAGAAATTTTGATTTCAGGATTCGGCTTTGCGAAAATAGCCAAATAGGCCAGCGCCGGTGAACAAGGCGAACACCAGGCCAAACACGAGGCTGAAACTGAATCCTTCCAGCAACCCAATCATCGGGTTCCAGGGCAGATAATTAAAGCGGAACTGATTCTCAACAATAGTTGCCAGCCACCACGCTGCCAGCCAGCCGCCCAGGCACAGGCCGAACCACACCCGGGAATCGCCGCTGATATTCCGTGCCGCGCGTAAATAGAGCGCGCTGATGACCACCCCGGAAACCAGCGCCGCCACCCACTCCGGATCAAAGAATTCTGCGCCGTCGCGCAACCCGTGAGCAACCCCAGCCCCCAGCGCGGTTGCCCACCACCAGCCGCGCACGCCCACGCGCAACAGCCGGAGCACGATAGATTGCAGACCGCCGATGACTGCACCGGTCACCGCCCCCAGGATGAAACCGAATACGCCGGCAGACAGACGCTCACTAAATTGCCAGGAGCCGGGCGGGAAATTGTCGCCGGGGAAGTGAAAGAAGCTGCCTGCCAGTCCAAACAAAATGCTTGAGGCGACTATCCAGATGATCCATTCTTTGAAACGCGGGCGTTCGAGTTTGATTTGCATGACCATCCTCACTTCAAACAATCACGGAGCGTCAACATCCGCCGCGCAGCGGAAACCCACCGCGGTGGAGGCGAATTCCGGGTCGCGGGCAAAGCGGCTTGCGCTGCGCAGTTCGTAAGACGCGTGGGCGAACCAGTCGCCGCCGCGGGTCACGCGTTCATCACCGGCCGCACTTGAGCCGAGCGAGTATGGCGCGTACCAGCCGTCCACCCACTCGGCGGCGCTGCCACTCATATCCAGCGCGCCCACCCACGACGCGCCATCCGGAAAACTCCCCGACGGCTGCAGGACCAGTGAAAACCACAGCACATTCTCGCGGATGAATTCATCGCCCCACGGATAAATCAGGCTGTCCGGCCCGCGGGCGGCGTATTCCCATTCGGCTTCGGTGGGCAGGCGCGCCCCGCGACCGGCGCAGTGCGCCGCGGCTTCCGCCCACGTCACGGTTTCGCGCGGCCAGCGCCGAGACCGCCAGTTTTCCCCTTCATACGCGCCGCCGTAGGCGTCGTTGGTCACTTCGGTCACATCAATCCAGAAGGGTTGGTCAAAACACACTTCATGCGCCGGGGTCTCGTCTTCAAATGATACCTTGCAGCCATAGATGTTGAAGTATTTGTCACAGGACGCCTGTGCAAACGCCAGCTGCTCCGGCGTGCTGCCCATGCGGAAGCACCCGGCGGGCACCAGCGCCATCTGTACATCATAATTGCGGGTGGTGAATGGCTGCCACCCCGCGTTGGCCGTCACGCCGGCGTGTGCCAGCGCAACAGCGGCGACCCGGTCTGCTTCCGTTTGCGCGTTGGAAATCCAGACCGCCGCCAGGGCGATGAGTGCGAGGCTCAGAATGGCCAGCCAGAAGCCCGGCGAAGCGTAGACGCGCCTCATGCCGCTTGCGGCTTTACGCCCAACGCCCAGACCAGCCACGCCAGCGCGTAGCCGAAGGTGGGGCCGCTGGGAAAGTGCGCCAATGCAAATGTGGCAGCGATTGAAACGAGAAACGAGAGCAGGAACAAGCGCGCCGCCCAGCGCGGCATCTGGCCGTTCTCCAGCAGGGCGCGCCCAAAAATGAAACACCCGGCCCACAGCGTCAGGCAACCGATCCACTCAAAGAGAAACAACGTCATGAGCCAGGTGTCGTAACTGAAGTAATCAGCCACCACACCCAACGCGGCCAGTCCACCGCCCCATAGCAGCAGGGCGCGCGCCCGCTTTTCGCGGCCGGTTTGCGGCGGATGCAACCTGAACCAGTTGCGCGCCGCCAGCCACAACAGCGGATGCACCAGCGCGAAGGCCTGCCCATAGGTGCGGTAGACCACATCATTGGAGCGATGGAAACTTAACAGCGGGTCCAGCGCGATGCCGAGACGAATCATGTACGCCGCGCCGTATTCGCTATAGGCCATGGCAAACGCCGCGGCAAAGGGCACGGAAAGCAGCAGCGCCAGCCCACCGCCCAGGATGGCGGGAATGCGGATGTTCTTCATACCGCGGCTTCCGGCGCGCGACCCGCCAGCGCCCGCCCCACCGCCGCACTGCCGAAGAACGCCGCCACTACCATGCCCACCAGGGTCACCGTGATCATCGTGGCGCGTTGTTCTGCGCCCGGCGCGCCCACCTGGTAGCCCAGGCCGTAGTCCATCACCAGCGTCACAAGGAAGAACGCCAGCCCTGCGCCGAGCCCGCCCCACAGGCCCAGCCGCAACGCCAGCCGCGCATCGCGCGCCGCCGCGCCCAGCGCCAGCCCGGTGACCAGCGCCGAGACCGCCGTGACGCCTACGAACAGCAGCGTGTATAACTGGTGAATTTCAAGATCAGTTCGCATCATCAAAATCTGAATCGTCTGCTCAATGTGATTGAGATACTCCATACATAGACCGATGGTAACGCCGTAAGCAAGTCCCGCCGCCCAGCCATAGCGGCGCGGCGACTCCAGTTTGTGTAAGTGCGCCATGGCGCTGCCCCAGCGCGCCGCCGGCAGGCCAAATAACACGGCGAGCAGCGCTACGGAAACTGTATTATTGATATTCTCTCCATCGATATCGAGTGCCTGAGTCAGCTCGCCCAACAACGCGGTCAGCACAAGACTCCCCAACAACCACAACCCGGTAAATCCGGAACGAACGGTGATCGACTTCATACAGCCTCCTCCTCGGAACGACCTCGTTGATTTACCACAAACCAACCCAGCACAGAACCGGCGGCGAACGCCGCCAGCGCGCCGGAGATGGAAACGACTTTGGTCATCTTGAATGCCACGGCCTGCCCCGCGCCAACCTGCCAGCCCAGGACGTGCAACACCAGCACGCCCGCTGCAAAGGCCAGCCCGGCCGCCAATCCGGCCCGTGCCCCGGCGGCGCGCTTCATTTCTAGCAAGCCCAGTTGCTGCAACAGGCCGCGCACATTGGCCAGCGCCACCAACCCTGTGACAAGCGAGAATGCCCCCGCGAACATCAGCTCGACAACAATCGGGTTATACGGATTGCGCCAGTCATACAGATAATGCGCCAGCTGGTTCACGCCAAGCAGGATGATTCCGGCCAGGACTACGCTCGCGCCCCAGCGAAAACCGCCCAGGATATAAACGCGATCGCCATCGGCGTTGACCAGCCGTTTGACCGCCGCGGCCCAGGCAGCGCCGCCCACCGCACTGATGGCGAACACCGCCATCACCGCCAGATTGGGGTCAACCCGCCCAGACATGCGCACGACGAAAGCCAGCGCCAGGGCTGCGCTCCCGCCCATCAGCAACAACGTAACCACGGCGACCCTGACGGCCAACCCGGACGCATACGCCCTCATGCGTCACCGCCATCCTGCGCACGCGCTGCTTGCACAGGCATCTGCGCCAGCCCACGGCCCACCCACAGCATCCCCAGGCTGGTAAGCATCAGCGCCAGGCCAAAGACCCAGTCCGGACCGTCCAGCCAGCGGCCGGTGACCATTTCATACACTGCTCCAGCCAGCGCACTCACCGGAATCCACAGGCCGGCGAGCACCCATGCCCCGGGCGCGTGCGGCAGGGGGTTGCGGGCATCGGCGGCCAGCCCGGCCCACAGCACGCCCAGGAAAAACAGCGTCAATCCGCCCATGGCAAACGACCACCAGCTATCGCCCAACTGCAATCCCAGCGCCCCCCAGCCCACGATACTGGCCGTGCTACCCAACGCACTGCTTAACAGCGCCAGCCGCTGGTGGCCGTTGGCGGCGGGCCACATCCCCAGCAACAGGCAGATGGCCCCGCCGGTGAAGGCCGTGAGCGCCGCCATGAACAACGCCGGCGCCAGAACATCCTGAACAAACGGCTGGTAGCGATAGGGATAGTCAAAGCTGGGCCGCAGGGTGCCGAGCCACCAGGCCAGCGGCACAAAGATTCCACCGATGATGAACAGGATGCCTGCCGCCCGCACCAGCCGCGCCGCCGGGGGGGCGGTGCGCCACGCCTTCAACCACTCGGAGATAGCCGCCATGGCAGTGTCAGCCAGCGTTCGCAACCACAGGGCCGTGCGTTCGCCTGGCGTGCGGGCGCGGCGATACTGGTCGACGAACAATTGCTGCATCGCCGCGCCATATTCGCCGCGGAATTCGCGCGGGTAAGCGGCCAGCAGGGCGCGGTACAACTGCACTGGACGGCGCGGCGCGGTGTTCATCGCGCCTCCCCGCCCAGCACGGCGCGGGCGCGGGCAAGCGCCACCTGGGCTTCCAGTCGTTCCGCCTCGGCCTTGAGCACTCTGCGCCCCAGGGAGGCCAGGCGGTAATAACGGCGGCGCTCATCGTCCAGCGCCGGGTCAGGCCGTTCATCGGTTTCTTCAATGAGGCCGGATTCCAGCAATCGTTTTATGTTGCCGTACAGCGTGCCCGGACCCAGGCGCATCTGGCCGCCGGTGCTGGCTTCCACGTCCAGCATGATGGCGTAACCATGTTTTTCACCATCCGCCAGCGAAAGCAGGATATTGAAGGCCGCCGGGGGCAGCGGCAGGAAGGAATGGGGGGAGGTAGATTGGGCCAATGCGTCCTCCTGATATATCGAATACCGATATAGTAGAGAATTACAGGGCTGTTGTCAACAGGCAATGCAAACGGCCCGCCGTAGCGGGCCGAGTGCACAAGGAGAGAGAGGAAGAATGACTGGAGGGCGTTGATCGGGACGCCCTCAATGGAGGAGGAAGGGGATGATAGCGGACCCACCCGGCAATACAATTGCCGCCAGGTGGGTAAATGTTATGTGGCGGGTACGGCCTCCGGCAGGTTCACTTTTGGCAGGTCGGCCAGCGCCGCCTGCACCTTCTCGGACGGATACTCGTAGTTCTCCAGGAATCCGGCATTGAAATGTTCGTAGGCGCCCAGGTCAAAGTGGCCGTGGCCGGACAGGTTGAACAGGATGACGCGCTTCTCCCCTTTCTCTTTGGCCTCCAGCGCTTCATCAATCGCCGCGCGGATGGCGTGCGCCGACTCCGGCGCGGGCAGAATGCCTTCCGCCCGCGCGAACTGGGCGGCGGCCTCAAAGGTGGGAATCTGCGGCACGGCCCGCGCCTCGATGTGCCCGGCTTCGTACAGAGCGCACAGGCTGGGGGCCATGCCGTGGTAGCGCAGGCCGCCAGCGTGAATCGGCGCAGGCACAAAGGAATGCCCCAGGGTGTGCATCTTGACGATTGGCGCCATGCGCGCTGTGTCACCATAATCAAAGGCGTAGATGCCGCGCGTCAGCGAAGGCGCCGCCGATGGCTCCACCGCCAGCAGGCGGGTGCGCTGGCCCTCGCGCAGGTTCTGGCGCAGGAACGGGTAGGCGATGCCGGCAAAGTTCGAGCCGCCGCCCACGCAACCAATGACCACATCCGGGTATTCACCGGCCAGGTCCATTTGCTTGAGGGCCTCCTCGCCGATGACGGACTGGTGCAACAGCACATGCCCCAGCACCGAGCCGAGGCTGTATTTCTTGGCCCCGTTGGAGGTGGCGGCAGCCTCTACCGCCTCCGAAATGGCGATGCCCAGCGAGCCGGGGTTGTCGGCGTCCTGCTCCAGCACCGAACGACCGAAGTTGGTGCGGTCGGTGGGGCTGGCATATACTTCCGCGCCAAACGTTTCCATCAGCACGCGCCGGTAGGGCTTCTGCTGGTAGGAGACTTTGACCATGTACACTTCCAGCGCCAGGTCAAAGAAGTTGCAGGCCATCGCGAGCGCCGAGCCCCACTGCCCCGCGCCAGTCTCGGTGGTGAGGGCTTTCGTTCCGGCGGCCTTGTTGTAAAACGCCTGCGGGATGGCGGTGTTGGGTTTGTGGCTGCCCGCCGGGGAAACGCCCTCGTACTTGTAGTAGATGTGCGCCGGGGTGCCCAGCGCCTTCTCCAGCCGGCGGGCGCGCAGCAGCGGCGTGGGGCGGTAAAGTTTGTAGATCTCGCGCACTTCTTCGGGGATGTCGATGTAGCGCTCGGTGCTGACCTCCTGCAAAATCAGTTCCATCGGGAACAGCACGGCCAGGAAATCCGGCGTCACCGGTTCCTGGGTGCCGGGGTGCAGCACCGGCTGGGGCGGCACGGGCAGGTCGGCGTTGATGTTGTACCACTGCTTCGGGAGGTCGCTTTCCTTCAGCAGGAATTTGGTGTTGTCAGACTGGCTCATTTCTTCTTCTCCGGGTGTTGCGTACGTTGAAATTCGTTATTCGATAATCGTTATTCGTGAATAGGTATTCGATATTCGACAGGCCCCGGAATTTGGACTCACGAATATCGTGCCTGCTTCAAGGCGGTCTGAATACGCGCATCGCGGACCTCCTCACACCAATGCCAGCGGCTTTTGTTCCAGCGCGGCCTGCATGCGCTCTTCGGCGGGCGGGCCGGCGAACAGGCCCAGCCTTTCCTGCACCTCCATCAGCGAGGGCAGGCTGCCCTCGCCCGGCGCGCTAACCGCTGGTTCTTCCTGCGGAATGGTTTCATTCGGATTCATGACTTACTCCTTTGCCTTTCCTCTGTTCACTACTCGCGAGTCTTAAACAAAAAACGTCCGTCCACTAAGGGGACGAACGTTCCTGGGAACATCCGCGGTACCACCCCGGTTAGGCATCGCCAGTCCATTAAACAAAAATCCCGCCGGTGTTTGCGACGGGGGAAAGGCCAGCCTCACTCGTATCGGGTTCGGAAACTCACCTGCGAGTTCATAAACCCTTTGCCCTGGTAACGGTGGCAACTCCGGCGGGGGCTACTGGGATTTCTCCGTTGGCCCTGCGACTCTGAGGTCCATTCTGCGCCGGCGTGTCGGGCGAGGTTCACACCAATCGCTCGCTCTCTGGGCCGCCGTTTCGGCGCATACTCGTCCTCTTCACAGTCTTTGAAGGGGATATTGAATTGTTAATTGGACTGTTTATACCCTCTTTGCACGGGGGATGTCAAGTATCAGTTTACGATTCGCACGAGAGGAAAATCAATCTCACGCAAAGAACGCCAAGTTCGCAAAGAAACCCATCTGTGTTTATCTGTGGTGAATTCGAATCAATCCCCCTCGCCCGCCCGCAACTTCACATACGAGTCATAGCGCGCCGGATGAATGCGGCCATCCTCCACCGCCGCCAGCACCGCGCAGCCGGTTTCCTCAATATGGGTACAGTTACTCCACTGGCACTGCGGCACCAGCGGAACCATCTCCGGGAAGTAAGCGTCCAGTTCCTCCGGCTCAATGTCCCACAACGCCAGCGCCTTGAGGCCCGGCGTATCCGCCACGTAGCCGCCGCCCTCCAGCGCGAACAGCTCGCGCACGGTGGTGGTGTGCTTGCCCTTGCCGGTGGCCTCGCTCACCGCGCTGACCGCCAACCCCAGCCCCGGCTGCACCGCATTCAGCAGGGTGGATTTGCCCACGCCGGACGGCCCGGCGAACACGCTCAATTTGCCTGCCAGGGCGCGGCGCAGTTCGTCCACGCCGCGGCCCGCTTTGGCGGAGGTGTAGATAAGCTTGTAGCCCAACTCCGGGTAATGGCCGAAGAGCTTTTCAGCCTCGCCAAACGCGACGAGGTCGGTCTTGTTGGCAACCACCAGCGGCGGCAGTCCCTGCTCTTCGGCGATGATGAGAAAACGGTCCAGCATACGGGTCTTGGGAGTAGGGTCGGCGCAGGCGAAAACGAACACCGCCTGGTCCGGGTTGGCGACGATGATTTGCTCATACACCCCGCGGGCAGAAGGGGCCATTCGTGAGAATTTGCTCTGGCGTTCCTCCACCCGGTCAATCATCGGCGTATCGCCGGTGTTCAGCGCCAGCTCCACCCAATCCCCCACGGCGATGAGGTCGCCGGTCTTTGCGCCCTGCTTGAGACGCCCGCGCAGATGCGCGGTGATTTCGCCTTCCGCGGTGGCCACGGTGAAGAAGCCGGATTGCGAACGGATGATGCGGCCGCGCAGGGTGTCAGCCATTGGGATGCGTACTATTCCTCACGGAGACGGCGTCACGATGATTGGGCCGCCATCGCCCCCATCGCCGCCCTCTTCGTCGGGTCCCGGCGTGGGCGAGGGGTTGAAGAATTCCGGGTCAAGGACGCCGATCTGCGACTCCCACGGGTACGGAATCTGCGGGCTGCCGAAGAAATAAGCCTCCACGATGCGGCGGAACATGGGCGCAGCGAAGTCCGAGCCTTCACCGATATTCTCCACCACTACGGCGATGGCGATATCCGGCAGGTCCTCGCGGCCCTGGTTGGTGTAGCCCACAAACCAGGCATGTGGCGTGATGCCCGGCCCCACCGAGGCCGTACCGGTCTTGCCGTACACCACAATCGAGAAGCCGGAGAAGCGCCGGTAGGCGGTGCCGCGCGGGTCGTTCACCACCAGGCGCAAGGCATCCTGGATCGCGCCAAGGATTTGCTCGCTGAGCGGCAGGGTGGCCGTCACTTCCGGCTCAAACGCCAGGATGGCCTGACCGTCGGTGCTGACCACCTGTTCCACCAGTTGCGGCTGGTAAAGTGTGCCGCCATTGCCGATGGCCGCCGCAAGCACCGCCATTTGCAGCGGAGTCACCAGTGTGTCGCTCTGGCCGATGGCCTGCTGGGCGGCGTTGAACGGCGGCGCCGAGTCGGTGGTGGAGGTGTTCGGCGTGGTGATCTGGCCGGAGGCCTCGGTCAGGGTTTCCAATCCGGTCGGGCTGCCCAGCCCGAAAGCGCGGGCGGTCTCGGCGATGAGGTCAGGGAAGCCATTGCTATACAGTGACAGACCGATTTCGTAAAACCATGGGTTGCACGAACGCATCAGCGCCTGCGGCAGGGTGAGTTCGCCGCTGGCGGGCAGGCCCTTGGCCAGCGTCCAGTCTTCCAGCGGCGAGTCCTCGCCGAGGCCGGTCCAGGTGTGACCGCAGAAATAACTGCTCTCCACCGTGTAGAGTTCGCTTTCCAGCGCCGCGGCAAACGGAACCATTTTGAACACCGAGCCGGGCGGGTACTGCCCCTCGGTGGCGCGGTTGAAGAAGCGGCCGGCGTCATCCGGGAAGTAAGTGCTCCACTGGCTCACCGGGTTGGCGAAGTCCGCGCTGTTCGGGTCGAAGGCCGGGGAAGACGCCATCGCCAGGATGCGACCGGTATCGCGTTCCAGCACCACGGCCGCGGCGGTGAAGTCCTTGATGGCGAGTTGCGTTTCGCCCTGCAAGTCGCGGTCGAGCGTCAGGGTGATGGACTGGGCGGCCTGGGCATCGCGCCGCGCCAGGATGGTGACGCGCTGGCCCTCCGGGCTGATAACGTACAGCTCACCGCCGCGCTGGCCGGCCAGGTACGTCTCGCCCCAGCGCTCGATGCCCAGCTTGCCGATGACGGCGTCAATCGGCACGCCCTGGCGCGAAAGTTCTTCGGCTTCTTCCGCGCCCACCTGCCCCACATAACCAATGGCGTGCGCGCCGCCGCTGCCCAGCGGGTACAGGCGGGTGAAGTAACGGTCGAAACGGATGTAGTTGAAATAGGGTTCCAGGAATTGCTCGCGCGCCTCGAACTCATCTGCCGAGACCACGCCGATGGGCACCAGGAATGGCGCGTCTTCATCGAAAATCAAGTCGGACAGGATGGAGCCGCGTACGCCCACAAGAGCGGACAGTTGCGAGACCAGGCCGTCTGAGTCTTCCTCCACGATATTGCTGGGGATGACCTGCACCGCCACCGCTTCCGAATCGCCGGCCAGTATCTGCCCGTTGATATCGTAAATCTGGCCGCGGGTGGGCTCAAACCGCTGCATGGACAGGGTGTTGCCGCCTGCCAGTTCCGGCAGAATCAGGCTATCGTCCCACACCACATGCCAGACGCCGGCTTCCAGACTGAGACCCATCGTCGTGTCGCGGGTGATGGGCCCCACCAGCGCCGAGTTCAACGTGACGCGGTACGCCACCTGGGCGTTGGCCGGGTTAACCAATGATTGCAGGATTTCGTATTCCACGCTGGTGAGCGTGGCTTCCAGCGCCACATTTACGTAGCGTTCTTCGTATTGCTCGAAGGTCATCGCGTCCCGGCTCAACTGGGTGAGCAGGGCGTACATGTTTTCATAGTCGAAGGCCGCCCAGGCATCCAGGTAAGCGCGGGCGGCGGCCTCCACCGGCGGCACTGCGGTGGTGAGCACCTGCACCTGGCCGGTAGGCTGGGGGGTGAGGGACTCCCCGCCATCCGCCGAACCGAACAGGCTGCAGGCAGCGGTGAACAAGAGCACGACCAGGGCCAGCGGTCTCAAGATCCTATTCTTCATAAAGTTCCTTCCAAAATCCGGCTGAAGACCGGGCAATCGTATTCCAAAGCGGGCTGGCACGCGGCAGGCACATCCGCACGCGGCGGCAGGCCCAGCCCCGTGAGCAGGCGCGTCAGGTGGCACAGCGGCAGGCCCACCACGTTGGCATAACATCCAGAAAGCGCATCCACCGGCCGGAATTCAGGATGCTGGATGGCATAGCCGCCGGCCTTGTCAAACGGGTCGCCGCTGGCGATATAGGCGTGCATTTCGCCGTCGCTGTAGGCGCGCATCGGCACATCGGTGGCGGCCAGTTCGGTTTTCAGCAGGCCATCGGCCAGGCGCAACACGGCGATGCCGGTGAGCACCTGGTGCGTGCGGCCGCGCAGTTGGCGCAGCATGGCTTCGGCTTCGGCGGCGTTGGCGGGTTTGCCCAGAATTTGGCCGCCGTCCACCACGGTGGTGTCTGCGGCCACCACGCCCCAGGCCTGCGGGCTGCCGGCCGCCACGGCGCGGGCTTTTTCAGCCGCGAGGCGCAGCACATAATCACCGGGCGGTTCATCCGGGTGCGGCATTTCGTCCACGTCGGCGGCCAGCACGGCAAACGACCAGCCGCCCAGCGCCAACAGTTGGCGGCGGCGCGGCGAAGCCGATGCGAGAATGAGGCTGGATGGTGCGGTCATGGATTCAGGCGCGTGAATGGTGAGGGGTTGCATAACTGGTCGATTCTAACATGCCCCGATTCTAAGGCAGGCGCCGCGGAGGCGTATCCCCCAAAGGGATGATGGAGAACGGCGCAGCCGCTTTCTGGCGGGTTCACTTCCATTGTACAATCGCGTTACATCCGGAGGCACAGCCATGCAACTGCTGAAAGACCGCATCCGCAAGGACGGCAAAAATCTGGGCGGCGGCATCCTGAAAGTGGACGGCTTCATTAACCACCAGGTGGACGCCGTGCTGATGGACGCCTGCGGCGCCGAGTTCGCCCGCCTGTTCGCCGATGTGAACGCCACCAAAATCCTCACCGCCGAGATCAGCGGCATCGCCCCGGCGGTCTTCGCCGCCCGCCACATGGGCCTGCCGGTGGTCTACGCCCGCAAGAACAAGCCCATCACCATGCCGGACCAGGTATTCCTCACCCTCGCGCCTTCGCACACCAAGGGCCGAAACGTGGAACTCATCGTCTCGCCGGAGTACCTGGCAGGCGGCGAGCGGGTGCTCATCATCGACGACTTCCTCGCCAGCGGCGCAACCATTCAGGGGCTGGTGCGCCTCGCCACCACCGCCGGCGCGGTCGTGGTCGGCATCGGCGCGCTGGTGGAGAAATCCTTTGAGGGCGGCCGCGAACTGCTCTCGCCACTGAGCGTGCCGATTCATGCGCTGGTCAGCATCGCCAGCATGGAAGGTGACAGGATAGAGTTTGAATAAACCCGAGAGTTCGTCAATCAGGAATCGGGTATCAGTAATCAGTATCGTTCCAACCCTTGAGATTACTACCTGCTCTGTTGCAGAGATGCCTATATGCAAAGTCCTGTCACCCTGAGCGAAGCGAAGGGTCGCGAGTCGGGTTGTTTTCCAGCATGCCGGTCTGGCAGAAGGATGTCGGACGCGATTCCTCGCTGTGCTCGGAATGACAAGATTCACGTTTATGTATATCTGCAACAAAGCAATAATTACTTACTAATCTAGCCACCTGACAGTTTAGTGAAAAAGGAGCGATCGGCACCGGTTCTGCCATAAAATGAGTTTACGCAACCATTTTAGAAGCGGAGTAAACGATGCCGATCACTCGACTTTATCAT
>SCUK01000070.1 GCA_004297445.1 Anaerolineae bacterium | reverse complement strand
GCTCAACGGGCTGCTGATTTCAAGTTCAACCCTGACCTGAACCAAACCCTGCAAGTGTGTAATCCCCACTTCAACGCGCCCACAGAAATTCACCCACCAAATTTGGGACAGCAACCTAACCTCATTGCAGTTGACTTTGCCTCAGCCTTTTGATACATTAGTTTTATTGCATCAAGATAGTTCTGCCCTAGAGCAACTACAGGTAGATTATTAGATGTCAGAACTGACTTGAATTCACTGAGGCTTTTGGCTTCTGTAACTGGGGCGATTCTTATTGCGGCTTCAAGACGTGAACAGCATAAACTAAGCCGCGCTCTCTCATTCTCTTGGTTTACCCCTTTTTGAATCCTTTTTTCAATTGCTAAGGCGTCTTCTACAAAAGCATGAATATCAATAGTCTTGTTTCCAATGGCAACTTTTTCACGCCAAATTGGTTCAGGCAAGGCATAAAGAGTTACGGTTGACTTTATCATTCTCGCATAATCCTGCTGCTAGATAGCCTTCTTGCTCCATCTGTTTCCAGTGATACTACAGTTTCTGGACAGACCAAAATACCTATTTTGTTTTTCTCAGCGGCGGATACTAGCTTATTCCGATGTTTTTGAGGTAGTTCTTCAAAATCCCTGGGCACAAGAATATATACATACGGTTTTGAACTTGTTTCGTCCGGAATTTTGGCGATCTTCGCTGCAACAAGAATATCCTGCTCAAGGTATTGAGTTAAGTCTTCAACATCGTGTACCCTCACCAAAACAATAACATCACTCCCAGGTTCAACAATTTCGGTTGATTGTCCAATAACCCAGGGGATGGGGATATTTTCGGCGCAAGAATACATCTTTGCGTAATACTCAGGATTAAAATGTATTTCCAAAGGTCTAACATCATCCTCTAGATCAAGAGCTTCGCTTCCTGTATTTCGCTCTCGTTTAGCAAGCTTGCGATCCAACACTCCGCCCATAACGGCGGCACTCGCGTGTTTCAGATCATTTATGTACAGGTGGCGTTGCTCGGGCTGTGAATCGCCACCTAAAATGCTCTCAGGTTGAGAGCTTCCCAAAACAACTTGCTCAATTTGTGAACTAGACCAGAGTCCGTGATACAGTGTGTAGCAGGGACGTTCAACAGAGAGTCTTTCCTCTTGGTATAAATCTAGAATCCGATCTTGTAGCAATTCTGAGAATTCAGATATCGCCAAATATAATAGCCTAGCCTCAGATGGAGCTATCCTCCCTTCTCCAGCATATTGAAGTGCAACTCCGTATTTTTCTGCTAACTCACTTAACGCAATGGGAACCCTTCCACCCTCCACATTTTCACTGAAACGAATCTCCAAAGATCCACCACACTTATATGCTTCTGAAAGAAGAAATGAAACCGTAATCTTTGCACCAACGCCTTCTTCAAATTCTTGAACGTCTGATGTCAAGCATACGTCGACTTCTAAGCAGTTATTATCAACCGAGTGACGAACCACAGTTAAGCCTAATACAACATCCTGAGAACAAAAACGGTAAGGCCTCCAAACATAATTTCTGGGCAACTTCCCTACAGAAAGATAGTCTCTTTCAAAATCCTGCACATGTTTTTCCATAACACTAAAAGCGTTCATTTGATGTTTAACGCTCATCAAGATTTCGGAAATATATGTTGAAAAGTCTTGACTAATTATTACGGCTTGTTTTTCGTCGGATTCGGGGAAAAGTTTCCAAAGCACTATAGGAGAATTGGTATTATCAGAACTGGCACTTGGACACTGTAAACAAACCACCGCTCCCAGCTCGCTCATGTCCCGAATTGGAATTAAGTTCTTGGGGATTTCGGGAGAAATTTCCCATAATCCCTTGAGCATCCACACAATTGATGGCTCTCGATCAGCTGGATAACTTAATCCGTAAATGGTAATTTCCCCCACTGAAATTGCGCCATATTGAATTAAGAACGCTCGATAATCTTCCGGGAATCTCACCCCCAATATTTCTTCGACTTGTTCCACCTGTTCCGAAGGTATATTGCCTACAGCATTCAACTTGTCACGAAAGGAATCAATTACTGCAAACAACCTCTGCTTAGATTGACCTTTCATCTGAAGTCCCTCCCTTGTTGAGACTCAATCATCATGAGAGTGCGAATAATGTGGTGTTAGTGCGCTCCGACTAATTTAAGTCCCTATTTTCTTTGTTTTAGTAATACTTCTAGGTCATCAATGATAGCTTGGGCTGTTTTGTGAGCACCAACATGTTGCACCTTGCCCTGATCATCAAGGTAGGTATAATGCGCATCGAAATTGGTTTTTCTATTTCCCTTTGCGATATAGTTTTCTACCTTGTGGGTATCCTTGTCTCTAAGTACATTGTAGTGCGGATAGTCTACTTTGTTGGGGTCAACAGTCTGTCTAGAAGTAATAGGTCTTTCCATTCGACCTACCAAATTGGGGTCCTTTGGCTGCCAATTTTTCTCCTCGTATTGCCTGTTGGCTGCGACACGCTTCCAACCAGGTGTCGGGGTGAGCAAGAGCATGCTTGCAATAATCTGAACAAAATTTTGATTTGTAACAAAATTGGAACAGCCCATTATTTCCTCCTTGCTAAGTCAATCCAATTATCAATAGGTTACAGATCAAATTCAATATACACTAATTAGTTGGTTTTATCAATGGAGATTCTCGTTACAAGCCGATATTTATTTCCACCCACCACATGAATTATTGGATTGAAATTGAGCTTCCCTGACATGACCCCCAAAACCTGGCCCAGATACAATGAGTATTGTGTGTAATATTGGGCCAGGTCAGAATTAGCCATCTACCAACTCGGCATTAGAAAAACTCCAATGGAAGCCCGGCGGGTTTCAGGGTACAGTTGAATCGTCCAAGGACGTTATCCCATGACGACCCAGAGTAATGACGCGCCTAACCGATCTGCGCCGAGAAGGCGAATGGCGCGGATTCTGGAGCGGATGATCCTGCTCTTGCTGCTGGGTTGCATTCTTCCAGTCATTGACACTTATTTGGGGGCAATCCGTTGCCCCCAGCCTGAATGCACATTTAGCGCGGCCGAAAGGGCAGGAGCGGGCGCGATCGTCATCATCTGGGGAGCGATTCTCAGTGTTTTGGCTTTTCGCTATCACCGTAAAGGAATTGGACAGATCATTGGTGCCCAAAGTGGGAAAAGCACGGGCATCTTTGGTTGGGTCCTACTTGCCTTTTCGCTGCTTACCCTCTGGCTGCCCAGACACTTGGTCTATGACTCCGAATTTCGCGGCCTCGTGCCCAGCATCCTGTGGCCTATATTCATCATCCCGTTCATGTTAATCTATTTGAGCGTTGAGCCGCCGCGCAAATCGACCAGGACAATCCTCCTGGCGGCCGGCATCAGCATGGTCTTTTTTGCCACAGCTGGCATTATGCTGGGAGAGATTCGAAGCCGAGTGGTGGCCCCCACTGTATGGTTGGCCGTCGCTATGCTGTTTGCCTTTTCGACGCATCGCCTTTCCTGGATGAATGAGATGTTCCGAAGGGGGATCGTGGCAGTCATGGAGGACCTGGTCCAGCGCGACAACCCGTTCACGGACGGCGCCATGCAGATGGTCGCCGAGTCGCTGGTCAAATACCTGGGCTATGACCGGGCGTTCTTCCTGGAAGTTGTCAACACCGACGATGGGAAAGCATTGGAAGTTCACGGAGCGGCCACCTCCGATGTGATTCTGGGTGAGGATTGGAAGATAAGGTTTCCGGTCGAACAGGGAATCTGTGGCAGGGCGGTTACGGAAGGCACGCCGCAACTGGAGAATGATGTTCGCAAGGTGCCCCACTTCTACCCGGGAAACCTGTACGACACACGCGCCGAATTGGCCGTCCCGATCTCCGATGGAAGAGATGTACGGGCGGTGATTGACCTTCAGACCCGCCAGCCGCCAATCCCCTTCCTGGAGGCGTTCACCGATGAAGACATCGCTGTAGTTCAATCGCTTGCCGAGGCGATTCGTGCCGCGGCGCGTTTCGACGTTCTCCGGGAATATGACAGTCTGAAAATCGCCATCCAGCGACTGAATGACGTCCATGATCAGGAGATCGAAAACACCCTCCTGAACCTGGCCGAGAAGCTGTTTGGCGCCGACAAACTGGTCTTCTACAATCTCGCCCCGGGAACGGGATACCCGCTTCTTCCGCCCAGGATACGAGGGGTTGAGGACCCGGAAGCCATGCAGGACAAGATCAAGCGCGAGGGCAATCTACTGCGATTGATTGCGGCGTGGCGGCCGCATTTCAGTCACGACGTTAGAAGTGATGATGACCTGTTGAAAGAGCCGGACGACTTCGGACGGCCGTTTATCGATCGCGAGCAGGTTCGGTCGATGTGTTTTCTCCCGGTCGGCGCGCCACAAGTCAGGGTGGGCGCGCTCTTTTTGAATTACACAAAGCACTCCCAACCATTCCCGCTCTCGAGGCGCATTACCTTGCAGGCGTTCGCCCAGCTGGCAGCGCCGGCGCTTTGGCGGCAGCGACATTTGCTGCCGCTGTACGAGAAATTTGGGGCTCCCAGCAAGATTCTGCACAGCATCAAGCATGCTTCCGGGTTCGAACGGGGAAATATCAACGAACCATTGCAAGAGATGCAGGAACGTCTGAGCCGCGGGGAAGACATTGGACAAATTCTTGAGAAATACAGGAACTCGATGCAACGATTTTCTGAAGGCATTGACCTTGCGGATTCGATCGCCTCACCACACTTCACCCGCGATTCGCTAAAAGATGCCCTCGTAGACTGCTTTAACCTCGGTGTGTCACCGGAGCGAGGGCGTATCTATCCGCTTGCCATCAGCCCGGAGATCGATACGCCGGAGAATGCCGATCTCA
The DNA here is from genome assembly GCA_004297445.1 of Anaerolineae bacterium. GTDB lineage: Bacteria > Chloroflexota > Anaerolineae > Anaerolineales > UBA11579 > SCUK01. Next base: position 10,216 of record SCUK01000070.1, on the reverse strand, counting down.
AACGAGTGTTGTATTTTCTTGTGACGGAATTTGTCGACAACGCGTTCTTCCACGGTATCACGACCACGCAGGTGCAGGTCCGTATCCTCCGGGAAATGAACGAGATAGTGGTGCGCCTGGATGATAACGGAAAAGGATTCGAGGTAACCGCAGACAGCGTCGGAACGCAGGCAAAGAGTCGGAACGGAATCTTCCAGATGCTGGACACTGTGGCCTCCCTGATGGACGGGGAAGCCTCCTGGGAAGGCTCGGGGCCGGGAAGAGGCACACATCTCATTATTCGTTTCCCTGCGCTGCCGTTGAGATTAATGCAAGACCCTGTTGAGGATAGTCCATAGGAGTTCGAAATGTCCCAGAAGTCCGTAGAATCCCAGGAGGGAGGCCCCACGAGGGCAGGCAGAGTTCTGATGGTAGACGACACACCGGAGAACTCACTGTATCTATTCAACCGCCTTGAGGAGGAGGGGTGGAAACCCAGACGGGTCGGAAACTCTGAAGATGGGGAAGCGGCGTTTGCCAGCAATCCTGAACTCTATGCGGTCGTCTTGATCGATTTGGGATTGCCACCTTACCCGGGGGTCTTTAAGATTGGGCTGAGCCTGGTGGAGCGTATCCGCCACTTGGCACCCCACGTTGCCATTGCCGGCTATTCGGAGAAGAATGTCGAGCCCACAGAGGCAGCACGTCGACTTCAGTTGAGCCGCGCGTCCTTTTTCGTACTGGGCGACCAAAAAGCCAAAGATGTGCTCATCGATAGTCTGGGGTTGCTCGTATCGTCCTGGTTAATGTACAGCCCCTCATCGGCCAATTCCCTTCCTGAAGTGATCGCCCGGGAACCAGACCCTCTGAAGGGTAACTCAATGCACTGGCGAGTGGCGCGCATCCTCACGGAGAACCCGGACCTCAAATACACAGAAATTGCACCGAAGTTCTTCCCAGAGTTCGACGCCAATTACATTGGCCAAATCGCCCATGAGATATTCGAGCGCCTCGAGCTACCCAGGAAAAATCGTCGTCGGGAACTTCATGGATGGTACAAGCGCAATCGGTATCGCTACGGACAGATCGAGAAAGAAGACTGAATTAGAGAACTTCCAATAGAGGGTCAGCTAAAAGAAAAGGGGGGATGCGAGTCTGGGTAAATTTCACCCACATTCCCTGAAAAATTCACAAATCTCGGGGGGATATCTGGTATCTTCAGTTTGCAAGGAAGGCACCTTCACAATACGAGAATGAAGAGGGGGGCGCCTCTCAACCTCCAACATCCACATCAGGCGCCGCTCATTCCAGCCAAAGCCATCCGCGCAGAAATGCTTGTACCCTGAGGACTGGAGGCCAGAAATGACCCGAAAGCCTGAACCCGAAGACCGGTTTCACGTCTCACTGGACAAGAAGGGTAACCTCATTTACGGCGGGAAGACCACCCTGAAACGGGGTCTCGCTCTTCTCCTGATGCTGATCGGCCTGTGGATAGCGGGAGCCGATCCCAATCTGCGAAGCCAATTCCTGGATTTCTGTCTTCGCTTGATTGCGCACCTGGCAGGTTCGCCCAACTAGGATGCCTGGATCGCAGGCAGGAGGTGTGTGATGTGGACGATCAGCCCTGAAACCCTCGTAATTCTGATGTTGGTTGCCTTCATCATCGGGTTAATCCTCGGCGTCTCGCTCGGGCGCCCCAGGTTTTCTTAGCACCCTGAAGGCTGTGGATGGTCCTTGCCTGCTCTTGTTGCCAATAGTGAGGCATCGCCAGATGCACATTCGCCATATTATGGAACTGCCTAGCGGACCCTTTGCAGAATAGGCTTGAACAGTACCCTCAGCATCGCTGAAAAGGGATAAGTACGCAACCCCAGAATTGCGATTGCAATAGACGTGCCGAAAACTAGGCAGCCGCGCCTCCCCTGCTGCGGCCTCACGGCAAATCAGCCCAGCAGCATGTACAGCACGCCCACCACCAACTCCCCTCCCCTGGCCGCGAAGATGCCAGAAGTCGCTGTTCTCTGTAGTGCATAGTGAGTGGGGCGGAGGTGTCAAGCTCCTGAATTTCATACCAGTGATAAGTGGTATCTTTAGGTTGGGAGCATATTGGCAGGGCGGCACACTGACGTGCCCCCTCTATTAGTGTCAACTACTACCTTAGTCAAAGTCCAACCAACTGGGGAAATCTACTGGATAAATATCGCAGCCAGTGCAGATTGGACATGAAACAAATGGCTTCCATGGTTACTCAGTCAAGAACTTTATTTCCATGAATCCGGCCTCTAGCAAGCTTTGGCCCAAAGTCAGTTTCAATCTTTATTGTGGTATAAACCCTATTAAAGACTCAACTTTTCGTAGATTCTAGTTCAAAACTTTATTTGTACGCGACAATTCCCGACGATACCCCTACGGAGTTCCCCATATCATTTCGAGCACCGCGCAGCGGGTTTCGGGTGTCGTGAAACGAGCGGGTTGCAATCCCACCCGGTAACTCGCATCAGACAATGGACTTTAGCCCACTGAAGCCTCTTACTGTCCCCCGCATTCATACGCCCGGTCTATCGGCATGAACAGTTCCACTCGCACCGGCCGGTACTCCGCCACCGATTCGTAATACTGCAACAGCGGCTCGGTCACCCACGCCACCCAGGCATTATTCTCTTCCGCCAGGCTGTCCCCCGCATCCTTGTATATCACCGCCTGCTTCTCGGTCACGATCAGGCTGAACCGGCCTGTCGCCAGGTCAGCATAGAACTCCTGAAAATATTCGTCATTGGCGGAAAGCGCCTGGTCCATCACCTGTTTCTTCTCGTAAGCCGGCACCAGCGGCACATTTTCCACTGCGCCAAACGTCAGCAATTGGCGCTGGTCCATGAACAGCACCTCGCCATACTGCGCCGCGCAACTCACATACTCGCGCACGGTGCTGAGCGCCGCCGCCGTCTTATCCGGTTCCGGCAGGGCCAGCGGCCGGGCATCCACCATCGGCACAAACGCCGGAATCAACACCGCCAGCAACAGCAGCCCGCGCACCACGGACTCGTTGCGCGCCATGGCCAGCAGTCGCGGACCCGCGCCGCTCTCCCAGGCCAGCGCTGCAACGAGCACCATCCCCACCAGGAACATATCCAGGTTGTGCAGGTCCAGCCCGCCGCCCACCTTCACGCTCGCCGCCAGCCCTACCACCAGGAAAGCCGCTTGCGGCGTCAGGATAGCCAGCGTTTTCCAGAGATTCAGCGGCCATCCTCCCTTACGGGCCAGCCGCACCAACAGCAAGATAAGGGGCAGCGTCGCCAGCAGCAGCCCCAGCAGGACGCCCAGCCCAAAGGACGCGTTCGGCAGCAGGCGCTGCCACAACAGCGTCTGCTGTGTCGCAATTTGCTCGCTCATGTCAATCACATCGCCAATGCCCTGCGTCACGTGCCCGGCCACCACATCTGCCGGGTTGAGGCCGCTGGCTGTACCGCTCATCAGGTTGCGGGCGTACTGCCACAACGGCGGCAGCACCTGTGTGAAGCCAAAACTCCCCAGCACGCCGGCAAATCCCAGCGTCAGCGCCCGGCCCCAATCCGCGCGCGTGGGCTGTGGTTCTTTGCTTCCCGCCAGCGCCAACATCCCGGTCCACAGCGCCGGCGCAAACATCCACGACAACCGGCTGGTATACGCGTAATACCCCGCCAGCGCCACCAGCAAGAAATTCAACCACAGCGGCATGCGCCGCCCGGCCGCCACCAGGATGCCGGCCAGCACCAGCGGCGTGTAAATGGGTCCCTGATTCAGGAATAGGAAGGTCCACAGGCCGAACATCAGCCAGCCGCGCCGCCCCTGCTGCGGCCGCACGGCAAACCAGCCCAGCAGCATGTACGGCACGCCGACCACCAGCGCGCTCCACAGTCGCGCCAGCCAGATGGGCGGCGCAGCCAGGACCAGCCACGGCAGCCCCCACAACGCCTGTCGCCCCGGGTCAATCGCTGCTCGAAGATTGGCGTCTGCCGGGTAGTTGTATAGCTCGCGTCCCCAGCGCACGGAATAATCGTACAGCCGGTTGCCCTCCGACCATGCCAGCGAGAACGGATGCCCGGTCACATTCACAAACAGCTTCGCCAACCCGAACACCGCCCCGGCCAGCAGTCCGGCTACGATGAGATTACCCCAGTCCAGTGCCGGTTCGCCGCGGCCCATCAGTGCCGCTGTCAGCGTGCAGGCCGCCAGCAACAAGACCAGCCGGAAGAAGAAGCCGGTGAACACGTCTCCCCACGGGGAGTACAACAGCAGCCAGGCCGGAAAGGCCAGCACCAGGCCGGCCGCCGCCGCCCGCCCGCCGCCCAACCGGTCGCGCAGCCGCCTCACGGCTTCCTTCAGCCCGCCCAGGCGCTCGGACCGCCACAATGCCAGCGCCACCATGGCCAGCAGTCCGGCATAAACGACCAGCAGCCCGGCCAGCGTCCCCGCCCATTTGAATGAAAACCGCAATACATCAAACCCTGACCCCCAGGCTGTCAGCCACACTTCGCGGAACGCCAGCGCGGCCGCCAGCGTCGCTAGGGCAAAATAAACAGAGCGCAGGTCGCGTTTCATTGCCGCTTCCCGTCCAGCAGTTCATCAAACACGGCTTCATACTCGCCGCACATTCGGGCCACGGTGTATTTCTGCGCGAACAGCGCCTGCGCCGCGGCGCCCATGCGGGCGCGCCCGGTTGGGTCGTTCAGCGTTTCAACCATGGCTTTCGCCAGCCCCGCCGCGTCTTCAGGCGCCACCAGCCGTCCGTTCTCGCCGTCGCGCAGGATGTCCCGCACCCCCTCCACCGCCGTCACCACGCACGGCAGGCCGAGGCTCATCGCTTCCAGCAGGGCGATGGGCAGCCCTTCCCACAGCGAGGGCATCACATACACGTCCGCCGCGCCCAGCAGGGCCGGCACGTCTTCGCGCACCCCCAGAAAGCGCACGTTTTGCTCAATCCCCAGGGTTTTTGCTTTCACTTGCATCTCAGCGCGCAGTGGCCCATCCCCGGCAAAAGCAAACACCGCTTGCGGGCAGGCCGTCATGGCCTGCGGGATAGCGTCCATCAGGTAGGTGTAGCCTTTCTGAATTTTGAATCGCGCCACCGTCAATACCAGCAATTCTTTCTCGGCGATGCCCAACTCCTGACGCAATTCCGCCCGCGCCGCCGGTGTGCTGGGCGGCAGCGGCTGGATTCCGTTCTCGATGACCCGCACCCGTGCCTTCCGCACACCTTCTTCATTCACCGCCTGCTCGGCCACCTGCGCCGACACAGCCACCAGCCGCCGCGCGATGCCGGAATTGACCAATCTACCGTGCAGCCACCGCTCCAGCTTCCCCGTGCCTTCAATATAGCCGTGGTGCGTCGCCACGCGGGCGCGCACGCCAGCCAGCCACGCCAGCGGCAGGCCCATCAGGTTGCTGTCTGGGGTAAACGTCTCGATGATTTGAATCTTCTCGATTCGCAGGATGCGCCACAACCGCAGCAAACCCGGCCCCAGCCTTGGCAGTTTGCGCCGCAATGGGATGCGATACCCCCACGCGTTCAGGTTTATCACCGGAAACGGCTCCCGTGCCTGCCAGGTTGCCGCCAGCCCGTCGCGGTCATAGAAGAACGCCGCCGTCACCGGGTAGCCCTGTTGCTGGAACCAGCGTGCCTGGGTGAGGAGCACTTCCTGCGCGCCCGCCCGCGCCATCTGCGAACCCAGCAACAGGATTGCCGGTTTTTTATCGGTTTCCATGCGGGCGGTATTATAAACGGCCTGCCTGCTCAGCCGCTCTTGCGAAAGCGCAGTTGTCGAACAACCCGCGCCAGCCGCCCTCGCAGGCCGCGCGGCACAAAAGAGGCCGCCAGCCCGGCCCACGCGCCCGCGTCCAGCGGGCGGAAGCCCAGCGCCGTGCGCGCAAAGCCGCGCGCCTGCCGCATCTCGGCTGCGCCGCCTTCGCCCAGCAAGTTGTGGCTTACATTCGTATACATCGCTGCCAGGGCCCGCCGCCGGAACACTTCCCCCAGCGCCGCGTCATCCGCAAAGGCTTTGTCCAGCATGATGCGATACGCCGCGGCCGCCCGGCTCCGGTCACTGGACAGACTGACGGTCTGTTGCCGGACTTTCGTCAGCGGCTCCGGCACATGAAAGAATGGATACACGCGGGCGATGCGCCGCCACAAGTCCAGCTCCTCCGCCCACTTCAGCGATTCATCGAATTCTCCGACTTCCCCAAAGACGTCTCGCCGCACCATCACACACGGCGAAGCCATCAACGTGGACCAGTGCGCCAGGATCTCCGGATACACATTCCCGCTGAACCAACTCGTTTCCCGCACGCCCAGGTCGGGTGTATCCGCGCTGAACTTGCGGAAATCCGAATGAATGAAACGCGCTTCCGGCTCGCGCTCGGCCAGCGCCAACTGTTTTTCAAGCTTGTCCGGCTCAAACAGGTCGTCGTCATCCAGAAACGCCACCCACTTTCCCCGCGCCTCGCGGAGGCCGCGGTTGCGCGCCGCTGCCGGGCCGGCGTTGGCCTGCCGGATGTTGCGGATGCGCTCGGCCCCTGCCAGCGACTGGAGCACGCTCTCGGTATTGTCCGGCGAGCCGTCGTCCACCACGATGATTTCGATGTCTGTATAGGTCTGAGCCAGCGCGCTCGCCACCGCTTCCTGCACCAGCGCAGCCCGTCCGTAGGTGGGAATCACCACGCTCACCGCCGGGAGTTTCGCGGTCATAGGTCGCGCCCGATGAAGCGATTTTGTAATTCGTGCACGCGTTCCAGCCACCCGAAGCGCACCAGCAGATCCCGCAGGGTGAATCGCAGCCAGCCCAGCGGCCGCAGCCAGAATCGCCAGCGCCGGTAACCGGCCAGTTTTGGTACATACCGGGTGAGAGGAATCCAACTGCTCTGACTCAGAATCTCGTCCTGTCGAAACGGCTGCTCATTCAGGTCCAGTTGCGGGTTGAGCTTGTCATAGATCGCATATCGCCGCAGAGTCTGTTGCGTTTCCATCACCCCGCGTTCATTCATGTCGCCGCGCGTACTCAAGCCTTTTTGCTCACTGGTGAAGTAACCCAACAGCGAGTCAACCCGCAACAACGGATGCCCGGCTACGGCCAGTCGCAAACCGTATTCCATATCCACCGCCACCGTGAATTGCTCATCGAACGGCCCGGCCAGTTCTTGAATTTCGCGCCGGAACATCATAAACGCCCCGCCAATGCTGAACGACCGGCGCGCCCACTGTTGTTTGAATTCTGGCGTGTCCACCTGCAGCCCCTCGCTGCTGCCGTAGGCCGGCACTCGTATGTAGGGGCCGTAGCACATTACGCAATCCGGGCAGGCCTCCATCGCCTGCACCTGTTTCACCAGCGAATCGGGTGTGCGCCGGTCGTCCACGTTCCAGATGGAGACAAACCGCCCGCGCGCCGTCGCCCAGCCGCGGTTCCACGAGGCCCCCAGTGATTCGACATCCTCTACCAGGATGTGTTGCACCTGGTGCGGGTAATCGGTCATAAATCCTTGAATCAGGGAGAGTTCTTCCGGTTCCGGCTCGTTATGCACCAGCACCAGTTCTAGGTCCGGGAAGCAGGTCTGTTCCCACACATTTTCCAGAAAACCTGCCAGGTAGCGGTAGCCGTGATACAGGGATGTCACCACGCTGATGCGCGGCGTGAAGGAGGTCATCGCCGCGATTATAAACGCAAGCCGTTCAGCGTTTCTGCCTGGCGAATTCCGAGTCGAGGGCGGCAGCAGGTCCGGCATCAAGCAGGAAGATGACCGCGCTCACGTCTGCAAAGATAATGAAACAATCCTCCATGAAGCTTCGAAGCGGAACGCCAGTGGCCTGCAATACACTCCGGTGGTCCCAGACCACGACCGCGCACACCACTGAAAAGAACGTGCGCCAGATGTCTTTCACAATACGCCGCTGCATCTCCGGCAAACGTACAAAGCTGGCCGCGAGGAACTCCACATGGAAGGCAATGTGCTTCTCCTCATCGTTTCGGATTTGCCGAAACACGGCATTCAACGCCGGGCTTGACGTGCCTTCATCCAGCGCCCGGTAATCACGTTTGGCGATCATTTCCGCAATGAGCAGCACCATCAGCTCAACCCGTAACCCCATCATCCTTCGCAGAAGGATGAACGCTGCGTCGCTCCAGTGCCATTCCAGCAGGCGCCCGCCCAGCAGCCCTATCAGCCGCGCCAACATTTCTGCATGGTATTGCTCTTCGGCGATGAACAGCGCGATCGCCCGGGCATACTCCGGGTTGCCTCGGCGTGCCGCGCTGGCTTTCAAGTGATGCCCCTCGCCCGATTCGCCCACTTGAAACCGTTGCAGAGAAGCGAGGAGGGCTTTGCGCAATTCCGGTGTCGTTTGAATATCAACATCCCAGGGGATAGCAATTCGGTTGGCGCGGTTGTTCTCAAAATACTCGACCCAGTTCATGGAAACCTCCGTTATCTTGGTTCCACTCAGTTTGATGTTTGTTCAAGACAAACTCAAGCATCTGGAGTCTTCTCCCCATGCACTTGAGGGCGCGTTACAGCCCACAGGTATAATCCCCGCACCAACCCCATGACCGCCCACCTCAGCCTTATCCTTCCCGCCTACCGCGCCGCGGCCCTGCTTGAAAAACATGTGCCCGCCGCGCAGGCGTATTTGTCCGGCCTGCCCATCGCCAGCGAAATCATCGTGGTGGATGATGGCTCGCCGGACGACGGTGCAACCCGCCGCGCCGCAGAAGCCCTGGGCGTCCGTTACATGGCCAACCCGCGCAACCTGGGAAAGGGCGCCGCCGTGCGCGCCGGGATGCTGGCGGCTTCCGGCCGCGTACGCCTGTACACCGACGCCGACCTGCCGTTTGAGTTGGAGAGCATCGAGAAATTCTACTGGTACGCCGCGCATAAGGAATACCCGCTCGTCATCGGCGACCGCACCCTGCCCGGCGCGAATTATTTTGATGGCATCCCCCGCCTGCGCCAATGGGGCAGCAAACTATTTTCCGGGTTCGTTGGCCGTTTCTTCGTCGGCGGCCTGTACGACACGCAGTGCGGCTTCAAAGCTTTCCGCGCCGAAGCCGCTGAAGACCTCTTTCGTGTGGCGCGCATCAATCGCTTCGCCGCCGACGTCGAACTGCTCTACATCGCCCTCAAGCGCAATTACGATATCAAGCGTTTGCCCGTCCGCCTCCGCGTGTGGGAAGAGTCCGGCGTGCGCATCCTGCGGGATGGCCTCGCCATGCTGCGCGATGTGGCCTTCATCCGCTACAACTACTACCGCGGCGCTTACCGGCCGGTTGTCCCCGTCCCGCTGGTGCTGGACACCTACCCCGGCGCGCTGCCGCCTTCGGGCAATCATGACTGAATCCGCCCCGCGCCGTACCGGGGACGCCATCGAAATCCCCGGCGAGTACCAGCACCGCGTCCTCACCCGCGGCTGGGCGCCCCAGCGCGCCTGGCATGACTTCAAATACCGCGCCGCTGAACACTGGCTGGCGCCCCGGCCCGGCGACCGCATCCTGGATGTGGGCTGTGGCTCCGGCGTGCTGGCCGACCGGCTGGCCGCCCACCCCGGCGTGCACGTCACCGGCGTGGACAACAATCCGGACGCCATCCGCTACGCCAGCCAGACCTTCCAGCATGCCAACCTGACCTTCAGGCACGGTCTGGTGGATGACCTCGCCTTTGAGCCCGCCAGCATCCACAAAATCGTCTTTCTGGAAGTCCTCGAACACATTTACCCGCAACAGGCACGCGCAGTCTTTCGCGGTTTTCATCGGCTGCTGGCCCCCGGCGGCCGGCTGGTCATCACCACCCCCAACGTCCGTAGCCTGTGGCCTTTGCTGGAGTGGCTGCTGGACCGCAGCCGCCTCGTCCCTACTCTGGATGAAGAACAGCACGTCGCCCTTTACAGCGCCGCGCGCCTGGCCGCCCTGGCCGGAGAAACCGGCTACTCGGTGGTCGAGATTCGCACGCTCAATTTCCTCGCGCCGTGGCTGGCGGTGTTTGGCCGTCCGCTGGCCGAGGCCGTCCACCGCCTCGAACAGCGCAAGGGTCAGTTATGGGGAAGTTTGTTGTTAGGGGTATTCCAAAAAGAATCCTGAACCTTATTACATTCCCACTGATACCCTTACAGATTTCCATTCTGGGCTAATGGAGAAAGAACAGGTGGCAGGTTGAGGTTGGACAGTCGGGCTTTGAAAGGGGGCAGTAAGTGAAGAGCGACCGCCAAGGCCCGTTT
>SCUK01000069.1 GCA_004297445.1 Anaerolineae bacterium | reverse complement strand
GGCAATTATCTGGCCGGGCCGTTCTCCCTGACCGAAGGCGGGCAGGAGGTCGTGTACGAAAGCATGGTGCTGTATACGAATCCCGAGAATCCCGGCAAGGCATTTGTGAGGGACTTGAGCCTGATGGTGGGCATCCAGCCTGAGCCGCCCGTGGCGCGTTTTGACAACGAGTTCATCGTGTTCATTGCCATCGAGGATGGCCTGGGGTACAACATCCCGGTGTTCTTCTATGATTTCCTAGCGGAGCATGGCGGGCTGAAAGCGAGCGGTGACCCGATCACGGAATTCCGCGAAATCAGCGACGGCCTTCACCAGCAGTGCTTCACCAATATTTGCCTGATGTTTGATGAGAGCCGACCTGCCGGCCTGCAGATTCAGCCGCGGGCGCTCGGGCTTGAGTACCGTACGCTGTTCTACGGCACTGAGCCCGAGGACCCTGCGTTGAATGGCGTCACACTCAATGTCTGGGAAGGAAACTCACCCGTGACCAGCCAGCAGAGCCAGACGCTGTACGTCATCGTGCTGGCGGAAGGCAAGGGACTGGAAGGCGTGCAACCCCGGCTCTCGGTCTTCCTGCCGGATGGCAGCGTTCAGACCGGGGTGTTCCCGCCCACGGATGCACGGGGGCAATCCGCCTTCACCGTCGGGCCGGTGCAGGGGCCGAACGGCACGTGGATTAACTACGACGTGTGCTTTGAATACCCGGGCGATGAAGTGTGCGTGGCGGAGCAGTATTTCCTGTGGGGCAATCCGTAGTTCCGCCAGCAAGTCTAAAGAATCCAAAAGGCGCACATCGGTGCGCCTTTTTCTTTAAGTCAATCTCATTGTGCGAGCGCCGCCGCCAGCCAGGGAGTGGCTTCGGCGGCAGTCAGCCGGACCAGGCGGCCGCCGGTGAACTGCGGGTCGGCGGTGACTTCGCGCACGGCGAATGCCGGCACGGCAACAGCAGGCAGGTCCACCCCCGGCCGCGCTTCCAATTCGGCAAGGACGAGGCCCGCCAGCGGCCCTTCGAACGCATCCAGCGAAAAAACAAGTCCGTCGTATTCGTAAGCGTGGCGCCGCTTGGTGAGGGTGAGAGCGGGCAAGGCGGCCAGGGTGTCGTATTCGGCTTCATCCAGGTAAAACGTCGTCATCTGAGTCCGGACGCCATCCTCGCCCAATGAAAACTTCTGGCCGAGCTTGAAGGCCACCGGCTCACCGGACGGCGATTCGAAACGCCGCAGGCGCAGGCGGGTGCCGTTGATGTAGCGGTCATGGATGCGGGTGATCGGGGAATCCGCCGGAACGTCTTTGGGCAGCGCAGCGAGCAGAAAGCGGCGCTCTTCTTCAATGCGGGCGTAGGCGTTGGAACTCACGGCCGGGCTTCAACCAACAGCAGCACTTCCACGATTGGGCCGGAAAGACTGTAGACATTGAAGGAAAAACCGAGCGAGCCCCCGCCTTCCAGCGGGGCTTCGTTTTCCCAGCGGCGAATGCCCACCACGCGGCCTTCGGCATCCAGTGCCACGGCGGCGACCCACACCCGCGTGGCGGATGGGCTGGTGTCCGGCAGGGAAATCCGGCCAACGAGCGCGGCAGAAAGGCCGTTGTCGGCGATGCGCACGGCGGGGTCGGCCAGGGTGGCATAAAGGTAGCGGCCGCCGGACGGGTCTACCGGCAGCGCCGCCAGCAGTTCGGCGCGCACCCCGGCATACTCCGGCGCGGGCGGCTCGAAAAGAACAGCCAGCGGCAGACTCTGCCCGGCAGGAAGCAGGTTAAGCAGCGTCGTGGCGATGGCACTGGCGAGCGGTTCGCCCTGCGCGTTCACCAGCGTCAGGCGCGCTTCCAGATTCTCCAACCCGGCCGCGCCGGGATTGGAAACCGGCAGGAAGCACCACAGACCGTCATCAGCGGTGGGCCAGCAATACGGCTCGGCCAGGGAAACGGCGACCGGCGTAGGCGAAGGCAGGCTGGCGGCTGGGCCCTGACCGGCAGTGGGGATGGTGAGCGCGGTGCCCACCGAAAGAAAACGCGGGTCCACGCCAGGGTTGGCGGTCAATAATTCATCAAGGGTGATGCCGAAGTTCAACGCGATGGCCAGCATCGTATCGCCTGTGTTCACGGTGTAGATGAACGGCGTGGGCGTGGGAGGTGCGACGGTAGGCGCATCCGGCGGGAGCGGGGTGGCGCTGGGCGCGGGCTGGGTGGGAGTCACCGTGTGGTACGGCGTGAGACGCGGTTCGCCCTCTGTGCTGGCGGTATCCGGGGAGGGAGAGCAGGCCGCCAGCAAGAGAGATAGGAGCAAAAACAGAGACAATCGGGGGGATTTAAGGAACACGGCGGCATTATACCAGCGGGGTTATCCGGCATTGATGAGAGCTGAATCGGTGCAGCAGATGGCCGTTCTTCCTATTTATTGCCGGAAAACTTGCCGCAGGCATACGGCTGTGCTAAACTCCATGCTATATGGCAGACGAACGGATGATGCAGGAAGCCGTCGAGGCGATTCGCAACGGGCAGCGCGCCCGGGCACGCGACCTGCTTACCCGCCTGTTGCGCACCGAAACCGAGGACGCCGACCTGTGGCTGTACATGAGCACGGTGGTCGAGTCGGAAAAGGAGCGCATTTTTTGTCTTGAAAGCGCGCTGAAAATCGACCCGCAGAACACCACCGCCCGGCGCGGCCTGGTCATGCTGGGTGCGGCGCCGCCGGACGAAAGCCTGCAACCTATCCGCCCACAGCGCAGCCGCGAGTGGGAGATCCCCTCCCTGCAAGGCAACGGCGACGAGGACAAACCGCGTACGCGTCTGCCGGTTGGGCGGCTGGCGCTGTTGGGTGCCATTGGCCTGGGCGCGGTGGCGGTCATTGGCTATGGCATTTTTGGGATGCGTAACCGATTCGGCCCCGGCGGCCTGGCCTTTGGGCCCACTTCCACGCCGCGGCCGCTGTTTGCGGCATCGGCTTCCCCCACACTGGAAGTGACGGACCCCGGCCCGGCCTCTACCGCGGTTGTGAACGGCCCCACCCCGCTGGTGCTGCTGCTGCAGGCCACCTATACTCCCACGGCGTCCTATGTGAATACCCCGCACGCTTCAGATGAGTCGTTCCGCACGGCGCTCAGCAACCTGGCGCGCGGCAACTACGAACAGGCGCTGGGCTTCATGGACCAGTTCCTGCAAAACAACCCGGACGCGCCCGACGCCCACTATTACAAGGGCCAGATTTACCTGGCAATGGGCGACCCCGGCGCGGCGCTGGGCGAATTTGACCAGACCATCCAGCTGGATGCCAACTTTGGCCCCGCCTACCTGGGCCGGGCGCAGGCTTCGCTGGCGCTGAACCCCGATGCGGATGTGGAGCGCGACCTGGAACGCACAGTGGAACTCAGCCCGGATTACGCCGATGGCTACGTGGCCCTGGCGGGCATCCGATTGGACCAGGACGACCCCGAAGCTGCCCTGGAAGCCGCCCAGCAAGCCCTGGAGCTGAACCCGGAAAGCCCGCTGGCCTTTCACTACATTGCGCGGGCGCAACTGGCGTTGGGTGATGAGGTGGCAGCGCTGGAGGCGGCCACACGCGCCAACCAGCTGGACTTCACCCTGCTGGACAATTACCTGACGCTGGGACAGGCGCTGGTGGAGAATGGCCGTTCGGCCGAGGCCATCGGCCCCATCCAGACCTATCTGTATTTCCACACCGATGAATTGAGCGCCTGGCTGCAACTGGGGCGCGCCCAGCAGGAAGGCGGATACCCGGAAAACGCCATCCGCATTTACGAGTACGTGCTGTCGATAGACCGGACGCAATACCGCACCTATTACTTCCGCGGCATGGCCTACCGCACGATGGGCGATTACGCCAACGCCATCCGCGACCTGCGCGCCGCGGCTCAGACCTACCGCGAAGATTACCGCCTGCAGATGGACTTTGCCATCACCCTGCATGAAGCCGGCTACTCCGGCGATGCCTACCTGCAAATCCAGGCCCTGCAATTTTTGGTGGACACCGACGAGCAATGGGTGGAGTTCTACTACTGGCGCGCCACGACTCTGCAGGCCATTGGCGAGTGGCTGGCCGCCGAGCGCGACTGGAACACCCTGCTGGAACAACCGGAAGACCTGGTGCCCGCTGAATGGGCCGCGGCGGCGGTGCAAAACCTGAAGGTGGTGAGCGGGACCATCACGGCTACGCCAACACTAACCGGTAACCGCACTCCGACGCCGCCCGCAGATGGCACGGAAACCTCCGCGGAAAGCAGCGGCACGCCCGCCGCCACACCCACCCCCTAGGAAGCGTATTGGACAAGTCCACGGGCCAGGAACTCAGGTTGACAGCCCAATTGTGGCGCGCCCTGATGGTGACCGGCGCCGCCGGCATTATCGTTTTTCTGTTTTTTGCCCAATCGGTGGTCATGCCCCAGGCCTCGCTGCTGGTGGTCCTGGGGGTTCTGGCGCTATTCGCCGCCGTGCTGCATCTGTTTCCCATCACCTTCCTTGACAGCGAATGGAGTTTGGTACACGCCCTGGTGCTGGGCGCGGCCGTCCTGTATGGCCCGCTGGCGGCAATGGGCATTGCACTGACCGGGCTGGCCATTGGCGCATTCGCCGGGGGCTTGCTGGCCGGGCGGCTCAAAAAGAACCGCCAGCGGTTTGGAAAATACCAGCTTATCCGCCGACCCATCTTCGCTCACCTCTATGAAGCCGGGAGGCTGGTCGTTCCGCTGGGGCTGGCAGTATGGCTGGCCGATTGGCATACGGCTCCCACCACGCTGCCTGCGCTGGGATTCAGTGCGGCGGTGCGCTTCACCATCCTGTACAGCCTGCTGCACACCGCGCTGCTGCTGCCCGAATTTGCACTGGGCCTGCGGCCGGCATTGCGCAGCATCCAGCACAACGTCACCACCCTGGCGCTGCTGGAATGGCTCGCCATGCCCTTCGTGACAGCGGCCGCGCTCGCCTACCCTTCACTGGGTGTGGTCAGCCTGACCTTCCTGGTCGGCGTGCCCACCCTGCTCACACTCCTGCTGAACGAATCGAACACGATGCGCAGCGACCTCGAACGGCGGCGGCAGGACCTCACGGCACTGAACGAAATCAGCGAGATGATGCGCTACTCGCTCGACCTCGACACGCTGCTAGGGGCAGTGCAAAGCCAGGTGAGCGCGCTGATGAAGATGGACAATTTCTACGTGGCGCTGTTTGATGAACGCAAGAGCCACCTGAGCTACCCACTGGCGGTGAAACGCGGGCACACCCAGACCTGGCCCGCCCGCCCGCTGGCGGACCGCCTCACCGACCGCGTGATTAAGCAGCGGCGGGCGATTTTGCTGGCGCATGACGCCTACAAGGAAATGGCCGACATCGGTGTGCCGGTGGGCGATGAACTGATCTTCGCCTGGCTGGGCGTGCCGCTGGCGACCCCGGCGCGCACCCTCGGGTGCCTTGCGGTGTATTCGTACCGCCCCGGCGCCAGCTTTACCCAGGCCGACCAGGAAGTGCTGGTGACGCTGGCCTCGCAGGTAAGTGTGGCGCTGGAAAACGCGCTGTTGTTTACCGAGGCCCAGAACCGCGCCCGACAATTGGAAGCGCTGAACATCACCTCCGCGACCATTTCCGCCAGCCTGAACCTGAACGAAGTGTTCGCCACCATCACCGAATCCGTCTCGGAAGTCAGCCGCGGGCAGCGTGGCGCCATCTTTCTGTTGGATGATACTGAACAGGAGGTCGTGCTGTTACACGGGCGCGGCATCTCGGAGGCGTTCCAGAAGAAACACCACCTGGTGCGCCGCGACAGCGGATTGGCGCGTACATTGGAAACTGGGCAACCGACCCTGCAGCCAGATATCCGCAAGGCGCAATCCCAGCCCTATCTGGATGACCTGCTGGCTGAAGGCGTGCACGCCTATGCCGACCTGCCGCTGACGACACCGGAAGGCCAACTGGGGTATCTGACGGTGTACTATGACGAGCCCCAGGTCTTCGAAAACGAAGAGATTGAACTGCTTTCGACATTCGCCCTGCAGGCGGCGCTGGCGGTTGGCAATGCCCGCCAGTATGCCCAGGCCGACCAGGCACTGGCACGCCGCGCCGAACAGTTGCGCATGCTGGAAATCATCGGGCGGCAAAACTCCGCCGCCCTGCGTTCGGACGACCTGTTCAGCCTGCTGCTGGAATACGCGCTCGAATTCACGCGCTCCCCTTGGGGGGCGCTAGTGTTGTACAACGCGGGCCGCGAAGTGTTTGAGGTGAAAGCGCAGGTGGGTTACCAGATGGAGGAAGACAGCATCGACGGCATGCAGGGAATCACGGGCCGGGTGGCGCGCAACCGAACCCCCGAAATCGTAAACAACGTGACCGTTGACCCGGACTTCCTCGACGTTACCGGCGGCGAGACGGCCTCGCAACTTACCGTCCCCATTATTCACAAAAATAGCCTGCTCGGGCTGATCGTGCTGGAAAGCCCTGTGCCGGATGAATATACGCAAAGCGAACTCTCCTTCGTGGTTCAACTGGCAGACCAGGCCGCGCTGGCGGTACAGAATGCTGACCTGTACGACCAGGCCCAGCGCCGCCTGCATGAGCAAGCCACGCTCAACATGGTCAGCACACGGCTGGCCGGGAGCCAGGATCTCAACCGCATCCTTGACGCCGTGGTGCAGACCATGAGCGCCACGCTGGACAGCCACCTGGCTGGCATCTACCTGTGGGATGAGGGCCGGGAGGTCTTTGCGCTTCAGGCCAGCATGACCCGTAGCGAAGACTTTCCCGGCGAGTTGCCGGAAACGCTTGCGCCCGCGGCACTGGACATTCCAACCGGCGCGCGGATGGCGACCGGCGGCCTGAACATCAGCCATGAGCAGACCGGGGTAGCAACCGCCCTGCTTTTGTGCGAGACCTGCCGGGCGCTGGTCTTCCCGCTCAATGCCGGCTCCCAGACTCTGGGTCTGGTGCTGGCGCACGCCCCCGCCAATACCCAGCCGAAGGCGGACGACCTGAACCTGCCGCGGCTGGTGGCGGCGCAGGGCGCGCTGGCGCTGCAGAACGCGTGGCTGTTCTCCGACGTGAGCCAGGGGCGCGACCGGCTGGAAGCGGTGCTGAACGCGGTCGGTGAAGGCGTGCTGATGGTCAATGCGGAGGGGCGCATCACGCTGGCGAACCACCCGGCGGAAACGCTCACCGGTTTGAGCATTCACGCGCTCACTGGCTCTACCCTCGCCGAATTGCCCGCCGAAGCCCGCGCGGCCTTCGGTCTGCCGGATGATGAAATCAAAGCGCTGCTCGCCCCGCCAGCCGGGCGCGCCGACCGCCCGGCACGCCAGCCCTATGCCCATCACCAGCGATTCCTGGAACGCACCACCGCACCCGTCTGGGGGCTGCATGACGACCCGCTTGGCTGGGTGATTGTTATCCGCGATATCACGGAAGAACACCAGCTCAACCAGGCACGCGACCTCATCACCGAGACGCTGGTGCATGACCTGCGCTCCCCCATCGGCACAGTGCAGACCACGCTGCAACTCCTGCAGGAGAGCCTGGATGCAGAAACCGGAGACGATTTCACCCGAAAATCTCTGGGCATTGCGGAACGCAGCCTGGCGCGGGTGCTCACCCTGGTGAACTCGCTGCTGGATATTTCGCGGCTCGAAGCTGGAAGCATGGACCTGCGGCTGGAAACCGCGGCGCTGACGCCGCTGGTAGAAGAAGCCCTGGCGGAGATGGCCGGCACTGCCAGAGAACTGGGCATCACGCTGGATAACGCATTCCCGGCCGGGCTGCCGTCCATCAAGATGGATAGCGGTCTTATCAGGCGGGTGCTGACGAATCTACTGGACAATGCTCTCAAGTTCACGCCGGAAGGCGGGCATATCCGCGTCTTTGCCGCGCTGGCCGGCACCGGGGATCGGGTGATTCTAAGCGTGTCCGACAGCGGCCCGGGTGTGCCGCCTGAATACCGGCAGGAAATCTTTAAGCGTTTCGGCCAGACCCCCGGCACCCGCGGTCGCAAGCGCGGCACCGGGTTGGGCCTGACTTATTGCCGCCTGGCGGTGGAAGCTCACGGCGGCGAAATCTGGGTGGATTCGAACCCAGATGGGCCGGGCGCGGTGTTTAAGTTTGCATTGCCGGTGAGCGCCGCCAGGTAAGGAGGCAGGATGTTCGACGCCGCACATCCGGATAAGGGACCGTTCCTTCGCAACCTCGTGCTGGGTGAACGATTCATTGGCTATTACCTGTTGCGCGACAAACACCTTGAATCATTCCGCGACCCGACGCGCGGCATGTTCCTGACACTGATTCTGGCAGACCGCAGTGGGCAATTAATTGGCCGGGTGTGGGAAGATGCGCAAAACATGGATGAGGAACTGGCCGAGCGGGATGTCATCAAGCTGGATGGCGAGGCCGAAGATTACCAGGGTCGGCTGCAGGTGCGGGTGCTGCGTGCCCGCCCGGCCGGGGCCGGCGAATATGACCTGCGCGACCTGATGCCCAGCAGCCGGCGTGATCCGGTTGAAATGGCAGAAGCGCTGGCAGAAGCACTGGCGGGCATTCGCCAGCCCCACCTGCATGCCCTGCTGGGTCTGTTCTTTGGCAATCCCGAGTTCCTGCGCCCATTCAGCGAAGCGCCGGCGGCGATGAAAGTGCACCACGCTTACCGCCACGGGCTGCTGGAGCACACGCTGGAGATGCTGAGCCTGGCCGAAGCCGCCATTGCCCTGTACCCCGATATGGACGCCGACCTGCTGCGGGCGGGCGTTCTGCTGCACGACATCGGTAAATTGCGCGAGTACGAATGGGCGCTGGACATTGACATGACCGACGAAGGACGGCTGGTGGGGCATGTCCAACTGACGGATTCGATGCTGCTGGAGGCGCTGCGCCAGTTGCCGGAGTTCCCGCCCAGCCTTGCCCTGCGCCTGCGCCACATGCTGCTGGCGCACCCGGGGCGGCTGGAGTTTGGGGCGGCGCGCCAGCCGATGACGCTGGAAGCCGCGGCCCTGCATCACATTGACGACCTCAGTACGCAGATGAATCACTTCAGCGGCCTGCTGGCCGAACGCCCACCGGGCGAAGCCTGGACGGACTTTGTACGCGGGTTGGGCCGCAGCCTGTACGGTGGGACCGATAGCGATTTGTCTTCCGAAGAATCAGACCCTGCTGGCCGCTAATCCAGTTGCGCACAAATCGTCGTCTTGTAAAGCACACCCATGCGCGCTATAATTGCCCCTCGGTGATTCAACCGAATAAAGAAGAGTGCTATGCCTGTCTATACGTATCATTGTGATGCCTGCAACCATGAGTTTGACCGCCAGCAGTCTTTCAGCGATACACCGCTGAAGAAATGCCCGCAGTGCGGCAAGGTCCAACTGCATAAGGTTTACAAACCCGCCCAGGTGGTGTTCAAGGGGTCCGGCTACTATGTGACCGACAGCCGCGGCAGGTCCGCTACGCTGGCTTCCAACAAGAGCGAGAAGAACGGAAAATCCGAGAACGGCGGCGGCAACGGGTCCGGCGAGAGCGCTGCCAATGGCAAGACCGAGACCAAGTCCGAAACCAAGAGCGAAGGCAAGAGTGAAATCAAGCCGGAGAGCAAACCGGCGTCGGCCGCCAAGAACGAGTAAAACAAACGGACGCCCTGAGGCGTCCGTTTTTGATTTGGGCTTGTGTTCAGTTCTCTTTCAACATCTTCATGGCTTCTTTGGAACTAATCTTTCCCTGATTGAGGTCTTCCAGAATCCGGCGGCGGTCATCTTCCGTGAGCCGGGCGGCGTCTTCCTTGCCGGGTTCGTAACCCATGGCGCGGATGATATCGTGCAGCCGGTTGCGGATGGTGGGGTACGACAGGCCCAGGTCTTCTTCCATATGGGTCAATTTGCCCTCATTGCGCACGAACACTTCAAGGAAACGCAACTGCTCCGCAGAGAGGTGGGCAAACGGGCCGGTGTGGAACCGGCCTTCGATGGTGGTGTCGCACTGGCGGCATTCCAGGCGGGTGAGCGCCAGCTCACCGCCACAAACGGGGCATTGACCGAGGATGGGATGCATAAGAGCACTCCTGACTTGTTTCCTTCATTATATTCCGGGATGGCTATAATGGCTCGAATTTCCTCACCATGGAGACCGCATGCTCCAAGTTGGTTTCGTAACCTGCGCCACCGTGCAAGACCTGACGCCCGACGACCAGCTGGCATTTGCTGAACTGGCGGCCCGCGATGTGACGGCGCGCCCGGTGCTATGGGATGACCCGTCCATCGAGTGGCAGGGCTTTGATGCGCTGGTCCTGCGGTCAACCTGGGATTATCACCACCGCTCCGCGGAATTCCGCGCCTGGCTGGACAGAATTGAAGCGGCAGGCGCGCGACTGTTCAACCCGCCGGCCACCGTGCGCTGGAACATGCATAAACGTTACCTGGCGAATCTGGCAGAGCGCGGCCTGCCGGTCGTGCCGACCGCCTGGTTGGAACAGGGCGAGACGGCTGACTTATATACCCTGATGAAAGCGCGCGGTTGGGAGCGGGCGGTGGTCAAGCCCGCCATATCGGCCAGCGCCCACAACACCTGGACGACGACGGGCTTTGAGGCCCCCGACCAACAGGCGCGGCTGGACGACTTGCTGGGCAGGTCCGATGTGCTGGTGCAGCCTTTTATGGAAGAAGTGCAGACGGAAGGCGAGTGGTCGCTGTTGTTCTTTGGCCGCCAGTACAGCCATGCGGTGCTCAAACGCCCGGCCGAGGGGGATTTCCGCGTCCAGAATGAATATGGCGGGGGCTACGTGGCCGCCCAGCCCGAGCCGGAAACCGTGGCACAGGCCGCGGCGGTGCTGGCCGCAGTGGAAGGCCCGCTGGTGTACGCCCGCGTGGATGGCGTGGTGCGCGCCGGGATTTTCACCCTGATGGAATTGGAATTAATCGAGCCGTACCTGTTCCTCGGTACGCACCCCGGCGCGGCGGCCCGTTTTGCGGCGACAATTCTGGAAGCGCTCTAGGCTCTGGGCGAGACTCCGCCGAACTTACTCCATCCTGCCCCGGCAGGCAAGGATACAAACTATGATATCCTTTGCGCGTTCGTTGAGGAGCTCTCATGATGAAAGTCCAGCGCCCATTGCGGGTGGCCCTGATGGATGACGACTTCCACAGCCTGAAGTGGAACACGGCCCTGTGCATGCGCGACCCGCGCACCACGGTGGTGGTAGAGACCGAGTCGGCTGAGACATTGCTGGCGGAGCTGGCGAAGGAAGCCGCCGATGTGGTGGTCTTCGATGTGGAATTCGGCCCGGATCGGCCGGACCTGCCCGAATTGCCTGAACTGCTGAAAGCGGTGCGAAAGGCGGCGCCGGAAGCCGCGCTCGTGTGCCTTTCGCAGTACGGCGGCCGGGACATGGCGGCCACGGCGTTGAAACACGGGGCGCGTGGCATCCTGCTCAAGAAAGAAGTGCGCATGGCACTGGTGTCTGCGCTGGCTACGGCGCACCGGGAGCCGCTGGTGGTCACGCCCGG
>SCUK01000068.1 GCA_004297445.1 Anaerolineae bacterium | reverse complement strand
TATGATAAAGTCGAGTGATCGGCATCGTTTACTCCGCTTCTAAAATGGTTGCGTAAACTCATTTTATGGCAGAACCGGTGCCGATCGCTCCTTTTTCACTAAACTGTCAGGTGGCTAGATAATCTTTATCGATTTTCGCGAGATTAGGGCGCTGCACGAAAAACAAAGCGCCCCACATAAGCGGGGCGCTGAGTCTTCCGGGGTTGAGGTCGGTTATTTCTGCCAGACGGCGAGTTCAAGCGTGACGCGCTCAAAGAACGATTCGGACGGCAGGGCGCCAGTGCCATAGGCCATATCCACCACCCGCGCCACCATCTGCAGGGTCTCGGTTTCAAGGATGGCTTCCGCGCCGGGGCGGGCCAGCACCGGTTCGCCCTTGGCAGAGAGACGGTCGCGGGTCGCGCTGTCGTTGTACACATGGCTGCTCATGATGACCTTGGTGACGGTCTGGATATCGTTCTTGTCAAACAGCCAGACCTCAAACGCGGTCACGCGTTTCGGGTCACCGACGCCGATGGTATCGGCAATTCCAAGGCCGCACTCGCCCAGGAACTCGCCGGCAGCGGCATCAATGCTGAAGGAGTCATCAAACAGGTCATCGCCAATCAGGAACGTGGTCATCCATTGCGCCACCGGGGCAGCCTGCCCCAGGGCAGTGAAGTCAGTCTGTTCAATCTGGTCGGTGTACTGGCGCGCCGCCTGTGCGTGAGTCTGAGGTGCCGGGCCGCCAGCGCGGTTGCGAGAGCGGCCAATAGTGCGGAGGTACATGAACACCAGGGCGCCGCCGAGAACCAACGTAATGGCGCAAGACACCAGAATCAGGGTATAGGGGGTGCCACCCTCGGCTCCGGCATCCGGCGCCGCCGCGTTGGGGTCAGCCTGGCCTGTATCCGGATTGGTGGCCACCGGCGCAACAACCTGACCGCCGCTGCCAACCACTACGCCCACCTGTTGCAGGGCGTTTTGATTCAGGCCGCGCGGGTCAGTGACAACCTTTTGATATTCCTCGGCCAATTTGTCTTCCAGGGAACCTAGCCGGGTCGAAAACGCCGTACCATCCTGAGTCAGGGTGTAGGAGTCGATGGTCATACGCAGCCATTCCTGGCGCAGGTCGGCACGCAGGTCAGCGGCAGCCGCATCCGTCCATGTAATCGGCCAGATGCCCCAGCCAATTCCGAACCAACCCAGCAGGAGACCCAATACAAAGGCGATGCCCGCCAACAAAAGCGGATTGGCGGTAAGCGACCCCAGACTCAGGCGCGGCATATTCAATCCGGAACGGCGGCGGCTGGGCCGTTCTTCAGGATACGCCGCGCCCCCGTCATCCAAATCTGCGAATTGGTCAGCCTGCTGATTGTTCAAGGCGTTATCGTCAAAATTGTCGTTGAAATCGTCGTTCAGGTTCATGCCAATGCTCCTGCCGGCAGGCTGCCTACCCGGCAATGCCGGAAGGATGAGTTTATTGTAGACCAGCCACTTGAAAACCGCAACTCGTTACACGCGGAGATGCAAGCTCTTTGCCAAGAAAAGCGAAAGCGGAACGCGTTGCGTTCCGCTTTCGCTCCTGCAGGTCAGAAGGCCTCAAGCCTCTGCCTCAGTTTCCTGCGATTCAGGCAACACTTCGTCCAGCCGGTGCTGAGTTTCGCAGTTGAGACATTGAGCGAAGTTCTTGTTGGCGATTACTAACGTGCCCTGGCAGGTCGGGCAGGGCGTGGCGATGGGCTTCTTCCACGAGGTGAAATCGCATTCCGGGTATCGCGAGCAGCCGTAGAAAATGCGGTTTTTGCGCGAGCGCCGCTCCACGATATCACCCTGGTGGCAGGTCGGGCAGGTCACGCCGATTTTCTCCAGGAAGGGTTCGGTATGGCGGCACTCGGGGAAGTTATCACAGGAGATGAATTTGCCGAAGCGCCCCCAGCGAATCATGAGCTGGCCTTTGTTGCAGGTGGGGCAGGTGCGCCCGATGTATTCAGGTTCGGCTTTGACCTCGGGCATGTCCCGGTCGGCCTTCTCCACCTGGGCGGCAAACGGGCCGTAGAACTCGCGCACCGCCCCCACCCAGGAGCCTGACCCTTCGGCAACGCGGTCAAGGTCATCTTCCATCTTGGCCGTAAAGCCGATATCCACAATGTCCGGAAAGTGGTCGATGAGCAGATCGGTGACGGTCATGCCGGTATCGGTGGGAATCAGCCGCCGGCCCTCGCGGAAAACATAGCCGCGCGCCTGCAACGTGCTGAGAGTGGGCGCATAGGTGGACGGGCGACCGATTCCATTCTCTTCCAACGCCTTCACCAAACTGGCCTCCGAATAGCGCGGCGGCGGCTGGGTGAAGTGCTGTTCCGGGAACAGGTTCAGCAGGTCCTGGCGTTTGCCTTCTTCGAGGTCGTTGGGAATCTTGGTGTCCTCGTCCATCTCATCCACTTCGAACTCCCCCTTGGTTTCTTCATAAACAGCGAGATAACCGGGGAAGCGCAGGGTGGAACCCGAGGCGCGCAACAGGTGTTTGTGGTGGGGGCCGGCAGCATCGATCTCGACCGCCAGGGTGTCGTAAATCGCGGGATTCATCTGGGAAGCTACGAAGCGTTTCCAAATCAGAGTGTACAGTTTCAACTGGTCGCGCGCCAGCGAGTCCTTGATATCTTTGGGCGTACGCATCACGGAGGTAGGGCGGATGGCCTCATGGGCCTCCTGCGCGCCCTTGGCGCGGGTGCGGTAGATGGGCGGTACATCCGGCAAAAACTCAGCGCCGTGTATTTTCGTCACATACTCACGCGCTTCTTGTTGCGCCATCTCCGAAACGTTGGTCGAATCGGTACGCATGTAAGTGATGAGACCCACAGTTTCCGAATCGCCATTGCCGAGATCAATACCTTCGTAAAGTTGTTGGGCAATTGCCATGGTGCGTTTGGCGGTGAACCCCAGTTTGCGCGAGGCCTCCTGCTGCAACGTGCTGGTGGTGAAAGGCGGCTGCGGGCGGCGCTGGCGAGTGCCGCGCTTGATACTGGCAATGGTGTAGACGGCGGCCTGCAGGTCGGTGACGATGGGCTGAACGGCGGCTTCATCCGGCAGGTTGGGGTCCTGGCCATCCACCTTCACAAGGCGGGCGCGGAAAGAGCCGCTGCTGCCCTGCTGGCGTAGTTCGGCTTCGATGGTCCAGTATTCGACCGGAATGAATTCATCAATCTGGCGTTCGCGCTCCACAACAAGCCGCAAGGCAACCGACTGCACACGGCCGGCACTCAGGCGGTTGCGCACCTTGCGCCACAGGATCGGGCTGAGGCTGTAGCCCACCAGCCGGTCCAGGACGCGGCGAGCCTGCTGGGCATTTACCAGGTTCATATCGATCTCGCGCGGATGAGAAAACGCCTCCAAAATAGCAGGCTTGGTGATTTCGTGGAACACCACGCGGCGGGCGCGCTCCGGGTCAATCTCGGCCGCTTCCATCAGGTGCCACGCAATGGCCTCGCCTTCGCGGTCAAGGTCGGTAGCGAGAAAAATGTTTTCCGCCTGGTTTGCGAGTTTCTTAAGTTCCTTGATCACCGGCCGTTTTTCATTGGGCACGCGGTACTTGGGAGCGAAGTCATTGTCCACATCCACTGATAACTGAGAGCGCAGCAGGTCGCGCACATGGCCGACCGAGGCTTCCACGCGATAGTCCTTGCCCAGATAACGGCCAATGGTGCGGGCTTTGGCCGGGGATTCAACGATAACCAGGTTGCCCTTGCGAACAGCCGGAGCACTGGCACGCTTCACGCTTGGCGGCGGCTCGAGGCCATCATGCGCCGGGGTGCGTCCCATGCGGAACAGAGTCGTGCCGCACACCGGGCAGACACCGCGCGTGCCGGGCGCACCCGCGGAAGTGAACTCCGGCCGGGGGTCCTGCATTTCACGTTTGGTCTTGCACTTTACACAATACGCTTCCATCAAAATTCCTTCAATGCTGCGATTCAGTAGGGAGAGAAGAACCCGGATACTACAACTGAAGTCTCATTCCGGCAAGGTTTCGCCTGGGCATCTACCCAGGCGATAACTTGCCCAACGAAATTCAGCCGCAATTGTTACGGCCTCGGTACGCCAGGCGCCGCCGACCTAGCCGCCGGTCTTGGCCGGGGGGGTCATGCCGGCGTGTGCGGGCGTGGACCCCATGCGGAACAGGGTGGTGCCGCACACGGGGCAAATGCCGCGGGTGGCGGGCGCGCCCTTGGCGGTGAATTCAGCCTTGGCGTCCTTCATTTCACGCTTGGTCTTGCACTTCATGCAATATGCTTCCATTTCGTTCCTCCGACTTGGTTGGTTGCTCTGCTTTGTTCAGCAGCGTGGCGGCTGATGCCAGCGGCCACGCTGATTAACAAACACTTGAGTTTACAACAGTTGGTTTCGTTCCGCCTGCTTGAGCAGCTCGACTACTTTGCGCACGTCCTGTGCCTGGTCCCGGTGGCACACCAGCAACACATCGCCGGTGTCTACAATAACGAGGTCTGAGACGCCAATCGTTACGACGGTGCGGTTGGAACTTCCGTTGGCAATTACCAGCGAATTGCGCGACCCGATGTCGATATGGTCATTGGCATGCACCACGTTGCCCGCGGCATCCGGCTGGATGACGTCAAACAGCGCATTCCAAGACCCTACATCATTCCAGCCCAAGTCGCTGGCGGGAATCACCGCCACTTTTCCGGCTCCTTCCATGATGCCAAAGTCTATGGAAGTGGCTTCTGGGGCCGGAATCGCGTCCCAGGCGGCTTTCAGCGCATCGGTTGAACCCCATGCGGCATCGATCGCCTGGAGCTGAGCATGCAGCCCCGGCATCTGAGTTTGAATTTCCGCCAACAGGCATTCGACCTGCCAGATGAACATGCCGGAATTCCAAACGTGGTCACGGTCCGTCACGAAGCGGCGCGCCGTTTCGGCATCCGGTTTTTCCTTGAAGGAGCGTGCTTCAAACACCGGCAGGCCGCCGCGCGCGCCAAGGTCCGCGCCCTGCTCGATGTAACCGAAACCGGTAGCCGGATGGGTGGGCGTGATTCCCAGCGTCACCAGGAAGCCTTCTTCGGCAGCCTGATGAGCCGCTCGCAGGGTCTCAAGAAAGAGAGACTCATTCTCGATGTAGTGGTCAGAGGTCAACATGGCCATGACGGCCTGTGGATGGCGGCGGCGCAAGGCGAGCGCGGCCAAACCCACCGCGGGGGCATTGTTGCGACCATACGGTTCGAGGATGAAGTTCTCGTGCGGCAGTTCCGGGCACTGGCGCTGCAATTCCTCCACCTGGTCCGCGGTGGTGGAAACGAAAATGCGTTCCGGCGGAAAGAGGCCCGCCAGCCGGTCCACCGAGAGCTGCATCAGGGTCTTGTCACCGACAAGAGCGAGCATCTGCTTAGGGCGGCCGCGCCGCGAAAGCGGCCACAACCGTGTGCCGCCCCCGCCTGCCATAATCACTGCAAAGTAGTTTTCAAACATTTGTTTCCCTGGCCGCTCGTAAAGGCCAACTGTCGAGTAATTCGTAATTAGTAATTCGGATTGCGGAAAAGCGCAAGGGCAATTGCCGAACTGTTCAACGCAACAGAATTCAGTCTTCGTCCACCATGTACCGGGCTTGCGCCTCGCGAACCGCAACGTATTGCATGCCACCCACCTGCCGCGCCAGGCCCTTTAATTCCATCAGCGCAAGCGTAGCCGACACTTTTTCAATGGGCAATCCGGCCTGCAAACCCAGTTCATCCACATGCTGCGGCTCGGCGCCCAACAACGCAAACAGGCTGGCCTCGACGGCATCTGCGGGCAGGACAGTGCGGGCAGCCTGCCGCTCTGTGGCGAGCGTCAGGTCCAGCGCGTCCAGCAGGTCTTCCGGCCGGGTGAGCGGCTGGGCGCCCTGGCGCAGGAGATGATTGGCGCCCTGACTCTGTGGCGCAAAGATATTGCCGGGTACGGCAAACACTTCGCGTCCCTGGTCGTTGGCAAACTCAGCGGTGATAAGCGCGCCGCTCTTTATTCCGGCTTCCACAACGACTATGGCCAGAGACAGGCCGGCGATGATGCGGTTGCGGGGCGGGAAGTTCACCGCTTCCGGTTTGGTGCCCAGTGGGTAATCACTCAACAATGCGCCATGCGCGGCTATGTCGGCCGCCAGCGCCCGATTCTCGGGCGGGTAAACCTGGTCCACGCCGCTGCCGAGCACCGCGAATGTGCGCCCGCCGGCTTTCAGCGCGGCGGCGTGGGCCACCGCATCCGTTCCGCGCGCCAATCCACTTACAACGGTGACGCCGTTCTGCGCCAGAAACGTCGCCAGTTCTTCGGCCACCTGCCGGCCATAGGATGTTACGCGCCGGGTACCCACAATGGCAACCGCCCAATCGTCGCTCACATTCAGGCCGCCGCGGAGATAGAGCACTGGCGGCGGCTGGTCAATGTCTTTCAGGCGGCAGGGATACTCTGCGTCCTCCCAGGTGAGCAGCGTGACCTGGTGCTTCTCCAGTTCGGCCCACAGGTCATGCGGATCTACGCTGGCCCGCAGTTTGAGCGGGCTGGCGGTGAGGGCTTCGGACAGCCCCGCGGCCCGCAACATGGCCGGAGGGCTTCCCAGGCGGCGCGGGCACTGCCAAAGTACTCTAACAGTGTGCGAAACCGAACGGCACCAATCCCCTTGACCCGATTCAAGGCAACCCAATACAACCGTTCGTGTTCTGGCAAGCTACCGGAGTCCGACACACTGGCTCCTTTCAGTTCGAAAGACCCACCCGGGCCGGGACGCTGTTAATATAATGAAGCAACCCCACATCAAGGCGGGCGGTAGCGTACCACAGGCCGGAAATACGTGTCAAGTAGAGGTTGGACGCCCGCCCTTCGCCCGCCGCAACTGGGTGAGCCCCCTACTGAGCGCCTCACGCAGCAGTTGCAGGTTACTTCTGACACCCCAAAGCGACCTCAAATATGCGAGGAGACCACCGCCGCCGTAAACAGGCAGCCGCCGTTCCGTCAGGTACTTGACGAGCGACAAACCAAACAACGGCAGTGGCCGGCGCAGAAAGACAATCCGTTCGAGACGCTCGTAGCCCCCTGGACGAATGCGCTGAAGTTGATTAATCACTGCCCTGGGAACCGGTAATTCAAACGAGGTTTTCAGGTAAGACAATGCAGTACGCATCAAAAGCCCTTGTTCCAGACGCCGCGCCTGCCAGACCAGGCGGCCCCAATCCATCTCGCGGTCCGGATGCGTGAGCATCCAGTACGCATCCGCCACCCAGCGCAACGGCAGAACCGGGTCCCAGCGGAAGCCCTGTGTGCAGGCGATGAAGAAAAGGTCTGCCCAGCCGGGGCCCAACGCCGGTACACCGTTGAGGTTCATAGGAGTGGCCGCTTTCCAAAACGGAAGGTCGTTTTGCGGTTCAGGACGATTAAAGAAGATTGCCCAGTGCAGGTCGAGGTCCAGGCCTTCCGGAGAAATGAAATTTAGACTGGTGGTGGAAGCGAGCGGGTCGGCGGGCAGGCTTCCCAATTTGTAGCGCCAGCCGTTTTTTGTAAGCCACTCCAGAATGGCGGCAGCGTCCGCGGGATGGACGAGGATGTCCACATCGCCGAGCGTTCGCAGGCCGGTGTCTCGATAGACTTCCACGATGAGCGGCACGCCTTTGAGAAGCAGGACCGGGAACTCCAGGCGAGCCAGTTCCGCCAGCGCCCTGGAGGCGCGGTTGAGAATTAACTGGTTCTCTGCCCAGGCTCGCCGGGCGATGCCCGCCAAACGCTCGGCATCCCGGCTGGCAATGCCATTCTTTTTGAGATTGTGGTGCAACAACGGCAGCAGGCGGAAAGCGCCAAAGTCCACCCTGTCCAGCTCGACGCGCGCCTCCCACTCCTGGAGGGCGCGCTGCGCTGCCGCGCCTTGAAACAGGGCGGCTTTGAGCAGAAACTCGTCCTCCGGGGACGGCCAGGCGGTTGGCGGGTTATTGAGGAAATCCGGCTGCATCAGCAGAAATCGTATCACAGCCACCGAGGCGGCCATCGGAACGTGGCGCGCCGCAGGCGCAAGAATCACGCATGTTATAATGCGCGTCACCCCCAGATTCTGGAGAATTAATGAGCAGCGCGACATACATCACGAATCGTCCCACCGTGGTTTCTGAAAACTTTGATGATGAGGCCATCGTCATCCACATGGATACCGGTGTGTACTACAGCCTGCGGGGCAGCGCGGGGGTCGTTTGGCAATTGCTGGAAAAAGGCGCGACGCTGCCGGTGCTGGCCGAAAAAGTGGGGGGTGCCTTTGGGCAGGAGCTGGAAAACGTGAAGTCTGCTCTGGAAAAATTCCTAGCCGATCTTAAAACTGAAGCCTTAATCCGTGAAACTGACGAAGAACCCGGCGCGGCGCACGAGCCAGTGAGTGCCACTGTAGAATATGCGCCACCCATGTTGGTAAAGTATGAAGACTTGCAGGACCTGCTGCTGCTCGACCCGATCCATGAAGTGGATGAAAAAGAAGGCTGGCCCAAAGCCAGGACCGACCAAGCCGAAGGATGACCTCCGACCTGCTCGCCCGTTCCCGGGCCGCCACCTATCCCTGTCACCGCCAGTTTAAGTTGGCGGGCAAACATATCCGGCTGGCGTTTGCCAGCGAGGCGCTGGCAACCAAACTGTTTGCGGCGTTTGGCCATCTGGCTGAACCCGCCGAGGGGAAGGCCGACCTGACCATCCATGTATGGGACAGCGCCAGTATAGGCGGGTCTGCACCACCGCCACTGCCGGCATTTGACGGTAACCAGGCCTGGTTGATGAATGGAGAGCAAATCAGCGCGTTTTCGGCCGCGCCCGGCGAACAGTTTTATCTTCTGGATCTCACCACCGATACAGGTTATTTCTGGAGCGCATCCTCCAACTTACCGCAACCCGAATGTGGCTCGCCCTTCATCCCCATCCTGCATTGGTGGCTGCAGGAACAGGGATGGATGTTCATCCACGCCGCTGCGGTTGGGACACCGGAGCTGGGTGCGGCGGTCGTGGTTGGGCGCGGCGGGCGCGGGAAGTCCAGCACGGCGCTCTCCTGCCTGGATTCTTCCCTGCTTTATCTTTCCGATGATTATTGCCTGGCGCGCAGCGACGGCCGCCTGCACACCCTGTACTGCAGCGCAAAAGTCGGAAACGCCAGCCTGGCCCATCTTCCTTTTCTGGAGCCGGCCAGAAGCCCGTTCACGGAGCCCGAATGGGAAAAGCACCTGTTCTTTCTTGACCGAGCGTTCAAGGCGCAACTGGCAATCGAGTTGCAGGCGCGCTGCATCCTGCTGGCAAACGTGACGCGCGAGGTCGATACCTGGGCTGAGCCTATTCGCCCGGCGCTGGCGCTCACAGCACTTGCGCCAAGCACCTTGCTGCAATTGCGCTTCAGCCGTGAGGCGGACGCACTGTTGGCAGGGATGCGAGCGCTGACCGAATCGCTGCCGTGCTTTACCCTGCACCTGGGGACGAATCGCAAGCAGATTCCGCGCGTGATTGAGAGGACGTTGCAGCAGTGCGCGTGATTCTGTGGAGTGAGTTTTACCTGCCTTCTGTGGGCGGTGTGGAGATCTGGAGCCGAGACCTGATGCGCGCGCTGCAACCACGCGGGTTTGAGTTCCTGGTCTTCTCAAACCATGATGGCTACCGCAGACCGGACGTGATGGACTATGAAGGAGTTCCGGTTCACCGCTTTCGACTGCTACAGGCAATTCAAAACAGCGACCTGCGCGAGATTAAGGAAATCGTCACCCGGATTCAGCGGGTGCACGCCGATTTCCAGCCGGACCTGATTCACGTCAACTGCCTGCCATGCAGTTTTTATTTTCTGCGTTCCGGAATTGGCCGCAAGACACCATCGATTGCCACGGCACACTATGGGCGCATCATGGAAACGGGAACTCGCAAACTGGTACGCGAGATGCTGGACCAGATGCAGGGCGTGACCGCAGTCTCTGACCACGTCCTGCGAGATATCCTTGCCATCGCTCCGGAAATTGCAGACAGGGCAAAACGCATTCACAATGCAAAGCCGGAACTCCCGGCAACTTTTGTACCCGGGCCGCTGCCGTTCAATCCGCCTGTCTTTCTGGCGTTGGGTCGGCTGGTGCGGGACAAGGGCTTTGATGTAGCCCTGGATGCATTTGCGCGATTAAGGAAACGCCACCCGGCAGCCCGATTGCTTGTTGCCGGCGAGGGCATTGAAGCCGAAGTCCTCAAGAAACAGGCACAAACTCTTGTCCTTGACACCACGGTTGAGTTTCTGGGGCGGGTGTTGCCGGAGCAGATTCTCACACTGCTGGAACGGGCGACGGCTGTGCTGGTGCCTTCGCGCTGGGAGGAGCCGTTTGGCCTGGTGGCGCTGGAAGCCATGCAGGCCGGCAGACCGGTGATTGCCAGCGAGGTCGGCGGCCTTCCAGAGATCGTGCTGGCCGGCGAAACGGGTTTGCTGGTACCAAAAGAAAACCCGGAAGCCCTGGCCGAAGCCATGAATCAACTGCTTGAAAACCCCGAGAAAGCCCATGCGATGGGCGAAGCCGGGCGGCAGCGCGCCCGCGAGGAATTCGACCATGGCCGTATGGTGAACGAATACGAAACGCTATACCGCAATGCAATGAGCAGTAGCCAGAAGGTTGGCGAGTCCTCATGAGTCAATCCCGCTGGCCAGATTTCTTTCTAATTGGCGCCGCCAAGGCCGGCAGCACATTTGCCTTTCATGCGATTGGACAGCATCCAAGTATATTCACCTGTGAACCCAAAGAACCCGCTTTCTTTATTCATTACGACCCACCCACCTGGGGCGGGCCGCAATTTGAGGCCGAGTGGCCGTATATTTCCCGAACGGATGAGTTCTATCTGGATTTGTTTGCGATGCGACCGCAAGGCGCGCTGGCCGGCGAAGGGTCATCCAATTATCTGCTGTTCGGCGACCTCGTTGCGCCAAGGATGCACGCTCACGTCCCGGATGCTATGTTGATAGCCATTTTGCGCCACCCGGCCGAGCGCGCTTTTTCACATTATGTGATGCTGCGAGAAATGGGCTTTGAGCCGGAAGTCACCTTTGACCGCGCGCTGAAAGATGAGCCGCGCCGCATTGAAGAACACTGGTACCCAACCCTTTGTTATGCGTATGGCGGCGAGTACGCCCGCCAGTTGCGCCCGTTTCTGGATACATATGGTCGAGACAGGATTCTCATCCTTTTTTACGAAGTCCTGCGCGCAAGTCCAGCGAGCCTGTTCAACGAAATCTTTCAGTTCCTTGGAGTGGATTCAACGTTCGTACCCAGCATGGAAGCTCGCTACAACGTGCGGCGCGTGGTGAAATCCAGACGACTGGAGAATTTTCTTCTGGTTTCCAATGCACTCACCCGCCCCATGCGACGGGTGCTGCCTGCGTCGCTGCGCATGAAATTGCGCGATACGCTGCGGCAGCGGAACGTCTACCGACCGGAAATCACACCTGCAGAACGCCAGCAGGTGCTGGCCGCCTGCCGGGCAGACACATTGGACTTGCAGGACATGCTTAATTGTGACCTGAAGGAATGGCTGGAGTAACCCGCATGCCGCATCCGTCTGTCAGCGTCATCATCCCGGCATTCAATGCCGAGGCCTTTATTGAAGAGACGCTTGAGAGCGCTTTGAGCCAAACTTTGCCGCCAAGAGAAGTCATCGTTGTGGATGATGGCTCGACGGACAACACGGCTGAAATCGTCCGAGGGTATGGCAAGAAAGTACACCTGCTGGAACAGGAACACCTGGGAGTCTCGGTGGCGCGCAATGCCGCGCTGGCAGTTGCCGGCGGCGAGTACATCGCCCTTCTGGATGCCGACGACCTGTGGATGCCGGAGAAACTAGAGAAACAGGTTGCCTATCTGGACGAACATCCGGAAATCGATATCGTCTTCTGTGTGGTGGAACAGTTCACGCGCCATGCGGAAATTCAATTAGACCCGCGCCATCGCATCCTGAGTGGTCCTTCCACCAGCGGCCTGCTGGCGCGGCGCGGGGGGTTTGACCGGGTTGGACCATTCGACACATCGCTGGTGGCTTCCGAGTTTATGGGCTGGATGATGGACGCAGAGGATGCCGGCCTGCGCCATGCCGTCTTGCCTGAGTTGCTGGCGAAGCGGCGCCTGCACCCGGGTAACAACGGCCGTCGCAACATGGCCGACCAGCGCAGCGAGTACGTCAGACTGCTTAAGCGAAGGCTGGACAAACGCCGCCCCGGTTAGCGAGTGTTCTTCCGGATGAGTGTCCACAATCGCGACCCAGCCCACCCAATCGTTATCCCTAGCAAAAGCATATAGAGCAGGTGCCTGTGTTCAGGAACGGGGTATACAAACAGCACCTGGCGTTTAATGTACGCAATGAGAGATGGCTCGGTAAGCAGGTAATCTCTCAGGACCTCCAGTTCGCGCGTGGTGAGGGCGGGGCGCGGCATGATGGAGGCGGGATTGTCAAACCCGGTGACGGTGAGATGCGCTTCCAACCAGACTGCCAGACGGGCATCCCCGCTGGAAGCGCGCACAGCGTCGCGCTGGGGGCGTGATTCCTGAAAGAAGGAATCCGTTTCTTCGTCCACTGCATCCAACACGGCCAAGTATTCCGGCGAGTTCAACCGTGCGCGCAGCCGGTCACTCAAGTAGGCTGGGTCCAGCGAAGGGCCGATCCGCGACTCTTTGCCGAACGTGGTGTGGCAACCGGTGCAGCCTTCAGTAATCAACACCTTATCGGCGGTCACGGGCACCTCTCCAACCCGGGTGGGGTGCGCGTGTTCGGGGTCATAAGCCAGGCGATAGATAGCGCTGCCGGATTCTGACTCGGGCAGGAAGGGCGAGAAGTACAGGCCATCCGGCCCAAGCGCCATGGCCACCAATCCCTGCAGCGGCCCGCGGTAACTGACGAAGGTTTCCTGCTGTCCGGCCAGACTCGCGCTTTCGGTATCCACTGGCAGGTGGAAAATCGAAGGCGACACGTCAGGCTCGGCGCGGGCGGCGTAATACAAATTGCCGATGGCCGCGAGCAGGAAGCCGCCGGGAAAATCCGGGTCGAACGCCGGATGACCTGGCGGGACGAAGGCGAGGCGAGTGGGCGCGATGGAGGGAGTGAAAACCGAAAGTGAAGCCACCGGAAAGAAGTCGTCGGTGCCATCCCAGCCATAATTCATACCGGGCTGGGCGTAAACAAAGCGGTCTGCTTTGTAGCCGTTATCACCGACGTAAATGTCTTCCGGAGTCAGCGCATACAACGCATAGGGGTTGCGAAAGCCGCTGGCCCACACGAATTCACTGTCGTCATCCGGGTCTGCGTTGGGCGGGTAAGGGTTGCCGGAGGCAGGCTGGAGGTCAAGGTCAAACCGCAGAATCTTGCCATAAATGTTGGTGGGATCCTGCGAGCCATCATTTTTTCCACCCTCGCCCATGCCGATAATGAGGACATCGCCCAGCACCTGGCAGGGGCCAATCTGGTGATTGGTGTTGGTCTCCACGGCATCGAACAGCTCTGCGCCGATTTCTTCCCAACGTTCAGCGCGCGGGCCAAACACGCCCGGCACGGATTGCAGAATGTAGAGGTGGCTGCGTGCAAACCCGGGGCGGCCCGGCTCGCTCCAGGTGAGGTAGATGGTGCCATGTTCGGGCAAAAGACACAATCCGTGTACGCCGTACTCGGCAAAGACCTCGGGCGAGTTCAGGCTGGGTATATTGAAGAACTCTTCAACCCGTCCATCATTTCGAACGGCCAGCACGCGGCCATACAACTCGGTGGCGAAAAAACGCACGTCGTCCGGGTTCGGGCCGGGTTCGGGGACAAACACGATGTTGGTCAGATACTGAAACCCATCTGCCACCTTCTCTACAGCATAGCCTTCGGGTACACCCCAGGACAACGCCGGGTCTTCCGGGACAGCAGGTACATCGGTCGCTAGCGCGCAACCTGCCAGCACAGCAAGAAGAGTGGAAAGAAAAAGTATGACGCTGGGCTTCACCAGTTTTTCCTACCGGCACGCCAGCGGCGAATGCCCAACGGCACCGCCAACCCGACCAGCGCCCCCATGACTGCACCAACTGCCAGCGCGATAGCCAGGTCGGTGTGAGTAACAAAAGGATATATCCTCAAAATACGCTCTTTGATTGCCCCAAAGAGAGTGGGTTCGCGAAGCAATATCTCCGATAATCGCAGAATGGATTCATCCGCCAAACCCAGGTTAGGCATCTGGCTGGAGGGATTGTCAAAGCCTGTATATTTCAAGTGATTGAAAAACCACACCCGAATTCGCTCATCTCCCGGCTGCGCCGCGCGCACCGCGGCACGCGCCGGCCGGGTGGCCACCAAAAACTCGTCTTCGCTGACATCCATTGTGTCCAGGCCGGCTAAATAGGCGGTACTATTCACACGCTCATCCAAACGAGCGTAGAGATAAGTGACGTCCAGCGATGGGCCAATATTCCCATCCCTCCCCACTACTGGATGGCAGGCGGTGCAACCCAGCGTGGTTAGCAGATGCAGGCTCCCCTCGGGGATGTCGTCAGTGACACGCTCAGGATGTCCCCGCGCCGGGTCGTACGTGAGGCGGTAAATACTACTGCCTGTTGTGGATTCAGGCAGCAGCGGGGAAAAGTACAGGCCATCAGAGGCCACCGCCATTGCCACGAGCCCTTGACGGTCGGCTCCGATGTAGCGGAGGAGATACTCGGGAACATCCTGAGCGCGCTCGGATTCCTGATCTACATCCAATTTCAAAATTCCAGGACGGCTTTTCGTGTTCCCCGAACCATACATACTTCCCACCGTCGACAGATAGAACTGATCCCAATAGTCTGGCGGAAATGAGGGATGACCAGCCGGCACGTAATCGAGTCGGCTGGGACCAACTGCCGGATAAAAACTAAACATGGCGTTGGCGCCGATGCTGTTATCGGTTCCATCATAGCCAAGGTTGTCGCCCGGGTGTACTGCCACAAAGCGGTCAAGGTCCGGGCCGTTGTCGCCAACGTAGGTACGACCGTCTTCAAATACAAATAGCGCGAATGGATTACGAAAGCCGCTTGCAAAGACATAGCCGCTGTAATCGTTCGGCTCGTCCGACGGCGGATAGGGGTTATTGGGCGCCGGGTTCAGGTCCATGTCCGTGCGCAGAATTTTCCCGAAGAAACTGGTCAGGTCCTGGGCATATTCCGGATGGAAGCCATCTCCCACCGATAAATAGAGCAGACCATCCACAACCCGGCAGGAACCGACTTGGTGATTACTCGCCACGTGCCGCGTTTCAAAAAACCCGGCGCCCACTTCTACCTGATGCTCAAGCGGGCGTGTACCAAAAACACCCGGCGTAACACGAAATCGTGTGATGTAGTTAAAGCGCTGGTAGGCGTCTTTAGGTTCATTCCAGGCTACAAATAGATAGCCTTCCTCGGGGGACAGGCACAATCCTCCGATCCCATACTCTTCCAATGCCCCATTCGGCAGTTCCAGGCCCGAGAAATCCTCGGCAAAGACGACGACTTCGCCGTCATTGGTCACTGCCTTAATCGTTCCGTACAGTTCCGCCACGTAATAGCGGACATCCTCCGGGCGCGGGCCGGGCTCCGGCACGAAGACGATATCCACCGGGAATTGAAAGCCATCTGCCACTTTCTCGATGGCGAATCCCTCCTGTACCCCCCACAGGAGAATCGGGTCGGCGGTCGGCGCATCGAGCTGTGCTATGGGGGCCGGCTGGCAAGCGGCTAGTAACAAAATGGTAAGGATTGGCAGCAATGCATGGCGCGTTGGCATGGGGAGATTATAAAACTCGCTACGTGTCGTGTGCCAACGATTGCAGAAACCGCCGCGCTTCTTGCGGGGTTTGGAGGCGGATGAAGTGTATATGAGCATTTGCGGGATCCCCCTCGAGTTCCGTGAACTGGGCGCGGCGGCGGGCATACGTATTCCACGACCAACGGAAAATCGAGTCTTTGGAGAATAAAGCGTTGGAAAGGCGTTCGCGATTGCCCTGCCACAATTCCACACCTCTCAATGAACGCCGGAAAGTGCGGCTGATGACGCGCCACATCACGAACCAGCGCGGATAATCCAGGAAGATGACGGTGTTCAAACGGGGCCAGTACAGCGACCGAGTCCGAGTGTAATTCCCATCCACCACCCAACCGACTCCGGCCGTGGCTTCGGTAATACGGGCAAAGAATATCTCGTCCGGCGATTCGGTCCAGTTTGGCCCCCAAAACAGCGAGTCCAACTCAACATGTCGAAAGTTAAGGATGCGCGCTAGGTCACCGGCAAAGGTGGTCTTGCCGGAGCCGGATGTGCCCCTGACGTTAATGCAGGTGCCAAGTTTGGTGCGGGAGGGAATGTCGCTCATCTGGAATGCAGGTGTTCAACGTTTTCGATGACCCGGGCAGTTCACCCGCGGCTTGCCTTTTGCAGCCCGGCCTGCAACGCCAGGTTTCCGGCAGTGAATCCAGCCAGGAATACAAACCACAGGATATCGCTAGCCTCTGCCAGCGAAAACAGGTTGCGATGTAGGATGGATGCCGTCAGCGCCGCACCGGTGAAGGCCCATAGCGAGGGTACGAGAACACGGATGCCGCTCCACGTACGGGCATGCCCGTAGAGGATACAGCTCAGCCCGTAGGCCAGCAACGGCCCGGCATACACCTGCGCCAGCAGTGGGCTGACCGGCCAAGGCCAGACAGTAACCATGAAGGCAGGCGCGAACAGCAGAGCCAGCGATAACACAACCACCAACCCACCTTGCGCCTTGAGGAAGTTATACGCCCAGGGCGCCACTTCAGGACCGGGGAGTTCATCTTTGAGAATGCGCGGTTGTTTCCAGAATAACCAGAGTCCCAGCAGCGGATAGATGATATAGGACGCAAACCAGATCTGGTCGGGGAGGCGGCTCAGGTCAAAAACTGAAAAGTTTAGTATGGAGACCAGGAACAGCAAGCCAGTGAATACTGCCACCAGCAACACGCCCCAGCGCGCTTCAATCAGGTATCGGGCACGCATGGAGTTAAACATGAACACCGTGCCAAACAGGTAAATCGCTCCGATAAAACGGGCGTGGAGCGGCGGGATTTCCGTCCAGGGCAACACGACCGCCAACCACGCTGGCGAAAGTAGTCCTGCCACTGCCACCAGCAGGGCAGCCGCGCAGATGATGCCAAAGTAGAACTGATACGTTCGTGACACTCTTTCCATGGATTTCTCCTCAGGGAACAAAAATCCGCAGGATTGCAATGGCCCTAGAGTACAACCGAATGACTGATTATACAATCGCTGCTTCGACCATTCGATACGAGCAAGCAAGAAACCCGACTTCGGGACATAAGTGTCCTTAAGAAATCGGGTTTCTTGGATTACCTGGAAAGACAGGGTTACACGACGATGTTCACCAGCCTGCCGCCGGCGACGATGACTTTCTTCGGCTCGCGGCCGTCCAGGAATTTCTGCACGGCTTCGCTGGCCAGCGCGGCGGCTTTGGCATCTTCTTCGCTGATGCCGGCCGGGACGACCAGCTTGTCGCGCAGTTTGCCGTTCACCTGCACCACCAGTTCGATTTCGTTCGCCTTCGCCGCGTCCTCATCGACCTTCGGCCATTTCGACGTGTGAATCGAATAGGGCTTGCCGATATGCGCCCACAGTTCCTCAGCGATGTGTGGCGTCACCGGGGCCATCATCTGCAGGAAGATTTCCTGCGCCTCGCGCCATTGCGTTGTGCCGTAGGCTCCCTGGTCCTTGAAGCGATACAGGTCGTTGGTCAGTTCCATCAGACTGCTGATGATGGTGTTGAATTCGAACTGCTCGTAGTCCCGAGTCACCTGTTTCAGGGTCTGGTGCACGCGGCGGCGCACGTCCTTTAACATCGCCATCTGCACGGTGTTGCCGGGGCCGCCCGGCTCGGTGAACAGTGCCCACACCCGCCGCAGCCACCGGCTGGGGCCTTCGATACCCTGGCTGCTCCACGGGCCGCCCACATTCCAACGGGTGAAGAACATCAGGTAGGCGCGCACCGCATCCGCGCCATACTGAGACACCAGTTCATCCGGCGCCACCACATTGCCCTTGGACTTGGACATCTTGGCGCTGTCCTCACCCAGCACACTGCCCTGATTGCGTAGTTGCATCATCGGCTCCGGCCCTTCGGTAAAGCCCATGTCGCGCAGCGCCTTGTGAAAGAAGCGGGTGTAAATCAGGTGCATGGTGGCGTGCTCAATGCCGCCGGTGTAGGTGTCCACCGGCATCCAGTAGTTGTACTCTTTCATGTCCACCGGACCATCGGCAAAGTTCGGGCTCAGGTAGCGCAAGTGATACCAGGAGGAACACATGAAGGTGTCCATCGTATCTGTGTCGCGCTCGGCGGGTTCATCGCACACCGGGCAGGGCACGGTCTTCCAGGTGGGATGCAACTTCAGCGGGCTTTCACCGGTGGGCCGCCATTCGATGTCATCCGGCAGCAGCACCGGCAGCTGGTTTTCCGGCACGGGTACTACACCGCAGGTCTTGCAGTGAACCATCGGGATGGGAGAACCCCAGTAGCGCTGGCGGGAGATCAGCCAATCGCGCAGGCGAAAGTTGACCGAGCCTTCGCCAAATTTCTGTTTCGCCAGCCAGGCCGTCACGGCTTTGATGGCGGGATTGTCGCTGCCTTTGGCCTCAGTTGCCTGTGTGCCGTCAAATGGACCGCTGTTGACCATCACGCCCTCGTGCGACCAGGCGGTCTCCAGGTCTGCGCCTTCCCAGGTTTCACCCAGCGGCCGGATGACAACGCGCACGTCCAACCCGTATTTGCGGGCGAACTCGAAATCGCGCTGGTCGTGGGCGGGCACGGCCATAATGGCGCCGGTGCCATAAGTCAACAGGACGTAGTCCGCAATCCAGATGGGGATGCGCTCACCATTGACCGGGTTGATAGCGTAGCCGCCGGTGAACACGCCGGTCTTCTCCTTGTCAGTGGCTTCGCGCTCGATGTCGCTCTGGCGCGAGGCGGCGAACTTGTATTCCTCGACTGCGGCACGTTGCTCGGTGGTGGTCAGTTTCTCCACCAGCGGATGCTCCGGGGCCAGCACCATGAAGGTCGCGCCCCACAGCGTATCCGGGCGGGTGGTGAATACCTCGATGCGCTCGCCTGCTTCGGTCTTGAAGAACACGCGCGCGCCTTCGGAACGACCAATCCAGTTGGTTTGCAGGGTCTGGACGCGCTCCGGCCAATCGATGCCCTCGAAGTGCAGCAGTTCTTCGGCGTAGTTGGTGATCTTGAAGAACCACTGGTCCAGTTCCTTCTTAATCACCGGCGTGCCGCAACGCTCGCAGACGCGGTTCTCGCCCACCACCTGCTCGCGCGCCAGGGTGGTGTTATCCGTTGGGCACCAGTCTACGGCGGCGCGTTTGCGGTAGGCCAGACCGTGCTTGAACAGCTGCAGGAAAAACCACTGAGTCCACTTGTAGTAGCCCGGGTCAGCCGAAATGGCTTCGCGCCGCCAGTCGAACATGGCGCCCATGGTCTTCATCTGGGCACGCATATTTTCGATGTTCTTATAGGTCCACTCCTTGGGATGGATGTTGCGCTTGATAGCGGCGTTCTCGGCGGGCAGACCGAAGGCATCAAAGCCCATTGGGAACAGCACGTTGTACCCCTGCATTCGCTTGAAGCGGGCGCGGGCATCCGGTGGCGTCATCGCGAACCAATGGCCCATGTGCAGGTCACCGCTGGGATAGGGCAGCATGGTCAGCGCGTAGAACTTGGGGCGGGTTTCGTCAATATCGGCGTGATACAGCCCATCGGATTCCCACTTGGCCTGCCATTTGGGTTCGATCTCGCCGGGTTTGTAATGATTCTCGTTCATGGCTTCTTCTCCTCAAATCCGTTGTTCGATACTCGAAAGTCGCTATTTGATAATTGGCATTCCAGGTCGGTGTGCAAGCAGGAGGCGCGCGTGGGATAACCCGTGAAGGAAAGAGCGGGGTACCGGCATTCTGGATTTAGTCTTCGCGTTCATCGCGGCCTCCTTAAAGCAAACGTCCCTGATGAAGTCAGGGACGAAAGGGACGCTTCCGCGGTACCACCCTGGTTGTGAGCACATGGCTCACCAACTCAGTTACGCTGTATCGGGCGTTCCCGCCGCTCACTACTGTTGTTTCGCGAGCAGGGTCTTGTTCCGTTTCCGGAACGGGCAGGCGAGTTGGGCCTTTGAGAAACGATTTCTTTCTCCAGCGTTCTGCGCACGCTTACCGGGCTTTCACTCCTAGCGAACACTCTGGCGTTCGCCACCCGGCTCTCTGGCAGATGGCTTACTACTCCTGCCGACCACTTGCTATTCAGTTGTGTGGAGTTGGCGGAGCCAAC
This sequence comes from Anaerolineae bacterium, assembly GCA_004297445.1. GTDB lineage: Bacteria > Chloroflexota > Anaerolineae > Anaerolineales > UBA11579 > SCUK01. The sequence continues at coordinate 13,468 of SCUK01000068.1, read as the reverse complement.
TCCCGAATCAATTCGCCAAAGGCGAATTGATCAGTGGACCCAGAGGGATTCGAACCCTCGACCTTCTCAATGCCATTGAGACGCGCTCCCAACTGCGCTATGGGCCCGGAATTTGTCGCTTCGCTGGCATCCCTCGCTGTGCTTCGGGATGCTCAGGAGTTTACAACAGAGTTGTAAACTCCACCCCTTGTAAATATTTTACCGGCGACCGCCTGGCTTAGTGGACCTGGCGGGAGTCGAACCCGCGACCTCTTCAGTGCGATTGAAGCGCGCTCCCAACTGCGCTACAGGCCCGGGTCTTGGTCAGGGATGGATTGTACCTGAACGCACAGAGGGTGTCAAGAATTCACCTGCTGCAGAACGCGGTAAAATCGAAGGTATTGGCCTTTGGTAAGGAGAGTTATATGGCGCACACCGGCTATATGATCGTCGCCGACATCAGTGGATATACGGCCTACCTGAGCACTTCCGAGTTGGAGCATGCCCAGGAAATCCTGGAAAGTCTGATCAACACCATCTTGAAGCGCATCCACCCGCCTATCATCCTGTCCCGCACCGAAGGTGATGCTGTGTTTGCCTATACACTGGATGAATCCCTCTTGCAGGGGCAAACCCTATTGGAAGCGGCAGAGGAAATCTATTGTTCGTTTGCGACCGAATTAGAGCACAATAAGATTAACACGACCTGCGACTGCAACGCCTGTCGCAATATGTCTTCATTAGACTTGAAAATTGTCATTCATCACGGAACGTTTGGATTGCAGAAACTTGGCAATCACACCGAACTCATCGGCAGCGATGTCAACCTCACCCACCGGCTGCTAAAGAATCATGTCATTGAAAAGACGGGCATCATGGCCTATTGTTTCTTCTCCGAGGCGGCCATCAAGGCAATGGGGCTGGAGGAATTCACCGCCCAGATGGCCCGACACAGTGAGACCTACGACCATCTGGGGGAGGTGCAGGGCTTCGTTTACGACCTTAAGGGCGTTTACCAGCGCAATCTGGAGAAGCGCCGCACAATCATCACGCCGGAGATGGCAGAGATCGTTGAATCCGCTATCCTGCCGGTGCCGCCGGCGGTGTTGTGGGATTATCTGAACGAACCCCAATTCCGCGCCCGCTACCGCTTCTCTGAATCGAGCCGCACCTCCAACCAGCAAGACGGGCGGCTGGGTGAAGGCACCATCTATCACTGTGTGCATGGCGAACGAACGGTGAATGAGAAAATCATCGACTGGAAACCGTTTGAATACATCACGATTGAGGGGACACACACCATGTCGAATGTTGCGCTGGTTTACCACTTCACCATGACGCTTACTCCCTTCGCAAATGACACCCAAACGAAGCTGGAAATGCTCCTGACGGCCAACCGCGCCAGGAACCCGCTGCTGGCACCACTTGCCGCTCGAATCTGGCAGAAAACGTTGAAACCAGCATTCCAAATGGGCGTGGCCGGGTCATTTAGCTACCTGAAAGAAGCCATCCAGGCAAATACGGCTTCCGTTGAAGCCAGCACAAGCTGACGGCCTGGCGAGTACATGAAAACCCCCATCCTGATTGGCTTGACCGCCGCCGTAATTACCGGCATTATCATCACTGCCCAGGCCACCCTGCTGGCGCGCAGCGGCAGTGGCTCATTGGGCGCGGCGCGCACCGGCATGTTCACCTACCTGCTGGGCGGGGCGCTGGCGGGCCTGATTCTTGGCGTGGTCTATGCCCAGCCAGACAGGCCGGTTGTACCGGGTCTTAACCAGACGCTTGTGGTCGCGATGGCCGGCGCGATGGGCGTGGCTATCCTGACCGGCATCGCGTATTCAGGGCCGCGTATCGGGGTGGGCGCAGCGATGGCCGCCATGCTGCTGGGGCAGATGGTGACATCCATGATCGTGGATGCATTTGGCTGGGGCGGCGAGTTAATCCCCATTACCCTGCCACGCCTGATAGGCCTGGCGGCGCTGGCGGTCGGCACCTGGTTGCTGCTGCCAAAGACTTGAGGAATCAATTATGACCGAAACGAAGTCTGTTGAAACCACGAAGCCGGATTCGCCGCTTAAGCGAGTCACCAAAATCCTGGAAGACTGGATGGTGTGGGTGGTGATCAGCGGCATCGCCTGGATCACGGCGCTGGCCCTGGCAGTCGCATTGGTTGAAACCCTGCTGGCTGGGCTGGCGGACGGGGTGGGTCTGTTCCTGGCGCGGCTGGGTGGCGGAGTATTGCTGGGCGGTCTGCAATGGGCCTATCTGTTGCGCGGACGCGCCCGGCTACCCTACTTCCTGCTGGCAACCGCGCTGGCCTGGCCACTGGCCCTGCTAGCCTATGACCTTGTGCTGGCGGGAAGCCAGAGCCCGCTGCTGGCCGCGGTGGGTGGTCTGGTGGGAGGCTCGCTCATGGGAGTCATTCAGGCGGTGGCGTTGCTCGAAACCGCTGAGAAACGGCAGTGGTTATTCAGCACGATAGCGGGCTGGGCTGCCGCGCTGGCGCTGGGGCGGCAGGCCGTTTACGATGAGGTCGCGCCGGCAGCCAGCACCTGGCAATACAGCGTGCCGCTTGGAATCGGGTGGGTGCTCCTGGCGCTGTTAGCAGTGGTCAGTATTGTGCTGGTGCTTCCACGGCAAAAGATGACCAGGGAAGATATGAAACTGCCCATGTGGCCCAAACGCTAGTTCATCGGGCGAACAGTTAACAGAAAACGCCGCCTCATCTGGCGGCGTTTCTTGTTTTGGGGGTTGGACTAAAGAGCGAGCCACACCCCGCCAGTGACAATGGCGGACATGACCAGCAGCACAAACAGGCCGCGGAAATGCGCTCGCAGATGGAACGTGTAGTCTTTGTATCCCGCAAAGCCTTCCGTGCCGGGGTACACCACCCACTTCGGCGTGATGGTGTTCATGATTAACCAGTCAATGATGACCAGGTCCACCAGGAAGGGGATGAACAACACGGCGTAGGTATGCGCGAACACCACGCCGAAACCCGCGCCGCTCTGCTGTGCAAAGGTGAGAGCGGACCAAACCGGCACGCCCAGCATGATGAACAGCATCGGAATGCTCCACAGCACGGCCTGGCGTTTCTCCTCTTCCGTGCGGGGCGGCACTGCCGCCAGGATGTCCGCCGGTACGTTCTTCTTCGAGAGGAAGAAGCGCGGCCGGGCGCGGCCGATGAACAGGACGATGGCGGTCAGGAGGACGGCCGAGAGGGTTCCGTCAATAAGAATTTTGTTGAAGTCGAACATGGTTTATCTCCAATTATTTAGGTTAGACTAATTATATAATTAGTTATACTTATTGTCAAGCAGCAATCAAAAAGGGCGCATCCCTGCGCCCTGACCTGAACCCAATGCCCTACCCCATGGCCGCCACAAATGCGCTGGCAGTCTCAAACCGGTGCGCCGGGTCCTTCGCCATAGCGCGCAGGATGGCGTAGGCGGCGGTTGCCGGTACGGCCTCATTCACTTCGCGCGGGTCGGGCGGCGGCTGCTGCAGGTGCATGAACATCACCTGGGCCACGTTGCCGCTGAACGGGCGCTGCCCGGTGACCAGTTCGTAAGCCACCACGCCCAGCGCATAGATGTCGGCGCGATGGTCCACCGTGGTGGCTTCTTTAATTTGTTCGGGCGCCATGTAGTCAATCGTGCCGACCACGCCGGTGCCGGTGAGCATCGTCTGCGATTCCTTCACCTTCGCCACGCCAAAATCCATCAGCACGGCATCCAGCGCGCCGCCGGCCTGCTGGCGCAGCATGACGTTGCCGGGTTTGATGTCGCGGTGGATGAATCCGGCGGCATGGGCGTAATCCAGCGCCTGCGCCACCTGCCCCAGCACCACCGCCGCCACCGGCGCCGGCAGGGTGCCGCGCTGGCGCAGGTACGCGCCGAGGTGCTGGCCTTCGATGTATTCCATCGCCATATAGGCCGTGCCCTGGTCCTCACCATAATCAAACATGCGCACGATGTGCGGATGAGTAAGGCTGAGCGTGAGTTTGGCTTCGCGGCTGAAGCGGGCGTAGAACTCGCGGTTGCCGCCCGCCCCGCCGGGCAGAATCTTGAGCGCGGCCACGCGGTCGCCATCGGCGCCGCGATACACCTCGCCCATGCCGCCCTTGCCCAGCAGTTCCTGCACGCTGTACTTGCCCAGTGTCCGGCCGCTGAACATGCCAGGGTTCTTGAGATCCAGCGGTTTCTGGCTGGCGCGCAGTTCCAGCAGGTTGAAGCGCAGGCGGTAGAAACGCCGGTCGATCAATTCACGCGCCTGGCGGTGTGCGGGGTTGTAAAGCATCCCCACCGCCAGCCCGGAGGCCGCTACTGCCATCGTATCCTGTTGGCCGCCCAGCAAGGATTCCAGCACGGCGCGCAGGCCGAAGAATACCGCCGCAAACGGCACGGCCAGCATCACCGTCATCAGCCCCAGCACCAGCGAACGGTTGATGGTGACGTCGATGTCCCACAGCCGGTAGCGCAGGATGGACAGCACGATAGTCGTTGGGAAGATAAAAAGGGCGATTTGTTCGGCGATGCGCAGGCCCTCGAGGATGAAGTAGTTATCGGCGCTGCGCGGGCCGAACACCTGGAAGATGATGACGGTGAAGATGTAGGTGGCGACGACCGGGACGGTAATCATCAGGCCCACCAGCAGCCACTTGACCTGCTGGCGCTGGGCGGGTGTACTCTCGCGGCGGAAGCGATAAATCTGCAAGGCAAACCCGATGGCCATACACAACACCACAATGCCGACTTCGACCGCGCCCTGCCCCGCGCCGTTGATATAAATGTTGGCCCAGATGATGTAGCGGAAGATGAACATGGGCAGCACCAGCCAGCGCGCCCAGGATGGGATGAACCGTCCGGAGGGGAAAACGTAGAAGAATGTGACCTGCATGGTCTCGCCGGCAGCGATGAAGGCCACCGCCACCCACACCCAGATGCCCTCAGCGTAGGTGCTGTTGGCGTAGATGAAGGCGGTAAGCATCATCATCATGCCAACGAACAGGGCCAGCCAGTCATCGCTGCGGCGGACGAAGAGCAGCAATGAAATGGAAGAGAACACCACCAGCGAGAAGATGTCCAGCCCGACTTTGTAATAGGCGTGGAAGTTGTCCGGCAGGCCGAGACGCTGGAACATGGCCAGGATGTCGTCGGCCACCTGGCCGCCGGTTGCCAGGTTATCCGGGATGCCCGCCACCACCAGCCCCCAGATGCCCACAAACACCAGCAGCCAGGCGGCGCGGATAAGTCGCAGCGTGCCGGAAGGCAGGTGCGTCAGGGTCGTCGGGGAGGTGGTGGGCGAGGTGGATGGAGGGGTAGTCATGAATCCTTATGGATTGCGGGTGGCAGTGAAGGTGCCAGTCTGGTCGTTCTGGTCGTCCACCCATGTGCCGCTAAGGGTATCGGCATCCGAGAACGTGCCTTGCCAATTGAGATAACCGGTCAGTTGCAGGGCATTGCCGCCCGCGGTGTACTCGCCGGTGTATTCGATTTCATAGACGTTAATCTGGTTGTATGCGCCACTGGAAGCCGAGCCTTTGAAGGTAATCGTGCCGTTGTCCCACACGTTGCCATCGGCGGCGATCATTTCGTAGGCCCACTCTCCGGTCACATCAAACGCCGGGGCATCCGCGGGGACTGTCGGGGTATCCGCACTTCCGCAAGCCACCAGCAACACGGCGCAAAGCATTACGATCACGAAACGGTTCATAGCGCTCCTCTTAGCACACACGCCGGGCAATCGATTGCTCGGCGCGTCTTTGCTACAATTATGCCACATCCGGAAAGGACAGAGAATGGACGCGTTCGAACTGAATGAACTTGCACAAACCCAGGCCGAAAGCGGAAAGCTGTACCTTGAATTCCTGCGCCGCCCCAGCCTGAGCATGGGGCTGTATGTGCTGCCGGCGGGGGCCACCGACCCGCAGTTCCCGCACAACGAAGACGAGGTGTATTACGTCGTCAGCGGGCGGGCGCACATACGGGTGGGGGAAACGGACCGGGCGGTGCAGGCCGGCAGCGTGGTCTTCGTGGAGAAGCGCGTGCCGCACCGCTTCCACACCATCGAAGACGACTTGAGCGTGCTGGTGTTCTTCGCACCGGCGGAAACGTAGCTGTGCGCCCCATCCAACTGCACGACAAGGGACGGATTGAGGCCTTCCTGCTGCGGCGGCCGGAGTTGAACTTCTACCACCTCGGCGACCTGGACGACTTTTTCTGGCCGTACACGCAGTGGCTGGCGCTGGAAGAGGACGGGGAAGTCACCGCGCTGGCGCTGGTGTACAGCGGCGGCGACCCGCCCGTGCTGCTCGCCATCGAGAACGACAACCATGCCGAGATGCTGGCGCTGCTCACCGGAAGCCTGCCGCTGCTGCCGCCCCGCGTCTATTCCCATTTGAGCGCCGGGCTGGACGCTGCCTTCCGAGCGACGCACGACATCGAAAGCCACGGCGAGTACCGCAAGATGGCGCTGCGGCATCCGGGACGGCTGGATGGGATTGACTCCGCGGGCGTGGAGGCGCTGGGCCCGGCAAACCTGGACGAGTTGCGCGCCCTGTACGACGCCGCCTACCCCGGCAACTGGTTTGACCCGCGCATGCTGGAGACCGGGCAGTACGCTGGCGTACGAGGCACGGACGGCGCGCTGGCGGCGGTGGCGGGCATCCATGTGTATTCACCGGCGTACCGCATCGCCGGGCTGGGGAACATCACCGCGCACCCGGCACAGCGCGGGCAAGGGTTGGGGACGACGGTGACGGCCGGGCTGTGCAAGCAGTTGCTGGCGACCGTTGACCACATCGGCCTGAATGTGCGCGCCGACAACTCCGCCGCCATCCGCGCCTACGAGAAATGCGGCTTTGAGGTCGTGGGGACGTATTACGAGGCGATGCTCACCCGGTCGGCTTCCGCTTGAAAAGCGAGAATAATGCCGCCCCGTTGGTGACCAGCGCGCCGATGCCCGCCCCGGCCCACAGCCCGGCGGTGGCGCCCCACAGGTCCACCCACGAATGCACGCCGGCGCGGGCCGGGTCGGCGGGGTCCACCAGCAGGGTTTCGGACTCGCCCAAATCGTATTGGGGCGGGTAGCTGGCGACGTTGCCTTCCACCGTGTAGGTCTGGCCTTCGTAGGTGTATTCGAACAGGGGGGTGAAGACTTCGCCGCCTTCGGCATCCTCGCTGCGGATGTTGAGGACGACCACCGCCGGGATGTCCACGCCATTGCGGGAAAGGTGCAGGCTGTTCTGGAAGTAGTAGTAGCCCCAGAAGAACAGACCTATAAATACGAGGTTGAGAATCAGCAGCAGGGCGAGATTGCCGAGGCGTTCGAGGCAGCCGCCGGCGCGGTCGAGGACATCGGGTTTGTCAGTCATGGGAGGCTCCGGGCTGGTAGAGGGTGACCTGCATGCCGTCAGGGTCGGCGACGCGGGCGTTGAGGTCGCCCCAGGGGGTGAGGACGGGTTCGTGGACGAGGGTTGCGCCGTGTTCTACGAGGCGGTCAATGGCGGCGCGGACGTCCGGGACTTGCAGGGCGAAGCGTACCGGGCCGCTGACGCGGGCGCCGGCTTCGAGGGTGTCAATCACTTCGGCCTGGCGCTCGTCGAAGAGTTCGAGCGTGGCGCGGCCGAGGTCCAGCATGAGGGCGCGGCCGCCGTCGTTGTTCCAGATGGCGGCGGGTTCGAGGCCGAGGCCGGTGGTGTAGAAGCGGACGAGGCGGTCGTAGTCTGCGGTGGTGAGGGCGACGCGCAGTTCAAGTACAGGGGCGGCCATGGGGGATCCTTTCGGTGCGGGGTTCCGGGAATTGTAGCGGAATTCGCGGCGAGGGAGGGACATTTCGATGGACACGCGACACCCCCCACTTGAAAATTGTCCTTTTCATGTCCCTGGGCTGTCCATCCGGTGTCCCTGGCATGTCCCTTGAGTGTCCCTCGGACGTCCCTGTGCGGCGCAAAGGAGAGGGGCTTGTCCCTGGGGACGCGCGGAAGTGACAAATTAAGTGACATAGTTACACCCCATCTGAGAATTTTGTCACTTCCCTGTAAAACGTTTGACGCGTGGGGCTTCAGTGGGACATGGAACGGCAGGACGGGCTGGTTGACGATTTTCCCCACAGGTTAAGGATAACATGCGGGGCGGCGGCGGGGCGGCGCGCGGGCGGGAATGTAAAGAGCCTGACTGTAGTGTCAAATCCTGATGGGACAGGAATCGACGCTTTAGCGGAGAATACGGTGTCTACTCGGCTAAAGCCTCGACTCCACCGTGGCGCGCCTGTGAATATGGACACTACCGGCTTGAACCAATCCTTGACAGGAGTACGCCAATGGCGTATGGTGAGATATCAGAGGTAGCAGTCAAATGAAGGAAGATATGTTTGACGAATTGGTTGCCAGTGTGCGTGAGGGTGGGAAAATCCTGCGCGGCAAGGCGAAAGCCTCACGCGTGTTTAATCTGAAAACGCCGGATGTGAAGAAAATCCGGGCGGGTTTTGATTTGTCCCAGGCGGAGTTTGCCACGCTGCTGGGGGTCAGCGTGAAGACCTTGCAGAATTGGGAACAGGGCCGGCGCGCGCCGGAAGGCGCGGCGCGGGTGCTGTTGCAGGTGGCGGCAGATAACCCGCAGGCGATTTGGGATGTGGTGAAGGGGCGTTAGCGATAGTCGGTCGTTATCCAGAGTCTACATCATCTCGAATCACTTCAATGTGATCAATGTTCTCGAATGCGAAGAATGGTGTGTTATCTTTAGCCACTCCAGAGAGATAGTCAATTGCCTCAATCAAGAATGCGCGGTTTTCGCTGTACCAGAAATCATTCCATACTCCGAGCTTAAGCCCTTCTTTAGGATGTAAGAGATTCCCAAGTCGGCCCTGAAAATAGACAGTCTTTTGCTGATCAAGTGGCTTGTATTGTCCCCAACTGATGCGAGTACCAGTATCTTGATCTATCAGGTAAATGTTGTGAGCGTAAGCAGTTTCTTGGTCAGCTCGCCTTAGGGCTTTTATCTTCTTGACAGGATTGTTATCATCTCGCACACGGTTACTTACTTTTTCCGTAAATAGCAATTCGCGATTCGCCATTCTCTCAAGAGCAAATCGCACTTCTAATGCCGCATACAGTATTTGAGAAGGTTGTCCTTGCAGCAGCTTTCTTGCGCGACTTAGGTGATCTATTGGATTCGCAGTAAGTGTGTCATGTCGATTGAAAACATAAGCGTATGAAACAAGCAAGAGTTGAAATAGCAATTTCGGTGCATGGAACAAAGGAAGAAGAAGGCAGCCTACCATAGCCTTACTTAGGTCTTTGAGGTATTTGTGCTTTATGGATTTTTGCATGACTTTACCCACTAAAATCGGGCTTGATCGAATATACAGAATATTTGTTCAATAGACGAAATAATCTCTTTAGGCTTGTAATAATGGCCCGCAACCCCATCCCCCTGCCCCCCGCCTCCCCATCTCTCTCGCCTAGACGCCTTGCGGTTGCAGGTGGCGGCGAAAAGTCTGCAGGCGATTTGAGATATGGTTAAAGCTATGCCATCAGGCTACTGGATTAGTTGTCGGCACCAGCCCACGCCCAGCATATTTCATCGGTAACAAATAGCTGACAATCTCTCTCCTCTCCCTCGCTGCGAACGCTAAACCCGGCCCAATCCCCGAATCCTCTTTTCCTTATCAGAACAAGGCCCGAATAAATCTCAAGTTCCATCGGATTCAGTTTCGCGATTGCTGGAGGAAATCGGCTACTTATTGGGCATCTTATCAAGTAGTCGGCTACGTTCTCATTGAAGTCAAGGTCTCTCCCACATGTTTTCATCAATTCGCGCGCTTCAACGACAATCTGATCTGTATCTGAAAGTCGCGCTCCAAGTATTGCTCCTGCTGTAAAGTAATGCATTCCAATCGTTTGATTCATGCCAATTGAAAGAACGGTCCCGAAGAGAATGATAAGGGGTACCCTTTGGCGTCGTAGAAAATCAACTGACAGTCTCATGATTATGATGGCTGAAGAAATCCAGGCCGGAAACAACCCCAAGAAACCGAGAACATCCCAAGTCAAGTTATCGGAAAAAACTCCGTCGAGAATCATAGAAAGAGAGAAGAGAACTGTGAAGCTGAGCAAAAGCAGATAGGTGTTACGGAGGAATCGCTCCGACAAAAACATTGTAATGAGGAGATGGGCAAGGCTCTTGAGTTTGAATGTTACTTCGCAAAAACCGTTCTTATGGGGCATACTTTAGCCAGTTCTTGCGCTCTCGGGAACCCGAGCAAGTACATATTCTACGATTTCCTGATACGCACCTTTTTCAGGTAGCCAAGAGTTTGTAACCACGAAATTCTTAGAGCCATCGCGCAACTCTAGCATTTCGTTCCCCATCATGTTAATTGCTCGTGCACGCACAACGTTGGCAAATGGGAGATAGCGATATTTTCCCCATAGCAGCACGTTAGGTAAATAAAGCCCCTCTTCAGTCAGAAACAGTTTTAGATTGCCATAGGTACTTGCAAGGGTTATCTGCAAGGCAAAGAAGATTACCACCAACGCGAAAGCTACCATAACCTTATCAAGAACAGGCTCATCTGCCCAGCTCAAAAGGTTGGAAATTGCATAAGCCCCTAGAAGCAGGAGCAAGAGAAGCGAGTTCATCAATGAGTACTGGTATTTGTATTGCTTAACGATTTTGCTGGATTCAGGTAATTGAACACTCATCGTTGCCTCCCAAGAGAGTTACAGACAAATCTACTTCATCCATGGCGAATAGTCAACATAGAACACCCGTCCGGATTTCGCGATAAAATCGCGGGGTGCCTCCACTCTCCCCCATCCCTTCGCGACTGAACGCTCTGCTGGCGATGTGGCGCGCCGAGCCAACGGTTGGGGGTAACGTATCCGCGTGGAAGACGATTCCGGCGCGGGCAGCGCAGGGCGAGCCGCTGCCGGAGGAACTGAACCCGGCATTGGCGGCGGCGCTGCAGGCACGGGGCATCACCCAGTTGTACACGCACCAGGCGCAGGCATGGCGGCGGGCGACGAATAACGAGCATGTGGTGGTGGTGACCGGCACGGCCAGCGGCAAGACGCTGGCCTACAACCTGCCGGTGCTGCAACGGCTGATGCACCTGCCGGAGAGCCGGGCGCTGTACCTGTTCCCCACCAAGGCATTGGCGCAGGACCAGCAGGACGAACTGGCACAACTGAACGCGGCGTTGCCGGAAGAACTGCGGATACCAGCGGCGACGTATGACGGGGACACAACGCAGAGCGCGCGGCCGGCGGTGCGGCAGAACGCCCGCATCCTGATCAGCAACCCGGACATGCTGCATACCGGTATCCTGCCGCACCACCCCAAGTGGGCGGAATTCTTCGCGCGGCTGGAGTTCGTGGTGCTGGACGAAGCCCACACCTACCGCGGCGTGTTCGGGTCGCATGTGGCGAACGTGGTGCGGCGGCTGAAGCGCGTGGCGGCGTTCTATGGGGCGCGGCCGCAGTTCCTGCTGGCGTCGGCGACGATTGCGAATCCGATTGAACTGGCGGGCGGGCTGGTGGAGGAGACAGTGGCGCTGGTGAACGAAGACGGCGCGCCGCGCGGCCCGAAGCATTTCGTCATCTACAACCCGCCGGTGGTGAACGAAGACCTCGGCATCCGGCGCAGCGTGTTGCAGGAAAGCGTGCGGCTGGCGGCCGACCTGCTGGCCTACGACGTGCAGACCATCGTGTTCGGGCGCGCCCGGCGCGGGGTGGAAGTGATGCTGAACTATTTGCGCGAAGCCAGCGGGCTGGGGAACGAACAGGTGCGCGGCTACCGCTCCGGGTATCTGCCGCGGCAACGGCGCGAGATCGAAGCCGGGCTGCGGGCGGGGACGGTACGGGCGGTGGTGAGCACAAACGCGCTGGAACTGGGGATTGACATCGGCGGGATGGAAGCGGCGGTGCTGGCGGGGTATCCGGGCACTATCGCGGCGACGTGGCAGCAGGCGGGGCGCGCCGGGCGCACGGAAGAACCTGCGCTGGCGACGCTGGTGACCTCGGCCAACCCGCTGGACCAATTCCTGGCGCGGCATCCGGATTTCTTCTTCGGCGCATCGCCGGAGCAGGCGTTGATTAACCCGGATAACCTGTTGATATTGCTGGCGCACTTACGCTGCGCGGCGTTTGAACTGCCGTTCGGGCCGGGCGAAGGGTTCGGGCGCGTGCCGCCGGAGGTGGTGGACGACTACCTGCACGTGATGGAAGAAGGCGGCGAAATCCACCGCTCGGGGGGCAAGTCGTTCTGGATGGCGACGGAATACCCGGCGCAAAGCCTGTCGCTGCGGTCAGCGTCGCCAAATACGGTCGTGTTGCAAGCCGAGACGGAAGACGGCTGGCGGGTGGTGGGCGAAGTGGACGAAGCCAGCGCCGACGCGCTGGTGCATCCGGAGGCGGTGTACCTGCATGAGGGCCAGCAGTACGTGGTAGAGGCGCTGGATTTGGAGCAGTACGTGGCGCGGCTGCGCCCGGCGGCGGTGGACTATTACACCGAGCCGAGCCGCGAAAGCACAGTGAGGCGGATGGAGACGAAGACAGAGGAAGCGCGGCAAGGCGCACGGGCGGGCTTCGGCGAGTTGAGCATCACCAGCCAGGTGACCGGCTACCAGAAAATCGAGTGGCACACGCACGCGCGGCTGGGGATGGGGCCGCTGGAGATGCCGGTGCGCGAACTGCAGACCACCGGCTACTGGCTGGCGCTGGACGAAGCGACGGTGGACGCGCTGCGCGAAGCGGGGGTGTGGCGCAGCAGTATCAACGATTACGGCAAGGACTGGAAGCGCATCACGACCGAAGTGCGGGCGCGGGACAACTACACCTGCCAGGTGTGCGGGGCGAAGGAAAGCGGGCGGGTACACGATGTGCATCACAAGACGCCGTTCCGGGCGTTCCGCAGCGCGGCGGAGGCCAACCGGATGGAGAATCTCATCACGCTGTGCCCCTCCTGCCACCGGCGGGCGGAGACGGTGGTGAAGGTGAAGACGGGACTCTCCGGGCTGGCGTATGTGCTGGGACACCTGGCGCCGCTGTTCCTGATGTGCGACACGGCGGATTTGGGCGTGCATTCCGACCCGGCGTCACCGATCACGGACGGCGCGCCGACGGTGGTGATTTACGACCAGATTCCGGCGGGCATTGGCTTCAGCGAGCGGCTATTCGAATTGCACGATGAGATGATGCTGCGGGCGTGGGAACTGGTGGCGGGATGTGAGTGCGCCGACGGCTGCCCATCGTGCGTGGGGCCGGGGGGCGAGCAGGGCGAGGGCGGGAAAGCGGAGACGCTGGCGATGCTGGGGGCGTTGAAACTCGGCTAAAGCCTCGACTCCAATATTCAAAATTCGAAAGTTACTGATTTTTGAAAATAGAAAGTCTTCAAAAATGGCATAATGGAGGCATGAGAAAAAAAGGAACTTCCGAACAATTAGCCGAAGTAAGAGCGCGTGGTTTGAGACTATTGGCGCAAGG
>SCUK01000067.1 GCA_004297445.1 Anaerolineae bacterium | reverse complement strand
TGAGCCTTGCATGCGAGTCCTGACTTTGATGCAGTTGTAAACCTGCATAATGTACCTCCGTCCCGGCTTTAGTTTGGCTGGCGGGTGCAAGCCCGAAAACTGGAAGGACAATGCCCCGTCCGCTTGTGGCGGGGTAGTTTACGGTCTCTAGAATCCCGCCTTCACTGGGCGGGATTTTTTCTTTGGCATGGTTGGGCGTGCGTGTATACTGGGTTCATGCCTCTGTTCCTGCGAGAGTTCAACCCCAGCGCCGAGGAAATCCGCGCCGCCTGCCCCGGCACCCTGCCAGAAGCCGCAGAAGAGGGCCTGCGTCTGTTCAATGAGCGCCAGTTCTGGCACGCCCACGAAGCCCTCGAAACTGCCTGGATCAAAGAGCCGGGCGTGATTCGCGGGCTGTACAAAGGCATATTGCAGGCGGGCGTTATGTACCTGCAAATCGAACGCGCCAACCTGAAGGGCGCGATGAAGATGTACATGCGCAGCCAGGTGTGGCTGGCGCCGTGGCCGGACCACTGCCGCACGGTGGATGTAGGCGCGCTGCGCGCAGATGTGGAAGCCGCGCGCGCCGAAGCGCAACGGCTGGGGAAGGACGGTCTGGCCGAGTTTGACCCGGCGCTGTTGAAGCCGGTGCGGCGCGTGCCGCCCGTGGAGGTGTTATGACTGCTGCCACACGGGAATGGATTTGCGACCGCTGTGGCAGCCGCATGAACGAGAAAAACTGCAAGGTGAGTTGCCCGAACTGTGGTAACCGCTTCGACTGCTCCGACTTGAATTTGAATTTCGATGAGTTGAAGGGGGAAGATCTGAAGAGAAGACGCCCACAAGGGGTTGAATCACGTACCGCCAGTGAGAAAACTACACGCCGGTGAGGATGGCGCGGGCGGGGGCGCCGTCTGAGCCGGCCAGTTTGAGCGGCAGGCAATACAGCGTGTAGCGGCCCTGCGACACTTCCGCCAGACTCAGCCCCTCCACGATGACCACGCCGGCCGAGAGCAGGATGTCATGGGTGGTGACCACATCATCAAACGCTGCCACCGAGAGGTAATCCACGCCCACGAGCTTCACGCCGCGGTCCACCATCCATTGCGCGCCATCCGGCGCCAGCGGCACATAGTCTTTCTTGAACTTATGACGGGGGTTGGCCCACAGGTCGGAGTTGCGGGTTTTCAGCAGGATGCGTTTGGTGCGCGGCGGGATGGGCGAATTTTCCAGCATGTCGGCCGTGACTTTGTTGGCATCCGGCAGGTGCAGCATATACGCCCTGCCAATGAGCAGGTCCAGGTCGATGTCTTCAACGGTCTGTCCATCCCGCAGGAAATGGTAAGGCGCGTCGATATGGGTGCCGGTATGCGCCGACATATTCATGCGGGTGACGTTGGAGACCGCACCATCCTCGATCCTGGAAACGCGCTGAAGTTCGACCGGAGGGTCTTCCGGCCACACGACCAGGTCGGGCGAGATGGTGAGCGTGATGTCGTACGTTCGCATTACGCGTGCAATGTCCTCTCGTGCCGAAAACCTAGGGTCAGTATATAGTAGCCCCACCATTCGCGCAAACAAGGACGCATGGCAGTTTTAAAGGAAGACGTTGGAGCATCCAACGCTGCCAGGAAGTTTGTGAAAACCGCGAATTTTCGCGGCCGTTAATAGAACTTTGGTTCTTTTGGACTCGTTGGCCGAGATGTAGGGGTCGAGCTTAGCTCGACCCCTACGGGCAGCACATCAGGAGTGTGGTGAGTGCGAGCGACAGCCAGAATGACGGGTTTAGAACCTGAGGGTCGCCAACGTGACGCCAGCCAGGGCCGCAGTATCAACCGTGATTCCAAGGCCGGGAGCCGTGGGAACGGTAATCGTGCTCTCCGGATTGAGGGTGAAACCCTGCTCGGTGATGTCCTGCTCGTAATAGCGGTCTGACGCTGAAATGTCGCCGGGGAGGGTAAAGCCGGGCAGGGCGGCCAGGGCCAGGTTGCTTGCGCGGCCGACGCCGGTTTCCAGCATCCCGCCGCACCACACCGGCGCACCGGCCGCCGTGCACAGGTCATGTATCTGTACTGCCTGCGAGAGTCCCCCCACCCGCCCGGCCTTGATGTTGATGATGCGCGCCGCCTTCATCTCCAGCGCCTGGGCGGCATGCCGTGGACTGGTGATGCTTTCGTCGAGGCAGATGGGCGTGCGCAGGCGCGCCTGCAACTGGCGGTGGTCCCACAGGTCGTCTTCCGCCAGCGGCTGTTCGATGAGCAGCAGGTCCAGGTCATCCAGCGGCAGGAGGGCAGCGGCGGACTCAAGCGTGTAGGCGGAGTTGGCATCCACCTGCAGGGGCAGATCCGGGTAGGCGCGGCGCACCGCGGCAGCCAGCGGGACATCCTGCCCCGGCTTAATCTTTAGTTTCACCCGACCGTAGCCTTCTGCCACGAATTTGGCGACGACATCCAGCAAGGCGGCTATATCGGGTTGCAGACCAATGGACACGCCCACCGGGACGGCGCTCCGGACACCGCCCAGAAGTTGGGCGACGGATTTGCCCTCCACCTGCCCCCACAGGTCCCACAGCGCCATCTCCAGGCTGGCTTTCGCCATGGCATTGCCACGAATGCGGGCCGCGCCGGCCTGGAATTCCTCCGCGGTTGGCAGGGATTTGCCCACCAGCTGCGGGATGAGGTGATCCTTCAGGATGTGCCACGCCGTGCCGGTGGTTTCGGACGAATACCACGGGTCGCGGTCGGCCACGCACTCGCCCCAGCCGCTCAGCCCGCCCGCCTGTATCTGCACCAGGATGCACTCGCGCTGCTGGATGCGGCCAAAGGAGGTCTCAAAGGGGTATTTGAGCCGCATGGAGAGGTGATGCAGGGTGATGCGGTCGATGTTCATCTCTAGATCCCCAGGGTGCTGTCGCCCTGGCTGAGCACATAGTAAACGCGCGCCGACGCGCCGGGCAGGTAGACGACATCGGTGACCAGATAGCCGTGACTGAAGAACAGGTCGAACGCGACGCGGGTATACAGCCGCCACTCGAGGGCCAGGTCCGGGTCGACGGCCCGCAGGCCGCGGAAATCGGCAGGGATTTCGAACAGCGCCAGCGGCGGGCGGGTGGCCGGGTCGTCCAGCGTATCCAGCCGATCGGCAGCGGGGCGCGGCCAGCCACCGCCGTTAAGCGCAGTGGTATTAATCGGCTCGGTGCCCGCCGAAAGAAAATGGGCAAGGTCGAGCCGCGGGCGGGCTTGCGCGCTCAGGCGTTTCAGCACCCGCGGCGAGTTCACCCACCATTCCACCAGGAAACGGTCGGAGGGCAGGCCGGCGTTCAGGCCGTCGGTCATTTCGCCGTAGTGGTTGGGCAGGTAGGTCTTGACGATGGCGCCGAGCCGGGCGATGTTGAGGCTGGCGTTGCGGCTTTCCAGCGGGTCATACGTCCAGGTGATGAGCTCAATGCCCTGCTGGCGCACCAGTTGCCACTGGGCACGTTTGAGGCGCGCCCCGAGACCCTTGTCGCGGTAGGCAGGCAGTACGCCGACCATGTCCGAGCAGTGCTTGAGCACTGCCGTGCCGCCCTGCCCGTGCAGGCCGAGGAAGCCGAAGGCAAAACCCACCAGCGCGTCCTCCTCATAGGCGCCCAGCACCAGGCCGCCGTTGTGGGCCGCGGTCAGCAGCAGATGGTCGGGGACAGGCTGAATGCCCGGCCAAATCTGCTCCATGAGGGCGATGACGCCGAGCATGTCTTCCGGGGTGGAGAGGGCGTGAATGGGGAGGGCGTTGGGGTCGTCCATGATGGCTATTGGCGGGGACGCACAAAGAGGTCGCGCCAGGCGCGGCGTCCCCAGGGCTGGCCGTGCAGGTGGCCGAGGCGCTGCGACAGGCGGGCGGGCAGCAGGCCGAATTGGCGCGGGACCGAGTCGATTTCGGTGGTGTGGCTGGCGGAAAAGTAATCCAGCCAGTAGGTGGAGGTGGGGATGCCGGGGAAGAAATATTCCAGGTAGACGGCGGCGTAACGCATGACGACCGGCGAGAGCGGCCAGAAGCGGCGGCGCACGCCCACCGCGCCCATCACCTGGTTGACGATGTCCGCCAGCGTGAGGAATTCCGGGCCGCCGAGTTCGTAGGTCTGCCCGGCCGATTCGGGGCGTTCCAGCAGCCAGGCAAGGCAGGTAGCAAGGTCTTCGACCCACAGCGGCTGGAGCAGCATCTGGCCGCGCCCCGGCAGGGGGAAGACGAACGGGAAGATGTGCAGGATGCGGGCGATGGCGGTGGTGAAGTGGTCATCCGGGCCGAAGACCGGTGCGGCGCGCACGATGGTGACGTCCAGGCCGGTTTTGCGCAGCAGTTCCTCGGCGATGCCGTTGGCCTTGAGTACCGGGTAGGCGGAAGCGCGGTCGGCGCCGAGGTGGCTCATGGCGATGATGCGGCGCACGCCGGCCTCGCCGGCGGCGGCGGCCAGAGTGCGCGCCCCGGCCACTTCCACGCTGTCCAGGTCGGCGCGGGCGCCGCGCCACTCGCTGCCCGCCAGGTGGATGACGGTTTCAATGCCGGTGAGCGCCGAGCGCATCCCGCGCGCATCGTCGATGCTGCTGATGGCGACCTGCACCGGCACGCCGGCCGGCAGGCGCGGGTTGCCGGGCGCGGGGCGCAACAGGGTGCGGACGGTATGGCCTTCTTCCACCAGATGGCGGACGAGGACCTGCCCGATGAAGCCGGTTCCACCGGTGACGAGAATCATTGGAGGGAAATTGTAATGCGAACCGGGTTAGGTAGGCGCAGTTGGTGTGAAACTCCCAAAACTTGTACAACCCCCCACACCCCCTCCCGCCGGTTTTGTCCAAATTGGCGGGGTGTTTGTCCAATCTGGCCGATTCTGTGTCCGATTTTGACGTTTTTTGTCCAATGATTCAGGTCCGTTGCCCATATTAGAGAGGCCATGAAGCGTATATGCGGGCAAAAACCATGTCACGCAAAATAGGGGATAAAGATAGCCACTCAGAGACGCAAAGAAAAGATAGATGGAAGAGATGAGATGCCAAGCAAACCCCCAGATGAGAGATGTTAGCATGGCGGCGACATGAGGGGAAGCGAGAATTGAAGATTGTTAAGCGGGCGTCGGTCGGGTTCAGAAAACAAATCCTGTAAATTTCTCGCTATCTTTTTTCGGCGGTTCAAGACACAAGATGCGTGTATATAGACCCTTATTTTCAGACGAATTTGTCAGCTTATTACTACGCGAGACTTGCCTTACCTATTGCTGGGTATATCATGCGCTGGGTTGATAGTCTTATCAATGAAGGGAAGATCAACTGGTAGATGTTTATCTGATCCAGTTATGTGGTACTCAATTCATTTCTCTTATAAACCCTATAGTGATTATCAAGATTACTAAGATGGGTGCAATTCTTCCGAACCATATTAGTACTCGCGGCCTGGCAAACCATTTGTAGAACATTATTAATGGATGCCAATCTGGAACTTTCTCAATCTCCTTAAGGGCAAGATCTTCAAAATACTTTGGATGTAGCCAAAATAAGTAAGCCATAACCAAAGGTCCAGAAACCATGAATAACCACCATGCAACCGACGGTATGTCAGGTGCTATCATTTAGGTGCCTCTAGATCAGGCGGAAGACCCCATAGGGGGCCACTAATGTTTAACTCCTCTCCCATATCAAGAACCATTATTGACATTCCAACATTTGTTGCAGCCGAAGGCACACCTGTCCCCTCTACGCCTTCCTTGTAATCAAGCGCCGCGCCAGTTCTTCCAGCGCCAGGCTGGCGTCCGTCTCCGGCCCGGCAGCGGTGAGGGCCGCCAGCGCCTCCTGCGTCAGGCGGTCGGCTTCGGCCTGCACATATTCGCGCGCCCCCTCCACTTCCAGTTGCAGGGTCATGGCGGGCAGGTCCTCGGCGGCCAGCGGCCCCTGCCGCCAGCGCTCGGCAAACGCGCCGTCCTGTTCCAGCGCATACAGCACCGGCAAAGACTTCTTGCCCGCCAGCAAATCGCTCTCCGCAGACTTGCCCGTCAGCGCGGCATCGCCCCAGATGCCGAGGAAATCGTCATACACCTGGAAGGCCAGCCCCACCAGCTCGCCAAAGCGGCGGTAATCGGCCAGCCGGTCGGCGGGTGCGCCGGCCAGCGCCGCGCCCAGTTCGGCACAGGCCGCCAGCAGCGCGCCGGTCTTGCCGCTGATCATCGGCCAGTAGTCGGCGGGAGTCAGGTCGGGGCGCGTCTCGTAGGACAGGTCAAGGTACTGCCCCTGGGTGAGCGTCAGGCTGGCTTGCGGCAGGATGCGATGCGCGGCCAGCGCCCGCTCGGGCGGCACGCGGCCGTCCAACCGCTTCAGCGCCAGGTGCGCCAGCGCGAACAGCGCGTCCCCGGCGTTGATGGCCTGCGCCACGTTCCACTTCACCCAAAGGGTTTTGCGGCCGCGCCGCAGTTGGCTGTTATCCTGGATGTCGTCATGAATCAGGGAAAAATTGTGGACCAGTTCCACGGCGGCGGCGGCGGGCAGGGTGGGGGCCCAGTCGCCGCCGGCAGCGGCGGCGCTCAACAGCACCATCATTGGCCGCACGCGCTTGCCCTGCGCTTTGGGTCCGTGGCCTTCGCCCTCCCAGCCCAGGTGGTAGGCCAGCATGTGGGCGTAGTCGTCCAGCCCGGCGCCGTAGGCGGCCTGCACGCAGGCTTTCAATTCGGTTTCAATGGCCGGGAGCATCTCGGCCTGGTGTTGTTCAAACAGCGCCGGCGGCGAATAGACGGCGTTCACCGTTCCACCAGCAGCGTGTTTTGCAGTTTTTTCAGGTCCCCCGCGCCCGCGGCGAACATGCAGATCTGGATTTCGCGCGCCACCAGTTGCAGCGACTCGACGGTAGCTTCCAGCGAGACGTTGGCGGCCTTGAGGAACGGCCCGGCCATGCCGCCCGCTTCTGCGCCCAGCGCGATGCACTTGGCGATGTCCATGCCGCTGCGCAGCCCGCCGGAGGCCAGGATGGGGAAGCCCGGCACATACTTGCGGATGTCCTGAATCGATTCGGCAGTGGGAATGCCCCAATTTATGAAAGCTCCCGCCAGTTGGCGCTGGAATTCGGTTTTGGCGCGGTGCATCTCCACCTGGCTCCACGACGTGCCGCCCGCCCCGGCCACGTCAATCGCGCTCACGCCGGCCTGCCACAGCCGTTTGGCGGTGCCGCCGCTGAAGCCCCAGCCCACTTCCTTGGCGATGACCGGCACGCCCAGCCCCTCGCACACTGCCTCCACCTTCTTAAGCAGGCCGGCCCAGTTGGTGTCGCCTTCGGGTTGCACCGCTTCCTGCAGGGCGTTGAAATGCAGAATCAGCGCGTCGGCTTCAATCATCTCCACCGCCGCGCGGCATTGGTCAATGCCATAGCCGTAATTGAATTGCACCGCGCCCAGGTTGGCGAACAGCAGGATGTCCGGGGCGTACTTGCGCACCTGGAAGGTCTCTGCCAGCGCCGGTTCTTCGATGGCGGCGCGCTGCGAGCCAACCCCCATGCCCACGCCGGCGGCCTGTGCGGCTTCGGCCAGTGTGCGGTTGATGCGCCCGGCCTCCGGCGCGCCGCCAGTCATGGACGAGATGAACAGGGGTGACCGCATCGTCTTGCCGAACAGCGTCACGCGGGTGTCCACGGCGTTCAGGTCCAGTTCCGGCAGCGCTTCGTGATTAAAATGCAAACGCTCCAGCCCGGTGGTGCGGCTGGAGGCCACGTTTTCTTCCAAATTAATGCGGATATGTTCGAATTTACGGGAACTGGTCTGCGTAACTTTTGGCATGAGGCGGTGTTCCTGAGGAGTGAAGCAATCTTACCAGCCCGATATTGGCCTGTCAACCAATGCTTGACAGGAACCCCTCGCAGGGGTTAAATTGGCCTGTTGGATTGATAAAGACATCCCTTGGACGGAGGACCATCATGTCAGATACTTACAATGACGTAAAAGCGATTATCGTGGATTTACTCGGTGCGGACGAAGCCAAAATCACCATGGAAGCCCGTTTTCGCGAAGACCTCGAAGCCGATTCCCTCGACATCGTCGAGTTGATTATGGCCTTTGAAGACAAGTTCGGCAGCGAAATCTCGGACGAAGACGCCCAGACCATCGCCACGGTTGGCGAGGCTGTTCGCTACATCGACGGCCAGAAGGGCGGCTAAACCCGCCATCCCCTGCATGAATCAAAAGCGGCCATCCGGCCGCTTTTTGTTTTAAGGAGAATTCTGTTTTTTCTTCCCCGCGTTTTCCAATGGCTGGATTCGCAGCCGGATGGTGAAGGTGGTGCCTTCCCCCGGCGTGCTTTTCACTTCAATCTGGCCGCCATGCTGTTCAATGACCTGCTTGGCAATGGGCAGCCCCAACCCGACCCCGCCGAACAGATGCCCGTCGTACTCCTCGGTGCGCCAGAAGCGCTCCCAGATGCTGTTCAGCACATCCGGCGGGATGCCGATGCCGGAGTCGCGTACTGCCGCCCACACGTACACCGGGTTCTGGTCCACCGTGATGCTCACCTCACCGCCGTTGATGCTGAACTTGAAGGCGTTGTTGATGATGGCGCGGAAGGCGCGTTCCAGGCTCTTGGCGTCGCCCGGCAGGTCCGGCAGGTTGGGGGCGATGTTGAGTTTGTAGCCCACCCCGTTCTCTTCGGCGATTTTCTTTTCAGCGTCCACCGCCGACGTCACGATGTTGCCGATATCCACCGGCTCGAAGTCCGAGAGGATTAAGTCCATCTCCTGCAGGAACAAAATGTCGTTGGTCAGCGAGACGATCTGGTCAATGTTGCGCGCCACCGTACCCAGCCCACTCTTGAGCGTTTCGCCTTCCATCATCCCCAGGTTGATGATTTGCATGTAGCCGGAGGCTGAGGCCAGCGGCGTGCGCAGTTCATGGGCAATGGTGGTGAGGAATTCACGGCGGGCGCGCTCCAGTTCGGCCAGCTGGTGGTAGGCGGCCGCCAGTTCAGAGGCTTTCAGCCGCAGGTCTTCAATCGCCATGTCGTCGTTCTCGCGCAGGCGGCGGCTTACTTCGCGCACCATCGCCTTGGCGATGCTGGGGCTGGTGTTCAGCGCCCGGTCAAAAGCTTCCTTGTCGATCGCTAGCACGCTCACATCCGTAATGGCAGTGATGGTGGCGGCGCGCGGCGCTTCGTGAATCAGCGCCATCTCGCCGAAAAAGTCGCCCGGCCCCAGGTATTTCAGCAGGCGGTCTTCGTCGGCATTCATCATCTTCGTCACCTTCACGTCGCCTTCCAGCAGGATGTAAAAGGTGTGCTCGATGTTGCCTTCAATGGTGAGCCGCGCACCGGGTTGGTGCGGCTCAAAACTGCCCTCGGTGACCAGGATGGACGACTCTTCCTCCGGGATGCCGGGGAAGGCTTTTTTCAAGGCTTTCTGGATGATGATGTCTCTATCCATCGTCGTCTTCTTTGCGCTCGTAGAACACCAGCAGGGTGTTGCCGTACTTGCGCTGGTCGAATTCTTCCAGGTTGGTCAATTCTACCGCCTCGTACTCGCGCGGGTCAATTTGCACAATCGCCCAGCCATCCGCCACCAGCCAGTCCGGCTGGCGGTCCAGCCCTTCAATTGCATCGCGCCACATGCCCTTGTACTGCGGCGGGGCAAGGTAAACATAATCAAATGAACGGTCCGGCCGCCGTCCCAACTGGGCAAAGGCGTCGCCCTGCTTCACTTCGGCCTGGGCTTCAAAGCCGGTGTGAGCCAGGTTCTCGCGAATCGTGCGCACTGCCGCCCGGCTGTTGTCGTTGAAGCGCGCGAACGCTGCGCCGCGGCTCAGGGCCTCGATGCCAACCGCGCCGGTGCCGGCAAACACATCAAAGAACGCGCCGCCCGGCAGCGCCGGATTGAGGATGTTGAACAGCGATTCCTTGGCCCGGTCGGTGATGGGGCGCGTGCCGGTGCCTGGCACGTCGGCCAGCTTGCGCCCGCGCGCCGTCCCGGCGATGACCCGCAGCCGACGCACGCTCATGGTTTTTTCGCTCGCCTCGGGCGCGGTTTGGCTTTCTGCGCTTTGTCCGCTTTCGGCGCGGCGGCTTCTGCCGCTTTCATCGCCCCCAGCGCGACGGCAATCTCTTCCTCTTCGTTCTTCTGGTCCACGAAATACTGGTCCATAAATACCGAGCGGCGCAGGCGCAGCGCCATCGGCGCTACCTGGCGGATGTCGTCCGGGGTCACTTCTGTGCGGGCATCGGCGGCGGCCAGCGCCCGCGCGGCTTCAAACAGGGTGATTTCGGTGCGCAGTGAGTCGATTCCCAATCCCTGAATCAGTTCCAGCCCCACCTGCGCCACATCGTCCGGCAGTTTCACCGTAGGCAGCAGCGCCTGCGCGGCTTCGATTTCATCGCGGGCCTGCAGGGTCTCATCCACGAACAGCGCCACGACCTGCTTGGGGTTGGTGAGGTAGGCGCGGGCGCGGCGGTAGGCCTCCAGGCGTTCATCCTGTCCTTCCAGCCCGCGCACCAGCAATCGCAGGCCGAAGCGGTCCAGGATTTGCGGGCGCAGGCGGCCCTCTTCCGGGTTCATCGTGCCCACCAGCGTGAAACGGGCGCGATATGTGGCGCTCACCGCCCCGCGGCGCACGGTGTACGATCCCTGCGCCGCGGCGTCCAGGATGGCATCCACCACATCGTCGCCCAGCAGGTTGACTTCGTCCACGTACAGCAGGTTGCGGTCAGCGTGCGACAGGATGCCGCGGCGGACCCGCATGCGCTGGTGTACCGCGGCACGTTCGTCCACGCCGCCCACCACATCTTCGAGGCGGGCGTTCAGCGGCAGTTCCACCAGCCGCACGGCGCGCAGGGAGGTGAGCGGTTCGCCGCGGGCGTATTTTTCGGCGCAGTCCGGGCAGATGGCGTCAATGCCGCCCAGTTCCACATCTTCTTCGGTGCAGCCGTAATGGCACTTGCTTTGCTTCACCGAGGGCAGCAGGTCAATCAGGCTGCGCACGGCGGTGGTCTTGCCGGTGCCGCGCGGCCCGATGAGCAGCACCCCGCCCACCGCCGGGTTCACCAGCGCCAGCAGCAGGCCCAGTTTCATTTCCAGTTGGCCCACGAGGGCGAGGAACGGGTACGGCCATTGCTCGGCCAGACCGGCATCGCCCTCCGGGGAGAGCGGCCCCAGGTGCTTGCCCGTTACCCTGTCAATGAGGTCTTTGATGGAGCGGATGCCGGATGGAATCCCTTGCGAGGCGCTGGGCGCGCCTTCGGTCAGGTCAGGGGGCAGGGGGATTCCGTTTTCGTCGCTCATCTAATCCGACCGCGTCTTCTCCGCCAGCTTGGCCTGCTTCAAGCGGTGCACCTGGCGCGCCTCACCCGCCGTGAAGCGGTCTTTCTCTTCTTCGGTTTCAGGGATGATCGGCGGCACGGCGCGCGGCTTGCCCTTCTCGTCCAGCGCCACATACACCAGGTAGGCCTTGTTGGTGTGCCAGCGCTGGCCGGTCGCCACGTTTTCGGCATACACGTTCACTTCGGCTTCCATGGACGTGTGACCGGTGTAGGACACTTCGGCGTCCAGTTGAATCAGGTCTCCGATGCGGATGGGGTGCTTGAAGGTCATCTGGTCAATGGCGACGGTGACGCAGCGGGCGTTGGAATGGCGGATGCACGCCAACCCGCCGGCTTCGTCTACCAGTTTCATAATCCAGCCGCCGTGCACGTTGCCCATCACGTTGGCCATTTCGGGTTGCATCATCTGCGAGAGCGTGACGTGCGACGCCCGGCAGGTCTTTTGCTTCGTGTCTTCCATCTGGTCAATGGCTCCAAATCTCTTTTTGGCCTGTCTTGAGCGAAATCGAAGGGAACTCTCTCCGCATTGTTAGTAACAATCCTATTGCCTCGTCCCTCGTTGCCTGAAACCTCGGGTACTCGCCTTTCAATCCATATCGTCGCGGAATTCGCCGGCATCGGCAGTTGGCAGCAGTTCCGGGTACTCGTCCAGCACGTCAATTGTATCGAACGACAACTCCGCCATCATCGGCGGCAGGGGGGCGCTGGGCGGGGCCACCAACTTGCGCGGGAACCCGCTGGGAAACGCCTGTTTCGGCTTCGCATAGTCATACGTGCGCTTGCGCAGGATGCGCGGGTCGTTGGTCAGCCAGCCCACATACTCGCCGTGCACCGAGTACACCTCTCGTTCCGGGGTCACGAAGCCAATCGCCTCGCCAGACAGGTTGTAAACGATGGGGTAGGCCAGGAACGCCTCATAATCTCCGGCGGTGGTGTAGATGGGTATGGGTCGGCGCGGGTCGGTCATCCGCTCTCCTCAAAGCGTGGTATGGGGGCATTATACCAATGGGCGAGCGTCGGTCGGGCGCAGCCCGACTGATCTATTATCATGGTACAGAAATCCAAACATTTGGCGCCACCTTACTGAGTGAGTGGTAGTGTTTGCACCATTTCACTCACTGCCAATGCAACCCCGCCCAACGGGCAACGTACTGAGTGCGTCAATCCCTTGCAAGGCGAAATCAAACTGGAGAATCAACGCCGATGATAGAAATCCCCGACCCCCAGAATCGTGACCTAACGAAATTCTTCCCGGATTCCCCATCCAATTTCCTGGCCACCTCCATCCTCGAGGGCCACATGGGGCAGGTCCTCGCAGATGATGCACAGCGCCCGAACGTGGTCGTCCTGACCCTGCCGAACATCAAGTACAACATCCTGGGCGGGGATGCCGGCCACCCGGCGGCACGAGAGTACCTTGAAAAACTGCCACGACTTTCCCCGTTGTTTTTTGGCGCGCCGGGTTGGAAAGAATTGTTTATCTCCGTTCACGCCAACAAGCTGGTGGTTCGCAAACGCTACGCCTTCAGCAGCCAGAGTCTTGACCCCGCCCACCTGCGTTTGTTGAGAGCAAAACTCGCGCCCGAGTTCACCACCCGGCGGATTGACCTTCCGCTGGCACAGCAGATTGCGGCACACAAAGAGGAAATCACCAAAGAGCAATTGTTCGGGTTCAAGTCCGCCGAAGACTTCATGCAACGCGGCATCGGTTATGCTGCTTTTGACGGGAATCGGATGGTGTGCATCGCTGCGGCCGGCTCGGCGTGCTCCAAGGGAATTGAAATCCAGATAAACACCAACAGCAAATATCAGGGGCGAGGGCTGGCTTCGGCGGTGGGCGCGGAATTGATCCTCTGGTGTCTGGAGAACGGGATTGACCCGAATTGGGATGCCGCCACCGAGATTTCTGCAGGTCTGGCCAGGAAACTGGGCTATACCTCCCTGGGCGCCTATGACGCTTATCACTATGTGGGCTCTAAATTCCTCGTCACGCTGATTAACGCCTTTCGCCGGTTACGCGGGAAAGAGATCTAGTAGGCAAGGGGAATTTCGTCAATGGAAATGATTGCAGGGTGGGCAGAGAGGAAAGGCTCGGACAACCCGACCATCCATCGCAAAGACTTCTTACCGTCATCTCTGCTAAAATAACCTTCCATGAAACCCTCCATTGCCAAACTTCAAAAGATATTCCGGCTTGAAGCCGAACGCAAATACGATAACAAAGCGGTCATGGGCGGCCTCAGTGGCATGGCCCCCGCCTGGGAAGGCGAAGCCCGCGCCGACGAACTGCCCGAAGCCCTGGTGCAGGTCATCCTCACCCGCCTGCGCGACTATGACCGGTTAAGCCCGAATGCCCGTTCGGATGCGCTGAAAGGCCTGTGGAACCGCATTCGCAAGGAACTGGGAGATGGCGGCGAAAGTCCGCCGGGCGAGAATCTTCCTGCCGCACCCCAGGCAGAGGTTAAGAACGAACCGCCCTCGGCACAGCCGCAGCCCAGACCCCAGTCGGCCCCCCAGGCTGCACCCTCTGCAGAACCCGAACGCGGCACGCCGAAAGCGGAAAGCACACCCCAACCGGCAGAGAGTAAACCTCAGGCGCAGCCCAAACTGGAGCCGCGGCGCGAAGAACGCCCACCCGCGCCCAAGCCCACCCGCCGCTACAAAAAAGTGCGCGGCGCCCGCCCCCGGCCAGAGGGCCCCAGCGCCGCTTTCGATGCCCCTACCACCGTGCTGGACGGTGTCGGGCCCAAGAACGCCGAAAAGCTGGACCGGCTGGGCATCCACAGCCTCGGCGACATGCTCACCCATTATCCGCGCCGCTACGACGACTACACCCAGCTCAAGCCCATTAACCGCCTCAAGTTTGGCGAAGAAGTGACCGTGATGGGCACGGTGCAATCCAGCGCCGTCCGGCCCTTCAAGGGGCGCGGCGGCAAATTGCTGGAAGTCATCATTGCCGATGGCAGCGGCGCATTGCGCCTCACCTGGTTCAACCAGCCCTGGCTCGGCCAGCAGATGAAAGAAGGCACGGCGCTGGTCGTGTCCGGCAAGGTGGAGCAGTACCTCGGCCGCCTGCAAATCGTCAACCCGGAGTGGGAACCGCTGGACGACGAACAATTGCACACCAACCGCATTGTGCCGGTGTACCCACTCACCAGCGAGATGACCCAGCGCTGGCTGCGCACCCAGATGAACAAGGTCGTCACCTATTGGGCACCGCGCGTCGAAGAAACCCTGCCGCAGGCCGTGCTGGACGATGCCGACCTTCCGCCGCTTTCAGAAGCCCTGTTGCAGGTGCACTTCCCGGACTCGCTGGAAAGCCTGGACGATGCCCGCCACCGCCTCGCTTTTGATGAAATCTTCTATTTACAGGTTGGCGCGTTGCGCCAGAAGAAGGATTGGGAAGCGCGCCCGGCGCGTGCGTATACCGTCGAAGATGCGTGGCTGGATGGGCAGATCGCCCGCCTGCCGTATGCCCTCACTGGCGCCCAGACCCGCGCGATTGCGGAAGTGCGCGCCGACCTGGGCCGCGGCCGGCCGATGAACCGCCTCTTGCAGGGCGATGTCGGCTCCGGTAAAACCGTCGTGGCGGCCCTGGCCGCGGCCATGGTGCTGACCGGCGGGGCGCAGGCCGCGGTGCTGGCCCCCACCAGCATCCTCGCCGAGCAGCATTTGCGCTCTTTCCAGGGTCTGCTGGCGGCGGAGGGCGGCCCGCTGGCCGAAAGCGAGATACGCCTGCTGATTGGCGCTACCTCCGAAGGCGAAAAAGCCGAAATCCGCGCCGGTTTGCAGGAAGGCCGTATCCGCCTGGTGGTGGGTACGCATGCCTTACTGGAAGAACCGGTGCAGTTCAAAGACCTGCAATTTGCTGTTATCGATGAACAGCACCGCTTCGGCGTGGAACAGCGTGCCGCCCTGCGCGGCAAAGGCGACAACCCGCACCTGCTGGTCATGACCGCCACGCCCATCCCGCGCTCGCTGGCGCTGACGGTGTTCGGCGACCTGGACCTGAGCGTGATGGATGAGATGCCGCCCGGCCGCGAGCCGGTGGGCACCCATGTGCTGGTGCCGCGCGAACGCGAACGCGCCTACACCCTGATTAAGCGCGAACTGGCCGCCGGGCATCAGGCTTTTGTCATTTATCCGCTGGTGGAAGAAAGCGAAAAGAGCGATGGGCTCGCGGCGGTGGAAGAACACAAACGCCTGCAGGAGGAAGTCTTCTCGCAGTACAAGGTGGGCTTGCTGCACGGCCGCCTGCGCCCGGACGAAAAGGAAGACGTCATGCTGCGATTCCGCGCCGGCGAGTTCCATGTGCTGGCTTCCACCACCGTCATTGAAGTGGGGGTGGATGTGCCCAATGCCACGGTGATGTTGATTGAAGGTGCCGAGAGGTTTGGGCTGGCGCAACTGCATCAGCTGCGCGGCCGGGTTGGGCGCGGCGGCGGCCAGTCCTGGTGTATCTTGATTCCGCAGGAAGACGATGCGGCTGAAAACGAACGCCTGAAGGCGATGGCCGAGACCAACGATGGCTTCGTGCTGGCCGAACGCGACCTGGACCAGCGCGGCCCCGGCGATTTTCTCGGGACGCGCCAGGCCGGCTACGGCGACCATCTGCGTCTGGCGAGCCTGACGGATGTGAAGTTGATTGAGAAGGCCCGCAAACACGCTCACGCCTTGCTGGACCACGACCCCGAGCTGGCAAAACCCGAACACAGCCGCTTGGCCGCCATGCTGGCCGAGTTCTGGCGCAGCGGCCAGGGAGATATCAGTTGACCAAGATACGCGCCCTTTTCCCCGCCACCTTTGACCCGATTCACAACGGCCACATCGATATCGCCCTGCGCGCCAGCCGTCTGTTCGACGAGCTGGTAGTCGGCGTGTTCGAGCGGCCGCTCAAGAACCTGATGTTCAGCCCCGAAGAGCGCATGGCGCTGGTCAAGGAAGCCTTTGACGGCAAGGACAAGATTCGGGTACTCGGCTACAGCGGGCTGACGGTGCAATTCTGCCAGGAAATCGATGCCCAGGTCATCGTGCGCGGCCTGCGGGTGTTCTCGGACTTTGAATTCGAATTTCGCCTGGCATTAGCCAACCAGGCGCTCGCTCCGCAAATCGAGACGATTTCCTTTATTACCGCCAAGGAACACACATTTCTGTCCTCCACCACGGTGCGCGAAATCGCCTCGCTGGGCGGGGATGTCAGCAGTATGGTGCCGGCGCACGTGCGCGCCGCCCTGGCCGCCAAGTATGACGTGAATTCCGGGGATGGCCGCTTCACCACCAATTCGCTGCGGGATTAGGTTTTTGGCACCCTACCAAACTCCCATGCCCTCAAAGTTGACGATTCCCCCGTTTTCCAGTAGTCTTGGGCTTAATTCTTGCACTGGTGTGCATGAAGATTCACGATGAGGCCCGTATGGATATCCTGCATCTGGTAGACCGTCTGGAAGAGTTATTCAACGAAAGCCGTCCGATCCCTTTCACCAACAACGTGGTGGTGGATGAGGACCGCATGTTGGATTTAATCGACCAGATGCGGGTCGCCATCCCGGAAGAGGTCAAAAACGCCAAGAAAGTGGTCTCCGAGCGCGACCGCACCATGGCGCAGGCTCAGGAAGAAGCTGCCCGCACGCTGCGGCTGGCGCGTGAGAAGAGCGAAGGCATGGTGGAGCGGGACGCCATCGTTGAATCGGCTCAGGCGCGCGCCGAGCAGATCTTGGAGCAGGCCAAACTGGATGCCGAAGCCACCCGCCACGAGGCCGACGAATACGTCCTGGAAACGCTCACCTCGCTGGAAATCGAAATGGAACGCGCCCTCAACCAGGTCCGCAACGGTATTCGCGCCCTCCAGCAAACCGGTGGCGGCGGGGGGCGTATGCCTGCAAACCGCGCCTCCACTCCGGCCGCCGTGAGCAACGAGACTGCCGAAGAGTAGGGTAGGAAGTCCCATTGATGACCTGAACGCCGGCCCGACCGGCGTTTTATTTTGCCCTTGACAACCTTTGCAAAATATGTACAATATATAAACAAAACAACATATTCAAGAGAAGGATGTTATGGCGTTTTATCTGGCAATTAAAGAATTCTGGCGGGCGCGCGGCCGTTTCCTGCTGTTCAGTCTGGTCATCGCCCTCATCACCATGCTGGTGTTGCTGGTGGCGGCGCTGGGCACCGGTCTGGCGGATGCCAACCGCCAGTTCATCGACAAGCTGGATGCCGACCTGCTGGTCGTCCAGGAAGACAACGACCTGGTGCTCACCACCAGCCGCCTGGACCGCCAGACGCTTAACGGCGTGCGGCGCATCAATGGCGTGGAAGCCGCCGGTCTCATCGCGTTCAGCAATGGCAGCGTGCTGTTGCCTGCCGGTAGCGAAGCGGAAGACATTGACGTCTCGCTGGTTGGCATTGAACCCGGTCAGCTGGGCGCGCCGGAACTGCTGGCTGGCCAGCCACTGCGCGACCGCTATGCTGATCAGGTCCTGCTGGATGAGCGATTGGCGGCAGACCTCGCCGTGAGCATCGGGGATCGCATCACGTTGCGCACGGTGCAGGGAGCCGAGCAGGAATCCTTCGAACTGACGGTATCCGGCATCACGGAAGAACGCGCCTATTTCTTTGCGCCGAGCGTGTACTTGCCGCTGTATACCTGGGAAAAGGTCCGCCCGCAGGCGGTGGGAGGCGGCGACGGACAGCCAATTGGAAACCTCATCGTCGTTACCCTGACTGACCCGTCGCAGACCGAGTTGATTTCTGCTCGCGTCCTGGAGTTAGTGGATGGGGTGGAGGTAGCGGACAAAGAGACGCTGGTGCGGGCGCAGCCGGGTTATACCGCCCAGCAGACGACCGTGGAAGCTCAGCGCGGGTTTGCGCTGGTGATTGGCGTGTTGGTGGTCGGCGGATTCTTCCAGATTCAGACGCTGCAAAAACTTCCACAAATTGGCATGCTGAAAGCCATTGGCATCGCCAACCGCACCGTGGCGCTGTCCACCCTGGCGCAAATCGTTATCGTGACGGCCGTAGGAGTCGCTCTGGGTACGGCGGTCACCCTGCTCATGGCCCTGGGCATCCCGCCGGTGGTACCCCTGCGCTTCACGCCGCCCAACATGCTGGCGGCCATCGCGGCGCTCATGCTCATTGGCCCGATCGGCGGCATGGTGTCTGTACGTCTGGCGGTGCGAATCGAACCGCTTTCGGCGATTGCCCAGGGCAAATGAACTGGGCCGCGGCTGGGGCAGGATGGAATCTTACTGGTGCCTCCCGCCTCGTCCATCCTGCCCCAACCCCGCTCTTCTTGAAGATGGACAAAAGGAAATCTCATGACAGCCGCACTAAACGTTGAACAAGTAACCAAGATTTATGGACACGGCTCGGCCGCCCTGCGAGCAGTTGACTCCGTTTCTCTGGCCATCCAGCCGGGTGAATTCGTGGCGCTGGTGGGTCCCAGCGGCTCCGGCAAGACCACGCTACTGGCGATGCTGGCGGCGCTGCTCACCCCCAGCGAGGGTCGCATCCTGATTGATGGCGATGACCTTTCGCGAATGAGTGAAAAAGAGCGCACCGTATTTCGTGGCCGCAAAATCGGTTTTACGTTTCAAGCCAATAACCTGCTGCCGTTCCTGACCGCGCTCGAAAATGTGGAGCTGATGCTAAGGCTCAATGGCGGTCTGGATGCGGAGGGCAAGCTGCGCGCCCGTGCCTTGCTGGAGCGGCTTGGCCTGGGCGACAGATTGAACAACCTGCCCAGCCAGCTTTCCGGGGGCCAACAGCAGCGAGTGGCGATTGCCCGCGCGCTGGTACACAACCCGGCGGTGGTGCTGGCGGATGAGCCGACTGCCAG
Organism: Anaerolineae bacterium; assembly: GCA_004297445.1. Classification (GTDB taxonomy): domain Bacteria; phylum Chloroflexota; class Anaerolineae; order Anaerolineales; family UBA11579; genus SCUK01. The sequence goes on along the minus strand of SCUK01000067.1, from coordinate 39,813 downwards.
CCTGGATACGGAGCGCGCATTCCAGGTGGTCGAAACCTTTGCCAGCCTCATTCATGAGCAGGGCCGGGCGGGTATTATGGTCACGCACGACCTGCGCATGGTGAAATATGTGGACCGAGTGATACACATGGTGGATGGTGTAATCCGCGACGAAGTCAGAATTCCGCAGGCGATTGAAACCCTTGCCAAAACCAGCAGTTTTGAAGCCGCGCGGTCCGAAGCCGAGGCTCAACAAGTTTCCATCCCCACGTTTGCGGCCAGGGCACCCGCGCTGGTGGCGAGCGGCGCCTGACTTATCCATTCCTCTGCCCGGCTCCTCCTCCCGGGTGACAGCTCCCCCCAATTGGCGGAGCTGTTTTCTTGGTTGGTCGTGGCCAGCGATTTATGTATACTGGAAACAGCCAGAGGGTTGTTGGTTTACCTTGGAGAGAGGAAAATACCTGTGAAGCGTATCTATTCCGTCCTGGGGGCGCTGGTTGCGATTGCGGCTCTGGTTGGGGTGAACTACGCCCTGTTCTCAGGAAAGTTGCTGGGACTTTCCCCGGAGATTCTGGCGACGCTGGAATCCGATGACCGGGTAACGGTGACAATAGTGGGGGACAACGAGCAGCTGGTCATGGTACCGGCTGGCGCGGAGCCCCGCGCCGGATTAATCCTGTATCCGGAAGGACGCATGGACGTTCGGACCTACGGCCCTGTGGCGCGCCGGTTGGCCGGGGCCGGCTACCGGGTGGTGTTCCTCTCTCGCCGTCTGGAGCGTGAAGGCGATCTGGCGGCTGAGTACGCGCGAATCGAAGCCATAATAAATGCCCAGCCAGAAGTTGAAACCTGGTTCGTGGGCGGGCACACATTTGGCGGGACGATCGGCGTAGGTTATGCGCTGAGCCATCCGGACCGCGTGGCGGGTCTGGTTTTGTGGGCAGTGCGACTGGACTCGGGGGACGCGGACCTGAGTGGGTCCGATTTACCCGTGCTGTATGTGTACGGCACGCTGGATGATGAGAATGTGGATTTGATGGCGCGAGTGGGGCCGCGATTGCCTGCGGAAGCGACCATCGTGTCGATTGAGGGCGGTAACCGGGTGCAATTTGGTTCCTACGGCCCGATGGCCGCCGATGTGGGCGCAGGCATCACGCCGGAAGAACAACAGGTACAGGCGGCCGCGGCGACAGTGGAGTTCCTGACAGGGTTGGGGTACTAGCCCCCTTATAACCCGCGTTCCGGCTTTGTAAATGTGCGCTCTATGATCCAGTCGTTGAGGCCGGGAAAGAAGCGGTTGAGCCAGATTCCGAGCCAGGACACCCATGGAAGCGGCACATTCCGGCTACGGTTGTTTTGCGCCAGTCGCAATACCCAGTTGCCCACATCTTCCGGAGTTAAGAGTAGCGCCTTGGGCGTGGTGATGCCGGTCTTGCGCTCTGCTCCCGTATGCGAGCCAAATTCGGTGCTTACCCCGCCGGGGTAAAGGGCAGAGACGCGGACGCCCCAAATGCCTACCTCGCGGCGTAGCGCGTCGGTGAAGCCGCGCAATCCATGCTTGGTGGCGGCGTACACGGTGTAGGTGGGCGTGGCCACGTAGCCGGCCATCGAGGCCATGTTGATGATGTGGCCGCTCTTCTGCTGAATCATAGTTGGCAGGACCAGCGAGGTCAGCTGGATGACGCCGGTCAGGTTGACTTCAATCTGCCCGGCGATGTCCTTGGCGGGGTCCAGTTCCTCCAGCCATTTGAAACGACCGAACCCCGCATTGTTGAACAGGACATCAATCCGGCCGTAGGCTTCCAGCGTGCGCTTGATAAGATTCTTTAGCGATTCCAGATTGCTGACATCGGTTTCTACCGGGAGCGCTTTACCGCCAGCGGCTTCGATTTCGCCCTGAAGGACTTCGAGACGATCCAGACGACGAGCGGCCAATACAACCCGGTAACCGGCCCGGCCGAGCACGCGGGCAGCGGCTTCTCCGATGCCGGAGGACGCGCCGGTAATAATCGCCACAGGCTGAGCGGGATTGTTCATCGAATCCTCCTGAATTGCAGGGGCGGTCGCATTCTTCCGGGCCAAGACCGCTTTGAATGGGATGGTGCCTTAGAGACAGTATACAGGGAAGAAAAAGGCAAGTAAACAGCCTACGGCAACAAAACGACCTCAACGCTGCTGAGATGCTCTAAGCCCCCATCCATCGGGGAGGCGGCATAGATGGCGAGGCGGGCGGGCGTTTCCTGCGACACGGCATAACTGATCGTCCCCACAAAAGTGCCCGGCTGACCCATGTCCGGCGAGTCGATAATGACGGTGGTCAGCGCCAGCAGGTTGTCCTGCGTGCCACACACCGGGTCCGGCGCGCCACTGCCGCCTGCACCGCACAGCGCGACCACCAGGTTGGCTTCAAAGAAATAAACGGACGAGCCGGAAAACTCCAACGTCCCGCCCGAGATAACCGCGAGTGCGTCCGGCGTGCCAATCTGAATTTCTTCATCCTGCGATGGCGCCGGTTGGATGAGGGTATCGCTGCCAGGTACCAGAGTTACCATTGCGGAGGACAGATGCACCAGGCCGCCGTCGCGGGGGCTGGCGTAGTAAACCGATACGCGGCCGGGCTGTTCCTCCGTAACAGTGAAAATCAGCGAGGACTCGAAGGGTCCAGCGCTGCCCAACTCTGCCTGGATGGTGGCGGGCTGTAGCGCCAATAGAGCGCCATTGGCATCTGTAATCGTAATGACCAGATTTTGTTCAAAGGTTGGGAGGGAGAAGCCCGAAACAATCAGAGGAGAGCCCACCCGGGATTGAGGTCCGGGCGCATTCAGTTGGATAAACTCGAGGTCGATTTCGGTCGGGAGAATAGGTGTTGGAGGCGGAAAATCGGGTGTGCTGGTGATGACAAGAATCGGAGGCAGGGTGACTTCCGGCGCCTGGTCGGCGGCAAGCGGAAAATTACAGCCAGAGATTGACAATGAAAGCGCGACAATAATGAGTAGTGTATGTCTGTTCATCATTTTCTCCAGGTTCTTGAGCCTGCCATCATTATTGCACAGGTGAAATCGCGGTGCATCCTGCCTTCGTAGGAGGCGAGGGAAATCTAGAAAGACGAAGAGACGGCATTATGCCGTCTCTTCGGTTCAATCATACTCCGGACGTGGCAGGGGGTTCTTCCGCTGGCGGCCGTGCCTTGGCGGCGCCAGCCTTGCGGGCCGGTCGCTTGGGGGTAGTGGTTGCGTCAGCGGGAAGCAGCGCCAGCTTGAGGACCTCGTCCATGTGAGATACAAATCTCAAGTCCAGGTCGTCGCGAGCCTTTTGCGGCACATCGATGATGTCTTTCTCGTTCTTGGCGGGCAGGATGACGGTCTTGAGGCCGGAACGGTGGGCGGCCAGCACCTTCTCGCGTACGCCGCCGATAGGCAGGACTTTGCCGCGCAGGGTGATCTCGCCGGTCATCCCCACATCCCGCCGCACTTTCCGCTGGGTGAAGGCGGAAATGATGGCAGTTGCCAATGTGATTCCGGCGCTGGGCCCGTCTTTTGGGACTGCGCCTTCCGGGATGTGAACGTGAACATCGGTGCTTTCAAATGTGTCCATTGGAAGGTTGAATTCTGCGGCGCGGGACTTCAGATAGGACAGGGCGGCCTGGGCAGATTCCTGCATGACGTCGCCAATCTGACCGGTGAGCTGCAAGTTGCCTTTGCCATCCATCAAGAGCACTTCGATGGGCATGATATCGCCACCCCCGTTGGTCCAGGCGATGGCCGTGGCCACGCCCACTTCATCCTCGCGCTCCGCCTCGGACTCGTCAAATTGCGCCGGCCCCAGAAATTCTGCCACAACTGTTGCAGTGATTAGGGACGCAAATTTCTTCTTCTCAGCTTTCAGGCGGGCGGTCTTACGGCACACGCGACCAATCTCGCGTTCCAGGTTACGCACACCTGCTTCATAGGTGTAGAGACGGATAATGGATTTGAGCGCATCATCGTCAAATTGGATATCGCCGGCCTCCAGGCCGCTTTCCTCAATCTGGCGACCTACGAGGAAGGTGCGGGCAATTTCCAATTTTTCTTCTTCAATGTAACCGGGGAATTCGATGACCTCCATGCGGTCCAGCAGCGCCCATGGAATCTCATCACGGTTGTTGGCTGTGGTCACGAACATGACCTTGGATAGGTCATAGGGCAGTTCAAGATAGTGGTCGGAAAACGTGTCGTTCTGTTCGGGGTCCAGTACTTCCAATAAGGCGGCGGCCGGGTCGCCGCGGTAGCCGATGCCAAGTTTATCTACTTCGTCAAGCACGAACAGCGGGTTGATGGTTTCGGCGCGTTTCATCGTTTGAAGAATGCGGCCTGGCAGGGCGCCGATGTAGGTGCGGCGGTGACCGCGCATTTCGGCTTCGTCGCGCACGCCGCCCAGCGAAAGACGTACGAATTTGCGGCCCAACGCGTCGGCAATGGATTTGCCCAGACTGGTTTTGCCGGTGCCGGGCGGGCCCACAAAGCACAGAATCGGCTGGCGGTTGCGCTTTGGCTTCAAGCTGCGCACGGCAATGTATTCCAGAATGCGGTCTTTGGCCTTGGGCAGGCCAAAGTGATTCTGGCCCAGTATTTTGGCGGCGTGTTCTACGTCCAAGTTGTCTTCAGTTTCCACTGTCCAGGGCAGGTCAAGAATCCAGTCCAGATAGGTGCGGATGACGCCTACTTCGGGGGACATGGGCGGCATCTGGTTCAGGCGACCAAGTTCTTTTACAGCGGAGGCTTTTACTTCGTCCGGCAGGCCGCGCTGCTGGATGCGCAGGTTCAGTTCCTCGAGTTCCTGTGTCCAGGGGTCAGCATCGCCCAGTTCGCTCTGGATGGCGCGCATTTGCTCGCGCAGATAGGTTTCGCGCTGGCCGCGGTCGGCTTCGTCCTGCATTTTGGTCTGGATTTGCTCTTCAATGGTCAGCACTTCCAGTTCGCGGGCCAGAAGGCGGGTAACCGTTTCAAGGCGGGTGGTGACATCCAGTTGGGTCAGCAGGTTCTGGCGTTCGGCCAGGGGCAGGGGAAAAGAACTGGCAATCATATCCGCCAGCCAGCCTGGTTCTTCCAGGCCAATCACGAATTCCACAGCGTCCTCAGGGATGTTGCCATTCAGTTCTGCGAGTTGTTCGAACTGGCCCATCAGGTGACGCATCAACGCCTCCTGACGATTATCCGGCTTCGGTGGGTCAACAACGACGCGGCCGCGAGCGTAAAGCACGGTGCCAATCTTGGCAAAACCTTCTACCTGAATGCGACGACGGCCCTGTACGAGGATGGCGGTTTCTTCGCTTTCTGTGGCGAATACCTCACTGACGGCGACTTCAACGCCAACGCCGAGAAAGTCCTGATTGCGCGGCCGGTCAAGCTCCGGGTCGCGTTGGGGCAAGGCGAGCATGTTGAGTTGCTGGGCGTGGGTTTCTTCGATCGCGCGCAGGGTGGCATCGCGCCCGACGTAGAGAGGGGAAAGCATGTGTGGAAATATCAACGCATCCCGAAGCGGGAGCACTGGAATGGTAATCAGTCCGTTCTCGTCCGGCCGGGCGTCGGGAAGGTTCTCCAATTGTTCCGCCCTGCGCTGCAGTTCGGCCGGATTGATGTCGCCTTCGCCCTGAGAGAACCAGTCGTTATCGGTCATTAATAAGGAGCTCCGTTCAATAGATTAAAGGATTATACCCTCCATCCGTTTATTGGAAATTGAACGAACTGCGTATAGCCATTAGTGAACTTCAATGCCGGTCCTGCCAGGCGGCGCGAATTTCGCCGAGGCTGTACAGGCTGCCAGTGGCCAGAGCCACGCCGCCGTTTGCGGCGAGTTCCAGGGCTCGGTCAATGGCGGCCGGGATGCTGGCTGGCGTCTCTGTTTTCACGTCAAACCCCTCTGCGAGCTTCAGCAGTTCTGCAGGGGGCGTCGCGCGCGGGTGGGCGCTTTGCACGGGCAGCAGCCAGGTAGTTTCGGGCAGCAATTCCGCAAACATGCCTGCGATGTCCTTGTCGGATGAGGCGCCGAAGAGCAGGGCCAGGGGCTGGCCGGGGAAATGTTCGCGCAGAGTTTTCACCAGAATTTGAACCGAATAGGCGTTGTGGGCTCCGTCCAGGATGAAGGGGGGGTGCAATTGCATCACTTCAAAACGACCGGGCCAGGTGGCGCCGGCAAAGCCAATCCGAATGGCCTCGCGGGATACCAATAGACCGGCCGCATCGGCGACACGCAGAGCGGCATAGGCGGTTGCGGCGTTCTCTGCCTGATGCGGCCCCAGCAGAGAGATAGCCAATGTCTCGGACGGCTCATCGCGAAATTTCACAGAGATGTGTTGACCGGCCAGGTCGTTGCTCTGTCGCTGATAGGCGACATCTATTCCGACTTCTGCGAGTGGCGTGTCGCGTTCGGCGGCGATGCTTCGCAAGACAGCAGCGGCTTCCGGGGACTGCGGGGCAGAGACCACCGGGGTGCCCGGTTTGATGATGCCGCCCTTCTCGCCAGCGATGGCTGCCAGCGTATCCCCCAGCACATAGGTGTGGTCGAGCGATATGGATGTGATGACCGATACGACCGGCTGTACAACGTTGGTGCTGTCCAGCCGCCCGCCCATGCCGACTTCAATGACGTTGGCAGTGGTGCCCTGCCGGGCGAAGTGGAGAAAGGCCAGCGCGGTCTGCAGTTCATAGGAAGTCACCCCCGGCAGAGACTCGGCATGTGGCTTCAGTGCTTCGACCAGCGCGGCGAACTCGTCTTTGGGAATTGGCTGACGGTTCACCTGGATGCGCTCGGTGAAATCGCCCAGGTCCGGGGAGGTGTACAAGCCTGTTTTGTATCCTGCCGCCTGCAAGGCAGCGGCACAGAAGGCAGCCGTGCTACCTTTCCCCTTGGTACCAGCGATGTGGATCGACGGCGCGGACAGGTGCGGGTCCCCCAACCGGGCCAGCAAATTGGCCATACGCTCAAGGCTAAAGTTTTCCGGCGCCACGTTTTGCTGGTGTGTCCGGCTATAGTCAATAAAACTGAGAAGGTAATCCAGAGCCTGCAAATAGGGCTGTGAGTCGAGTGATTCCATATTTCCATTCTACTGCGATGCGGGACATGGCGAGCGGAATGGCGGCCAATCAACAGAGAAATATTGTGGCAATCCGCACAAATCTTTAAGGTGGAAGCCTTGATTCATTGGGACAACCTGAGTATGATTCATACGCTGGCTCGCTCAGCCAGCATTATCCCTCACTCAATGTACGAAAAGGAGAAGACTAAAATGAGCAAGAAACTGTTTACGCTTCTCGCCCTCCTCGTGATTGGTTCGCTGTTGCTGGCCGCCTGCGGCCCGACCGCCACCCCGACCGAGGAACCGGCGACGGCAGTCCCCGCGACCGATGTCCCGACCGAAGTCCCCCCGACCGAAGTCCCGGAACCGGCCGTCGGCTCTGAGGAACACCCGATCAAGGTGCTGTTCGTCCCCTCGGTGGATGCGAACGTGATTGTGACCGGCGGTGAATTGATGGCCGCGGCGCTGAACGAAGCCACCGGCCTGTTCTTCGAGGTCAGCGTCCCGACCTCGTATGCCGCCACCATCGAAGAGATGTGCGCCTCCCCGACCGACACAATGGCCTTCATCCCCGGCCTGGGCTATGCCCTGGCCAGCCAGCTGTGCGGCGTGGACGTGTCCTTCAAGGCCATCCGCTTCGGTTTCCCGGCCTACTGGGCTCAGATTCTGGTGCCGCGCGACAGCGATATTGATGAGCTGTCCGACCTGGAAGGTCTGAAGTGGGGCTACGGCGACGTTGGCTCGACCTCCGGCTACATGGTTCCGCTGGTGATGCTGCAGGAAGCTGGCGTCACTGTGGGAGAAGAAGTGCAGACCGGCGGCCATAACCAGTCCGCGCTGGCGCTGTACAACGGCGAAGTAGATTTCGCGACCACCTTCTACAGCGTGCCGCTGGATCCGAATGGCGAGCCCGTCTGGACCTGGGAAGAATACCTGGCTGGCGAAGTAACCGCCGACATGTATGAAGTCCCGGCTGAGACGATCGAGAACTGCGCTCCGAATGAGGATGCCAGCCGCCTGTTCTGCGACGGCTACCGCGTCCTGGATGCCCGCGCCAATATCCGCGCGGAAGCACCGGATGTGGTCCAGGCTCTGCGCATTCTGGCCGTTTCCCCCGCCATCCCGAATGACACCCTGTCCTTCAGCCCGGAATTCCCCGCTGATGTTCGCGCTCAGATTGAAGCCGCTCTGCTGGCTTTTGCCGAGACGGACGCCTGGGATACCTCCATCGGTTCACAGGACTTCTACGGTTGGACCGGCCTTGTGCCCGCCACTGACGCCGAGTACGACTTCGTGCGCGCCATGGTAAACGCTATCGGTCTGTCCCTCGAAGACCTCTAACCAAACCAGTATCAAACTGCCCGGGGCAGGGTGAAAACCCTGCCCCGGGCCGCACTTATTTCCATACTTTTTTCTTGCTCGATACTTTACCTGCGCGGCCTCACCATCCAGATCAGGGCGCGATGAAAATCCACTCTGCTGCGGGAGACCCCCATGCTTCAGATTAAGAATCTATCTAAGACGTATGATGGCGGTGTTCAGGCCCTCAAAGACGTCAGTTTTGACGTTCCAAAGGGGGAGTTCCTGGCGGTCATCGGTTTGAGCGGGTCAGGGAAGTCCACGCTATTGCGATGCATCAACCGCCTGATCGAACCGACCAGCGGCCAGATTCTGTGGAATGGGGAGAGCATCACCGCCGCTTCGCCGGAAGAGATGCGCCGCATCCGTCGTCGCATTGGTATGGTGTTCCAGCACTTCAACCTTGTTCATCGCTCCAAAGTCCTCACCAATGTCCTGGCCGGCCGGCTGGGCTACGTTAATCCAGCCTGGAGTCTTCTGAATCGTTTCCCGCGCGCAGATATGGAAAAAGCCATGGCTCAGCTGGAGCGTGTGGGCATCGCTGACAAGTCTGGACAGCGGGCGGATGCTCTTTCGGGGGGGCAACAGCAGCGGGTCGGCATCGCGCGTGCCCTGATGCAGGACCCCGAAATCATCCTGGCGGACGAACCGGTCGCCAGCCTGGACCCGGTTCTGGCACACAGCATCATGAAGCATCTGGAGGATATCAACAAGCAGGATGGCGTGACAGTATTGTGCAGCCTGCACTTCCTTGATCTGGTGCATCGTTACGCGGACCGTGTGATAGCGCTTAATGAAGGCATGGTGGTGTTTGAAGGTCTGCCCAGCGAGATCGACGACCAGAAATTCAAAGACATCTATGGCCGTGAGGCCGAGCGGGTAGGGTGAGATCATGAAAAAGACCAAAGCCTCGCCCTGGAAATCCATACAACTGGGTCTGGCCATCCTGGTGGTGATGGTGACCTACGCTTATGGATTTGAGATCACGAACATTGATTTGGGTGAATTGCAGAGCGAGCGCCGTCAAGAGAGCCTGACGCGTGTGCTGCGCACCCTTGCTCATCCTGATATCCTGGAATATGAACAGAGTACTGTAATCTTCAACGCACCTATTTATATGCCATGCCCGGCGGATGGCAGTTCGCCCGACATCCCTGAACCCGACACCACTCAACCGTACGTGGTCGTCACTCCCGCGTGTGTGGAGCCTGGCGGAACTGTGCTGGTGGAAGGCTTTGGCTTTGCTCCCTTTGTGGGTGGGCCGCTGCGTTTCGTGCCCGGCAGCGACCCCACTAATTCAGTATCATTGGGGCGAGCAACCCTGGAAACAGATGCCAGCGGCCATTTCTCTGTGGAGATGGTATTGCCCGATGACCGGGATAGCCCGGACGTGCAGTTCATACGCGCCACTGCCCGCGAAAACGTTGGCGCACCGTACTTCTCCCGCACGGCGCATGAGACCTGGGACAAAATCATCGAGACCGTGTTCATGGCCCTGTTGGCTACGACGGTCGGTACCATCCTGGCTTTTCCCATCAGCTTTATCGCCGCTCGCAATCTGATGAAACCGGTGCGGGCACCACTGGCGAGTATCGCGCTTTCGCTTCTCGGTTGGCCGGTAGGAATCTGGTTGGGATATCAGCTGGTCCATTGGGTGGGTCTTCAAGGCGCACCTTTTGCCAGAAATCTGGTCTTTGCTGCTGGCAGCGTAATACTCGTTCCGGTATTCCTGACCTTTGCGTTGCGCTGGGCGTTGCCGCAAGTGGAATTGCAGGTTCCCAGCCGTGAGCTTCGACTGGCAAGATTGGGGGTGGTAATTCTCTCGCTGATGGTGTTGTTCTTTGGCTTATTTGAATTGGCAGGATTGATGTCTCTTCTGGGCGCTCGTATCATAGACAGTGAGCGGGTGTACTCATTCATGGGGACTCTGCTCTATCAGTGCGGCGAGATTCTGCGCCTTATCACCCCATTGCTGGGGGCGCTGGCTGGAGGGGGTTGGGTAAGCAGTCTGTTTGGCCGATTCGGTCAGCGGATGGCAGAACGCCTGGCGGCAGGTTTGATGAAATCAATCAACATTGTCCTGGCAGCAGCTGCAGGGGCCACAGTTTTTGTGCTCATTGGCCTGCTGGTGGAGTGGTTGTACCAGTTGGGCCGGCCCGAATTGACGTTGTATTGGCCAGCAGCTAGCGGCGCGGGGTTAGGCATGATTATCGCTTTGATCGCCAGGCCGAAAGATTCTTTGCCCAGTGGTATGGTGATCTATTACGTTACACGCACGATACTCAACGCCTTGCGTTCCGTCGAAGCCCTCGTAATGGCAATTGTATTTGTAATTTCGGTTGGTATTGGGCCATTCGCAGGCATACTTGCACTTGGGTTGCATACTATCGTCAGTCTCGGAAAACTGTACTCAGAGCAGGTCGAAAGCATCATGGACGGCCCGTTGGAAGCCATCCAGGCTACAGGCGCCAACCGACTGCAGACCATCGTCTATGCGGTGATTCCACAGATCATTCCGCCCTTCATTTCCTATACGATGTACCGTTGGGATATCAACGTGCGCATGTCGACAATCATCGGTTTTGTGGGCGGTGGTGGTATCGGTTTCCTGCTCCTGCAAAATATCAATCTGCTCAACTACCGGGCAGCCAGCACGCAGATGCTCGCCATCGCCGTTGTGGTGGCAATGATGGACTACGTTTCATCGGTGCTGCGCGAACGCACCGTCTAAGGCGTGGCAAGCGGTTGTCGTTCAAGAGTCCAGCCTTGCGGCTGGACTCTTTCTTACGCTCGATTTACCTGTATCGGCTAGAATCCAACCCATGTTGACTAAATCGTTTCGAATTCTCCCGCGTGCCGTGTTCTTCATTGCGCTGATAGCGATGGCGATCCTGATATTGCCGCGCATCTACACCACTTTGCTGGCTTTGCCGCATATGGCGCAGGCCGAGCATGCCCAATCCGCACCCACCGCGATTGTGTTTGGCGCAGCGCTGCGGCGCGATGGCGGACCATCCGCAGTGCTGCGCGACCGGCTGGATGCCGCTATTGCGCTGTACCGCGCAGGGAAAGTTGAGATGTTGCTGATGAGCGGCGCAGGCGCAGAGCCGGCCGCGATGCAAACCTACGCGATTGAACAGGGCGTGGCGTCGGAGGACATCGAGGTGGATAACGGTGGCCTGCGGACCTACGATTCGTGTTATCGGGCGGCGCATGTATACGGCCTTGGCGAGGTGGTGCTGGTCACCAACCATTTCCACCTGCCGCGGGCGCTGTACTTGTGCAACCAGTTCGGCCTTACTGCTTCGGGGGCCTGGCCGGAAGAGAGCCGCTACTGGCGCGGGGCCCTGGTGGCCTGGAACATCCGCGAGACGCTGGCGACCGTGGGTGCCTTGTGGGAAGTGCACATCAGCCAACCGCTGCCGACCTTTGCGGAAGCAGCGGTGACTCAGGAGACGCCATGACAACACGCTCGGAAGCCCTTGCGATTGTTCAGGAACACGTGAAGAATGAGGGCCTGATTCGGCATATGCTGGCCGTAGAAGCCGCCATGCGCTGGTACGCCCGCAAACTGTCTGGAGATGAAGAGGCGTGGGGACTCGCCGGATTGTTGCATGACTTTGATTGGGAAATCCACCCCTCGCTGGAGGGCCATCCGCAGAACGGCGCCGCCATTTTGCGGGACCGCGGGGTGCCGGAAGCCACGATTCAGGATGTCTTGAGCCATGCCGACCATACCGGTGTGCCGCGCGACACGCCGCTGCGCAAGGCGCTGGCTGCCTGTGATGAACTAACCGGACTGATCATGGCGGTGGCGCTGGTACGGCCTTCGCGTTCCATATTGGACCTGGAACCCAAGTCGGTCAAGAAGAAGTGGAAGGACAAGGCCTTTGCGGCCGGCGCTCACCGGGAAGACATAGAGGCTGGCGCAGCCGAGTTTGGCGTCGAATTGTGGGAGCACGTTGGAAACGTTATTGAGGCGATGCGGGGGATAGCCGATGACCTGGGTCTGCGGGGGCAGGTTTCCTAGAAGCGCCTGCGGCTGCGTGTTGCGTGGCTGGCATAAAACATGCTATAACTCGCATAGATAGAGGCGAAGCGGAGCGCAAGTATGTCATTAACCGGCAAAGGCTACTACATCTGGAAGATTCCCAGCGTGGAAGGCGGAAACCCGACCGCCATCCGCAATGTGGCGGTCAGTGCCGGACTCAGCCATGTGCTGATTAAGGTTGCAGATGCCGACCGGGTCTATAACTACGACACGATTCGCAACCTCGATCTGGTGCCAGCGGTGGCGCGCGAACTGAAAAACGCGGGCATTACGGTGTGGGGCTGGCAGTACATTTACGGGGAGAATCCGCTGGCGGAAGCTCGCAAAGCCATCCAGCGAGTGAAGGAACTCAATCTGGAAGGGTTTGTGGTCAATGCCGAGGTCGAGTTCAAGGCGGCCGGCATGGATGTGGCCGCTCGCAAGTATATGACCGAACTGCGCAACGGTTTGCGCAATATCCCGCTGGCACTCAGTTCGTTCCGATTCCCGTCCTACCACCCGCAGTTCCCGTGGGACGCGTTCCTTGAATTTTGTGATGTCAATATGCCGCAGGTGTACTGGCAGGGAGCGCACAACGCGGATGCCCAGCTCAAACGCACAGTCAGCGAGTTTGAGAGCCGGCGTTTTAAGCGCCCGATCATTCCCACAGGGGCGGCCTATGCCTACGGCGACTGGAAACCAACGCCCAATGACGTCATCGCGTTTCTGAACACTGCCCGCAGCCTGAAGCTGAGCGGCGCGAATTTCTGGTCGTGGGATTATGCCCGATTGAAACTGCCTGATGTGTGGCGCGCCATCAAGGATTACTCGTGGTCTACGCCCACGCCGCCGGCACCAGCGCCTGCGCCGCTTGAAGTGCCGGAGCAATACATTGCGGCGCTAAACGCTAAGGACGCGGTTCGGCTGGCGACAATTTACACAGGGACGGGCGTGCGGGTCCTGCCGGGCAAAACGCTGCAGGGGGCGGAAGCCCTTCTGATTTACTACTACAATTTCCTCAATGTCGATTTTCCGGACGGCGTGTTCACGCTGACTGGCATGTCCGGCAGCGGCAACACCCGACAGTTCACCTGGACAGCGGTTTCACCGAGCACTGGCAAGCAGATTACCAATGGGAACGACACCATCGGCATGCAGGATGGGCGCATCCTATATCACTATTCGTATTTCACTGTTACTGAATCCATCCCGCACTCGGTCTAGGCAAATTCCTTCAAGACAGCCAGCATATCGTTAAGGCTGCTTTCTTCGGCGAATTCCAGGGTTGTTTTTCCCTGCCAATTCTTTTCATCAACGGATGCGCCGTGCTCCAGCAACCAGCGGGCCGCGGGCAGCCGGTTGTGCCACACCGCGCCGTGCAGGCTGGTTTTGAGCGCGTCCTGTGCGCCGGCATTCCACAACATCTCGAGGAGTTCCACATCGCCGCTCATGGCGGCATGAAAGGCCAGCGGTATGCCGTGGGCACCAACCGCGTTTGCGTTGGCAGGGTCTTCCGCCAGGGCGGCCCTTACGGTATCTTTTTTGCCCAGCATGGCAGCGGTTGCGAGTTCCATTTCCGCGCCGGCCGCCAGCAGGACTTCGGCGATGTCGCGCCGCCCCATGTGGCCGCCGGCGCCCAGTGCGCTTTCATTCATTTCCTCGTTGAAAGCGTGAGCCAGGTCCGGTTTCTCAGCCAGTTTCTGCTTCACGCCATCGAGGTCATGATGGCAGGCGATGATGAATTGATTTCCTTCTTCGAGGGTGTAACTGGGGTCGGCCATGAGATTTCTCCTAAACTGGGATGAAGGGATAATAGCAGGGTGACCGCTGACGGGCTACTGTCCAAAGGGCTAGGCTTGCAGTGTGACCCAGCCGCGGGCCGTATCCAGCAAGGCCGCGGAGCCTGCCATCAGTGTAGGGTAGGAGTGCAGCCCGTAGTCTTCACCCGCCTGTGCCGGGAATGGAGCGGGGCCGTGCAGTACCGCGGCCGCCCCGCCAGCTTCTTCCAACACCAACCAACCGGCGGCCAGGTCCCACAGATGTGGCGTGGCCTGGAATCCGGCGATGGTGGCCCCGCGGGCGATGGCACAGAAATCATAGGCGGCTGAACCGAGGATGCGGAGCTTGTACTGCACATCCACCTGGTAACGCCGGTGCGTGCGGGTGCAACAGGTGAAGAAGACGTCGTTTGAGTCCGGGTCTGGCGGGCGAGTGTGGATGGCTTCGCCGTTGAGTTGCGCCCCTTCTCCTTTGCGAACAGAATACAACTCATTCAAAAGCGGGAAGTAAAGCGCGCCTTCGGAAGGAAGGCCATCAACCAGGCGGGCGATGGATACGCCCCAGGTGTGCAGCCCCCGGGCGAAGTTTGTCGTGCCGTCAATGGGGTCGATCACCCATGTCGGGCGGCCGTCTGCGGGCATGCGGGTCTCTGACTCTTCCGTCAGGATGGCTTCATCAGGGAATGCGGCGCGGATAGCGCGGGTGATGAGTTGGTCAGCTTCCAGGTCGGCATCCGTGAGAGTGGTGTGATCGGGTTTCAGGCGGCGAGCGCTTCCGTGAAGTTTGAAGCGGCTGCGCAATAAATCACCGGCTGCCCGGGCTGTTTCAATGGCGATTGCAAGTGGGTCGGACATGGCTGCCAGTATACACCGGCAACTTCGGGAAACAAATAAGCGCGCTGCAAAAAGCAGCGCGCTCAGTCATTCGGTGAATCCTAGTAGAGCATGGCCTCGCGAATCATCAGGTTGGAGTTTCGAATCTTGAAGCAAAGGTCGGAAGCCAGATTGGTCATCACGGTGAACCCCATATGCACATCATCTTTCAGCAAGGTTACGAAGTCATTGCGGTCGATTTTCAGCAGCCGGGTTTTCTCGGTGAGGGAAACAGCGGTTGCCGAGCGTACACCCTCGTCAACCAGCGACACCTCGCCAAAGGATTGACCTTTATCCAGCGAGGCGATGGTCTTGGGTTTCATCTTGGAACTTCCCAATGCCATGAACGGGCTGAGTTGGATGGCCACTTTGCCTTCGAGAATAACGTAGAACTCTTTGCTGGGGCTGTTTTCCTCGAAGATGGCTTCTTCCATGCCGAAGGTGACTTCCTGGCAAACGGCTTCAATGCGCTTGATTTGCGCTTCGCTCAAGTCGCTGAAAATGTCCACACTGGACAGCAGCTGGGTATTGCTCATCAGGCTCTTCCTCCTCGGGCAGTGTCCGGTTCAGTGAGTTTAACATGCAGGTGGGGGCGGGTCAAGTTTATGGGAAGGAACCTAAGCACCCTTATTTCTGGCACCGTGTCGCTCATCGGGGTCGCGCACAATCTCGGCGTAGTCCCGCACCTGGATTTCCTGGGGTGATGCGCCCAGCAGCCTGGCCAGTTCCATCGCCAGGTTTGCTTTGGCCTCCGCGTCCGTGCGGCTCCAGGTGCGGCTCTTGACTTCCAGAAAGTACCCCAGGTCCGGCTGCTCGATGGCATCCAGATTGACATAGAACTCTGTGTTGCGGAATTTTACCAGCCAGCGCCGCCGGTCTTTCTCTATGTAGAGTTCGCTGTCCGGACGGAAATATTCGCGCAGGAAGCGCAGGCTTTGCCCGGCGGGGGCCAGGTAGCGGCTGCGGGAGAGCATCGCCTTGCTGGCGTACTCGCGCTCGTGGGTCTGGCCAATATGGGTGAGGCGGGCGCGGACATGGTCCACTTTGCCCTGGGGATTCATGAACTCATCCTCCCGGTGACGGACGAGTCCCTGGCTCTCGTCTTCGAATACAAAGTAGGTGTCGTACTCGTGATAGTGCCGGAAGTAGACAATCTCGATGTCCGGGTGGTTCATGCCCGCGGCAATGGTGTCCGGCTCGTCCACCCGCACCTTTACCTGGACTTCGAAGGATTCTTCCTGCGTAACACCACCGATCGCGATAAGTTTGGAGAGGATGGAGCCTTCGCGATTAATCAGGAATTTATCCACGCGTTGCGCGTATTGGTCGGCTTCTTCCAACAGGCTGCGCTCATCAATAGTTTCGAGGGCGCGGCTTCGCATCAGCCACCGACCGTTGACCATGACATCCGTTACATCCGTGGATTTCGCGGCGTACACCAACTGCGCATAGATCCCATTGGGGTTGTGCCGGAATCGCGGGCTGTTGTGCAGCGTGTCGATGTCAACCAGAATCAGGTCGGCGCGTTTGCCGGGTTCGAGCGAACCGGTCAGGTGGCCAAGGTGCAGGGCATGGGCGCCCATGCGGGTGGCCATCAGGACGGCCGTGCGGGCGGGTAGGGCGGTAGGGTCACTGCTGCGCAATTTGGCGAGGAATGAGGCCAGCCGCACTTCCTCGAACATGTCCAGGTCATTGTTGCTGGCTGGACCGTCCGTGCCGATACCGACGTTCAGTCCAATTTCAAGCATTTGCATCACCGGCGCCGCGCCGGAGGCCAGTTTCATGTTGCTGCTGGGGTTGTGGGAAACGCCAGCCTTGTGGTGTTTCAGAGTGTTTATCTCACCTTTGTCGATGTGGACGCAGTGAGCGGCGATGACCTTGGCATCAAACAAGTTCTGTTTCTTCACATACGGGATGACGGGCATGTCGTTTTCGGCGCGCATATTTTCCACTTCCACCGCGGTTTCGGAAAGGTGGATATGGAGCGGCACGTCAAATTCCGCGCCAAGCGCGGCACAGGCTTTGAGGATGTCCGGGGTGCAGGTGAACGGCGCGTGCGGCGCAACGGCGGGCACGACAAGGGGGTGGTCTTTCCAGCCAACGATGAACTCGCGTGCCGCGGCCAGGCTTTCTTCGAAAGAGCCTGCATCCGGAGCCGGGAATTTGAGCACGGTCTGGCCGAGGACGGCGCGCAAGCCGGCCTGAACCGTGGCTTTGGCGACATCTTCTTCGTAATAATACATATCGTTGAAGGTCGTGATACCGGTGCGGATGTATTCCGCGCAGCCAATCAGCGTGCCCAGCCGCACAAAGTCCGGTGAGACAAACTCGCGTTCCACCGGCATCATATAGCCCAGCAGCCAGACATCCAACCGCAGGTCATCCGTGAGGCCGCGCAGCAAGGTCATGGGCACGTGGGTGTGGGCGTTCACCAGTCCGGGCATCAGCACTTTGCCGCCACAATCCAGTTTTTCTGTGGAGGAGAAGGCTGCCAGTATCTCGGCCTCCGGACCGGCGGCGAGGATACTGTCGCCGGCGATGGCGACAGCCCCGGGCTCATGCTGATTGAACTCTTCATCCATGGTTAAGACGATGGCGTTGTGCAGGATGAGGTCAGCTTGTTTGACCATTCGATCTCCGTTTCAATAGACGTAGAGGCGCACCGGCTTACTTTACGCCGCGTGCGCCTCTACGTTAGATTCGTAATCAGGGGTGACATTAACCAATTCTACCCAAAAGGGTGTGTGCGACAAGGGCGTTGCCCGCTGGCGGGTCTAGTTCTTAAGTTTACGCAAGATGTCCAGCCCGGTATTTACGGCCCACATGCTGACCAATTTGGGCGGCCCACCATAAGAGCGGGTAATGGCATTGGTCCGTACGGGCGAGACAATTACCAGGTGCAGGTCAGACTTTTCTTCCCCGCGCCGCACGCCCACGCCCAGCCCTGCCTCTGTGTGCAGGCGGGTCATCAGCGCGGTCAGGGCAGATTTCAACTCTGCCAGGGATGTCTCCGGGGGCAAGACTTCACCACCAGCGAAAACCCCTGAATCACCGGCAAGGCGTTTTGCCAACTCGCCGGAAAGCCCCGACTCAACCACTGCCACCTTCCAGCCAAGCGCCGCAAGGTGGGCGAGCGCTGTGCCTTCCAGCGTGTCTTCGTCTGCGCCGTAAATTCGGTCTCCGAGACGTTGCCGCAGGTCCAATTCCACGAGCGTAATCAGTTCGTCGGCTTCAGTCTCTGAGCCCGCCTTGACGGTGATGCGAATATCCACCTGACCGGCATGAGCAGCCAGGCCAACGGTGGGATTACGAAGTTTTTCCAGGTCACTGATGAGTTCGTCTATGGCCGATTCGCCTTCCCCTGCCGTGTGCAGGACACGGGTCTTAATCACCCCGGTGAGTTGGTAGGCATCCCGCAGGTAGGGCAGGACAGCGTGTTCCAACAGGTGCTCCATTTCACGCGGGACCCCGGGCAGGCAAATCACAGTACGCCCGTCGCGTTCCATGCGGAAGGCGGGGGCGGTGCCCACCGGGTTCTCGATGACCTGAGCTCCCTCGGGTACATAGGCCTGGCGGCGATTATTTTCCGTGGGGACCCGGCCAAAGCGGGCAAAGCGCGCCTGAACCTGTTCCCACAACTCTGGTTGGAATTCCAGCGGCACTTTAAAAGCGAGCGCCACCGCTTCACGCGTGGGGTCATCCACCGTGGGACCGAGACCGCCCGTAGTAATCAGGATATCGGCGCGCTGCAGCGAGTCCTGGATGAATTCCGCGATTCGGTCAGCATTGTCACCGACCGTGGCGGTGTAGTAGAGGTCCAGGCCCAAGTCGCGCAACCCCAGAGCAATGTGCCTGGCGTTGGTGTCCAGAATTTCGCCGAGAAGTATCTCGGTACCGATGGTGAGGATTTCGGCGGAGGGCATGGCGGTGATTATCTTAACACTGCGGAGAGAAAAAGAAAACTCCCGCAGTCAGGCGGGAGTTTTACGATCTTACGGGCTACTGTTCCGGTAGTTCTACTTTTACCAGCCCATTGCGGCACTCGGGTTCGCAGCCCGGTCCGTTGGGGCGGAACGTTTCGTACTCCGGGATGGCGTCAATCGTGAGGCCGCCTGCAGCCCAACCGACTTCGATGGATGCGGTTTCGGGGGCGAAATCAAAGAGGGTGAAGATGCCGGTTTCGCAGTCCATTTCCCCCGCAAGGCCGGAGGTTTCCACGCCTTCCTCGCAGGCGATGTTGAACTCCTGCCCGTCAGCCCGTACGGTGACCCAATACGGCATGGCGGGTGCATTGGTGATTTCGATACGAAGGGTATTCACACAGCCCATGAGCGTGCAGGCCAGCGGTTCATCCGGCGCGGCCGGGGCACAGGCGGCGAGCGCCGCCAACATGGCAAGCAGGAATAGGGATTTTAAGAGAGTCTTCATGGCGTTTGCTCCAATCAAGAATAGTGTCAGCCATAGAACGAATGCCGGAAGCAATTGGTTCCCCTAAACCACATTGTATTCATGAATCAATCGCCCTTCGGCAAAGCGGGCGAAATCGAGCATGGATACATCCACCGTGCTGGCGGCCCCGTCCAGCATGATTTCGGCCATCAATTTGCCGCTGATTGGCCCGTGCATGAACCCGTGGCCGGAAAACCCCGCTACAAGATAGAAGCCTTCGAGAGGAGTCCTGCCAAAGATGGGATGGGCATCCGGTGTCACTTCGTACAGACCGGCCCAGTGGCTGGCCAACCCGGCGGTTTCCAGCAGGGGCAGGCGGGCCGCCGCCTTCTCCAAATTGATGAGTTCCCAATCCGGGTCTACGTTCTGGTCGAATCCCGGCTTTTCGGTCGGGTTGCTCATGCCGGTTAACAGGCCGTCACCCTCCCTGTGAAAATAGAGCGATTGGGCAAAGTCTATGACGAATGGGAAATCGGCGGGTATCTGCGGCAGGGGGGTAGTGGTGAGCATCTGCCGCCGGATGGGCGTGATGGGGATTTCGATGCCAGCCAGCTCGCCAATACGCCCGGCCCACGGCCCGGCAGCGTTGACCACCTGGGAGGTTTCGATGACTCCCTTGCTGGTCTGCACGGCGGCCACGCGCCCGCCGCGTGATTGCACGCCCGTTACTTCGATCCCCGTCAGGGCTTGCACGCCAAGGCGGGCGGCGTTGTTCACGTAACCCATGACGACGCCATTGGGGTCACACAGACCGTCCTTGCCATGAAATACGCCCTTCAGCACATCTTCCAGGCGCATCTGCGGCAGGCGGCGGCGAACTTCGTCACCGGTTAACCATTCAGTCATGACTCCGAGACGGTGCTGCAGGGCGACATTGCGTTCAAAGGCGGCGATGTCGGTTTCGTTTGTGAGCAGGAACAAATAGCCGCACTGGCGGTAATCTACATCCTGCCCCATTTCCTGCTTGAATCTTTCCAGAATGGGCAGGCTGGCGAGCGAAAGGCGGATGTTGACTTCGGTAGCGAACTGGTAGCGAACGCCGCCAGCGCAACGGCCAGTGGCGCCCAGCCCAAAGAAGTCCTCTTTTTCCAGCAGTACGATGTCCTTTACGCCGCGTTGCGCCAGGTGATGAGCGGTTGAGGCGCCCATCACCCCACCCCCGATGATGACGATGTCTGCGGATTTTGGTAGTTCGGTCATGGGTTGCGATGTCCTATGGTCTCGATGAATTGATAGATTGAAGGATTATTCAGCCCCAAGCTTGTGCGTACTCACCACGCTATCGTGGTGCCCAGCCCCAGCCGGCGGGCATTGGCGAGCGCCAGCTGGGCGGCGGCGGCGTCCTGCACCGCAACCCCGACGGACTTGAAGAATGTAATCTGGGTCTTGTCTGAACGGCCCACGGCATTGCCGTTCAGGATGTCTCCCAGCTCGGCGACACTTGTTTCGATAACTTGACCTGCCCGCATCGCGATAATCAAATCTCCGGCTTCCGCGAGTACGGCGGCGCGACTGTCCACCACAACCCGGGCGCGGGCTACTGTTTCCGTTGGGATTTCCTGCATCTCTGGTGTGTAAGAGCCCACCCCGCTGATGTGTACCCCCGGCTTCAGGTGCGCATCTGCAAAAACTGGCGCGGCGCTGGTGGTGGCGGTGCAAATAATATCGGCGTCTGTTATGGCTTCCCGGGGAGAGGCTGCCCGGCGGATATCGCGCGGGATGCCATTGTGTCCAGCCAATTCAGCAATCATTGCGTCGACCCTTTCCGGGACGGGGTCAAATCCCCAGACGGTTTCGATGGGACGTACGGCGCAGGCGGCCCGCAGTTGTGCGCGCGCCTGCGCGCCGGCGCCGAACACCGCCAGGGTGTGCGCGTCCGGTCTCGCCAGCACATCAATCGCCGCGCCGCTGCCCGCGCCGGTGCGGATGGCGGTGAGCGATCCGCCTTCCAGCAGGGCTTCGACTGCGCCGGTTTCCGGGTTGAGTACCAGTACCGCGGCATGAATGAGGGGCAGGCCGCGGCCGGGATTGCGATTGAACACGGAAACCACCTTGACCGCCAACGCTTGCCCGCCTTCATCGTCCACAAAAGCCGGCATGAACAGGCTGACGCCTTCATGGGGAGCAATGGGCAGGCGCGTACGCAGGGGGACTTCAGCGTGCCCGGAAGAAAGAGCGGCATAGGCTCGCTTCATCGCGGCAATGCACTCCGCCATCGGGAGCGCCCGCCTGACTTCTGCGGCATTGAGAATCAGCATGCGGTTATTTTAGCAGGGATGAGGGAAGGCTCAGGTTCTTCCTGGATGGTCTGATGCAAGGGCGCTGAAATAAAAAGCGGCGGGTCGGAAGCGACCCGCCGCTGAATGCCTGAAACGAGGTTTAGTCCACGCCCAGATAGGCTTTCTGTACGGTCGGGTCTTTCTTGAGTTTATCTGCCTTGTCGGTCAACACAATCTGACCGGTCTGGAGGACGTACCCGCGATGTGCAATCGAGAGCGCCATCAGCGCGTTCTGTTCCACCAGGAGTACGGTCGTCCCTTCTTTGTTAATCGCCTGAATGGTATCAAAGATGCCCTCCACCAGAATCGGGGCCAGGCCCATGGAAGGTTCGTCCATCAGAAGCAGGGTGGGTTTGCTCATCAACGCCCGGCCCGTGGCCAGCATTTGCTGTTCGCCGCCGGAGAGGGTGCCGGAGACCTGGCGGCGGCGTTCCTTCAGGCGGGGGAAGAGGCCAAACACGTATTCCAGGTCACTGGTAATGACCGCCTTGTCATTGCGGTGGTAGGCGCCCATTTCAAGATTTTCCTGTACGGACATCTTGGCAAATACACCGCGGCCTTCCGGCACCATGGCGATGCCCTTGTACACCAATTCGTGGGCCGGTAGTTCGCTGATTAACTCGCCGTTGAGGGTGATGGTCCCCTGGCGCGGTCTGAGCAACCCGCTGATGGTGCGCAGGGTGGTGGTTTTGCCAGCGCCGTTGGCGCCGATGAGGGTGACGATTTCGCCCTGGTTCACTTCCAGCGAAATGCCCTTAAGAGCATGGATATTGCCGTAGTAGGTGTGAATGTCGTGGACTTCAAGCATCGCCATGATGTGCTCTCCTAGCGCTTTCCGGCTTTAAGCCCGCTTGCGGCACCGCGGCCCAGATAGGCTTCAATGACACGCGGATTGCTCTGAATTTCCTTGGGCGACCCTTCGGCAATCTTTGAGCCATAGTCCAGCACGGTTACTTGTTCGCTGATTCCCATGACCACTCGCATATCGTGTTCAATCAACAGGATGGTGATTCCGAGTTCGTCGCGCAGATGCTGGATGAAACGGGTCATTTCGCCGGTTTCGTTGGGATTCATGCCTGCGGTTGGTTCGTCCAGCAGCAGCAACTTGGGCAGACTGGCCAGCGCACGGGCAATCTCCAAACGGCGTTGGGCGCCGTAGGGCAAATTGCGGGCGAGGGTATCGCCCATGCCCTGCAACCCCACGAAGCGCAAGAGGCGACGCGCTTCTTCGAGCGCGGTCAATTCTTCGTTGCGGAAGCGCTTGCTCTTCCACACGGCCTCTGCCCAGAAGGTTTTCAGGCGTGGGTGCTGACCAACCAGGATGTTCTCAATCGCGCTCATGTTGGAAAACAGGCGGATGTTTTGATAGGTACGGCTGATGCCTTTGCGGGTGACGACATCCGTGCGGCGATTCTGAATTTGTTCGCTATTGAATATAATTTCGCCTTCATCCACCTTATAGAAGCCGGTCACACAGTTAAAGAATGTGGTTTTGCCTGCTCCATTGGGGCCGATGACCGAGGAAATCGAATTCTCGGCGATGTCCAGCGTGAAGTCGTTCACGGCCACCAGGCCGCCGAACGTTTTGGTGACGTTGCGTGCAGTAAGGATGTTTGCCATGGTTACTCCACTTCCGCGGGTTCGGTAATTTCACCAGCGTGCAGCTCGCGCTTGAACACTTCCGCAGGCAGGAACCCTTCCGGCCGGTTGAGCATCATTACAATCAGCAAGATACCGTAGATTAACAAACGGTACTCCTGAAACTCACGCAGGAGTTCAGGCAGGCCAACGAGAGCAATGGCGCCGACAATCACACCCGGGATACTGCCCAGCCCGCCCACGATGATGAGGCTGAGGGCGTTGATGGAGATGAGCAGGTTGAAGGAATGGGGAAAGATGTTGCCGAGGCGGGCAGCGAAGATTGCGCCGCCGAGGCCGGAGAAACCCGCGCCGATGGCAAAGGCCAGCAACTTGGTCTGGACGGTATTGATGCCCATGGCTTCGGCCACATCTTCGTCTTCACGCATTGCCATCCACTGGCGACCGAGGCGCGAGTCGCGCAGCCGGATGGAAACAAAGGCAGCCACCAGCGCCGCCGCTAAGACCAGATAATACATCGACTCCGGCGAATCAAACACGATCCCGAATATTTCCGGGGTGGGGATGAACAACACACCCTGCGCGCCACCCATGATGGGTTTAAGCCAGTCTGAGAGAGCCAGGATGCGGATAATTTCGCCGAAGCCGAGAGTGACGATGGCCAGATAGTCGCCGCGCAGGCTGAGTACCGGGAAACCCAGCAATACCCCAAACAGCACCGAAACAAGAACGGCAATGGGCAGCGCCAGCCAGAAGTTGAAGACCCCGCCTCCCAAATTCAGGTTGGTGGTGGTCGTGAGCAGACCCATGGTGTAGGCGCCGAAGGCGAAGAACGCCACGTAACCGAGGTCCAGCAGACCGGCGTAGCCGACCACGATATTCAACCCCAGACCGAGCAAAACGAAGCGGCCGACCTCAAACAGTACCTGTGAGAGGAACGACCCCAAAATCCAGGGGGCAATTGCCAGAAGGGCGCCGATGATGACGAACAGGATAACCTGCTTGCGCAATGCAGCGCGCTTGTCCAGCGGCGCGGCAGCAACTGCGGCGGGTGCATTGGCTTTGCGCCGGTCGCGCATGAATACGAAGGCGGCGATTGCAAGCAACAACACCAACGCGATAACCGGTTTCAGCGCCTTGCTTACGAAGAAGATGTTCACGGATGCTCGCCCGAACAGATTGGTCAGCACTTGCGTTACGAGGTCGGAGAACACAGCCACAATGGCGACCCCGGCCAGACCTGTGCCCACGGCTCTCCGGTAATCAGTCGGGATGCCGTCAAACAGGCCGCCCAGCAAGCCAAGCAGGCCGCTTGCCAGGAAGAATTGCAGAAGGCCGGGCAGGCCGCGTTCAAATGTCAGGAAGCGAATCAACGCGTTATTGACGCTGACAAAGACATCCTGCATGGGGATGAACTCATGCAGGATCACCAATAAAGCCGTGGGTATGGCCGCTGACAGCCCGGCCACCAGGCCGATAACGGCGTGTTGCGCGAGTTTGCCCTGATGGTGTGCGCGGGCCGCCAGCAGCCCGGCTGCCAGCATGCCGCCGTACAGCAACAGGTGGCCCATGTTGACGGTCGTGCCTATCAAGTTGCGGCCGGCGAACAGCTCGACCATGCCAATCATGGAGAAGTACAAAGCGGATACCCCGCCAATTAAGCCGTATCGAAGAGTGGTTTTCCAGTTAATCTTCATCGCATCACCCTAGGCTTTCTTTTCAGCGAGACGTTCGCCAAATATGCCTTGCGGCCGGAAAATGAGGATGAGGACCAGCACCAGGAATGCGATGGCATCCTTCAACTGGTTGGCGGCCGGAATACCCAGCCCTTCCAGTATCAGGTTGGGACCGAGCGCTTCGATCAGACCCAGCAGGAGCCCGCCCATCATGGCGCCGGGGATGTTGCCAATGCCGCCCAGCACCGCGGCGGTAAAGGCTTTGATGCCGGGGAAGAAACCCATCAGGAAAAAGACGCCCTGCGGGCGAAACAAGCCGTTAAAGACGCCAGCCGCGCCGGCAAGCGCGCCGCCCAATGCAAAGGTTGAGACGATGATGCGGTCAATGTCAATGCCCATCAGGCGGGCCACGGCCTTGTCTTCGGAAACGGCGCGCATGGCCTTGCCGGTCTTGGTGCGCTCGACAAACCAATACAAGGCGACCATGAGCAGGACGGCGGCAAGGAACACTACCGGCTGCACCAGTGGCACATCAAACCCCAGGATGTTCCAGGTGCCTTTCAGGACGGCAATGTCCGGGTAGGCCCGAAACTGTGACCCAAATAGCCCGCGGAAGGTGTATTGCAGGGCGAACGAAGCCCCGATGGCGGTAATAAGGGGGATGAGGCGCGGGGCATTGCGCAAGGGGCGATAGGCGATGCGCTCCAGCAGGACGGCGATGCTGGTGGATACTGCGGCAGAGAAAAGGATAAGGACGATAATCGCCAGGACCGGACTCGACTGAAGAAAACCGATGCGGTTAAAGTACATGGCGAGAAAGACTGTGGAAAACGCGCCGGTCATGTAGATTTCGCCGTGCGCGAAGTTAATCATGAGAAGGATGCCATATACCAGGGTATAGCCCAGCGCGATGAGGGCATAGATACTGCCCTGCGCCAACCCGGCAAATGCCAGAGTGGCCCATTGTTCGCTGCTGTAACGGGCGGTGGTGAAGGTCTTGTACAGGCCGATAAGGATGACGACCGCGGCAACTAACTGGAAGATCCTGAGAAAAACATCCACCCAGGATACACGCGAGAGTGTTCTTCTAAGCATTCGGCCCTCTCCTGCAGGTATGAATTTAAGGAGGGATGAGCCAAAGATGTTCTCTGGCTCATCCCTTTACTGCGTCAGCCTATGACAGACTAGTCATCAGGCTGTTGGACGGTCTTACGGGGTCCAGATAGCTGCCGGCGGCCAGCCACCGTTCAGTTCAGCTTCGGTGATCTGGAAGACGGCAAGGGCTTCGCCGGTGGCGCAGTCGCCATACTCGTTGCAGGTCAGCGAGCCGGTCAGGCCGTCAAAGCCGGCCGTGGCAGTCATCGCATCGCGCAGGGCCTGGCGGCCGATCAGCAGCGTGCCATCGCTGCCCTGCTGGGCAACGCTCTCGATGGCGTCGAGAATCATGTTGGTGCAGTCATAAGCGAAGGCGTGGAAGCCCGAGGGCGGAACGCCGCCGATGACTTCGGCCCACTTGGCCAAGAAATCGTCATAGGTCGCGCCGGTCACGTACGGGCCGGAGAGGTACATGCCAACCACGTTTTCGCCGGAGTTCTCCGGGAAGGTGTCGGCCAGCAGACCGTCAGCGCCCATGAGGATGGTGTTTTCCATACCGGCCACTTCAGCGGCCTGGGCAGTGATGAAGTTGCCTTCCGGCTCGAAGATGGGGTAGTACAGGATGTCCGGGGTGTCAGCGGCCACAGTGGTGAGGACGGCGCGCATGTCGGTATCACCCACGTTCACCGCGCCCTGGAAGGTCACGGTGCCGCCAAGAGCAGCAAAGGTTTCAGCAAACACCTGTTGCAGGGCCTGGGCATAGGGGGAACCATCGTGGATGGTCGCGGCAGTGCGGGCGCCCAGCTCATTGTAGGCAAATTCAGCGGCGATGCGGCCCTGGAACTTGTCGTTGTGAGCGGTGCGGTAGTAGCCCGGCAGCCAGCCACCTTCCGGATCCGTGAGGCCCGGGTTGGTGTTGGAGGACGAGCACATCAGCATACCGGCCTCGGAAATGGCCGGCAGGGCGGCAAAGGCCGCGCCGGAGCAGTTGGTGCCGACGATGGCGACCACGCTCGGGTCAGCGGCGACCTTGGTGCCGGCGGTCTGGCCGCCTTCGGCGGAGCAGCCTTCATCCTCACCGGTCAGCTCAACCGTGTGGCCGAGCACATCCGGGCGGTCATTCAAGGCCACGCGGATACCGCCGAGCGAGTCATCGCCCAGGGTGGCAGTGGCGCCGGAGACCGTCAGCATGTAGGCCAGGTGGATGGGTTCGCCAGCGGCGACTTCCACGCAGCCAATCGCGTCGGTGCACTCCAGGGGAGCCGCGCCGCCGCCGCAGGCCGCAAGGGCCATGCTGGCAATCACCAGCAGTGAAAAGATGGATACAAAACGCTTTGACATTTTTTACTTCTCCTCCAAAAACGGATAGTTGCTACCCGCAAGTCGCGGGGTAACACAAGTGGGGAATTGGGAGATATGGGAGATGGTCGATGCTGCGAGTACCTCCTTTCTCCAAACAACTTGTACGTGCCTTAGCGTTGGGCATCGTACATAAATCCGAGTATGTGTTTACACACCAGGACTTAACTCGTAATTCTACATAGTTTAGCAAGGGAGGTCAAGCACACTGGCGGAAATTAATCAGAGTTTGATTGTGAATATAGTCCAATCCTGGTGCCTTTCGATAACTGAGAAACAGTAAGTTCCTTTCCGGTTAACCGAGGGTTTGGCGAAGACTTCCGAATGCTCCTGGGGTCCAATAATAGCCGTCAGGAGAAGGGGGTCATGAATAAAGGCAGGGAATCAGGCCCTATGGTAAAATAGAACAAACTTGCGTAATTAGTCTACCGCTGAGTTCCAGAAACACGCGAAATCGAGCTAAGTCGGGCGGGCTGGCGACTCCGTCCCCAGCCTTGCTGGAGGTTTGTCTGTGGCAAAAGCAAAAGCAAAGACCAAAACACAAAGTTACGGGGCCGAAGATATCCAGGTGCTGGAAGGCCTGGAGGCAGTGCGCCGCCGCCCGGGTATGTATGTGGGCGGCACGGACGTCAAGGCTCTGCATCACCTCATCTACGAGGTCGTTGACAACTCAATCGATGAAGCCCTTGCGGGGGCAGCCAACCGCATTGATATCACCATCCATGCGGACAGCACCGTGACGGTTGAAGACAACGGCCGCGGTATTCCGGTGGATATCCAACCCACACTTAAGAAAAGCGCGCTGGAAGTGGTGATGACCGTGTTGCACGCCGGGGGCAAATTCGACGGCAAAGGCTACAAAGTTTCCGGCGGTTTGCATGGCGTTGGCGTATCGGCGGTCAATGCATTGTCCGAGTGGTGTGAAGTGGTCGTCAAGCGTGATGGCAAACTGCATACCCAGCGCTACGAGCGCGGCATCCCCCAGGGGCCGGTCAAGTCTTCCGGCAAAGTGGCCGAGAACGACACCGGCACCAAAGTATCCTTTAAATACGACACTCAAATCTTCAAAGGAGAGATGGAATACCGGTTCGAGACGCTCCTGCAGCGATTCCGGGAAATGGCATTTGTGACCCGCGGGGTGACCATTCACCTGTTGGACGAACGCGATGGCCGCGAGATGACCTTTCACTTCGAGGGCGGCATCAAAGCCTTCGTGCGCTATCTCAATCGGAATCGTGAGGTTCTGCACCCGGTTGTCTACACGGAAGAGAAACAGGTCGAGGAAAGCCTGGTTGTTGAAGCCGCCATCCAGTTCACCGACGCGTATGCCGAGTCGGTGTACGCCTTTGCCAACACCATCAATACAATTGACGGAGGCACGCACCTCACCGGCCTGCGCAGCGCCGTCACGCGTATCATCAATGACTATGCCCGCAAGGCGGGCCTGCTGAAGGACTCGGACCCGAACTTCACCGGCGACGATACCCGCGAAGGCTTGACGGCCATCGTGTCAGTCAAGATCGGAGACCCGCAATTCGAGAGCCAGACCAAAGTGAAGCTGATGAATCCGGAAGTCCAGACCGCCGTCCAACAGGTGGTGGCGGATGTATTCGGTACGTTCCTGGAAGAAAACCCGGCGGCGGCGAGAGCGATCGTATCCAAGTGCCTCACCAGCGCCCGGGCACGCGATGCGGCGCGCAAGGCGCGCGACCTTGTCATTCGCAAGAGCGCGCTGGAGAGTCTGACCCTGCCGGGGAAACTGGCAGATTGTTCGGAGAAAGATCCGCAGAAGAGCGAACTGTATATTGTGGAAGGCGACTCAGCCGGCGGCTCCGCCAAGCAGGGGCGCGACCGGCATTTCCAGGCCATCCTGCCGTTGCGCGGAAAAATCCTGAACACCGAGCGCGCCCGCCTCGATAAAATCCTCGGCAACAATGAAGTCAAGGCGCTCATCTCGGCGCTTGGCACGGGCATTGGTGAATCATTTGGGTTGGAAGGGCTGCGCTACGGCCGGGTCATCATCATGACCGATGCCGATGTGGACGGCAGCCACATTCGTACCCTGTTGCTGACTTTCTTCTTCCGCTACATGCAGCCGTTGATTGACAACGGCCATCTTTACATCGCCCAACCGCCGCTGTATGCCATCACCCAGAACAAGAAAGTGCAGTACGCCTACACGGAACGCGAGAAGGACGAAGTCATCAAGAAGTTGGGGGCAGCCGCCGAGAAAGCCGGCGTCCAGCGCTACAAGGGGTTGGGCGAGATGAACCCGGAGCAGTTGTGGGACACGACGATGGATCCCGCCAATCGCACGCTGCTGCTGGTGACAGTTGAAGATGCCGCCGAAGCTGACCGCACCTTTGACATGCTGATGGGCTCGGCTGTGCCGCCGCGCAAACGGTTCATCCAAACCCACGCTCGCGAAGTGCGGAACTTAGACGTTTAGTCGGAACATTTCACCAACTCGAAACAGGCCCCTCGGGGCTTGTTTCTTTTAATTCCCTGCGGCAGTACAATCTGGCCATTGGCCTGAGTGAAAATAGAAGGAGCCGTTCATGGACAATCCTGAGATTGTAGGGATTTCTTTATCCGTACTTTGCACCATCGCTTTCTTCGTCATCTTCGGCATTGGCATGCTCGCGGTGTTGCTGCCGATGTTCGGCGTGTTTGGCGGAATTGGCTGGTTCCTCAACAAGCGTTCCAAAGAAGCCAAAGCTGCGCGGGATGCGGCGCAGAGCTGGCCTTCCACCAGCGGCACGGTGGTGTTGTCGCGTGTTGAAGTCACCGGCGGCGACCATGCTTCGGTGAGTCCCAATGTGCAGTACACCTACCAGGTGGATGGGCAGCCGTTCCAGGCGGCGGTGGTGCGGGCGGGGGACCAATTCATGGCCATCCGCAAGAGCGGCGAGGCTTACAAGATCACGGACCGGTACCCGGTTGGGGCACAGGTGACGGTTTACTACAACCCGGCGAATCCATCTGACGCTTGCCTGGAGCGATAAGACAAAGAAATCCGTCTATCTGGAGTAGACGGATTTCTATTTGTGCACTGTTACGTCTGGTTACCGGGTTGCCGGTTTGCGCCGGAACCAGGTTTCCCATTCCCTGTTTTCCCACACGACCAAAATCGGGGCGGCATTGAAGATGCTGGAGTAGGTACCACTCAGCACGCCAATCATCAGGATGATGACGAAGTGCCGCAGGGTATCCCCGCCAAAAATCACCAGCGCCAACAAAGTCAGGAAAACCGTGATCTGCGTGTTAAGTGAGCGGGTGATGGTCTGCACTATGGAGTCGTTCACGATTTCTTCATAGGGCGTGCGACGGCGAGCTTTGCCGGCATTCTCGCGGATGCGGTCAAAGACCACGATGCTGTCATGCACGGAGAACGACGCGACGGTCAGCAGGGCGGTGAGGAATAGGGCATCCACTTCCCAGCCGAAGAAGCGGCTCAGAATGGCCTGCATCCCGAACACTACTGCAAGATCGTGGAGCATGGCGAGGATGGCTCCAACCCCGTAGCGGTGCGCATTGGGGACACCGCGGAAGGCATACCAGATGTAGAACATGATACCGAGTGAGGCGGCGGCAATCGCCCACACCGCGCGGTTGGTCACTTCACGGCCAATTGTAGGGCCGACGCTGTCAAACCGCAGCAGGGTGACTTCACCGTAGCGCTCATTCAGAGCCGCCACGATTAAGTCGTTACCCTCGCCGGTAAGTTGCCCGGAACGGACCAGCAACTCGCCGGGTCCGCCGGTGCGCGGCGCGGCATCTTCCACTTCGAATTCGGCATACAGGGCGCGAATCTCATTCAGCGGCGGCACTTCGCCGGACTCAAAACGCAATTCGGCGTAGCCCCCGCCGGTGAAATCAATGGCGAGCGGCAAGCCCCAGAGGATGAGCCCAATCAAACCGGGGACAATCAACAGCAGGGAAATCCAGAAGTACAGGTATCGACGTCCAACGATATCGAGTTTCATGATTGTTCGCCTTTCACGCCAAACCAGGCGCGGTGGTCACTAAGCGATATGCGGTCCAGCGCAAGATGAAGCAAGGCACGCGTGACGGTGATGGCAGTGAAGAGACTTACGCCCACGCCAAGCGCCAGGGTGACTGCAAAGCTCTTGACGATGCTTGCGCCGATGAACCCGCCAAACCAGAAAAGGATGGCGCAGGTGATGAGGGTGGAGATGTTGGAATCGCGGATTGACGACCATGCCCGATCCCAGCCCACCTCAATGGCGTTTTGCAACTTGCGACCTGCGCGCAGTTCCTCGCGCATACGTTCAAAGATCAGGATGTTGGCATCCACCGCCACGCCGATGCTGAGGATGAAACCCGCGATGCCGGGGAGAGTGAGGGTGATGGGAATGAGCTTGAACAGCGCGAACGTGAACAATGCGTAGAGCACCAGAGCGACGTCGGCCACCAGGCCGGGTAACCGGTAGTAGAACAGCATGAAAACCATCACCGCGGTGAGGCCGATTAGCCCGGCGGTCAGACTCTGGCGCAGGGAGTCTTCGCCCAACGATGGGCCGATGGTTCGGCTTTGCACCACTTTGAGCGGGATGGGCAGTGAACCGTAACGCAACTGAATCGCAAGTTCGTTGGCTTCTTCACTGGTAAATTGACCGCTGATGACGCCTGTGCCGGTGGGGATGGCCTGGTCAATGGTCGGGGCCGAGATAATCACTTTGTCAAGCACGATCGCCAGCACGGTGCCGGTGTGGGTGGCGGTGTAATTCCGAAAGATTTCTGCCCCCGTGGCATCCAGGGCGAATTCCACGCCATAGCGGTTGGATGGGTCGAGCACAGCAGACGCTGAGACCAGTGATTCACCCGTCATCACCGTGTGGAAAACAGTCTGGCCGACGGTCTGGGCGGGTGGGGCAGGATAGTCAGTGACGATGGTTTGGCCGATTAGCCCCACGGCATCAGAGACCGGAAGGCTGCTCAAGTCCACGAACTCCAACTGGCCGGTCTCGCCGATGACGTTGATGGCCTTGGTGGTGTCTGACTCGCCTGGAAGTTCCACCACTATGCGCCGGTCTCCGGCCTGTTGCACCAGGGCTTCGCCCACACCCAACAGGCCATTGGCGCGACTTTCAATCGTCTGGCGCGCTACACCCATCGATTCGGCGGAGATTTCGGCATCCTGGGGCAGGTCAGCCTCCAGCAGTACTTGAACGCCGCCCACCAGGTCCAGCCCCAGGGCGGTTTGGATGCGCCGCCCGGCGATGGTAGCCAGGTCACCTGGCCAGGTGACCCATAGGGCGAGTGCAATCAGCGGGATAAGTGTAATCAGGATCGTTCTGTTGCGTTGATTCATTAATTTCTCCAGTCTTTCGGTTTCGAACCTGAGGATTATACCCAGGTGGCGACCGAAACCCCATCAGCTTGCTGAGGGAATACGATTCGCACTTCAAAAGAGAACTTGTGTGCTATACTTAAGCATGCAGGTCCGCAAAGCATTCAAGTTCCGACTCTATCCCAACCAGGCTCAATAGCAGGCGTTGGCCGTGCAGTTCGGACACGCTCGGTTTGTCTACAACCACTTCCTGAAAGTTCGCCAGGCGCGGAATGCGGCCCGTGGGGAAGGTCTGCGATACCACGACACCACCCGGATGCTGACGGCTCTCAAACGCGCTCCGGATCATAAGTGGTTGCAGGCAGCCGATACCCAGGTATTGCAGCAAAGACTCAAAGACCTGGAGCATGCTTTCGTAAACTTCTTTGATGGACGTGCGCGCTTTCGCTCACGTCGAGACCGGCAGTCGATCCGCTATCCGCAGCGGGTGAAGGTGGATGTCGGCGCCCGGTGCTCTCGCCTGCCCAGCCTGTGGAGCCGGAGTTATTACGCTGGGGCGATCGGGCAGGTTTCGGAAGACACTGTGAAACGGTATATCGAGACCCAAAAGGGAAAGTAGATGCTGCGCACATATCGGTATCGCCTGTATCCTGGCCAGGACCAGCAGCAATCCTTGAACGACATCCTGTGGGCCGCCTGCTGGCTGTATAACCGGGCGCTGGATTACCGCCGCAAGCGGTGGGATGAGAGCCGCCACTCCGTCACCTACTACGAACAGGCGGGCATGTGGCGCGATTGGCGCAACGAAGCGCCAGGGGCTAACCCGCTGCGCCGGCTCAACATGTCTGCCGGTCAGCAGGTGCTTCGCCGCCTGGATGGCGCCTACCGCCAGTTTCTCAAGGGTCAACGGGGCAGACCACGCTTCCAGAAGTCTTCGCGCTTCAACTCGGTCAACTACAAGCCGGGCGACGGTGCGGCCGTCAGGGGCAGTCGCTTGTACGTCCAGAACGCGGGACTGATCCAGGTGCGCTGGCATAGGGCGCTGCCGGAAGGGAAGCTCAAGAACATCGTGCTGGTGCGCAAGTCGACCGGCTGGTATGTCCTTTTTCAGCTGGAGCTTCCCCAACCGCCGGTGGAAAAGTCGACCCACCCGCCGGTTGGCGTGGATCTGGGGAATACGCACGCACTGGCGCTTTCGGATGGGATCACCTTTGATAGCCCCAAAAGCCTGCAAGCATCGCTGCGAAAACTTCGCCTCCTTCAGCGGTCTGTCTCCCGCAAGAAGAAGGGCGGCAGGAACCGGCATAAGGCCATGCGGAAGGTCGCCCGCCTTCATGAACACATCGCCAATCAGCGTCTTGACTGGTGGCACAAGACCACCCGCCACCTGGCAGACACCTATGGCACCATCGTTCTCGAAGATCTGTCGCTCACGTTCATGCTTCAAAATAGACACCTTTCCCGCTCTGCACATGACGTTGGCCTGGGGATGTTCCGCACAATGCTCAACTACAAGGCTATGGAGGCCGGAGTTGAGATCGTGACGGTTAGTCCCCGAAACACCAGCCAGGCGTGTTCCGGGTGCGGGCATATTGTCTTGAAGGATTTGAGCGTTCGTTTGCATGATTGTCCGGATTGCGGCCTTACTCTCGACCGGGATGTAAATGCTGCAAGAAATGTTTTACGGCTGGGATACCGCCGTTGGGCGCTAACGTGGGAGGATGCTCCGAGCGTTGCCCAGGAAGCCGTCCGCCTTTAGGCGGCGGAGTATCACTAGTGTATAATCGCCGGGTACGAAGTTGCAGAGCCTGTCTGCTATTTGAATGAGGAGGAAGTGGGATGCCGGGAAAGAACATCCGCGGCGGCCGACCATCATCGCCCTTTAAGGGGGTGTCCAGCCGTCCATCCGCCAGTATCCCTCGCCGTGGGGCCAGCCCCCAGCGAATCGTTAATCGCGCCGTCAAACGCACCGAAGTCCGCAAGTCCGTTTTCAATGTCAACCCGCGCCCTCGACCGGAAATGCGCCCCAGCGCGCCGCCGCCTCGGGTGATGAACAAAGTCGGCCCGCCCATGGGCAGTATGCCCAAACCGCAGGCCGTCCTCCGCCCCGGATCCCCGAAGGGGCTGGGCAGTCGCCCGATGCCTCCTTCCGCACGGCCGGCAAGTGGAATCCCGCAGCGCCAGCGCACCGGCGCCGCGGCAGGCTATGCCGCAGGCACGGCGTGGGCGCTGAACACCGGCGCGGCGCCGGCAGACCTTTCCTCAGAACTCTCCTCATTGCAATACTCGCTTGACGAATTGCACCAGCGCGCCTCCTTCGCTCAACTGGATGCGGATGTGGCCGGGTTGGATTCCAATCTTAACCATGCCATCAACCTGCTGGAGGGCGCCCGCGATGCCGGTTACAAGTATCAGGGCGACCTTGAAGACATCGCGTATACCGCGATGACCCGCTGGCAGCAGGTTCGCCAGCAGGTCGGAGCGAAGATTCAACAGAGCGCCACAGCATTCCGCGGGCAACTCGGGCCGATGGATAACTATGTGCGCCAACTGAATATGAGCCTGGGGAGCAGTTCACAGGCGCTTGGCGCTATTGGCACCCTGCGCAACGAGATTAATCAGGCGTTGGGTCGTCTGGGCGAATTGGAGCGCAGCATTGAGTCGTCCTACGACGAAATCGAACGCGCTGCCGGTGAACTGACCACTCGTCTTACGGCGATACATTGGATGTTGGGGCAAGCGGCGGAAGCCTCTTTTCCATTTGAGAGCGACGAAAATCTATATCGCGGCGTAAAGGCCCGTTGGGATTATGAAGGCGACCAGGACCCGGAAGGAATCCTATTCCTGACCAATAAACGCCTGATCTTCGAGCGCAAAGAAAAAGTGGCAACCAAGAAGGTCCTGTTCATTACCACCGCCAAGGAACTGGTTCAACAACTGATGATAGGTCAGGCGCTTGCGAACGTCAAAGACGCGAAGGCCCAAAATAAAGGACTCTTCGGACATCAGGATTTTCTGGACGTGATATTCAGCGACTCCAAAATTGGTTCGGTGGCATTCCATATTGACGGACAGGCTTCCGACGATTGGGTGCGCTTTATCAAGGATGCCAAGAGTGGGAAGATTGAAGATGAGCGCGCCAAGGCCAGCAAACTATCTTTCAGTGACCTGACGGGCGAATTGACCCAGGCACACATTGTCGAACTCCAAAATGAAGTGAACGAATTGCAGGACGAGATGATGTTGAAGAATCTCGCCACTGAACTTAATGACCTTGAGAACGAGGTCCAGAATCTGGGTCGGCAATTAAGCAAATTGCGTGGTCGCGGTTACGCCATTGAGAAATCGCTGGAGGCGGACGTTCAGGTGCTTGCTGCGCAATGGGAGAAGATCAAAGAACGGGCGCACGGCGCAATGGACATGCAAGTAAAGCTGCTCAGCGACCAGATGAAATCCATTCAGAGTCAGACCGCGACGCTGGCGGGGATGTCGGCCAATCTGGCTGCCGCCCGCCCCGCCTTTATGCAATTGAAGAGCGCAATCGCCTCTGCAGAAGCACAGGCCGAAGCCGCTGAGGAAACTGTGCTTGACCAGTACGACGAATATGCAGATGAGATTGAAAGCCTGCATGCCCACTTTGCCTGGTTGGACTGGATGATGGATGCCCTTGCTACCGCCTCGTTCAAGCTCAACGCCACCGAAAGTGGCGTGGCGGCGGTGGAAGCGGTGTGGGAACGCCCCGGCATGGACCCTGAGAACGGCATTCTGTTCTTAACCGAACAGCGTTTCCTATGGGAAGACAGGGTGGGTGATTTTGAACTCAAGTTCGATGTTGCGCTTGACCAGATTCTGGATATAAAGGAAGAAGAAAACGCTGAAACCGGCATGGATACCCTGGTGGCCAGCCTGGGAAAGGGTGCACCGGTGCCCAACGCACGCTTTGCTCTCGCCCAGCCATTGGGGGACGAGTGGCTGAAGATGATTGGACGAGCGCGCAGCGGCGGGTATGCGGATGACCGCGCAGTAGAGATTGACCCGGCATTGCTGGAGCGCATTCGTAATGCGCCCACCCAATGCAAGAAGTGCGGCGGCGCGTTTACTGCGCCGGTTTTGCGTGGACAGACGGAAATTACGTGCGAGTTTTGCGGCACGGTCACTCGAATATAGACCACCATTGAGGATTCATTATGGCGCTTGAAAAAGGATACATTCTGCACGACCGCTACGAGATCATGGAAGTCCTTGGTCAGGGCGGTATGGGCGCGGTCTACCAGGCTCGCGATATCAGCCTGGGCGTGTTGGTTGCTGTCAAGGAAAACCTGGTCGGCGACGACGAAGACTACACCCGTCAGTTTAAGCGCGAGGCCTCCATCCTTGCCAACATGCGGCATCCCAACCTCCCGCGGGTGACGGACCACTTCACCATTGAGGGACAGGGCCAGTATCTGGTCATGGACTTTGTGGAGGGCGAAGACCTGCGCGAACGCCTGCAGCGCGTGGGCAAGATGCCGGAGAAGGAAGTTGTCCTGATTGGTATCGCAATCTGCGACGCGCTCAATTACCTGCACACTCAGGACCCACCGGTCCTGCACCGGGATATCAAGCCGGGCAATATCAAAATCACGCCAAGTGGCCACGTCCATGTGGTGGACTTTGGCCTGGCGAAAGTTGGCGAGGTCAGCCAGCAGACCACCACCGGCGCGCGTGGTCTGACCCCCGGATATTCTCCGCCGGAACAGTACGGCTCGGCGCGAACGGACCAGCGCACCGACATTTATGCGCTGGGAGCAACCTTGTACGCGATGCTCTCTGGTAAGCCCCCGGAAGATGGACTATCGATTGCGATTAACCAGACCACACTGACCAAGATCACCGACCACAATCCGAATACCTCCAAGCAATTGGCAATTGTGATTGAGAGGGCGTTGGAAACCAAGCCGGAAAACCGCTTCCAGAGCGCCCAGGAATTCAAAGATGCTCTCCTCAACGCCAGCGACACCATCTCGCGCCAGGTGGCTTTGGGCGCGGTGACGATTGCGCCACCGCCGCCGGGCAGTTTCAAACAATCCACCCTCTCGGATACCCTCAGCCGAATCAATCCGAGTACGACCCCCGGGCCCGGTGGGTTGAACCTGCCGTGGTATGCCTGGGCGGGCGGCGGCATTGTGCTGATGGCGGTGATTTTTGGAATCGTGATGATGTCTAATCGCGGTGACTCGGGCGGGGCGGATGAAGCCCCAACGCCGACCGTCGCGGCAACGGCTACCGATGGTGGCGCGGTGGTGGAAGAACCCACGCCAACAGAGGAAATCGTGGAAGAGACCGTTCCGCAGATTGCATTCGCATCGGATCGCAGTGGTTCGAATCAAATCTGGTTGATGGACATCGGCGGGAGCGATGAAGATGCTGTCCAGATAACCGATATGCCCGGTGGTGCTTGCCAGCCAAATTGGTCGCCGGATGGTACAACGCTGGCTTTCATCAGCCCCTGTGACCGCAATCGTGAAGAGTATTCGGATTCGACGATCTTCACGATTAAGGCGGATGGCAGCGAACTGACGCCGCTGCCAACCCGCGCGGGGGACCGTGACCCGGCCTATTCACCGGATGGCACGCAAATCGCCTTTACTGGGACTCGCAGCGGCCTGACTCAGATTTACATCCTTGACCTCGCAACTGGAGAGGTAACCAATTTTTCGAATACTTCCACCCGCACCGAACAGCCGACCTGGTCCCCGGATGGCGCTTACATTATTTACGTGCTGGCAGGAAACCAGCTCTGGTACCGGGAAGTTGCCACGGGTGTATCTGGCAGAGTGTCGACGAGCGACGACCGCGACAACGGGCAGCCGCGATTCTCGCCTGCCGGAGACCGTATCCTGTTTCTCCAGCAAAGCGTGAGGACTGCCTCGCCGCCTTATTTCCAGCTCATTTTCTGGGATGCCGCGCCGAGTCCGTCGGGGAACGGTCTGCCGGAGACCAAGTTTGCGCCCACCGAGGCCCTGGCATTTCGCGACCCGGCATTTTCGGCGGATGGCCAGTGGGTGGCCTTCAGCAGCAACCCGGATGGCGTAAACCACGATATTTACATGCTATCTGTGGCCGGTTCTGACCTGACACAAATCACCACAAGCGGCGCGTTGGACTTCGACCCGGCTTTCCGCCCTTGAGCGAGACGGAATCAGTGAACTCCGGCCCATTTTCCGGGCCGGAGTTTTCATTTGTGTAAAGCCAGAGTCATAGTTAGAACCGTCACAAGTGGTAGAATGTGAGCGGTCAAATACAGAACCCTATTGGATACTCATCGCCAATGCCGCTGCAAAAAGATTCTTTTGTAAATAACCGCTACCGGATTCTTGAGGTTCTGGGACAGGGGGGCATGGGCACGGTGTTTCGCGCCCTGGATGAGAATCTGGGCGTGGAAGTTGCCCTCAAGGAAAACCTCTTCACCACAGAGGAATACAGCCGCCAATTCCGGCGCGAGGCCACCATCCTCGCCAGCATGCGGCACCCCAACCTGCCACGCGTCTCCGACCATTTTGAGATTGACGAACAGGGTCAGTACCTCATCATGGATTACATTGAGGGCGAGGACCTGCGCCAGCGCATGGACCGGCTGGGTATTCTCGAAGACGAAGAAATCATGATTATGGGGGCGGCCCTGTGCGATGCGCTCGATTACATGCACAACCGCAACCCCTCCATCCTGCATCGCGACATTAAACCCGGCAACGTAAAAATCTCGCCAGAGGGCATTGTCTACCTGGTGGACTTTGGCCTTGCCAAGGTCGTGAGCGGCAGTCAGGCGACCACGACCGGCGCGCGGGCGATGACACCGGGCTATTCTTCCCCGGAGCAATATGGCACGGCCCGCACGGACCACCGCTCGGATATCTATTCACTCGGGGCGACGCTGTATGCGGCGTTGACCGGAGTTATCCCTGAAGATGGCCTGGCGCGCGCCATGGA
>SCUK01000066.1 GCA_004297445.1 Anaerolineae bacterium | reverse complement strand
AAATTCCGAAATTCGCATACACTTGTCCATGGGAACCTCCTCGATTAGTTGTTCAACGCTCCTAATTGTAGAGGTTCCTTTTCTTTCCCCATTTTGTCCGATCTTTTGTCCGAAGGTCAGCGAATCGTCCGAACGGCCGAAGCACTGCCGGTACTGCAAAGGCGAGATCCTGCAACGCTGGGGACGGGTGGAGAAGCGGGTCAAGGACACGAAAATGCGGCGGGTGAAGGTGTTTCGCTTTCGCTGCGCAGGGTGCCAGCGTACCTTTCGCCACTACCCGGCTGGCGTGCAGCGTGCCCATCAAACAGAGCGGTTGAAGGCACTGGCGGCGGTATGCTGGTCGTTTGGATTGTCACATCGCAAGGTGGGGCTGGTACTGAGTGCGTTCGGCGTGTCGTTGAGCCGGATGAGCAGTTGGCGGGATGTGCAGGAAGCCGCCGAAGCGCTACGCAAGCGGGCAAAGTGGCAGCCCGCCCGGGTGGTGGGAGTGGATGGCGCCTGGCAGAATGGCGTGGGGGTGATGGTGGCAGTAGACCTGGGCGATGGGCAGCCGCTGGCGATTGGGCAGATCGATGAACGGGATGCGGCCGGGGTACGACGCTGGCTGCGGCAACTGCAGCAGGAGCATGGCATCACGGCCATCGTGACCGATGACCTGGCGATGTACCGGGGCATGACCGAGCGGTTGGGGCTGGAGCACCAGGTTTGCCAATTTCATGTTCGGCGCTGGGTGGGGCGAGCCTGCCGGGAGTTAGAACAGAAACTCCCTGGAGAGTGGTTGGGGGTAGTGGAGGAGATCAAGCGGATCATGGAGGAGTTGCCGCCGGAAGGTGGACGGCGGTTGTTTGAATTGTGGAAGCAAGTCCCGGGAGATCTGAAGCGGAGACAGGCGCGCACCGCCGTGGATGAACTGCGCTCGTTGCTGGGGCGGTTGAGTGAAAGCTATGACCGCTACACCGCCTTTTTCCACGATCCGGGCATCCCCTGGACGAACAACCGTACTGAACAAGCGATTGGCCGAATGAAAGTGAGAGCGAAATCCGTCCGGGGCTACAAGACCATCTCTGGCAGGCTAAACGGACTGCTGGTTTCAAGCTCAACCCTGACCTGAACCACCCACCCTGACCTGTATTCAGCGCGCCTGCCAAAATTCGCCCACCAAATTTGGGACAGCAACCAATTTAGGAGGCTTTTGACAATTTTCTGGATTCTGCTACACTGGAATTGCACCGACGAATTGCCGCCAGACCGGATGAAAGGAGATGGGCCGCACGGAATCCCCGGCAACCCCAGCACCCCCAAACCGAGCCGCGTGGCAATTTGCGTTTTAACCGTATCTGAACAAAGGAGAAATCATGTCATTCGAACTGGACATCAACGGACGCGATATGCAGGTGAATGATGACCTGCATGACTACATTGAGGGCAAGGTGGAAAAACTGGAGCGCTTCCTCCATGACATCAAGAATGTGCGGGTGGAGGTAACCCATGCCGGCAGCGCCCGCCAGGTGGAGGACCGATTCGTGGTTGAAATCACCGCTTCCGGCAAGGGGTACGTGCTGCGGGCCGAAGACCGGGCAGCGGAACCCAAGGCCGCAGTAGATACCGCTTATGACAACATCAAACGCCGAGTGCGCCGCTACAAGAGCAGGCGCGAATGGAACGGTGACCGCAGTGCAACGGCCGATGCCGACCTGGCTGAATTGATGGCGATGGAGGACGAGGCGGACACTCAACCGCTTATCATCCGCCGGAAGAAGTTCCTGATGATGCCGATGGACGAACAGGAGGCGATTGAGCAAAGCCGTCTGCTGGGGCACAACAATTTCTTTGTGTTTTTCAACATGAATACCAATGCCGTTAATGTTCTCTACAGCCGCCGCGATGGCACTTATGGGCTGATTGAGACCGAAATGGCCTGAGGCCGGACCCAATGAAAAGTA
Source organism: Anaerolineae bacterium (assembly GCA_004297445.1). GTDB lineage: Bacteria > Chloroflexota > Anaerolineae > Anaerolineales > UBA11579 > SCUK01. The sequence goes on along the minus strand of SCUK01000066.1, from coordinate 33,159 downwards.
AGCGGGCGGAGCCATTGGCTCCGCCCGCTGCTATTTAGATATGTGTGCATTAATCCGCTTTGGGGCGGCAGGTAACGTGAAGGAAATGAAAATCGCCGCGTGGCGGCATCAATTGCAATACTTCCGTAATAACGAAGTCCTCAGCCCCCAACTTAATCACATCCCCCACTTTGGGTTCCTGTTTGAGGTTCAGGATGGCCCCCGGGTAGTTTCCACCACCCGAAACCACGACGCTAACTTTATAGACGGCCATAGACATTAACCTCGTTTGTCGCTCATCAACCGCTGGCGTAAGCGGAAGGAAAGGTCGGCGGCGATATTGCGCATGACGACGTAGCCGATACGCGAATTTTCATCGCATAGCCGCTCAAAGTCTGCCTGGGAAACGACCTGCACCACGGTGGGGCTGCTGATGGCGCGTACGGTGGCCGAGCGCGGCCCCTGGTCTACCAGAGACATCTCGCCCACCGTCTGGCCACTGCCCAGGTTGACGATGACCTTGCGGGCGGCATCGTCGGAATTGTCCACCACGACTTCCACGAACCCGTCCTCAATGATGAACATCTCTACGCCCGGCGAGTGTTGCTCGGCTACCACATCGCCTTCCTGGAACTGGCGCGGCCGGCAGACCGCAGCCACCGACTCCAAATCGCTATCAGTCAGGCCATCGAACATTTCAATGCCCTTCAGGATTTCTTTGATGCTCATACGGCCCTCCGCCGGGGTACTGGTCTCTCTCTATTATAGAGACTCTGGGGAAAAAATCCATACCGATTCGATAACTTCATCGTGAAAGTGCGTCGAAAATGGGAGGGAAGTGCCCAAATGGCCAGTTGACCCTACCTCTGAACCCCCTTACACTTTGCCTACCCCTAAACCCATTGAGGATTCGCTATGTTTGACAAAGACAAACTGTACGCTGCCGCCCAACTCATGGACGACAGTCCAATTGATGAAGCGGCCATCATGCGCCTGACCGGCGAACTGCTCAAAGCGCTGGGAGAAGACCCGGCGCGTGAAGGACTGCTGCGCACCCCAGAACGTGTGGCGAATGCCTACCAGGAACTGCTGGCCGGCTACCGGACGGACCCCCTGGCGCTGCTGAATGACGCTGTTTTCGATGTGGATTATGACGATATGGTGCTGGTGCGGGATATTGAGTTTTACAGCCTGTGCGAACACCACATGTTGCCGTTCATCGGACGGGCACACGTGGCCTATATCCCGCGCAAAAAAGTGATCGGGCTATCCAAGATTCCCCGCGTGGTGGACATGTTCGCCCGGCGTTTGCAGGTGCAGGAACGCATGACCCACCAGATTGCCATGTTCATTGAGGCAGCGTTGGAACCGTTGGGCGTGGCGGTGGTGGTGGAAGGCCTGCATCTGTGCTCGATGATGCGCGGCGTACGCAAGCACGATGCCCGCATGACGACCAGCACCATGCTGGGCGGCTTCCGCAACAACGCCGCCACGCGCCAGGAATTCCTGGACAGCATCTCGCGTGGCGCGGCCCCGCTGGCGATTTAGGCCGCCTGAGAAGCCGGAAAGGCTGGCTCACCAGCCTTCGTTGTTTAGATTCCCTCGTTACGAACGCAAGATTCCCTTCTTGTCTATGAGACTTTCTTCTTATTTCCCTTGAGATTGGGAACGGGTATAATCACCTAACAAACTTGTTAGGAGGCATTGCCTTACGAAGAAGACAGAAAGGAGGTTTGGATGAAGCCTGTACGGATGGAGAACGGACAGGGCCTGGTCGAATATGCGTTATTGATTGTATTCGTCGCGATAGTAGTTATCCTCATATTAGGCATATTCGGAACGACAGTTGGTCAAGTATTCAGTAACACGATCAGTATGTTGTGATGTACGGGCTCTGACAGTATCTCAACCAGTCATTCAATAAAGCGCCTCAAGCCGAGGCGCTTTATTGTTGCAGGAGGATGTCTGCCCGGGCGGCCCGGTCTTCCAGGCGGCTGGCGGTCTCGGCCAGCGTTTCGCCTGTTTGTGGGTTGCGGAGAGTGGGTTCCAGTTCTGCCAGAGGCAGGGCGAGATGCTCGTGGGTCCAGACATCGGGGTCGAGCACGACGCCATCATCCAGAATCAAATCCAGGTCGATGACGCGCGGCGCATTCTTGTCTTCGTTGCGCACCCGACCCAATTGGGCCTCCAGCGGGCGCAGCACGCGGAACTTGAGGGCGGTGGCGGAAAGCGTGGTGGGTGCAGCTACACAGGCGTTCAGGAAGTCCGGCCCCGGCGCGCCAACCGCCGGCGTGCGCCAGGCGGATGAGACCATCAGCGGGCCTAGCGCGACGCGCAGACCTTCTACTGCCAATCGCAGGTGCCGTTCGGGCTGGATGTTGCTGCCCAGCACGATGCACACCCGACGTTCAGACCCGTCCCCGCTCAATTTCCACTCCTACGGAATCGGCGAAGCGCACGGCGCCGGGCTTCTCCACCCGCACCCGGACGCGCTGCACGTTGGGCTCCTCCAGGCACAGGCGCGCCAGGTCTTCGGCGAGCGCTTCGACCGTCAGGCGCGCGGCGGTCTCGGCATGCTGCTGTGCCCTTTTGGCCAGTGTGCGGTAGTTGACGCTGTGCTGGATGCTATCGGTTTCGCCGGCGTTTCGGACGTCGGTATACGCGATGATGTTGATGAGGATTTCCTGGGGTTTCTCGCGCTCCCAGTCGTTCAGGCCGATGATGCCGCGGGCACGCAGGTTCTTGATAATGATCTGGTCCATTTCCAAGTGTCCTTTTTATACCAAATGCCGGCCGCCATCCAGGTGGATGACTTCGCCGGTGACGTAAGTCGGACCGTCCAGCAGGAACAGGAGGGCCCGGCCCGGCTCGTCTTCCTGCGCCCAGCGGCCGGCAGGCACGTTCTGGATGACTTTGCTGGTGTTGCCGCCATCGCTGGGCGGCAGGATGGCGCCGAACGCCAGGCCGTTGACGGTGATGTTGGGCGCCAGCGCCACGGCCAGCGAACGGGTGAGCGCGGCCAACCCGGCCTTGCTGACGGTGTAGGCAAAATGGTCGGCGCCGGGACGCAACGCGCGCCAGTCCAGCAAGTTGATGATGCGCCCCTCGGCGCTCCCAGCCGCAGCGGCAAAGCGTTGCGCCAGCAGAAAGGGGGCAGTGAGGTTGACCTGCATATGCCGCTGCCAGGTGGCGAGGTCGGTTTCGGCCAATTCCTTGTTTTCAAATATGCTGGCGGAATTTACCAGCCCGTAGAGCGGCGTGTCGGCGAGGGCCTCATCCATCAAACGGTGGATCTCCGTGGGATTGCTAAGGTCGGCCTGCACCAGGTGGGCGCTTACACCGAGATCACGGATTTCGGCGGCGGTTTCTTCTGCTTCTTTCTCTGAACTGCGATAGTGCAACACAATGTCCGCGCCGGCAGCAGCGGCGGCCAGCGCCAGGCTGCGCCCAACGCGCACCGCCGCGCCGGTGATGAGGATGGTTTTGCCGTTGAGGGCCATGGGGCTATTGTAGTATCTTTTGGGGTTCGGGCTTTGCCCGGCGCAACCTGGTAATTCCCCACAAGGCCGCCGCCAGCGCCAGCCAGGCGGCCACCTGCGCGGTGCGCAGACCGCCGAGAGTGGTCAGGCTGTCGCCGCGAAAGGCTTCAAAGAACAGGCGCGCCCCGGCGCTCCAGGCGATGAGCAGCAGGAAGTCCATGCCGGGCAGGCGGTTGGGCATGCGCGGGTGGGGAAAGAGGTAGCCCAGAATCAGTCCGGCGGCAGTAGCCTCATAGAGTTGGACGGGGTGGCGCGCCGCGCCCCATAGCGGTATGGCCCACGGCAGTGTCGTTTCGGCGCCGTAGGCATCCCCACTGGCGAGGTTTGCCAGCGCAGAAGTCACCAGCAGCACGCCAAGCAGCGGCGCGAGGGCATCCAGCGCGGGGAGAAGACTCAAACTCTTGCGCTGGCCGAAAATCCAACCGGCAATCAGGCCGCCGCCCAGCGCAGCGACGGGGTCCAGCACGCCGCGGTTGAGCGAAACCAAGCTGGCGGGACTGGCGAGGAAAGCGTCCAGATGACGGGCGGCGTAGCCCAGCCGTCCAGTGACCAGCCCACTGATGAGCATGACGAAAACGAAGTTGTAGAGCGTGTCGGTGTTCAAGCCGTGGCGTGGGGCGTGCTTTTCCGCGAGGGTGAGGCCGAACCACAACCCGGCCAGCAGCAGCAGTTCGGCGGTGGGGATTGCGAAAGGGCCGATGTTTAGAATAGGCAGCATCAGGCAGCCTCGAGGCTAATGATAAGTTCAGGTTTCAAGTGTTTCATGACATGACTCTTTTCGAGAATTCGATGAGGCTGCCTTTAAGAGTTGGCTGGCGGAGGTATCTCAAAGGAGGTTGGTTTTCCGCCAACTCTTCTAGGGCACTTGACCAAGCAGGTTTTCGATGCGGGTGCGCAACAGGGCTTCGGCCATCGGTCCGCCAATGACCACTTCCTGAATCACGCCGTTGGCATCAATGAAATACGACGAGGGCAAGGCGCGCAGCGCATACTGGCGGCCGACCGCGCCGTCCAGGTCCAGCAGGATGGGGAAGGTCAGGCCGAGGTCGTTGGCGAAGGCCACTGCGGCGGCGGCGGAGTCCTGGTCGGTGGCGTTGACGGCAAGGATGACCAGCCCGAGATCTCTGTAGTCTTCATACACGCGCTGCATGGCGGGCATTTCGGCGCGGCAGGGGCCGCACCACGAGGCCCACAGGTTGAGCAGCACGGGGTGGCCGCGCAGGTCGGCGAGAGCGATGGTCTCGCCCTCCGGGGTTTGCAGGGTGAACTCCGGGGCGAGGAAGCCGGCCTGCGGCGCGGGCAGGGTGGGCGCGGCCAGCGCGCCCGGCAGGCGGGCGCTGACGGCGATCCACAGCGCGCCTGCCAGCAGGATACCGGCGGAATAGAAGTTCCAGGATTTCGGGGATGGGTTCATGGCGATTAGATGAGACGGTGGTACGGATGCTTACCGCCGGATATTAATCCTCCTGTAAGGTTTGTTCGGTATCCTTGATTTGTGACTGCACCCTGCATGGAGGCCCAATGACATTGAAGATTCCGTTTCGCATCGAACTGGTTTTGATGCTGGGGTTGATTCTATCAGCCTGCGGCGGTTCTGGCGCGCCGACCGAGATTGCCGCGCCGCCGACCGAACTTCCTGCGCCGGAGATCGTGACGCTGGCGGCCACGTCCACGGTGGCGGCCCCGACGCTGGAGCTGACGAGCGCGCCGCCCACCCAGGCCGCGTCCCCGGCGGCTGACCCGGCACTGGACCTGAACAACCTGCCGGATGTGCCGCTGGTGGAATTCCAGGGCAACAACTGGTTCCAGCCCACTGCCGTCAGCCAGATTCAATTGGTGAGCGGCAAGGTGCAATTGTTCGACTTCAGCGCGGTGTGGTGAACGTTCTGCCGCGAAATGGCGCCCATCGTGCATGGGCTCGACGAACTGTATGGCGATTACGCCAATATCATCACACTGGACATGGACCGGAACGGACCGGATGCCTATGGCCCGTTCATTGATGCGCTGGATTATGACCCGCGCTTCCGGCCGGGGTTGTACATTCTGGCGCCGGATGGGGCGGTACTTAACCGCTGGCTGGGACCGGTGGACGCCCGCACCCTGCAGCAAGCGCTGGTGACGGCCATCCTCCAGTTTCAATAGCGGGTCGCGATTGATTCAGACCCCAACGGTCTCAAAATCCGTTGGGGTCTTCTGTTTGGTTTGGATCGGAAGGAAAACTCTGTCATTCTGATGGAGGCGGCGCAGCCGCTGACTGAAGAATGACAAGATTAAGCCTTGACAACTTTTGCCACCCGGCCTATACTATCCATACCCCTCCCCCCTGGGGGGGGTAGAAGGCAGAACACGATGAAGAACGAAGCCGCCGCCAAACGCTTACGGACCATCCAGGGCCATGTGGGGGGCATTGCCCGCATGGTGGACGATGGCGAATATTGCATTGACGTCATCCGTCAGATTCAAGCCGTGCAGGCTGCCCTGAACAAGGTGAACCAGATGGTGCTGGACGACCACATGCATCACTGCGTAATCACCGCGGTGCAGGGCGATGATGCCAGCGAGCGCGAGCGGGTGCTGGCAGAAATTACCGACGTGTTCCAGACTGCCCACAAACTCTAAACTCATTTCAAGGAGACCTACAATGAAGACCGTATCTTACTCTGTCCCTGCCATGCACTGCGGCCACTGCACTCACACCGTCCAGACGGAACTGGGTGAACTGGCCGGCGTCACCGAAGTGGTCGCCAGCCTCGAGACCGGCAAGGTGAACATCACCTTTGACTCCCCGGCCACCGAAGAGCAAATCGTGGCGCTGATGAAGGAAATTAACTACCCGCCGGTCATTGTGTAATTCATTACCGCAACAGGGCGCAGCCGCGCCTGACCTCGCAGTTCCCAACAGGCTCAGGCAATTCGTCTGAGCCTGTTATTTTCGACGGTTTCTGAATGAAAGGATAACCAATTATGAAGACGGTTCGATTGATAGTTAGCCTGGTAATAATTGCATTCTCCCTGGCAGCCTGCGCCCAAACGCCGGATCCTGTGACCCTGACGATTGATATGACTGAATTCGCGTTCACGCCCAACGACATTGAAGTGCAAGTTGGGCAGGAAGTGACACTTGTTCTGGTAAACAGCGGTGAGCAGGACCACGAGTTGATGATTGGCCGAGGGTTGCACGTGGACGGCAGTACACCTGATGGCTATGATCTGGACTTCTGGCATATCGGTGGCGTAATGCCCGAAGTCTCAGGAGGCGGCATGATGTTGCAGCACGAAGGAGCAGATCACGCTGGGTCAGAGCAACCGCCGTCGGATGAGCAGGGCGGGCATGATATGGTCCCAATGACCTCCCCCGAGGAAGAGTTGCCGTTGATGATCTATCTCCCTGCTGGGTCAGACACAACGACAGTCACATTTACAGTAACGGAAGACATGGTTGGGAACTGGGAAATGGGATGCTTCGAATTGGACGGCGTTCACTATACCTCTGGCATGGTCGGTGAGTTTACCGTTTGGCCCTGACAAATGAAATCAGCTACTGCTGATTAAGAAATCAAACCCAAGGAAACCGATGAACGACCACCAACATCACCATCCGCCCAAAGAGGATACGAGGGCGCACCCGCCGGCGCAGACAAACCACGAGCCTCATCCTCATGCCCATGCGCCGGCGCAGGGTCAGGGGGCGCACGACGCACACAACGCGGCGCATACAGACCATTCTGGTCACGAAACGATGTTCCGCACCCGTTTCTGGGTGTCTTTGGCCCTGAGCGTGCCAGTGCTGGCCTACAGCGAAATGCTGCAGATGTGGTTTGGATTCTCCGCGCCGCGCTTTCCCGGCAATGAATGGGTCGCGCCGTTGTTTGGCGTGGCTGTGTTCCTCTATGGCGGGCTGCCGTTTCTGGATATGGCGCGGCCGGAGTTGCGCAATCGCCAGCCCGGCATGATGCTGCTGATTTCGCTCGCCATTTCGGTGTCTTTCATTTACAGTCTGGCGGCTGTTTTCTTCGGCCTGGGCGAGAGTTTTTTCTGGGAGTTGGTCACGCTTATCGACATCATGCTGTTGGGTCACTGGCTGGAAATGCGTTCGGTACGCCAGGCGTCAGGCTCGCTGAACGAATTGGCAAAACTGATGCCAGATACTGCCGAGCGAATTGACGCGCACGACGCGGTGCAGACTGTGCCCGCTGCTAGCCTTCAAACTGGCGATGTGGTCCTCGTGCGCCCCGGCGCAAGCATCCCGGCAGATGGCGAAGTGGCCTCGGGCGAGTCGGACGTGAGCGAAGCCATGCTTACCGGTGAATCTGCCCCGGTGAAAAAGAAGCCGGGCGATAAAGTCATCGCCGGGACGATAAATGGCGATGGCAGTCTGCGGATTCGGGTGCTGGCGACCGGCGAGCAAACCGCGCTGGCGGGCATCATGCGCCTTGTGGCCGATGCCCAGCAGAGCAAATCCCGCACTCAAGTGTTGGCGGACAAGGCTGCCGGATGGTTGTTCTACGTCGCAATCGCGGTAGCCATCCTTACTGCCATCGGTTGGACGATCGCACGCGGGTTGGACCTGTATACGTTACAGCGCGTGGTCACGGTGCTGGTCATCGCCTGTCCGCATGCGCTGGGGCTGGCCGTTCCGCTGGTGGTCTCGATCTCCACGTCACTGGCGGCGCGCAATGGCATCCTGGTGCGCGACCGGCGGGCATTAGAAGCAGCGCGCGAGATCGACGTGGTGGTGTTTGACAAGACCGGCACGCTGACCCAGGGCAAGCAGGGGGTTGTCGGGAGTGTGGTGGATGGTCTCGACGAGCAGCAGGCGTACGGGCTGGCAGCGGCCATCGAAGGCGATTCTGAACACATCATCGCCCAGGCGATACGCGAGTATGTGAAAGCAAAAGGCATGCAGCCGGTGAGCATCACCGAGTTTGAAGCTATCAAGGGCCGCGGGGTGAAAGCCCGCTGGCAGGGCAAAGCGATTCATCTTGGTGGGCCGCGCCTGCTGGAATTATTGAAGGCCGCGCTCAACCCGGCCCTGGCGGAGTTCCAGCGCAAGGCTGATTCTGCCGGTCAGACCGTGGTTTTCCTGCTGGTGGAAGAAATGCCTGTAGCGGCCTTCGCTCTGGCGGATGCCATCCGCCCGGAAAGCCGCGCCGCGGTGGAAGCGCTTAGCGGTATGGGCATTGCGGTTGCCATGCTGACCGGGGATAGCAAGGCGGTGGCTGCCTCGGTGGCCGCGCAACTTGGCATCCAAACCGTGTTTGCCGAAGTGCTGCCGCAAGATAAGGATAAACACGTCGCGGAATTGCAGGCTGCCGGAAAACGCGTGGCGATGGTAGGGGACGGCGTGAACGATGCGCCGGCTCTGGCACGCGCGGATGTCGGCATCGCCATTGGCAGCGGCACAGATGTGGCTGTCGAGTCGGCTGGCATCATCCTTGTGCAGAGCAATCCGCTGGATATCGTGAAGATATTTACCCTCAGCCGTGCCACCTACCGCAAGATGATACAAAATCTTATCTGGGCAACAGGCTACAATGTTGTTGCCTTGCCGCTGGCGGCCGGTGCGCTGGCGGGTTTTGGACTGCTGCTTTCGCCCGCGCTGGGTGCGGTCCTGATGTCACTGAGCACCATCATTGTGGCCATCAACGCGCAGTTCCTGCGCAGAGCTCAACTTGTGCCAACGACTTGACCCTTGATCTGGAGACTTTATCATCCAGACGAGTGAATACTCACATCAACCCATCGCAGTTTCATTGCAGGAGACGCTATAGTATGCTGACTGAAAAATTTCACTCGATTGATGCCCGGCTGACCGGCTGGATGGCGCGCTACGGCGTGACCCTCCTGCGGGTGAGCCTGGGTTTGGTGTTCTTCTGGTTCGGAGTGCTCAAGTTCTTTCCAGGCCTCAGCCCGGCCACCGGGCTGGCCACCCGAACCATTGAATTGCTGACCTTTGGCCTCATTCCGCCGGATATTTCCATCTACCTGCTGGCAGCGTGGGAGACAGCCATCGGCATCGGGCTGATTTTCGGGCTGTACCTGCGGGGTACGTTGTTTCTCTTGTGGCTGCAAATGCTCGGCACGATTACCCCCGTGTTCCTGCTGCCGCATGAGGTCTTTGTTCACATCCCTTACGCGCCCACGTTGGAGGGCCAGTACATCTTCAAGAATATCGTCCTCATCAGCGCGGGCATCGTGATTGGGGCCACCGTGCGCGGCGGCGCGCTGGTGGATGACCCACAGGCCGCGAAGCTGCAAAATCGGAGACCCTCATGACCCAAACCAAACTAATCACGCTTCCCATCACCGGCATGACCTGCGCCAACTGCGTTTCGGCGGTGGAGCGCAACATCAAGAAAGTGGATGGCGTTTCCTCGGCGATGGTGAATCTGACCACCGAGCGCGCCTCGGTGGAATATGACCCGGCTGTGGCCGGGCTGCCGGAATTTCTTGACCGCATCACCCGCGCCGGGTATGGCGTCGCTGCCGGGGAGGCGGATTTCGCCCTCCAGCGGTTGAGCGATGACAACGACGCGCGCCGTTTGGAAAAAGCGCTGGCAGGGCTGGAAGGCGTGTTGGAGGCCAGCGTGTCCTTCGCCACCGAGCGCGCCCGCGTGCGTTACATCCCCACGCTACTCAGCCAGGCCGACCTGCGGGCAGCGGTCAAAGCCGCCGGCTTTGAAGCTGTCGAAACTGGCGGTGAGACCGAAGACGCCGAGCGCGCCTCCCGCGAGCGCGAGATAGCTCACCAGCGCCGGTTGATGCTTACCGGCCTGCTGTTCACCGTGCCGTTGTTCGTTTTCAGCATGGCGCGCGATTTTGGCCTGCTGGGCCATTGGGCGCACGCTGCCTGGACCAACTGGGCAATGTTCGCTCTGGCCACGCCGGTGCAGTTCTACGTCGGCTGGCAGTACTACGTGAGCGGCCTGAATGCGGCCCGCAACAGCACCGCCAATATGGATACGCTCATCGCCCTGGGCTCTTCAGCGGCGTATTTCTATTCCATCCCAGTGATGCTTGGATTGATTCCCGGCCATGTGTATTTTGAGACCGGCGCGGTCATCGTCACGCTGGTGAAAGTTGGCAAGTATCTGGAAGCGAAAGCCAAAGGCGCCACCAGCGAAGCCATTAAGAAAATGATGGGGCTGACCGCCAAGACCGCCCGTGTGGTGCGTGATGGCGCGGAAATGGAAGTGCCCGCCGACGACGTGCGGGTGGGCGATGTGGTCCTGGTGCGCCCCGGCGAGAAAATCCCGGTGGACGGGGTGGTGGTGGATGGCCGCTCGGCAGTGGATGAATCGATGCTGACCGGCGAATCGCTGCCTGTTGAAAAAGGCCCCGGCGATAAGGTCATCGGCGCGACGCTCAACAAACTGGGCTTGCTACGCTTCGAAGCCACCCAGGTGGGCAAGGAGACCGCTCTGGCGCAAATCATCCGGCTGGTGGAAGAGGCGCAGGGCAGCCGCGCCCCCATTCAGAAACTGGCTGACCAGGTCTCGGCAATTTTTGTACCCGCTGTGCTGGTCATCGCCCTCATCACGTTTCTCGTATGGTTCTTCGTGCTGCCCGCCCCTGCAGTCAGCGCCGAGGTGAACGGTTTTACCCGCGCGCTCATTAATACGGTGGCGGTGCTGGTCATCGCCTGCCCGTGCGCCATGGGGCTGGCCACGCCGATGGCGGTGATGGTGGGCACCGGCGAAGGCGCGCGCCAGGGTATCCTGTTCAAATCCAGCGGTGCGCTGGAACGCGCCGGCAAAATCAACGTCGTGGTGCTGGACAAGACCGGTACCATTACCCGCGGCCAACCGGCCGTGACGGATGTTTTCACGTCGATGGATACTGACGAATTGCTGCGGCTGGCGGGCAGCGTGGAGCAGGGCAGCGAGCACCCGCTGGGCGAGGCCATCTGGGCCGAGGCGAATGCCCGCGGCCTGGCGCTGGCCGCGCCGCAAGGCTTTGCCGCTGAAGTGGGGCATGGCGTTTCCGCCGAGGTGGACGGCCGCCCGGTGGCGGTAGGCAACCGGCGCATGATGGCCGCCCGCGGCATGGACCTGAACGGCCTGCACGAGCCTGTGGAGCGATTCCAGAATGAAGGTAAGACCGCCATGCTGGTGGCCGTGGACGGCCGGGTACAGGGTGTTATCGCCGTGGCCGACACGGTTAAGGAAGGCTCAAAAGCCGCGATTGCCCGCCTGCACGCCATGGGCCTGCAGGTGGCGATGATCACCGGCGACAACCGGGCCACTGCCGAAGCGATTGGCAAACTGGTGGGCGTGGACCGGGTGCTGGCCGAGGTGTTGCCCGGCGACAAGGCTGCCGAAGTGAAAAAACTGCAGGCCGAAGGCAATGTGGTGGCGATGGTGGGCGATGGCATCAACGACGCTCCGGCGCTGGCACAGGCCGATGTCGGTATCGCCATTGGCACCGGCACGGACGTGGCGATGGCCGCCGCGCCGGTGGTGCTGATTAGCGGTGAGTTGGGCGGTGTGCCGCGTGCCATTGCCCTTAGCCGCCAGACGCTGCGCGCCATCAAGCAAAACCTGTTCTGGGCGTTCATCTACAACATCCTGCTCATCCCCTCGGCGGCGGCAGGTCTCCTGAACCCGATGCTGGCCGCGGGGGCGATGGCGTTCAGCGATGTGTTCGTGGTGGGGAACAGCCTGCGATTGCGCGGCCGCAAACTGGATTGAACTAGGCCGGGTAATTCGCTTCGATTTTTTGACACCCGATTTCGGGACACAAGTGTCCTTAAGAAATCGGGTGTCTTTCATTAATGTAACCCTCATGTATAATCCCCGCAGATTCACCAACGAAGAGAGTTCCTGTATGCCAAATAATGAAACGATTGCCAATTGGATGAAGACCAAGGTGTTCACCATCCAGAGCGGCGCACCGTTGACTGATGCCGTTGCCTTGATGGTAGGAAGAAAATTCGGCACCCTGCCGGTGCTGGACTCCGAGGGTCGCCATATTGGCACTCTATCGCTCAGCGACATCATTCATCGCTTTCTGCCGGACTTTGTTTCCCTGCTGGACAACATCGACTTCGTGATTGATTTTGGCGCGCTCACCCTGCCTTCTGAAGAAGAAAGCCGCGCCGAATTAGCCCGCCCGGTGGATGACCTGATGGAGGAGCCGGTGAGCGTGGAACAGGATTGCTCCCTGGCACGCGCCCTTTCCGTGATGGAAAAACACGAATTGGTGGACCTGCCGGTGGTGCAGGATGGGCGCGTTATCGGCATCGCCTCCTGGGTGGATGTGGGACGGGCGTTTCTGACGGCAACGCTGAAACTTCCGGCCAGAGACTGACGGCGATGGATTACTTCCTTTCCGGTGGGTTATTCCTGCTGACGTTTGCCGCCATCCTGGCGGAAAAGGTGCATCGGACCATCATCGCCATGGTGGGGGCGGCGCTGATGGTGGCGGTGGGGCTGTGGCGCGGCTTCTACACCCAGGAGGCTGCGCTGGAGGCCATCGACTTCAACACCCTCGGCCTGCTCATGGGGATGATGATCATCGTCGCCATGCTGTCGCACACCGGTTTCTTCGAATACCTGGCCACATTCACCGCCAAGCGCTCCAAGGGTGACCCGTGGCGGCTGTTGCTCATCCTGGGCGGCATCACGACCGTCTCCTCGATGTTCCTCGACAACGTGACCACGGTGGTGCTCATCGCGCCGGTCACGGTGCTGATTTGCGAAATCCTTGGCATCAACCCCATTCCGTTATTGCTGGCCGAGGCGATGCTGTCCAACACTGGCGGCGTGGCAACGCTCATCGGCGACCCGCCCAACATCCTCATCGGCTCGGCCGCCGGACTGACGTTCAATGACTTTCTGGTGCGCCTTGCTCCCATCGTGCTGGTGGCGCTGGTCGCGGCCGTCGCCCTGATGCGCCGCCTGTTCCGACGAGAACTGGCGGTCAAATCCTCCAACGTGGAGGCGCTCTACAAACTGGATGAGAAAGCTGTCCTGCGCGACCGCAAGTCGCTGGCCAAACTGCTCATCGTGCTGGGGGTGACCATCGCCCTGTTCTTCCTGCATGACCTATTGCACGTCGCCCCGGCGTTCGTGGCGCTGTTCGGCGCCTCCATGGCGTTGTTGTGGGTGCAACCCAATGTCGAGAAGACGCTCAAGGATGTGGAGTGGCATGTGCTAGTGTTCTTCGCGGCGCTGTTCGTGGCGGTGGGCGGGGTGGAGGCTTCCGGCCTGCTGGACCGGGTGGCCGAGTCGTTTATCGCCGTGTCGCCGCAGAATGCCCTGCTGCGCGGCATCTTCATCATGTGGGTGTCGGCGTTGACTTCGGCGGTGGTGGACAACATCCCGTTCACCATCCTGATGATTCCCATCATCCAGAATCTGGGTATGACGGGCATCGACATCACGCCGTTGTGGTGGGCGCTGGCGCTGGGGGCGGGCTTCGGCGGCAACGGCACGCTCATCGGTTCGACGGCCAACGTCATCATCGTGTCCATCAGCGAAAAAACCCGCCACAAAATCACCAGCCGCATCTGGTTGAAGACCGGCCTGCCGGTGATGCTGGCGGTGATGCTGGTGGCGACTGTGCTGTACGCGTTGACGTTCCGGTTTATGTAACACCCCTGCCACGCAATTCGCACGTTTCGCCGCGGCACACTCCCTATAATGGAGGTGGCAAACACTGCCCAATCCAACCGGGAGCCTCAGATTGAAAATCCTCATATTCCATCCCGATGCCGACCAGCGTGCCTTTCTGACGAAGTGCCTGTCTCAGGGCGAGTTTGACCTTGTGCAAAGTACGACCGCTGACGAGACCATGACCGCCCTGCACATCGAGGACGACCCCGTGCGCATTGTCATCGCCCCCTACGAACATGGGGCGGTGGATGGGGTTGAGTTGATTAACAGCCTGCTGGCCGCCGACCTGCCAACCTACCCGTACATCATCTTTATCTCCGACGAAGCGCGCCGCAAAAACGTCATCGACTCGCTAGGGCCGATTCCGGGCGATTTCGTCCTCAACCCGGTGGTGGAGGATGAACTGCTGGCGCGCCTGCAAATCGCCGAGCGCACCATTGCCCTGCAAACGCGGTTGAGCCACGCGGGCAGCGGCCAATCCGAATCGCTTGCGCTGTATGACCAGTTGACCAGCGTGCTCAACCGCCAGGCGATTTACGAGCGGGCGCTGGGTGAACTCAACCGCGCCCAGCGGGAAGGCGTGACGCTCAGCGTGGCGCTGATTGAAGTCGGGAATCTGAACGATATCCGCGGCGAGTATGGGGCAGATGTACGCGACCAGGCGCTGCGTTTTGTGGCGCGGGCGGTGCGCGCCAACGTGCGTATCTATGACCTGGTGGGCCGTTGGATTGGCGCAAAATTTCTACTGATGCTGCCCGGCGCGGCAGCAGAGAATGCCCGCGCCGTGCTGGAGCGCATCACCCGTTCGGTGACCACCATCCGCATCAGCACGCCGGAAGGTGGGCGGGTACAGTTGGACGTGCGCGCTGGTTTCACCTGCACACGCCGCGACGACCCCCAGCCGCTGTATATCCTGATTGAGCAGGCCAACCAGGCGCTGGCAACCGCCCAGGAGCCGGATGCCGAACTGGTGGTGGAACACCAGCCGGTGCAGGGATAGACGGGAAAGCAAAACCTTAGATCTATTTCACGCAAAGCTAACCCCAAAACAAATATATGAAGGGTAGAGACGAAGGGTGTTGGCCCCTGTGTCGCGTTGCCCTGGTGAGAAGGTTTTAGGCTCTCAAGACCTGTCTCATGCAAAGTTAAGTCAACCTCGCCCCAATTGTTAAGTGATGGAGGTTTTCCTTGGTGTCTTGGCGGCCTTGCGTGAGAAGATTTTATTCCTACCAATTACCGATACCCGACCGGGACGGTGATGGTATGCTTAACGAGTCGTCCGTAAGACCGTTGAAGTTGCGGGCGTCTTAACCCTGATATGAGCCGACCCACTTATTCCATGCGCCTCACCCGGCGCGAATTCCTCAAACTGGGTGCGCTCGGCGCTGCGGGCCTCAGCCTGCGCCCGTGGCTGAACGCCCGCGCCCAGGCCGAGCCTTCAGCTCTATTGGGTCGCGTGAACGAAGGCAAAATCAGCGTGCGCGCCGTGCCGGACATCACCGCGCCGGAAATCGCGCCGTTGTATGAAGACCATCTGGTGGACTGGCTGCGCGAAGTCGTCGGCACCAACCCCTACCGCGCCAACCAGCGCTTTGTGGAAACGCCGCAGGGCTATATCTGGTCGCCGCTCTTGCAGCCGGTATATGACGTCCCGCAGGAGCCGGTGACCGAACTGTATGAAACCAGCCTGGGGGCCGGCATGTGGGTGCAGGTCAGCGTGCCGTTTGTGGATGTGCAACTGGAAAACGCCTCCGCCTACGCGCCTTCGGTGAAGCACCGCGTGAACGAACTGGGCGTGCTGCCGCGGTTGTATTACAGCCAGGTCATCTGGGTGGACCAGATCGCTACCAACTCGGAAGGGCAGGTATGGTACCGGCTCAACGAGCGCTATGGTTACGGCGATGTGTTCTGGGGGCCGGCGCAGGCGTTTCGGCAGGTCACGCCGGAAGAGGTCGCGCCCATCACCCCGGACATCGAAGACAAGTACCTTGAAGTCAATCTGCATCACCAGACCGTTTCAGCGTTTGAAGAGGGGCGGGAAGTGTTCTTCTGCCGCTGCTCCACCGGCATGGATTACGTGGATGAGCAGGGCAACTCCACAGCCACACCCCCCGGCGAAAACCACCGCATCTGGCGCAAGATGCTCTCGGCGCACATGAGCGGAGGCACCACCGGCGGCGGCTGGGACCTGGCGGGGGTGGGCTTCACCACCCTGTTCATCGGCAACGGCATCGCTTTCCATTCCACCTTCTGGCACAACAACTATGGCGAAAAGACCTCGCGCGGCTGTGTGAACGTCACGCCCGATGACGCCAAATGGATATGGCGCTGGACTCGTCCAGCGGTCAACTATGACCCCGGCGACATGACCGTGCAGGGCACGGTTGGCAGCCGCATCCAGGTCGTCGAGTACTGAGCATCGAGATTATCCAAGGAAACCCACAATGCAGAATCCCTCCCTCGGACTTGCTTTTTTTGCCGGACTGGCTTCCTTCCTGTCGCCATGTGTGTTCGCGCTGGTGCCGGCGTATATCGGTTACCTGAGCGGGCGCTCGGCGGGCGCTACCGGCGTCAAGGAAGGCCGCGGCAGTTTGCTTACCTTTTCGCACGGCGTGGCTTTCGTCATCGGTTTCAGCGTGGTCTTCATCATACTGGGGGCACTGTCTGGCGCGCTGGGTCGCGTGCTGCGCGACTTCTCCACCATTCTCACCCAGGTCGGCGGGATCGTGGTGGTTATCTTCGGCCTGCACATGCTCAAGGTCATCAATATCCCGTTCCTGAATTATGATGTGCGCGTCCAGGAACAGCCCAACCGGCAGCGCTATGGCTACCTGGCCTCGGCGCTGATGGGCGTGTTCTTCTCGGCAGGCTGGGCGCCGTGCGTGGGGCCGGTGCTGGGCGCCATCCTCACCTTTTCTATTAACGGCGGCTCGTTCGTGGAGGGGGCGCGCCTGCTGGCGGCGTATTCCGCCGGCCTCGCCATCCCATTCCTGCTGGCTGCCACCCAGATCGGTTGGGTGACCTCCGTGTTGCGCCGTTACGGCAAGGTGATGCACTACGCCGAACTGGCGATGGGCGCGCTGCTGGTAGTGCTGGGCGTGATGCTGTTCTTCGGCCGCTTCCAACTGATTGCCACCACCGCCTTCTTTGAGGGCCAGATGGCTGAATTGCAGGTGGGGCGGCTGCTGCTGGCTGGTTTGCTGGCCGCGCTGCTATTCGGGCTGGTGCCGGGGTTCATCGCCCGCCGCCAGGGCAAGCCCTTCGTGGATTACTGGTTCATCGGCTCGGGCGCATCGCTCATCGTGCTGGTGTTGCTTTACCTGCTTGGCGCGTTGAACTTCCTGCTGCCATTGTTGTCGTGACCCGCGCCTCCCGATTCCTCTTTCTATCGCTGGCTGTCCTCTTAACCGCCTGTTCGGTGGCTGACCTGCCGCCAGAGCCGGTGGTTGGCAATGCCGCCCCGAATTTCTCGTTGGAGACTCCTGAAGGAGAGGTCTACACGCTACGCGACCGGCTCGGTACGCCGGTCGTGTTGAACTTCTGGGCCACGTGGTGCGGGCCGTGCGTGCGCGAGATGCCGTTGCTGGATGCCACCGCTGCGGCGTATGGGGATGAGCTGGCGGTGCTGGCGGTGGACTTTGATGAAACCGCGATCGTCGTCTCGCAGTTCGCAGAACGCTTTGGTATTCGGAACCTGCCGTTGCTGTTGGATGAGGACGCCGAAGTGAACTTCGCTTACCGGGTGCGCGGTTACCCGACCACGTTCTTCATCGACAGCGAAGGCGTTATCCACGCCATTCACATCGGCGAACTATTGGAAGATGACCTGGCCGGCTATCTGGCTGATTTGGGTTTGCCCACGCCTTAGACTTTGCCCGTACCTTGCTATAATGTCATCTATCCCACTTCCCGGAGACCTGCCGCGATGACATTCCGCGTGACCCTGTTTACCCGCCAGGACTGTTCCCTGTGCGATACAGCCAAAGAAGACTTGAAGGCTCTACAGTCTGAAATTCCGCATGAACTGGTTATTGTGGATGTTGACCGGCAGGCTGACCTCAAAGCCAAGTACGGCGCGCGCGTGCCGGTACTTGAAACCGGCTCGTATGTGCTGGAGCCGCCGTTTGACCGCCAGAAGTTGCGCGCCACGCTGGGCGCTGCGCGCGATCGCGCCCAGCGGCTGGCCGAAGACCTGACGCCGCAACAGGCGAAGCGCCGGGCACGCGCCAATGTCCTCAGCCGCGGTGACCGCATTTCCTGGTGGATTTCCAACCGCTGGCTGTTGTCACTCAACCTGGTGGTGTTCCTGTATGTCGGCCTGCCGTTCCTTGCGCCGGTGCTGATGAATGCCGGCCTGCCGGGGTTGGCGCGCCCCATCTATGGCGTGTACTCGTTCACCTGCCACCAGTTGGCATTCCGTTCGTGGTTCCTCTTTGGCGAACAACCGGCCTACCCGCGCGCCGCCGCCAACGTGGACGGGCTGGCGACCTTTGGCGAGGTCAGCGGCTTGAACGAAGACGATCTGCTCGCCGCCCGCGGTTTTATCGGCAATGAGCAGGTGGGCTACAAAGTCGGCTACTGCCAGCGTGACGTGGCCATCTACGCGGCGATGCTGGCGTTTGGCCTGATTTACGCCGCTACCAAAAAACGCATCCCGGCGTTGCCGTGGTGGCTGTGGATTTTGATTGGCATGGGGCCGATTGGGATTGACGGCTTCAGCCAGTTGCTCAGCCAGATTCCCGGTTGGCCGTTCTGGGTGTACCGCGAGAGCACACCCTTCCTGCGTACCCTCACCGGAGCCATTTTCGGTTTCACCACTGCCTGGTTTGGCTTCCCCGTGGTGGGCGAGACGATGGCTGAAACCCGCCTGATGCTGGCGACCAAAATCGCCCGGCTCACCGGCTCAGTGAGCGACCCCAAGTAAGCGAATGCCCTTTCACCAGCCGGATACGGTCCGTTACTACACGTTTGAAAGTTTCGCCGATTTGCCGGTCACCCAGATGGCCTTCACCCGCGCCGGTGGCGTCAGCCCCGGCGACTGGGCATCGCTGAACATGGGGCTGACCGTGGGGGACGCCGAAGCCAACGTGGCGGAAAACCGGCGCATCGCCTTCCGCACGGCCGGGCGGCCGCTGGAGAGCCTGTCCGACTCGTGGCTGGTGCATGGCGCCGATGTGCTGGTGTATGACCACCCCCGCTCGCCGGAAGAAGAATCCCCCCGGAAGGCCGATATCATCCTGACCGACAACTCAGATGTGACGCTGTTCATGCGCTACGCCGATTGTGTGCCCATCCTGCTGGTGGACCCGGTATGCCGCGCCATCGGGCTGGCGCATGCCGGCTGGCAGGGCACGCTGAAGGGTGTGGCGGCCAAAGCTGTTTCCGCCATGCAGTCGCGCTACGGTTCACGCCCGGCAGACATTCATGCCGCCATCGGCCCGTCCATCAGCGCTGAGCGCTATGAGGTGGGGCCGGAGGTGGCGGCGCAGGTGCAGGCCGCCTTTGGCGTGGACGCCGCGGCCTTGCTCCCGGCGTTTGGGGATCGGATTCACTTTGACCTGTGGGCCGCCAACCGCCTGATGCTGGAACAGGCCGGGGTAGGGCAGGTGGAGGTGTGCGGCCTGTGTACGGCCAGCCACCCGGAGGATTGGTTCAGCCACCGCGGGCAGCAGGGCAAAGCCGGGCGCTTTGGCGTGTTGCTGGCCCTCAACGGGGGTTGAGCGGTGCTATCTCCTACTCAAGTACAGGACAATCTGGAGGCCGTGCAGACGAATATCAGGGCCGCGGCGCGGCAGGCGGGCCGGGACCCGGCGGATATCACGCTGGTGGTGGTGACCAAGGGCCACTCGCCGCAAGCCGTCCGTGCCTTGTATGAGCTTGGCGTGCGTCACTTCGGCGAGAGCCGCCCGGAAAAGGGCAATGAAAGAGCAATGCAGTTGCCCGACCTCACCGATGTACAATGGCACTTAATTGGACCGGTGCAAAGCCGCAAGGCGGCGCCGGTCGCCCGGCACTTTAACTTCCTGCATTCACTGGACCGCCTACAGCTCGCTCACCGGCTGGCGGAGGCGCTGACGCCCGGTGCAAGCCTGCCTGTGTTGCTGCAATGCAATGTGAGCGGCGAATCCACCAAAGGGGGCTGGCGCGCCGCCGACCCATCCGCCTGGCCCAAGCTGTTGCCGGAGTTTGAAGAGGTGGTTGCGACATCCGGTCTGGCGGTGCGAGGCCTGATGACCATGGCCGCGTACAGCGATGACCCGATGGCCGCCCGGCCAGTCTTCGCCCGGTTGCGTGCCCTGCGGGATTTCCTGCGCCAACACCTGCCTGCGGCGGGCTGGCCGGACCTCAGCATGGGCATGTCCGGCGATTACGAAGCCGCGGTTCTGGAAGGCGCGACGCTAGTGCGGGTTGGCACCGCCATCCTCGGCCCCTCCGATGGCGAATAGGTTATACTTTTAATGTATGGTGTTCTTTATTGCCCGATTTATTCAGGTGACGGTTCAGGTACTGGTCTGGCTGGTCATCATCGACTCATTGCTGTCCTTTTTCATGGCGCCGTTTCACCCAGTACGGCAGACGATGGACCGCATTGTGGAACCGTTACTGGCCCCCGTGCGCCGGTTTATGCCACAAACGGGTATGATTGACCTGAGCCCGCTGGTCTTCATCCTTGGAGTGCAGTTGCTGGGAAGTCTGTTGATTAACGTGCTGTTGAGGCTCTGATTCGAGGAGTGCGAACATGGCTGACAAGAATCGCTTCAAAGATGGGCGCAAGGGGTCTGCGTTGCCGGTGCGGGTAACGCCGCGCGCTAGCCGCAATGAAATCGTTGAAATCCTGAGCGACAGCACGGTGAAGATTCGCTTGACCGCGCCGCCCGTGGAGGGCAAGGCCAACGAAGAGTTGATTGTCTTTCTGGCGGATGTGCTGGGTGTGCCCAAGAGCAAACTGGAAATAGTGGCGGGTTCCAACGGCCGGGATAAGCTGATTTCCATCCTGGACATGGACAGCGAGGAAGTGCACCAGAAAATCCTCGAGCACTTGGCCTAGCATTCTTTGTGAATTCAAAACGCCCCGGTAGTCCGGGGCGTTTTTGTTGCCTGTTAAGTTGTCATTCTGAGGGAACGGTAACCATCACCCGCCTTCATTCCGCCCACTCCGCGACGAAGAATCTCGCGACCCATTTCCTCAACTGCAATCCATGATTCGACGGACAAGACGCATGTCCGGCGGTGTCACCCTTGCCTGCGAGCAATTCCTTCGCGAGGTTCTTCGCACCGCTCAGAATGACAATGTCCCTTTAGGATGAAGGTTTCCAGGCAGAGTCATCTTTGTCTCCATCAATCATTCTTCCTATTATTACAAAATAGTTTTCGCCTGGTAGAACAGATGAAATGTCTTTATTGCAGGCCGGACAACGCGGTTTTGAGGAGAAAAGAAACTTTCCCCCACAAGGGCATCGAGAAATGCTTCGTTGCACACTGAGTTTTTCCCGTTGGCTCAATGCCCAGGGGTGCCTATCGCCTGCCACCTGTAAGTAGTTCCTATTGTAGGAACTGAAGACCATAACATTAGAGCACGTATTGCAGTACAGGAATCCTTGATTGCCAAACCCAGCATGATAGGGATAAGGTTGTTTGAGTTGAATTTGATGAGTGCAATATGGGCAAACCAGAATCATTCCTTGCTGTTTCCCCATGTCCTGCTTCTTTCTTAGAACCCGAATTGCTGGCGGCTGGGGAGGTCGACGCCCGCCGCGCCTACCTGCCACAGCGTCCAATAGGCGGCTTCGCGCATCTCCCCTTCGGGGCCGTAATAGGTGGTGTACAGGTCTTTCAGGCCGTTGCGGGCCGCATTGGGGTGCTGGCGCAACAGGTCCATGGCTGCCAGTTTCTGCTCTTCACTTCCCTCGCGCAGCGCCAGGCCGACCACCTCCCAGGCGGACTTTTCGGTCACGCCCATGCCGTGCTGGCTGGCAAAGGAAATCAGCCAGCCGGTCTCATGCAGCGGCGGTTGGGGGGTAGGCACGCGCAGGCGGAACTGGGCCATCATTTCCAGTCCCTGTTGGGCGGCATTGCGCACCACCCATTGGCCGTCTTCAACCTGGATGGTTTCGAGCAGTTCTTTGGCCCACGCCTGGCGGCGCAAACGTGCCAGTCCGAACACCACCGCCCGGCGCACGGCCAGGTCGTCAACGGTGGCGCCATCCCGCAGCACGGCGTAGCCCTCGTTGGCATCGTTGGCCAGCGCTTCGGCAGCGGCCTTGCGCAGGGTCTCGTCGCCCTGCAGAAGGGCGCTGGTCACAGCTTCCAACGCCGGGTCGGTGCCAATGGCAACCAGCGCCAGCGCCGCGGCGCGTACCATCTGCGGCGAAGGATCGTAGAGCAATTGGGCCAGTGAATCGACGGCCTTGCTGTTCTTGGTGAGGCCGCTGCCCAGCGCGCCCAGGAAGCGCACCGAGGTGGACGGCGCGCCGAGCATCTGTTTGAACAGCATGCCGATGCTTTTTTCACCGGAAAATGCCAGGGCAGCCGTCAGCCGTAGGCGCAGGCCAAGCGCGAAATCTTCGCGCTGGAGCAGTCCGGCCATCGTGCGCAACAGGTTGGCGCGCCAGCCAGCGTTGGACGCGGCATGGCGTGGCCACAGCGCGGCAATCAGCGTGCGGCGCATCAGCGGGTCTTCATCATCGAGCAACGCGTTCATCAGCGGCGAGACGTCCCCGCCGGAGGCCAGGAATTCGAGCGCCAGGCTGCGCCCGGCCCAGGGCGGCTGGGGCAGCAACTGCACCGCGCCGCCGCGGCTGGCCAGCCCGCGTCCGGCCAGATAGCCGGCCACCAACGGGTGGGTGAACGAAATGCGCGAGCCGGGGCGGTAGGTGAGGATGAGGCTGCGCACCAGTTCCGGCAGCATGCGGCGCACATTGCGCGAGGACACTTCGTCTCCCTTGCGGCCGCGCCGGCCCTTTTCTGGTTTTGTATCTTCGCGCAACAGGTCGAGTTCTTCACTCGCCATGAATGGGTCGGTAGTAAAGGCTGCTGCGCCGGAAGTCTCGGCAGCGTCGCCGGAGTCTATTATTTCGTCCATCTGGTCTTCGAATTCCGTAGAATCCAGCAGCGCATCCAGCTCGTCCGCAAAGTCCTCCAGGCCCTCGACGGGCGCGGCGGAGGTTGTGGAAGCCGCCGCCACAGGCTCAGGGTCGACGGCGGTGGGGTCTTCAAACGTGGAGACAAAGCGCCCTGCCGCATTGCGGGCGATGACCGGATTGAGCGTGAGGGTCATCTGCGCCGCCAGCTGTTCCATGGCCGGGCGGGCGTTGTTGATGCCCGCCGTCATGCGGCGCACGTAAGCATCCAGCGCATCAGCCAGACTGGGGCCGCGGGCATCGCCGGCGTAGGCCGCCCAGGCTTTCAGCGTCAGCGCCAGCGGGGAGGAAACGTCGCTGCCTTCCAGCAGCCAGGCGTTTACAATCATCGGTTCGGGGGTGGGGGGCAGGTTGGCGGCCCAGGGTTCGTTCAAAACATGTTCGTGCCACAATCCGGCCCAGCGGTTCAGGAAGGATTGTGCCTGTCCCGGCCCCCAGGCGGCCATCGCCACCGTGTGCAACCCCAAGGGCTCCATAGCGCTCAGGTCTTCCGGCGCAGCGGCCGCCACCATGCGGTTGCCCGGGTAACGCGTTTTCACTTCAACGAGGAATTCAATAATGCTTGTCTGCGCGGTCGGCGAGAGTTCGTCCATCCCGTCCACCAGCAGCAGGACCAGCCCTCTCTGGAAGATGGCTTCGAGGAATTGCGACAGAGATGTCTCCACCATCGTGCTGACCTTGTCCGCCAGCGCGGTGTAGAACACGTCCAGTGGTTTGTTGCGGTCCTTGGGCGGCACGCTGAGCTCGGCAGCATGCACGTACACCGGCACACGACTGGAGACGTCTGGCCCCAGGGTTTCATCCTTGCGGGCGGTGCGCAGGGCCAGCCGTGAGAGCGCCACCGTTTTGCCGCTGCCGGGCCG
Organism: Anaerolineae bacterium; assembly: GCA_004297445.1. Classification (GTDB taxonomy): domain Bacteria; phylum Chloroflexota; class Anaerolineae; order Anaerolineales; family UBA11579; genus SCUK01. Next base: position 9,019 of record SCUK01000066.1, on the reverse strand, counting down.
CCCGACGAGCATGACGTCCGCGCCGCCGCTGAGGGCGTCTTCCATGGTGAGAATCATGGCGCCAAATGCGGCCGGCACTTCCGGCCAGTCCGGCAGGTAAGGCAGCGTTTGGGACAGGATATCTTCGATGGCGATTTCGCCCTCCGGTACCACCGGCGCGGGTGGGGCCAGCAGGCGGGCGGGCAGGGCGATTTCGTCGAGAGAGAACAGCGGCGCGGCAAGATGATTGCCCTGCATCATTTTCAGTACATCCTGCCGGAAGCGAGTCTCAATGCTGGTGGACAGACCAGCCTTGACCGACTCGACCTGTTCACCGAGCGCCTGGCGAGTCTGGCGCAGGATGGGCCGCAATTGCTGGAGGAAGAACACCAGCAGGCCGCCGGCGATAAAGCCGACCCAGAAGGAAGCGGGATCGATGGGCAGGTTGAAGTTCATGCGCTGACGAGAATGCGCCCGCAATCGGCGCAGCGTGCGATCTGGGTGGGGGAACGGGAGACTTGCGCCTGGGCGGCGCTCAAGGTGGCGCCGCAGGCCGGGCACTCATTGCCGGAGATGGCCACCACGGCCAGCCCGGCGCGTGAGCCGCGCAACTCCTGATAAAGCGCCAGCATTTCGGCGGCCACCTCGGGGAGGCTGTCTTCGCGGTCGGATTCCAACTCGGCGACCTCTGTCAGAAGGACCTTCTGCTCTTCGGTCATGGCGCGGTTCTGGTCGGCCACCCGCGCGCGGGTGTCTTCCAACGAGGTCTGAGCGCTGGCCAGACTGGCCTCGGCTTCTTCAAAAGCCATCATCGTTTCCAACTGGCGTTCTTCCAGCGCCCCGAGATGGCGGCTGAGCGCCGCGGCTTCGTTCTGCAGGTCTTCCAACTCTTTGGGATTGGTCACGCTGCCGCCATACAGGGTACGCTGGTTGTTGGCGATTTTTTGTTGCTGGGCCTGGACTTCGGCTTCAGCGTTGCGCAGCGCGGTGTGTTGTTCATGTTGAGCGGCTTTGGCAGCGTCTGCGGCCCCCTGGGCGGCCTGGACTTCGGCATTCTGGCTCAACGCCAGTTCGATTTCAGCCAGACGAGCGCGGGCAGCGTCCAGACGCAAGTCCAGTTGCTGGAGGGCATGCAGCCGCGCCGGTTCGCTCATACGCCCGATTATAGATTGGGAGAGGGGTTCTGGCAAGTTGGGCGCACATCACGCCGGGCTTCCCGCCTGAAATAAGCCAGATTTGGCGAATGGGTCCAGAGATTAGTATTCGGCTCTTCATATCTTTGCATCCTGGCGGCTTCGCGTGAGCAGGGTTTTCGCAAGCACGGTACTCCCCCCATGCCCGATTCGGCCGCGGAATCTCCGACTGGTAAAATCCAGCCAATGCTCCAAGCACATGACCGGAAGTTCTACTTCATTACTCTGGCAGTATTTCTCCTGGCGTTGAGCCTGCCCTATGCGGTCGCTTTCCGCGCCGCGGCACCCGAGTATGTGTTCACCGGCTTCCTGCTGAAAGCTGAAGATAACAACACCTATCTCGCCAAGATGCGCCAGGGATGGGAAGGCTCGTGGCGGTTCAGGCTGCCGTATGTGTTTGAAACCGGGCCGGGCGGTCCGGTGCATTTGCCGTACCTTTTCCTCGGCCATCTCGCCCGTTGGTTGAGCCTGCCATTGCTTGCCGTTTTTCATGCCGCGCGCCTGCTGGCCGCGGCATTCTTGCTGTGGGCGCTTAATGAGTTTATGGCGGCGCTGTTCCCACCGGGAGCCGGCCGCCGCTGGGCGTTCCTGCTGGCGGCATTTGGTGCCGGTCTGGGCTGGGTGGCGATGGTGGCCGGCTGGAGTTCCCCTGACCTGTGGGTGGCCGAAATCTACCCCTTCCTGTCTTCATATACCAACGTGCATTTTCCGGCGGCATTGGGTCTGCAACTTTTCCTGCTTGCTCCGGAAGAAACCGCATTGGACGCGCGCCGCGCCATCGGGTTTGGTGTGCTGGCCGCGCTGTTGACGCTGGTCTCGGCGTACAGCCTGCCGGTGGTGGTGACCGTGTGGGCCACACTGGGCGTGTGGCGCTGGGCGCGGCGCGAACCGAGCCGTCCGGCATTCAGCCGCGCCTTGCTGGCCGGGTTGAGCGGTGGGGCGGTGCTGCTCTTTCACCAGTGGGCCATCGCGCAGGACCCGCTGCTGGTGAGCTGGAGCGCGCAAAACTTCACGCCCATGCGTCCGCTGGGCGAGATGCTATTGGGCTTGCTGCCAGTTGCGGCTTTAGCAATTCCCGGCGCGTGGCGCGCGTTGCGTGGGGACGCCACGCGTTGGCATCTGCCCGCGTTGTGGCTGCTGGCGTGCCAGCTGCTGGCGCTGGCGCCCATCGCCGTGCAGCGCCGTTTTCTGGTGGGCTATTTCGTGCCGCTGGCAGCCCTGGCGATGATGTTCATCGGCGAGCGCCTGCGCGAAGTGGCTGCCGGACGGGCGCGGCTGGGGTTGTTCGCCGCGGCCGGAATCACCAACCTCATGATTCTGATTACTGCGTTCTTTGTCGCGCAGGTTCATCTGCCGCAAGCGTACCTCACGACCAGGGAACGCGCCGCCTATGCCTGGCTGGATGCCAACTTGCCGGCGGGGGCGCGTTTGCTGGCCGGGCCGGAAACCGGGTTGTTCATCCCGGCCTACACCGGTTTGCACGTCTATTACGGCCACCCGCACGAAACGATTGACGCCGAGAACAAACTGATTCGACTCAATGCCTTCTTCGCTGCACCGTCCTTTGACTTTGTGGAAGAGATTGGTGCGCAGTACCTTTTCTACGGACCGCGCGAACGTGCCCTGGGGCCAGTGTTGCAGGGAGATGGTCTGCAACGGGTGTATGCTGAAGCGGGCGTGGAAATCTACCGGGTGGCTGCGCCATGAAAGGGACGCGATGATTGCAAAGGAAGACCGCAAATTCTTCATTGTCACATTGCTGATATTTCTAGCGTTACTCGGACTGCCGTACCTGCTGGCGGCGCAGGGTGCGGGCCCGGAACACGTCTTCACCGGCCTGCTGGTCAACCCGCTGGATGGCAATTCCTACCTGGCCAAGATGCGCGAGGGCTGGCGCGGCGAGTGGTTGTTCACCCTGCCATACATCTTTGAGACCAGCGCGACAGTGCCGTTTCATTTGCCTTACATCCTGTTGGGGCATGTGGCGTGCGTGTTGGGACTAGCGCTGGTTCCTGTGTTCCACGTCGCACGGCTGGCGGCGGCCGCGTTCCTGCTCTGGGCGCTGTACAGCTTCATGGCGGCGTTATTCCCGCCGGGGGCCGGGCGCCGCTGGGCGTTCCTGTTGGCGTCGTTTGGGTCCGGGCTGGGCTGGCTGGCGGTGGCCGGAGGCGGCTTTACGCCGGACTTCTGGGTGGGGGAGGCGTACCCGTTTCTGGCGTCGTATTCCAATGTGCACTTTCCGCTGGGGCTGGGCTTACAACTGCTGTTACTGACGCCGGGGGACGGCGTGCCGGACGCGCGGCGGCTAGGCGGCGTAGCGCTGTTGGCCCTGTGTCTGGCGCTGGTGTCGGCGTTCAGCGTGCCGGTGGTGGGCGTGGTCCTCGGTGGCGTGTGGCTGTTGGATATTGCGCAGAAGCGGCCGGCGCGCGCCGCGTTCTGGCAGGCGGCGGCGGTGACGCTGGGCGGTGCGCCACTGTTGCTCTACGACCTGTGGGCCATTGGGCGCGACCCGCTGCTGATGGGCTGGAACGCTCAGAACATCACCGCGCTGCCGCCGCTGTGGGAATTGCTGGTGGCGTTTTCTCCAGCGCTGCTGCTGGCCGCGCCGGGCGTGTGGTTTGCCCTGCGGCGCGCTGCGCAAAACTGGCGAGTCGTCGCGGTCTGGGCGGTGGTATGCCCGCTGCTGGCGGCAATTCCGTTTGCACTGCAACGGCGTTTCCTCGTCGGCTATTTCATCCCCCTGGCGGCGCTGGTGGTGTTTGCCCTGGGAGCATGGCTGTCAGAAAAAGGGGCGGGGCGGGCGCGCCTGGCGCTGTTCCTGCTGGCGTTGCCGACCAATTTGATTTTGCTGCTCACCGCGATCTTCGCTGCCCGGACGCTGGCGCCGGAACTGTACCTGACGCGCGGCGAGCATGCGGCATACGCATGGATTGAAGCGAACACACCGGCCGGGGCGCGGCTGCTGGCCGGGCCGGACACCGGCCTGTTCATCCCGGCGTACACCGATGCCCGCGTGTACTATGGCCATCCCTTTGAATCGTTGGATGCCGCGCAACGCGAAGCCGAACTGCTGGCTTTCTACGCCGCACCGGATGCCGCATTTGTTCATGCGCTGGATGTCGAGTATCTGTATTACGGGCCGCGGGAAGCCGCGCTGGGGCCACTGCCTGACCTGCCGGGGCTATCTCTCCTTTATGACGAACTGGGCGTGAAGATTTATGCTGTCAGCACGCCTTAGACGCTGGTGGCCGCTGCTGCTGCCGCCGCTGATGTTGTTGCCGGGCATCGGCGTGTTCCCATACCCGGCCGCCGATGCGCGCTTCTCGGATTTCGCCGTCTCGCATTTTCCGAACGCGCTGTACATCCAGCGCACACTGGTCAATGACCATGTCGTCCCGTTCTGGTCGGACTTGATCATGAGCGGCTACCCGTTCTATGCCGACCCGCTTTCCGGCCTGCACTACCCGCCGGGCTGGCTGGCATTGCTATTCCCGCTGCCGTTCGGGCTGAACCTCACCGCGCTCCTGCACCTGGTATGGGGCGGCGTGGGCATGGCGTTGTTCCTGCGGCGGCTGGGGCTGGGAGCCCGCCCGGCGTTGCTGGGCGCATTGGCGTTTCAACTGATGCCCAAATTGTGGGGGCATTACGGCGCGGGCCACCTGACGTTGTTCTACGCGTTCCAATGGCTGCCGTGGCTGTTGTGGTCTGCGTTGCGCTCGCGCGTCGATGGCGCGCGGCACGGGCTCAACCTGCGGGCGGACGCCTCTAACCTTTTGCAGCCGGCGTTGTTCCTCGCACTCATCTTCCTGGCCGACCCGCGTGCCGTGACGTATTGCGGCCTCCTGTGGCTGGCGTTCGAATTTGCGTATAGCCAATCGGCCTGGAAGACGGCGGTGCGGGTCGCGGGGCAAGGGCTCGTTGCGTTGCTCTTGTCCGCGCCGCTGCTGTTTCCGCTGTTCGGCTTTCTCACTCATTCCACTCGCAGTTTGATGACCCCCGCGGATGTGCTGGCATTCTCTCTGCCGCTGACGCGCCTGCTGGGTTTGCTGGTGCCGGATTTTGGCGCGACGGCCGAGTGGGTTGTGTATCCCGGCGCGGCGGTAATCGTGCTGGCATTGGCGGCGCTGTTGGGCCGCGCACCGCGATCATGGTTGTGGGGCGGGGCGGCGGCTGTGGCATTGCTGTGGTCGCTGGGCGAGGCCTTGCCGTTTGCCGAAACGCTGGCGGGGTTGCCGTTTGTGTCGTTGCTGCGGGTGCCGCCGCGGGCGGTGTTTGTGGCCGGGTTCGCGCTGGCGGTGCTGGCGGCGCACGGCTTCCAGCAATTGCTGGATGGGGTCGCCGAATCCACTGTCCGCCGTTTGCGCCTTGCCATTGTAGGGCTGGCGGGGCTGTCGCTGGCGCTGGCAGCGCTGGTCTTTGCGGTCACCGGCGCGCTGGATGCGGGTTTCATTTGGAGCGCGGCGGTTTTCAGTACGCTGGCGGCGCTGTTGCTTGCCTATCTCGCAGGGCGGCTGACCGCGCCGCGGTTTGCGCTGGCGATCTTCGTCCTGCTGGCGGCAGACCTGGCGGCCGTGGACTCCTCGCTGTTTGCCATGCGCCCGGCACAAGAGGTGCTGGCCGAAGGACGCGAGGTTGCAGAGTGGCTGGCGGCGCAGCCCGGTGAGTTCCGGGTGTACTCGCCTTCGTACTCGATTCCCCAACAGACGGCGGCGGACCTCGGCCTGCACCTGGCCGATGGCGTGAACCCGCTGCAACTGGCAGCGTACGCGGAGTTCATGGATAGGGCCACCGGCATTCCGCGTACCGGCTATAGTGTGACCATCCCGCCCTTTGACGGCGACCCGACCACCGCCAATGCCAGCTTCACGCCGGACGCGCGACTTCTGGGTGAGTTGAATGTGCGCTACGTTGTCGCCGAGTTTCCGATTGACGCCGAAGGGCTGGAGTTTCTAAACCAGTTCGGCAGGACACATCTATACGAGAACCAGTTTGCCAGTGGATTTTCCGACGTCGGAAATGCAACGGAAGGATTTCCACCCGAATTGGCGACTGGGCTGGTTGCCAGTCTCTTCGGTCTGCTGTCCCTCGCGTTCCTCCCCCTAATGCGAGTACGTCGATGAACCGCGCCGAACGCCGTTGGCTGCTGGTCTTCACGCTGATCGTCTTTCTGGTCACGTTAATCCCTTACGGGTTGGGGTTTGCCAATCAGGATGAAAATCGGGTTTTCACCGGCTTCTTCATCGGAGTGGAAGACGGCAATTCCTACCTCGCCAAGATGATGCGCGGCTGGATGGGCGACTGGCTGTTTCGGTCCCCCTACTCTTCTGCGGACCAGGCCGGTCTGCCGGCGCTCCTGCCCTATGTGTGGCTGGGCAAGCTCACCACCCCGACTAACCAGCACACCCAGTTCCTGATACTTTTCCAGGCACTGCGGCTGGTGGGCATCGGCATCGCCGTCTGGGGGACGTACCGGTTTGCCTCCGTCTTCTTCAAGGAGTTGTACCTGCGCCATTGGGTCGTCGGCCTGTCCCTGCTGGGCGGGGGGTTGGGCTGGCTGCTGGCGCTCATCGGGCAGGGGGATTTGCTGGGCAGCCTGCCGCTGGACTACATCTCGCCGGAGGCGTTCGGTTTCTTGAGCGTATACAGCCTGCCGCATCTGGCGGCGGCGCGCGGCCTGTTGCTGTTCGGGCTGGCCGCGTACCTGCGCACTCCACAGGAATCAGGTTCGTTAGACCGTGACGGCCTGCGTGCCGGGCTGGGCTGGCTGGCTCTTTCCCTCCTGCAACCGCTGACAGTCGTTGTGGGGGGGTTGGTAGTGGCGTTGCATCTTTGCGTGACGGGTGTGCTGGCGTGGCGCGGGGTCGAGGGATTCGGCTGGCCGCGCTGGCGCGGCGCGTTGCGGTGTGCGCTGTGGCTGGGCCTGCCACCGTTGCCGGTGATGCTGTGGACGGTGCTGGCGTTTGCCCGCGACCCCTATGCCCAGGCGTGGACGGCGCAAAACATCCTCACCACGCCACACCCGCTGCATTACCTGTTGGGTTTCGCCATCCTGTTGCCCTTTGTCGCGCTCGGCTTGCGTCCGCTGTGGAGTGCGGACCGCTGGCGGGCGGCGCTGGTCTTCGGCTGGCTGGCAGTCGTGCCGCTGCTCATCTACATCCCGATTCCAGTGCAGCGCCGGCTGGCAGAGGGCGTGTTCGCCGTGCTGGCAGTGGCGGCTCTGGCGGCGTTTCAGGCGCGCCCCAGCTGGAAACCCGCGCTGCTTTCTCCGGCTTTTCTGACTACGCTATTTTTACTCCTGGGCGGTACCTTTACCACGTCAGGGCCGTCCGGCACGCCGGTGTTTCGTTCGGCGGCCGAGGTGCGCGCCTTTGAAGCATTCCGCGACTTCATTCCCCCGGACTCGGTGGTGCTGGCGTCTTACGACACCTCCAACGCGCTGCCGGCCTGGCTGCCGGTGCGGGTGGTTACCGGGCACGGGCCGGAAAGTTTGGGCGGTCGCGAATTCCGAAACGTGGCTGAAAGACTGATGCTGGGCCGCATGGACCCGGACGATATCGAACCGTTCCTGATTGAGCAGCACATTGACTACATCTTTTGGAAGCCGCTGGCCACGCCCACCGGCGCGTGGGACCCGGCGGACGCGTCATACTTGCAGTCGGTTGCGACCAGCGGCAAGTATGTGTTGTATGCAGTGAACCCTTAGCTGGACTTCATCTACCCACCAGCAATGCCGCCTGCCGCAGGAACACCAGCCCGAGGTAGATAAAGAACGCGCCGGACAGGCCTACCAGGCCGCGGTACACCGGCTCGGTGATCCAGCGGCGGCCTGCGCCCACGAGGGTGGAAAGCGCGGTGTCCCAGGCATAGTCAGCGCTGATGTGACCGAAGTAGAAAGCCGCCACTGCCGCGGTGCCCAACTGCTGTGCCTGCCCTAAATAACCCGCAGCCACCGTCACCCACCAGGCATACCAGAACGGATTGCTCAACGTCGTCAGCATGCCCAGGCGAATCATCTGTCGGGGAGTCAGTGTTGCGCCCTCTGCACTCACACCGGGAATACGCACCTTGCCCTGCCGCAGCGCCCACAACATCCCGCCACCCATCCACAACAACAGCAGTCCGCCGCCCAGCGCCAGCGCCAACTGCACGCCGGGTCGCGCCATGCCCGCCGCCAGCCCCAGCGCGATCAGCACGACGAGGACGGCTTCCATCAGCGAGTGACCGGTGGCGACCAGCGGCCCCACCCGCCAACCGGCGCGCGGCGCCTGGCTGACGATGGCCGTACTGACCGGGCCGGGCGAGATGACCGCCCCTAACCCGACGGCGAAGGAAAACAGGAAGACCTCGACCAGTGAACCGGTGGGCATGCGGAAATTGTAACGGGGAACGGCGCTCTCACGCCGCTTTCATAAAAAACAGGCGCGGATACCCCGCCCACTTGGGACAGGGAGGAAGCGCCCCTCCTTGTTTTCGAGGTGTGGAAACCGTGGTACAAATGTTCTATGAAGGTGACGGCTCAAGTCAAACTCCTCCCTACGCCAGAACAGGCGCAGTGGCTCCAGCAAACGCTCGAGACGGCGAATGCCGCCTGCAATTCCATCAGCACACGGGGTTGGGAAAGTAAGACGCTTCGGCAGTTCCCTTTGCACCAACTCACCTATCGGGAGGTTCGGGATCGCTTACCCCTGGCGGCGCAAATCGTTGTGCGCTGCATCGCCAAGGTCGCGGATGCCTACAAGACGGGCAGGAACGTCATGCGGATATTCAAGCCGCATGGCGCGATGGCCTTGGATGACCGCATCCTCTCCTACAACCTTGAAACGAGGGAAGTCTCCATCTGGACCGTC
>SCUK01000065.1 GCA_004297445.1 Anaerolineae bacterium | reverse complement strand
CCTCCCGGAGTTTTGTCCTATAAGTGGAAAAACTTGTCCCATTACTTCGATTCTTTGTCCCATTTTGAGGTTTTTTGTCCCAAAGATTCATGCACGTTGCCCATAGGAGAGGTAATGCATGGCGCGCGAAAAATATCTCACGCAAAGCCGCAAAGTCGCAAAGAAAAGATGAGTGGAAGAGATGACAGCCTGACCAGTCCCCGATTGGGCGATGATAGCATGGCAAAGAGACGAGGGGAAGCGTTATTCAGTAATTGTCAAGCGGAGTGTTAGAAGAGGCGCTTATATTTTCGGGAGTTTACCAACCAGACGCCGGCTTGATTCTCAAAGTTCAGATAGTCCAAAGTGTGAATCAGTTTGTCCGGCCCTGAATATTTTTAGCTAAGACTAAAATGTAGTTGACTAAGTTAAGAGTACGATAAGCATCAACATAACCAATAGTCCCATAATCGAATATGCAACTGTAAGAACATTCCTGATTAATTCTGTCTCACCATTTTTATAGTAATATCTTGCTCGCAAGAAACACCAAAATACCATAACTATCAGGCTTATTCGAAACAACATAAGTGATCCTCTCGTGCTGTTAGGAATTCCATTATAGGAGTATTGCGGGCTAAATCAACAACCGGCAATCCACAATCCACAATTCCCCTGCCTTGTATAATGGGGCCAACCAGAAGCGAGGAGGCTCCCATGGCCAAACCGGATGACATCAGCAAGATTGAAGCCCAGGCCCAAAAATGGGTGCGGTTGCTGTTCGACGTATCCAAGGAATTTTCCTCGTCTTTGGAACTGGACGAGGTGCTGTCGCGGGTGCTGAACCAGACGGTGAAAATCGCCAGCGCCACCGAAGGCAGCATCTTCCTGCTGGGCGAGCGCGGCCAGGTGCTGCGCAGTATCATCGCCCGCGCCGAACTGCCGCCGGAAATCAAGACACCGGTGGTTGAGACGGTGATGCGCGAAGGCATCGCCGGCTGGGTGTACGAACACAAGCAGCACGCGGTGGTGGCGGACACCAAGACCGACGACCGCTGGATGGATTTTCCCGACGACCGCCTGCTCACCCGCTCCGCCATCAGCATTCCGATTCTGGAAGGCAAGGCCGTGCGCGGCATCTTCACCCTCACCCACACCGAGCCCAACGCTTTTCCGGAAGAGTACTACAACGTCCTCGGCCCCATCGCCGAGCAAGCGTCCATCGCGATTCGCAATGCGGTGGCCTACACCGAGACGCGCAGCGAGTGGGTGGTGTTGCAGGCCATCATCCACGCGGTGCGCGAGCCGATTCTCACGCTGGATAACAAGAATGTGCTGGTGCTGTTCAACAAGGCGGCAGCGGATAAATTGAACTTAAGCAAGGCCGCCGAGGGGCAGAAGATTGACACGCTGATTCAGGACCAGAACCTGCTGGCGTACCTGCTCAAGAACGAATCGGAAACCGAGCAGGTACGGCTGGCCGATGGGCGCATCTTCGAATGCTCCATGAGTAAAATCCTCGGCATGGGCCGGGTGGTCACGCTGCATGATGTGACGATGTTGAACAAGTTGATTGACCTGGTGAACGACTGGAGTTAGGCTTCAAAGGTCTTTGTTTGTCTTACAAACAGAGTAGGGGCGGGTTTGAAACCCGCCCCTACATTATTTTTTCGGACTTACTTATCAAAGGGGGGAAATTAATTGCGCGCCTTGGTCCCCCAGTGAATGCCCACCGTGCCGAACATGCGGCGGACGAAGCCCACGCCCTCGAAGCCAGCGGCGGTGAAGCGTTCGGCGAGGCGCTCGGCGGTGAGGAATTTCTCGGTAGAACTCGGTAAGTAGGTGTAGGCCTCGGCGTCTCCGGCCACCAGCCGCCCAAGGATGGGAATGACGCGGTGCAGGTGGAACTCCAGCAGGGGGCGATACCAATTGTCGCGCGGCGGGGTGGTGTCCAGACTGGCGATGCGCCCGCCGGGCTTGAGGGCGCGGCGCTGTTCGGCCAGGGCGCGGTCCACGTCCGGCACGTTGCGCAGGAGGAAGCCGCTGATGGTGGCGTCGAACACTTCCGGTTTGAAGGGCAGGTTCTGGGCATCGGCAATCAGCCAATGGACGGTGTGCCCCAGGCGGCGGGCTTTGCCGACCTGTACCATTTCAGGGGTGAAGTCTGACGAGATGACGAAAGCATCCGGATGATGGCGGGCGATCTCGAAGGCGATGTCGCCGGTGCCGGCGCCCAGGTCTGCCACGGCGGCGCGCGGCCCCAGTGCCAGCCGGGCGATGGCGTCCTTGCGCCAGCGCACATCCTGCCCCACGGTCATCAGGCGGTTGAGCAGGTCATAGCGGCCGGCAATGCGGCCAAACATGCGCTGAACGTATTGCGAGCGTTCGGTTCCGGTAAGGTGGCTCATGAAATTCCCTGGGTGGCGAAGTACACAACCCGCCTATTTTACCTTTGCTTCCAGCGCATCCAGGCGGGACTGGAAGAGGGTCGGGTCAAAGGCCACCATCTGTGCGCCCTGCACCAGGAGGGCCAGTTGCGACATGGCGAGCCAGCTCAGCGCCAGGCCCAACACCAGAATCACCCGCCCGCGCAAGCGCGGCGCCCCCTCCTGTGCGGCTGCCAGGGCCAGTTCCGCTTCATTCAGGATTCCTTCATAGCGGGAGATGGCGCGATGCCCGTCTTCCAGGGCGGCGCCGATATCGGCCAGGCCGGTTTCCAATGCCTGCATATCTTCACGCAAGGGGGTGAGGTTCTGGCGCGCTGTTACCAGGTCGGCAGAAACATCGGTCAATGACTCTTGAATGGGGCTAAGGCTGTCCTGCACGTTGGTAATGGCCTCACCCAGCGGCAGGGTGGGCTCGTAACTCACGCCGGTCAGTTGGGCGATGGCGTTGAGCCCGCCCAGCACAAAATCGATGACATCCGCCGAGCGGCCGGCGCTTTCAAGCGCCGATACGGTATCGGTCAGCACCGAGGGCAGGTCAACACTCAGCAGGCCATCCACCGAACCCAGCACCGAATCGGTCACGGCCAGCGTATCGGCGGCCGAGTGGCTGGCTGATTCCAAGGTTTCGAGCGTATCAATGGTCCGGCCCAGCGCCTGCTGGTAGGCCACCAGGGCCTCCTGGGCATCCACGGTCAGGTCATGCATCCGGCCAATGGCCGGTTCAAGTTCCTGCTGAAGCACCTGATTAAGGCGCACCAACCCGAGCGCCCCCAGCGCGCCGATGGCCAGACCGGCCACCCCGAAGAGCACAAAGAAGTTCCCCAGCGGGCGGCGTAGCCGCGTGATCCAATTGGTCATTCAGGCACCTCCAAAACTCGTGGTCGTAATCGCGGTCAAGTATAGTCGACTGGGATAAAATGACTTCATCCCGGATACCCTGATGAATCCCTCTGACAATACCGTCCCCCCCGCCCTGCGCCGCTGGTTCGTGGCGCATTTCTTCGCCGACTTGCTGTTCGCGATTCCCTTGATGCTGCTGCCAGTGGCGACTCTGCGGTTTTTCGGCTGGCAGCACGTGGACCCGATTGCCACGCGCATGGTGTCTGCGGCCATGTTCGGGATTGGAATTGAATCCTGGCTGGGGCGTGACTCCGGGCGCGAGGCGTACATCGGGATGTTGAATCTCAAAATCATCTGGTCGCTGGCCGTCATCCTGGGGGTGTCGTATTCGCTGCTGGCGGGGGCGCAGGGCGAGCCACCGCTGGCGTGGCTGATTTTGAGCGTGTTCGTCTTGTTCAATCTGGTGTGGATGTACTGGCGCATCCGGCTGGCGCGGACACACTGATTATCGTTCCAGCACCCAAATAAAAGTCGGATTTCTTAAAGAAATCCGACTTTTGTCTATTCAGGTTCGCGCTGTGGCAGGAGGGCATCCAATTCGCCGATGGCGCGGATGGTGGGACAGTCGGCCACACCGGTCCACACATCATGCGGGTCAATCAGCACCGGCAGGATATTGGCGCCGCGTGCGCCGACGATATCGGCAAAGTAGTTGTCGCCCACATACAGCGCTTCGTTGGGTTTGGCGTTCGCCAGTCCAAGCGCGTAGTAGAAGATTTCCGGCTTGGGCTTCCAGGTGCCGATTTCCCCGGCGGCGAACTGGAAGTGCAGGTGTTCCAGCAGGCCTTTCTCTTCCAGATACTCCGGCACCGGCTCGCTACGATTGGTCACCACCCCCAGGGTGTAGCCGCGCGCACGGAGCGCGATCAGTGTGGGGATGACGTCTTCCGGGATGACATCCTCCGGGTCGTAGTTGTCACGCATGAATTGATTCATCTGCGAGGCCCAGTCATCGGCCTGCGAGCGCGATGCGCCCAGCGCCAGCAGGTGACGGCGGGCGTAGTTCAGCCAGAAATCATCGTTTTCCTTGCCGTAGGTCTTGAGGTCAATCAGCAGGTCTTCGGAATCGGCCCAGTACTCGTGTGACCATTGCAACGCCTTGCGGCGACGGTCCGGGCCATCCGGCGCGCCGAGCTTGGCGGCGTAGGTCCAGAACAATTCGTGGCCGTCCGGCCGGCTGACACGCAGGGTGCCATCCAGGTCAAAGATGACGGCTTTGATGCCGTCGGGGATGCGGTGGTTATCAGACATAGGGGAAAGATTCTAACGCGAATGGAGGTTGCTTCAACCGCCAATGAACGACATCTCCACTTTGGGCAGGTCGGCGGTCTGGGCGGTGCGCAGTTCGGAGTAGCGGTCCACGCGCTTCTGCCACACGCCGGTGATGGCGGCGCGCAGGTCATCATCGGATGCGCCGCCGCGCAGCAGGGCTTTGAAATCCGTGCCGCCGATGGCGAACAGGCAGGTGAAGAGCTTGCCATCCGCAGAGATGCGCGCCCGGTTGCAGTCGCCACAGAACGGCTGGGTGACCGACGCCACGATACCGATTTCGGCGCCGGTTTCGGAGTTGCGGTAACGTTGGGCGACTTCGCCGCGATAGTTGGCGTCCAGCGGCTCCAGCGGCATTTCGGTTTGCAGGCGGCGCAAGATTTCTTTGGCGGACACGACATCATCCATGCGCCAGCCGTTGGTGTGGCCCACATCCATGAATTCAATAAATCGCAGAATCGTGCCCGGCTGGTTGAAATGGCGCGCCATCGGCAGCAGGCTGTCTTCGTTCAGACCGCGCTTGACCACCATGTTGACCTTGACCGGGTCAAACCCGGCAGCGCGGCTTTCATCAATCCATGCCAGCACCTTCTCCGGCGGGAAGTCCACGTCGTTCATCGATTTGAAAACCGCATCATCGAGCGAGTCGAGGCTGACGGTCATTCGGCTGAGTCCGGCAGCCTTGAGGCTGCGGACGCGTTCCAGCGGGAACGAGCCGTTGGTGGTGAGGGCGATGTCCGCCGCCCCGTCCTGCGCGGCGAGCATGGCGATAAGGGTTTCGAGGTCGCGGCGCATGAGCGGTTCGCCGCCGGTGAGGCGCAGTTTGCGGGTGCCGAGCGAGATGAAGACACCGGCGAGGCGGGCGATTTCCTCGAAGGTGAGGACTTCGGCGTGCGGCAGGAAGGCATAGTCGCGGCCGAAGACTTCCTTGGGCATGCAGTAGGTGCAGCGGAAGTTGCAGCGGTCGGTGACGGAGATGCGCAGGTCGCGCAGAGCGCGGCCGAGAGTGTCTTGCAGTGAGGCAGTTGGTTCGGTCATCATGGAGAGACAAGTATAACAAGGAATGCGGAAGCAGTGTGAATATATGCTAAATATCGTGCTTTATCATCATTATTGCAAAATATTTTGCTATCTACTAGCCAGCAATTCCATTTCGTCCAACACTCGCCCCAACTCATCCACCAGGACACCCGCCCCCTGCCCGGCCAGCGCGGCATGCACGGCGCGGTAATACCACAGCGTGCCGTCCTTGCCGCCCTTGAAGCGGTCCCACACCTGTTCGCCCTGCGTCCGGTAGTCGGCCAGCGTGGTGCGGGCGTTGTGCAATTTATCGGCGGCCACCACGCGGCGCACGCTGGCCCCCGCACTTCTTAGATGAGCGATGTGCGCTTCCTTGCGGGCGCGCCAGGGAGGCTTGGGCATGGTGTCGGCGTCGCTGCAGGCCAGCACCGTTTCGGCCACGCGTTCGCCAAACTGCGCCCGGATGATATCGAGCGTCTTTTGCCCGCCCTGGTCTTCCACGGCATCATGCAGCAACGCGGCGATGGCCTCGTCCTCGCTGCCGCCGTCCTCCAGCACCAGCGCCGCCACCGCCAGCAGATGGCTGATGTACGGCACGCCGCTGGATTTGCGCGCCTGTTTGGCGTGCAGTTGAAACGCCAGCGCCAGCGCCGCTTCGAAACGCGGGCCCAAAACCTGTTGCTTGCTCATTTCGTCGCTTCCGGGGAGACGTTGTCGGCGTAATCGCGGCGCAGCTCCTCCGGTATCGCCACCGGCCGGCCGCTGCCCAAATCAATCAGCACGTATTGCAGTTGGGCCTGCACCACCAGTTCACCGCTCCCCTGCTGTTTGACGAAGAAGAAGCGGCTGGCCGAACTGCGGCGCACATTCGCCAGGTAGGTGGTGATTTCAAGCGCGTCAGCATAGTGCGCCTGGGTTCTGTATTCCAGCGTGGCGCGGCGCACCACCCAGGCCAGGTTTTGGGACAGGCTGCGCTCCAATGACCAGCCAAACGCCCGCCCTACTTCCAGCGTGGCGTCTTCCATCAACGAGAGGTACTGGGCGTTGTTGACGTGCCCGGCCATGTCCACGTCGCGCCAGTTGACGGTGTGCGGCCAGATGACGAGCCGCGGCGCCGGCGGCGGCGGGGTTGGGAACGGGGCGCGCCGTTCGGCGGGTTCGGGCAGTCCGTCGTCAAAGTAGGCGGCCATCAGGTCCGGCGGCACGCTTTCCGGCTTGCGGGTGGCAGCATCCATGAACACCCAGTCGGTGCTGGCGCGGGCGGCCACCTCGCCGGCGCGGCGGAATTCGTAGACGCGCAGTGAGCGCACCCGGCGAATGTCCTCCACCCAGGTGACGATCTCGAACTCATCGCCGTATTTCAGGGCCTGGTTGTATTCAATTTCGGTCAGGCGCGGCAGCCAGAGCTTGCCCATCTGGTTGTAGCGCGCCACATCGTAGCCCACGGCGGCCGAGGCTTCGATGGCGGCCTCCTGCATATAGCGCAGGTAGTTGGCGTTGTTGACGTGGCCGTACATGTCGCATTCGTACTGGCGCACGCGAAAGATGCGGGAATAACGTTTGGGTTCTGCCATAAGGCGGGATTCTATCACCCGTTGGCGGTGAACCGCCCCACAGTAGAAATCGTCTAAGTTTTGGGTTTTCTTTGCGTGCTTGGCGTTCTTTGCGTGAAGTGATTTTGTACTACGGCACAGCCACCACTTCGCGAATGTTCGGGAAGAACTGCCGCACCGTGCCAGCGATCCAGCCCTGCAGGGTGGTCTGGGTAAGGGAACAGCCCTCGCAGGCGCCGCCCAGTTTCACTTTCAGCACGTCGCCTTCGACGGCCACCAGTTTCACCCAGCCACCGTGGTACTGTTCAATGTAGGAACTGATGTTTTCCAGCAGGGCGGCCAGCCGCTGGGTGTCATCTGCAACCTTGTGATTGTGGGGAGTCATCGCTCATCTCCTGTTTGAGTGTGACCTGAGAATAATGCCGCCCCGCGCCACACCCTAGGGGCAGGCTGCCCGAAAGTGGAGGACATTTGTCCCCTTTGATCGTCCGGTAGGCACGACCGCGCACAAATCCCCTATAATGCCGCCATGAAGAAACCCATCCTCCTGCTCGTCCTCCTGCTGCTGGTGGCTTGCGCCGCGCCCCCTGCCTCCAGTGCGCCGACTCCCACAACGGTCTTAAGCCCGCTGGTTGAAGCCCCCACGCCCACGCCAACCATCGCACCCAGCCCGCAGCCTACCGACAGCCCACTCCCCCCAACCCCAAGCGCGGTCCCCTCAGCGCGTATAGCCGTCATCGGAGACTACGGGACCGGGGACGCCAACGCCGCGGCTGTAGCCGGGCTGGTGCTGGCGTGGGAGCCGGATTTCATCGTCACCACCGGGGACAACAACTACCCTTCCGGCGCGGCAGATACGATTGATGCCGTCATCGGCCAGTTCTACCATGCCTACATCGGCGGATATTCCGGGACTTACGGCGAAGGCAGCGAGGTCAATCGATTCTTCCCCGTGCTGGGCAACCACGATTGGGACGGTGAGCGCGCTCAGCCGTATTTCGATTACTTCAACTTACCGGGGAACGAGCGTTATTACGATTTCATCCACGGGCCGGTGCATTTCTTCCTGCTGGACAGCGACACTCGCGAACCGGACGGCGTGGGCCTGTCCAGCCGGCAGGCGGAGTGGCTGCAGGCCGGGCTGACGACCTCGCGCGCACCGTGGCAGGTGGTGGTGATGCATCACCCGCCGTATTCCTCCGCCCGCCACGGCAGCACGGAAGCCCTGCAATGGCCGTACGCTGAGTGGGGCGCTGACCTGGTGCTGGCCGGGCATGACCACACCTACGAACGGCTGGAGGTGGACGGGTTGACCTACGTCGTGAACGGGCTGGGCGGGCAGGCGCGTTATTACTTCATCGTGCCGCTGGCGGAAAGCGTGGTGCGTTACCGCGCGGCGCATGGCGCGCTGTTCATCACCGCCACGGTGGACGGCCTGACCGCCGAGTTCCTGACGGTGACCGGCGAAGTGGTGGATACGTTCAGTCTGGGGGACTAGGACGCGCGCTTCGGGCGCGGCTTGAGTTCAAATGATTCATCGCCCGTCAGTGGCCCGGACAGCGGGGCGGCGTCCAGCGCCAGCACGCGGCTGTTGGCAAAGAAATCAAAGTCAAAGGTGGTGAGTTCGCCGGCCTGCTTGCCGGGGATGGGCATCAGCCGCGCGGTGAGGGGCTTGTCCAGCCGCTGGGCCAGCGCGGCGAGGTCCAGCAGGAGGGCGGCGAGTTGCTCCGGCGTGGTGTCGCCGGGCAGGGGCAGCGTATCCAGCCCGGTGCCGCACACCGCCGAGAACATCAGCATGTCCTTGGCAGTCAGGTGTCCCTCTGCGGCGCGTTGCGCCAGCTTGTAATCTTCCAACACCGGCAACATCAGCCCGCTAAACCCGGCGCGCGGGAACTGTGCCCGGTCAATGGAATCCGCGAGGATGGCGGCGGCGGCCAGCGAGCCGTGCCGTCCCACCGCCGGTACGCCCAGCCGCTCGAACGCGGTCCCCAGCGACTGGGACTCTGCCGGAAACGCGGCCAGCGAAAAGTCTATGCCGCCAAAGCGGGCACCGGTCTCTTTTTCGAGTTCAGCGCCCACTGCCGCCAGCGCCGCGCCGTGCTGTTCCAGCGCGCCCACCAGATTGCCAACCGCTTCGGCCAGCGAACCGGCCTGTTCGAACGCGGTCACTGCAAGGTCAGCGGCCTCGGTGGCAATGGCGAACGCGGGCGCATCACCTTCATGGTAGGCGGCCGGGAAGAACGGCGAACCCGGCGGCACGTTGGCCAGGGCAGTGAAGTACATGTTGCCGAAGCCGTTGGGGTCAAGCGACGCAAGTTCATGGATGACCTGGGCGCAGGCGCGCACCGCCGGGAGCGAAATGCCGTGCCGCTGCGTGCTCATCTCGGCGCACAGGAAGGTGTTGGCGGTGGCTTTCAGAATTTCGGAGATGGCGGCACAGGCCTGCGGCTGGCCGATGCGCGCCGGGCCGAGAGCGAGATAGTTGTAGCCCTGCTCGGTGGAAGCCGCCCCCAGCGCCACCGCCAGACGAATCGCTTCCTCCAGATTCCACGCACCGAGCAAGTCGGCGAACGGCACGGTGGCCATGCGGGTGGTCTGCACTTCGTATCCGGCGGCCTCGTAAGCCGGGCGCGCGACAGCAATGAACGCGCCGGCTACCGCCATCCGCGCTTCGTCCAGTGGCCAGCGCGGGTTAATGAAGTAGGTGATGGAACGGATTTTCATGGGGAAGAGCTGTTAGTCGTTAGTCAAAATTCGAGAATAGTTAATCGATAGCCGATATTCGGACAACCAGTAATGGTGAGTTATCGAATATCGGCTCACGAATATCGTATCTTTATACCCGTCTTTGCCTTACCACCTCAAACATCAGAATCGAGCCGGCGACAGCGGCGTTGAGTGATTCAAAGCCGCCCGGCATGGGGATGTGGACGAAACCATCGGCGGCGGCGGTGAGGCCGGCGCCCGGCCCTTCGGCTTCCGAGCCCACCACCAGCGCCAGCGGCCCGCGCAGGTCGGCGGCATCGTAGGCATCGCCCTGGCCCACAGCCGCCAGCAGCAGACGCAAGCCCTGCATTGTGCATGAACGACGGATATCTTCATACCCCAGCATTTCAATCGAGAGGCGGAAGTGCGCGCCCATGGCGGAGCGCACCACTTTAGGGGAATAGGCATCGGCTGTGCCGGGATGCAGCCACACCGCCTGCACGCCGGCCGCGGCGGCGCTGCGCAGCAACGTGCCGAGGTTGCCAGGGTCGCGCACCTGGTCGGCCACCAGAACAAAGTCCAACTGTTTGGGGCGCGGCAAGGCGCGCAAGGGCAACACCGCCAGGATTCCCTGTGGCGTTTGCGTGTCGCTGGCGGCGCCCATCACGTCGTCGGTGACAACCTCCGAGTCAACGCCCTTCGCCTTGAAGGCGTCCAACAGGGCGCTGGCGCGGGGGTCCAGTTCCTCCACGTGGAGGACGATTTCCGGAAGGAACCCGGCAGCAAGCGCTTCTTCACACAGCCGCACGCCTTCAATCACGAACAGCCCGGCATCACGCCGTTCCTTGGGCCGCCCGTTCAGGGCGCGTATCTGCTTGATGCGGGGGTTGGAGGTGGATGTAATCATGATGGGTGGGTCAATAGTAACTGGTAATTGGGGATTTGCGTGAAGCCGTGATTCGTTCTGCGAGAGTAGAGGCCGCCGTAACGTCAGGATACTGGCGGGAGGCTGGCCCAGGCGGATTCAAACGCCGCCACGGTAAGCGCGTCGTACAGACACAGGCGCACTTCACGCAAGCTGCCTTGACTCTCTTTCAGGTAGCCATCCACTGCCGCCAGGATGACGGGCGCGGCCAAATCTTTGGGGTAGCCGAACACGCCGGTGCTGATGGCCGGCATGGAGACAGACTCCACGCCAAGGGCTTCGGCGCGCCACAGGCTGCCCCTCACCGCCGCCGCCAGTTTGGCAGGTTCGTCGCCGCTATGCCAGATGGGTCCGACGGCGTGAATCACATAGCGAAATGGCAGTGTGCCCGCGCCGGTGTAGGCCGGTTCGGCGTGGCTCACCGGCCCGTGCCGCCGCACCCAGTCGTCGCTTTCCACCTGGATGATGCGCCCACCGGCGCGGGAAATCAGCCCGGCCACACCGCCGCCGTGCGCCAGATTGTCGTTGGCCGGGTTCAGGATTGCCTCGACCGGCTCCTGCAACAGGTCGCCCTGCACCAGATGGAAGGCGCGCTCACCGGTATAGACGCGGCTCAATAAAACAGTGTTCGGCATAGAATAATTGTACAGCAGGGAGATGATAAAATCCCGCTATCTCACCTCAAGGAAGTGCCATGACCGACTCGCGACTCATCAAACTGGCCCATCTGCTCGTTTCGTACTCGTTGAGAATCAAACCCGGGGACTGGGTGTGGGTCACCAGCCAGCCGGTGGCCGAGCCGCTCATCCGCGAAGTGGTGGCCGAAATCGTGCGGGCCGGCGGCAACCCGACCGTGACGCTGACGAGCGACGCCATCACAGAAACGATGTTGCGGGAAAGCAGCCCGGAGCAACTGGCCTGGATCAGCCCCACGGACCGGCTGTTGTTTGAACGCGCCGATGCGCGCATCAACATCCTCGGCACCGACAACACCCGCGCGTTAAGCAACGTGGACCCCGCCCAGCAGAAGTTGTATGGGCAGGCGCGGCGGGAATTAAGCACCCTGTTCATGGAACGCTCGGCGCGCAAGGAAGTGCGCTGGAATGTCGTGCTGTACCCGTGCCCGGCCTTCGCCCAGGAAGCGGACATGAGCCTGCGGGCGTATGAAGACTTTGTGTACTCCGCCTGCTTCTGTGACCGTGACGACCCCGAAGCCGAGTGGAACAAACTCTACCAGTCGCAAGAGCACATCGTGGCGTGGTTGAAAGGCAAGAAACAGGTGACGGTAAAAAGCCCGAACGCCGACCTGACGTTAAGTGTGGAGGGGCGCACCTTCATCAACTCGGATGGGCGCGCCAACATGCCATCCGGCGAGGTGTTCACCGGCCCGGTGGAAACCAGCGCCAACGGCTGGGTGCAGTTCACCTATCCCGCCATCCGCGGCGGGCGCGAGGTGGAGGGTGTGCGCCTGGAGTTCAAGGACGGCAAGGTGGTGAAGGCCAGCGCGAAGAAGAACGAGGCGTACCTGGTGAGCCAGCTGGACAGCGACGAGGGCGCGCGCTACCTGGGCGAGTTCGCCATCGGCACCAACTACGGCATCCAGCAGTTCACAAAGAGCATCCTGTTCGATGAGAAAATCGGCGGCTCGTTCCACATGGCGGTGGGCGCGGGCTACCCGGAGACCGGCAGCGTGAACAAGAGCGCGATTCACTGGGATTTCATCTGCGATATTCGGACGGACAGCGAGATTCGTGTGGATGGGGAGTTGTTGTATAAGGACGGGCAGTTTAAGATTTAGGCAACGAAGCAACACCCCTTTGACTCGTACGTTACGCGGAGGGCGGTTTTCCTCGTTGACGGCTATTCCAAACAAAAAACGGGCGGGCGCATGATGCGCCCGCCCGTCTGATATACAGGAGCGGTTGTGTGTGAGTGGGGGAAAACTATCCGGCAGCCTGCTGTACCACAGCCGTGAAGGCCTGCGGGTCGCGCACGGCGATGTCAGCCAGCATCTTGCGGTTAAGCAGGATGTTGTTCTTCTTCAAACCGTGAATCAGGCGGGAATAGGTGGTGCCGTTCAGGCGGGCGGCGGCGTTGATGCGCGCAATCCACAATTTGCGCAGGTCGCGCTTGCGGACTTTGCGGTCGCGGGTGGCGTACCAGAGGCTCTTGAGCATTGCCTCGTTGGCGCGCTTGAACAGCTTGGAACGGGTGCCGAACTGGCCCTTGGTGATCTTGAGGACCTTCTTGTGCCGGTGGCGGCGGGTGAAACCTGTCTTTACTCTTGCCATCTGAACCTCCTGCAGTCCGCTGGGCGCCGGTAAGTGCGCTCACCTGCGTGAGCCCTCACCTGTTGCGAACACCCAGTAGCCGCAACTGGAAAAATAGGATTACTTCGCGGTGCGGGAATTGGGGTTGGCCTTGTACTTGTTCATGTACGGGGCCAGCCGCATGATCCGCTTCTTGAAGCCCGATCCCTGCACGACGATCATATCGCCAAGCAGGGCCTTGGTGCGCTTGCTGGTGCGGCGGCGAAAGTGGCTCTTGCCGCCCTTGGTGCGCACGATTTTGCCCGACCCGGTCATGCGAAATCGCTTGGATGTCGCCTTGTGGGTCTTGAGCTTGTACTTCTTGCCGGATGCTTTCTTAGTCATTCGTTCGACCTCTCACGTTTTCCGCCGGCGGCTCAGGCCGGCGGCACACACAACCACAACCTGCTACTCAGCAGGGTCGGCTTGCTCACTTTCATCCGCCTTGGCGGCCTTGGGCTTGGCGGCCGCCTTGGGCTTCGCCGTTTTTGCTTTTGGCTTGGCCTCTTTGGCTTTGGGCTCGGCTTTGGCTTCCGCCGGCTCGGCCTTGGGCTTGCTTTCCTTGACGTCCGCCTTCTTTTCAGAGGAGGGCGCCAGCACCATCAGCAGGGTGCGGCCTTCAAAGGAGGGCGCCTGCTCAATCACCGAGATATCCTGCAGCGCCTGGGCGATGTCTTTCAGGTCTTCCAGCGCGATTTCGGGGTAATCCCGCTCGCGGCCGCGGAAGCGCACACGCACCTTGACCTTCTTGCCTTCTTCCAGCCAGCGCCGGGCATCACGCACCTTGAAGGATTTGTGATGGTCGGTGGTCTTGGGCCGGATGCGGATTTCCTTAATCTCGATGACCTTTTGCGCCCTTTTGGCCTCTTTTTCCTTTTTCGTCTTCTGATAGACGAATTTGCCGTAGTCAATAATTCGGCAAACAGGCGGGTTGGCGTTGGCGGCCACCTCGACCAGGTCCATGCCGGCGGCAAAGGCCATTTCGAGGGCTTTCTTGGTCTCGACCACGCCGACATTCTCGCCGTCGGCGCCGATCAAGCGGACCTCGCGGGCCCGGATGCGTTCATTGATGCGATATTCTGATGCGCTTATGTCCGCTTCTCCTTTGGTTAAATACAATCGCGCGCCTTGTAAAAGGCGCGGGCTATCTTATCATAGGGGGCGGGGAATCGTCAACGAGGAAAAGGGGAAGCGAGGACGTCTGGGGGGTCATTGTCCGTTGTCCTGGGTCCTTTGTCCTGAAGGGCTGGAGGTCCTGACTTCAGGAACGGAGACTTGAGAAGAAGGAGGGCTCTTTCTTCCTTGTCAAGCGGCGGCGAACGCGTTACAATGCCCTCCGCACTTTCACCCGAGGCCGTACGCGGCCGAGTGCAAATGTCCGTCAAGCAAGTTCGGGGCGTGGCGCAGCCCGGCTAGCGCGCACCGTTCGGGTCGGTGAGGTCGGAGGTTCAAATCCTCTCGCCCCGACAATAAAAATACCCCTTTTCAGGGGTATTTTTATTGTTAGTAAGAATGATTGTAGGGCGTTTGCCCTTGGCAATCGCTTAAGCTGAACCCATGCTTTTCGGGTTCAGCCATCCTCTCGCCCTCGATAAATAAGGCTGAGAGAGGTCTATTTCGTTCAAGTCCTGTGATATAAGTTGTTCCAAATATTCTTGGAGGGTGACTCATGGCAATTTTTCATCCCAGATTGATTAACTCTATAGTCGCTCTTGGAGAGACAAAAGAGGGCGAATTCAAGTTCACTGCTACTGGATTCATATTTGGGAACATTACCCATGATACTAAGTCAAAGGGGCGTTTCAACATGTCTATGCATCTTGTTACTAATCATCACGTCATAGAGGGCTTGGATTCGATCGCTCTAAGGGTCGATGACAGATCTGGAACGAGCACGCGAATCTATGAACTGCCAATGTATACAGCCGAAGGATATCGGCTATTCGAAAGCGACCCAGAACTTGACCTAGCTGTAGTCTCCATCGGTAATCTAGAACCATGGAACAATAAGGAGTTAGGCCCAACCCATATCTTCTCTTCAGAGGCATTTGTTTCACTCAGCCAATACCGCGACTTTGGTGTTGCTGAAGGGGAAAGGATATTTGCCATGGGTTATCCTATGGGCTTAGTGGGTTATGACCAAAATTTGCCGTTGGTAAGGATGGGGATTATTTCAAGAATTCGCGACTTTTTGGATGGGAAATCCAAATCAATAATCATAGATAGTCAAATTTATCCAGGTAATAGTGGGGGACCAGTATTTCTTGACCAAAAGCCATTTGCGGAAAATGACTTAGCGCCGCATATCAAGCCCGGAACTCAACTCACATATCTTATTGGTGTTGTTTCTGGTTATATTCCCTATAAAGAGACTGCTGTTAGCATTCAATCGGGCAAGCCAAGAATTGAATTTCAGGAGAACTCAGGACTCGGAATCATTGTGCCAGCCCCCTATATTGTTGAGCTAATAAATAGGCACCTTGAATACCGGCTTTCATTGGGCGCGAAAATTGTGACGCAACCTTTTCCTGATTCCTGAAGGGTTTTGACAAAACCGACCGTAATGACCGACCTTTCTATCAGATAAGGATCTCAAACCATCTAGGCAAGGAATTGTGAAAAGACAACTGGAAAACAATTTTTGGACAGCTTTTACGCTACTTGCTACTCTTATCGGTTTCATTGCCGACCTAGTAGCCTTATATGTATTGTTTGCTGTAAATGAAATAGGACAAACATCGGCAAGAATTGTTTTGTCTCCAGTATTCAAGTTCGGCCTTTGGCTAGTAGCATTAATTACGTATATGGGTTTCTTGCAGAAATATTGGGTTCTCCTTAGTCGAAAACCATATATACGACCTTCTCAGACGTACATTGAATTTCTTACTAAGGACCTGATAGACTTACAGAAATTCAGACATTCTCTTGTCTTAATTCCAGCACCACTCTTCTTTGTATTCTTATTTCAAATTATTTCTCAACTTAACGGTGTTGAATGGTTTATTCTCCTCACTCCTCTGGCTCCCTATATAATATACAAGTGGGCAAAATGGTTAAGTGCCTATCTCGATGAATCATCCTACAAGAGAGAACAGGTTGAAAAACATGAATGGGAATTATTCGATGATGAGAGATATTACAAAGTATGGATGGAACGCATTAGCAAGCAACTAGAAGAATATGGATTTGCTTCGAGCATCATGCTCTCCTATCTTTACACGCAGGGGGAGGGGTTAGTTTACAAAGCAATGTGGTGTTTTTTTGAAAGGAACGAGATACCAATGGATCTAGCATTCTTGAACTTGAATTACTCACATATGGTAGGTAGTAATATGGAGTACCGCTATTTTCAAATAATTTGTTCCAGAGAAGATGCACAGAACGGAAATTTTGTGACAGAGGTGATTGAATCCCACAAATAACTATAGTGCTAGTTCTGCTTCGCAATAAATCCTCCTAAACTGACCTCTAAACGGATGTGAACATCAGTCGGTTAGCTCGGAGGTTAGACTCCTCTTTCCCCAGGCACCAAAACTCCCCGAATCCCCCCCGTTTGTATCTCAATTCGCGAGGATGCTAGTATAGGAATCACCATCGTGTCCTCGTTCGGGAGGTCCGGCAATGAGAAAAAGCTGGGTTGTACTCGGGATAATCTTCATTCTTCTGGCGGGTTGTTCAGGGGCCGTGGAATCGCCGACCTGTGATGTTTATGTCAGTGGGAATCAGGTCATCGTCGAGATTGACCTGCCCGCCGAGGGGATGGCCTACCGCGATACGCACGACCTGACCCCGGCGGGGTTTTCCGGCACGCCGTCCGAAGTGACGTTTGAGTCCGGCGGCTCCGAAATCGAGTATGCGCAAACCGGCAATACCTATCTGATTGCCTATACGGTGAACTACAAACAGGGAGAAATCAGCAGTTATCAAATCACCATAAGCGGCAACGTTTATGGTGACGAGGTATTTACCTGCTCGAAGTGAGAGTTTGGGCGAGTTGGGCTAGACTCATCGGAAAATCATTTGGCCGGCGGCAGCAACCCGCCCGCGGCGAGGCCGTAGTCCCAGCCGTCAATGTCCGGCGGGGTGATGCCCAGCGCGGTGAGCATGCTCTTTATCTGTTCGCGGTGCTCGCTGGCGTGGTTGATGACCTGCACCATCACCACCCAGGGCGTGACGACGTAGCCATCCGAGGCGGTGTACTGCACGGTCCAGTCTTTGCTGGCCGGGTCACGCGCCAGGGCCAGCAGGCCCGCGCCGGACGCCTCGGCCGATTTGCGCAGTTCGTCAAAGCCGGGCGCGGCTTTTTCATCGAGAGTTCGTTCCTGGCCGGTCAGGCGGTTGAGGTACCAGCCCTCGGAGCCCACCAGGTGCAGCAGGGTTTCGCGGATGGTGCCGCGTGCCGCGGTGGCAGGCGCGGCGTCCAGTTGTTCATCGGTGAGCGCGGCGCAGGCGTCTATGATTCGGGCGTTGGCCCACTGGTTGTGTTCGAAGATGCGGGCAAGGATGTTTTCGGCCATTTGACTCTCTCCTTGTGTGACTGCTGATAAATGTACCACGCGCCGGGGCAACGGCGCATGCCCTATAATAATGGCAGCATGTCGAACACCGCCGACCTCCCCATCACCGTGGTGCCCGCCGGGCCGGAACACTGGCCGGACCTGCAAGCATTCTTCGCCAACATCCCCTGCACCTGCCAGTACTGGCGGTTGACCTCCAGCGAGTACGGGCGCGGCAAGAAGGAAGACCTGCCCGCCAAGACCGCCAACCTGAAAGACCTGCTGCGCGCCCAACTGGACGGCGACACGCCGCCCGGGATCCTGGCGTACCGTGGGGATGCGCTGGTGGGCTGGTGCGGGCTGGGGCCGCGGGCGAGCATGGGGCGGCTGGTGCGGTCGCGCACGATTCCCAAAATTGACGATGTGCCGGTGTGGTCGATTGTGTGCTTCATCGTGGCGGTCGGTCACCGGCGCATGGGCATCGCCAACCAGTTGCTGCGCGGGGCAATAGCATGCGCGCGGGAGTATGGCGCGCCGGCGCTGGAGGCCTACCCGATTGACCCGATGGACAAGCGGGTGAGCGGCGCGTTTGCCTATGTGGGCACGGTCTCGATGTTCGAACGCGAGGGGTTCACCCGCGTGCTGGAAACCGACGCCCGCAGCGCCAACCTGCCGCGCTGGCTGATGCGGCTGGACCTGTAACATTTTTTCGAGAATTGCCAAATGCCATCAGTTAGCAAGTCAACTTCTGAGAGTGTTATCTTTTACAGATTTGTCGAAGCCTACAGGAGCAAAACTGGAGTTTCTCTGATTCGGGCCACACAGCGAGAAGCACCCGACTTTGCTGCTGTTGATGAGGCTACCAATCTGCCGGTACGGTTGGAGGTAACCTCGGTCTACCAAGATGCTGAAGAAGCGATGTATGACCTGTGGCGGAGCGAAGGAGGGGAAGGATTCTATCGAGGAGACCAGGAGAAGATTGTTGAGGAATTTAACAGGATTATTGAAAACAAATCGAAGAAATCATCCGATTACAAATTCTCTGGAAAGCTAATTCTAGTGATCTACCTGGGAAGTCGTGTTTTCAATCAAGAAATCGATGTGAGATATATGCAACCGGGAATTCATATCCCCAAAAACTGCTTTGCGGAGATTTGGGTGCTTATCCATTCCAACAACGGCGGATACGATGTGTTTCAACTCGCATAAGGGTTTGAAGGCTTCTTGCTTCGCGTAACCTTGCGAAGGTTTGAACCTTCGCAAGGTTTAAATAACTATGCCTGCCGCGCTGGCTGATGCGGCTGGACTTGTAACGCCGCGTTAATTAATCAATTTCAGGAATCGTTCGACGACTTCCGGGTCGAACAGCGTGCCGGCATGTTCCCGCAGATACGCCCTGGCTTTGGCGGAATCCCAGGCCTCGCGATACGGGCGCTTTGACGTCAGCGCGTCCCATACGTCCACCACGGCAAAGATACGCGCCTCCAGCGGGATGTCTTCGCCCTTCAGGCCCTGTGGGTACCCCGAACCGTCCCAACGCTCATGGTGGAAGATCGGAATGGAGACGCTGCCTTCCAGAAACTTAATTCCAGCCAGCAGGTTGCGGGCGATCTCCGGATGCTTGCGCATCTCTCCCCGCTCCGCGTCGCTGAGCGACTCCGGCTTGCGCAGGATGCCGTCCGAGATGCCAATCTTGCCGATGTCATGCAGCAGCGCGCCGCGGCGAATGGCTTCCAATTGGCCGTTGCTGAACCCATATTGCAGCGCAAGCTGCATCGTGAGCGCCACGACCCGGTCGGAATGTTCTCTGGTGTTCCCGTCGCGTGCTTCCAGCGCCCTGGCGTAGCCCATCAGCGTCTGGTCATAGGAGTCCTGCAATTCGGTGGTGAGTTGGATGGTGTTGCTCATCAGTACGCTGGAGCCGAACACGATGAAGAACGACATCCCCAACACAATCCACTGGTCAGAAATATCGTACTGAATGTTGAGCGGCAGCTGGACCCCATCGGCTTCCAGCCGAAGGATGGCGAGCGCAGACAACACGGTAAGCCCCAGCGAGATAACGCCGCCCAGCCGCCCAAGAAAAACGCTACTTAACAGCACAACCGCCAGGAAGACAATAAAAAACGGGGACTCGCTGCCCCCGCTGAAGAAGACCAGACTGGAAATCGCCGCCCAGGTGAAGAAAATCATCACCAGCACGGAGAGCAGCGTATTGCGACGCGAGACGAATTCCACCGCCAGCGCAATGCCTACAGCAACCACCACGCCCAGCAGGTGGTTGCCCAGGTTGCTGACCCAGGGCAGCGCGAGGATGCCGATTCCAACGGAAGTCAACACCACGAACCGCACGAATGCCTGCAGATTTCCCCGAATCAATCGCAGCGGTGGCAGGCTCTTTTGTATCAGGTTAGCCGGGTTCTTCCAAAGACCCATTGTGCGCTGTTGTGTCATGGCGATAGTTATTAGGTTAACGCATTTTCGCGCGGCCTGATACAGCCGCAATCGCTGAAACGACTCCGGGCGAACGGGTGGGGGTCAGCCGGTAGGCGGCATTCGCCGGAGAATTGCATCTTGCCAAATTTTATCAACATTGTTACAATTAGGCATACCTAAATATAAAAGGAGGTATATCAAAATGACTGCGAATGCGAAAACTACAATTGCCGGCCTGGGTCAGTTCATCTACGGCTGGGGGTTCGTCCAGATTGCGCTGATTGGCCTGGCGTTCTTCGGCAATATCAGCACGCTCATCCACGGGCTCAGCGGCCTGCTCATCACCCTTGCGGCTCTCATCCTCGTCATCGTCTCAATCCGCGCCGGGGCCGGCACACGCATCGTGGGCCTCTCCCTGCTAACGTTTGCCATCATCGCCGGGCAGGCGGCCATCCTCCACCTCCCCGGGCTGGCGGCCATCATCCGCGGCCTGCACCCCATCTTCGGCATGTCGGTCATGTTCCTCGGGCGCACCATTGCCGGGCAGGCCCGATCGATGACGGTACATAGCCCGGCGCATCCCCGCGCACAACGCTCTGCCGCAACGCTGGTGGCCCGCGAAAACCCCGGCCAATAATTGCCATCACGCCCCGCCCGGTCTATAATCCAACATTACCCTACCGGAAAGAGGAGAATTCCAACATGGCAAGCAATGCAAAGAAGGCAGTCGTCGGACTCGGCCACTTCATCTATGGCTGGGGGTTCATCCAGATCGCGCTGATTGGCATGGCGTTCTTCGGCGCCATCCGCACCGACATTCACGGCTACAGCGGCCTGTTGCTCACCCTGGCCGCGCTCATCCTGTTCATCGCCAGCATCATGGCAAAACTGGGCGGCAAGCTCATCGGCCTGTCCCTGCTACTGTTCCTGATTCTGGGCGGCCAGGGATTCTTCATCTATTCAGAGGGCCTCGCCCCCATCGTGCGCGGCCTGCACCCCATCCTGGGTCTGGTGGTGATGTTCATGGGCCGCTACATCGCCGGGCAAGCGAAAGCCGCCTGACGTGACGCGCCGCATCACGCTGCGCGATGTGCTGCCGGAGGACCTGGCGGTCTTCTACGAGTACAACCGCGACCCGGAGTCGGTGCGCATGGCGGCCTTCACCGTCAAAGACCCGGACGACCGCGCCGCGTTTGACGCCTACTGGGCGCGCAACCTGGCCAACCCGGAGGGACGCATTCGCACCATCCTATATGAAGGACAGGTGGCCGGCAGTGTGCTGTCCTACGTGATGGAAGGCGACACCGAGGTGAGCTACTGGCTCGGGCGGTCGTTCTGGGGCAAGGGGCTGGCCAGCGAAGCGCTGGCGGCTTTTGTAGCCGAGACGAGCACCCGCCCGCTGTGGGGCCGCGCCGCGGCCGACAACCTCGGCTCAATTCGCGTATTGGAGAAGTGCGGCTTCAAATTCGTCAAGGCCGATCGCGGTTTCGCCAACGCCCGCGGCGAGGAAATTGACGAAGTCGTGATGCGCCTGGATTGACCTGCCTGCCTCACCCCCTTCCCCCTCTCCATAAAATGGAGAGGGGGTGGCGAGCGCATGTTGCTCGACTGGCCGGTGTGACCGTCCCCATTTAAGTCAAAAGAGAGCAGCGGAGCTGCTCTCTTTTTTGTTGTTTACATGACGGCAACCGGCTAATCATCGTCCTCATCATCATCGTCATTGTTCCCGTTGCCATTGCCGTTGTTGCCGTTCCCGTTGCCATTGCCGCCGCCGGGGTTCTCCGGCTTGCCGGTGAGGTCCAGTTCCTGGCGCACCGCGCCCCAGTTGCCCAGTTCATCGTACAGGTCCAGCACTTCGGTCAGTGAAAGGCCGGCGTCTTCGCCGATCTTTAAGGCCTGATGGAAGACGCCCCAATTGCCATATTCCTGATGCAGGGCGATGATGGCGGCAAAGTCCATGCCGGACTCGCCGGCTATCCGCACCGCCTGACGCAGTTCGCCCACGCCGTAGTTCTGCTCGCAAAACAGGGCCAGCAGTTCGCTGTAGGCAATACTGGAATCCGTGGCCACGCCGGACAATGCCGGGTGTTGGCTATCCGGGTCGGTGCAGAAGGCGCTGCCGGAGTTGTCCTGGTCTTCTTCCTCGCCATCCTGGGCCTGCTCAAACGCATCCTCAAAAGCCTCTTCCAGCCCATCGCTCAGGTTGATGGTCATGTCCGGCGCTACCAGCGAAAGGTCAAAGCCGGGCGGTGCGGTGATGGTGAACACATCGCCGTCCACGGTTTCGACTTCCACGGTGCCGGTCTCTTCGTCTACAGACAGCACGGTCACTTCGCCAAAGCCGGGGCCGCAGGCGGCCAGCACGAGCGCCAACAGCATCGATAACAGAAACCATCGTTTCATTTGAATCCTCCAGAAAGGCTGCGATCCTTCATCTACTTTATGGTACTTGAATCGCCCGTTCGAGTCGATATGGCAATTGTACGTTGCGACCCCAAGATACTCCTGGCGAAGTGTTACGGGTTAAGCATTACAGATTTGTAATGAAAAATAGACAAAAGTACTATTCAGTTCACCCACCAAGATGGCGTATCCTAAGAATACGAGTCTTGGCCTGAATCTCGGAATTAATTCGTTTTGGTCTTGCGCGTCTCTTCCAAAGTACCTGGTGTACTATGAGCATTACGCCTGAAGACATTCGCAAATATGAACTTTCCCTGTTAGACAACCTGCTCGAAGGGTGCCAGATCATCGGCTTCGACTGGATGTACCTGTACCTGAACGATGCCGCCATCGCTCACGCCCGCAAGCCGCGCATGGACCTGCTGGGCAAGACGATGATGGAATGTTATCCGGGCATAGAGGCTACCCCGGTGTTTGACAGCCTGCGCGGAGTAATGAACGACCGCATGCCGCGCCGCGTTCAGAACGAGTTCACCTACCCGGACGGCCGCAAAGGCTGGTTTGAACTGCACATCCAGCCCTGTATTGAGGGCATCCTGATTCTCACCCAGGACATTACCGATTCGAAGATGGCGCTGGAAACCGCAGCCGCTGAACTCAGGCGCCTCGAAACCCTGCGCCGAATCGACCGCGCCATCGTCTCGACCACCGACCCGGACCTGCTGGGCGATTTGGTGCTGGATCTCGTCACCGCCAGCCTTGAGGTGGATGCGGCGATGATCCTGTTGTTCAACCCCAACACCCTGCGACTGGAAAAAATGCGTACACGCGGCTTCCGCGGGACATCTGACTCCGACGATGGGTTACGGCTGGGCGATGGCATCTCCGGCCGGACGGCGCTGGAACGCAAGACGGTGGCGCTGCCAGACCTGGCTGCCGCAGAGGCCTTTACCCGGCAGGCGATGGCCGCCCGCGAGGGCTTCAAGAGCTATTTCGGCGCGCCGCTGGTGGCGAAGGGTGAACTCATTGGCGTATTGGAGATTTACCACCGCCAGGCCGGACCACGACCCGCCGACTGGATGAATTTCCTCGAAATCCTGGCCGGGCAACTCGCCATCGCCATTGACCATCAGCATACCTTCGGCCAACTACAGTCCGCCAACCTGAATCTGATGCTGGCCTACGACAACACCATTGAAGGCTGGGCGAAGACGCTAGAACTGCGCGATTTCGAGACCGAAGGCCACTGCAAGCGCGTGACCATATTGACGGATGAAGTGGCCGCCCTGCTGAATTACAGCGCGTCCGACCGGCTGCACCTGCGGCGCGGGGCGATGCTGCACGACATCGGCAAGATCGGCATCCCGGACGCCATCCTGTTCAAACCCGGCCCGCTGGATGATGCCGAATGGGAGATGATGCGCCGCCATCCCACACTGGCGCGTGACCTGCTGGCGAAAATCGATTTTCTGGCCCCGGCGCTGGACATCCCGTACTGCCATCACGAAAAATGGGACGGTAGCGGCTACCCGCGCGGGCTGGAGGGCGACGCCATCCCCGAGCCGGCGCGCATCTTTGCGCTGGTGGATGTATGGGACGCGCTCAATTCTGACCGGCCTTACCGCCAGAAATGGGGCAAGGACCAGATTACCGCTTACTATCTCGACCAGTCCGGCACGCATTTCGAGCCGCGCCTGGTGGATGTGTTCCTCAAGCACGTGAACGCCCGGAAGTAACCCCTGTGGTTGTCAATCTGAGGGATGATCAGCCTCCTTCGATGCCAGAATCCGTAGGGGGCGGGTTGGGATGCTTCGCATCCTTAAACCCGCCCCTACATTGCCATCTCATTCTTGCTCTGTTGTATGGGGGGCCAATACGGGAAGACCTGTCATCCTGAGCGAAGGGAGTCGGGCTAGAACCAACTTCGGCTTGCTCTGAATGACAAAGGTGGCGTCCTCGATTGAGTTAGAATACCCTTAATGGCAAACCGCGTTGAACTGTGGGACATCCCCAAGAATAAAGACACCTGCATGATCGTCGGCTGGCGACACTGGGTGGATGGCGGCGCCATTTCCTCCGGGCTGCCCACCTACCTGGTGGAACAGACCGGGGCGCGGCAGATAGGCCGCATCAACCCGGACGATTTCTATCTGTTCCAACTGCCCGGCCTGCCGCAGTTCCTGCGGCCGCTCATCGTGCACCATGAGGGCCACCCGGATGCTCTGCACACGCCGCGCAACGAGTTCCACTATGCGGAGGTAGGCGGCAAGGGGTTCGTCTTCTTTGTGGGCGATGAACCGCACCTCAACGCCGAGCGCTACGTGCAGGACATGCTGGGCGCGGCGCGCACGCTGGGGGTCAAGACCATCGTGATGCTGGGCGGCATCTACGCCGAAGTGCCCTACGACAAGGAACGCGTCTTCACGGCCATTTACAGCCTGCCCTCGCTGAAAGACAAGGTGAGCGCACTCACGGTGGACCTTTCCAACTACCAGGGGCCCAGCAGCATCAGTTCCTACCTGTGCAAGCGCGCCGGGGAGAACGGCCAGCCGCTGGTGGGGCTGTACGCCTTCTGCCCGATTTACCAGTTCGGCGAGGCTGACGAACCGACCGAGACGGTACATATCGAAAACGATTTCGTGGCGTGGCTGGGGGCGATGCGGCGCATCAACCACCTGCTGGGGGCGGGGTTTGACCTGGATATCCTGGAAGACCGGGCGCGCCACCTGACCAAGGTGATGAAGAAGCGCATCCAGCGGCTGGACGAGAAGCACCCCAACCTGGGCATCATCGAAGCGATGGAGCGCATGAGCAACCAGTTCGAGGAGCGGTCGTTCAGCCCGCTGCCGGATGTGTGGGAGGATGAATTGCGCCGGCTGAGTGAGCAGTACTTCCCGCCGGAAGACGATGCCGAAGAATAAAGCAGAACAGCCGCTGTGCGGCTGTTTTTGATTCGGGGTGTTATGCCCGAACCCTTGCGAAGGGTCGCAAGGCAGGGTTGTTTTCCAGTGAGCCGGTCTGAAAGAAAAATGTAGACCGGGATTCCTCGCTTTGCCGAGCGCTGCTTCGCAGCGTCGGCTTGCTCCATTAGACTTATGAGAGTAACTCCCTGCCAGCCAGAGCTGAACAAGTCTACCGTTTGCTCAAGGCTCGGAGCCTAAATTCCGATTGAGACCCAG
>SCUK01000064.1 GCA_004297445.1 Anaerolineae bacterium | reverse complement strand
GTTTCGACGACGGATAATCGACTCATTCGCCGAATCGTGCGGGATGCCCGGACGCGAGGGTACAGCCCCCAGGAAACTATCCGGCGGTGGGAGTCGGTGCGGCGCGGGGAGAAGCACAACATATTTCCATTCCAAGAGAATGCGGATGTAATCTTTAATTCTGCGCTGGTGTATGAACTTGCCACGCTAAAAACCCAGGCGGAGCCATTGCTTCGGCAGGTCCCGGTGGGGACGCCTGAACACATCGAGGTGAAGCGTTTGCTGGCGCTACTGGAATGGTTCCTACCGCTTGACGCCGTAGTTATCCCAGATAACTCCCTGTTGCGGGAGTTCATTGGCGGGTCGATATTGGAGGATTTCCGCGTGTGGGAAAGTTTGCCCAATGAAGATGGAAGTCTATTCTGATGACAGGAGTTCAAGAAGACGATGAAAGAAGAAGCGAGAGTTAGACGGCACGCCGAACGAGAGCGCCGGGCGCGTATTCGGAAAGGAATCACGACTTTTCTAATCGCGGCCGGGCTGATGGTCGTTCTGTACGTATTATTTGGCAACCCCGGTTCAGGAGGCGAGACGAGCGTGGAAAATCCTTTTATTGACCCTAATGTGGAAGTTATTACGACGGCCAGCGGGCTGCAATACCAGGACCTGCTGGTCGGAGACGGCGACGTGGCCGTGACGGGCAAGGTGGTGCGAGTGCATTACACAGGCTGGTTGCTGGATGGGACCAAATTTGATTCGAGCAAGGACCGCAATGAGCCGTTCGAGTTCCCGCTGGGGCAGGGACGGGTGATTGCTGGTTGGGATGAAGGTGTGGCCGGGATGCGGGTTGGGGGAAAGCGGCTGCTCATTATCCCGGCGGCCCTGGGCTACGGGGAGCGTGGAGCGGGCGGAGTGATCCCGCCGGGGGCTACGCTGGTTTTTGAAGTAGAGTTGCTGGCAGTTGCGCCATGAAAAACGGCCGCCCGGATGGGCGGCCGTTTCTTTTCGCCGTCAGGCTTTGGGGAAACGGCTGATGACGGTTGCGGAACTTGGGACGACCACCTTATCGCCGGCTCTTAGTTCGGCTGGAGCCTTGCCGGGCTTGTCCGATGCGCTCTGGAAGATGAGGATAGGCGTATCCTTTTTGGCCGAGTCTTCTTCCAAATAGGCCTGGCCAGTGAGGAATCCTTCGGAGTCGATGGCACAACTTGTCACGACGCCAATCGTCCGGCCGCGTTTGTCCAGTACCGGGTCGCCCTGGTGGGCCATGCGAACGCCCTTTTCGTTGAAGCGGAACCGAATGACCCGACTGTTGCGAGTGGCTTCGCCAGCCAGGAAGGCATCCCGGCCGATGAACCAGGGTTTGTAAGTCTTCACGTAGGTGCGGAAACCGGCTTCGGCGACGCCCAAGTTCAAGTCGCCGCCCATCTCGTGCCCGTAGAGGGGCAGTCCGGCTTCGGTCCGCAGGGAGTCACGAGCCGCGAGGCCACATGGCTTGAGTCCGTGCTGCGCGCCAACTTCCATCAGTTTCTTCCACAGAACGGGGGATTGGTCTGGGTGGACGAATAACTCGAAGGCCATGTTCTCACCGGTATAGCCGGTGCGAGATACAACGAGGTCAAAACCGCCAACGGTCGCTTCACACAATTCGGTGCGCTTGAGCCGCATGATGCGAGCCCGGGTGGCATCATCTACGCCGAGGGCCAGTAAGATGGTGCGGGAGGCCGGGCCCTGGAGGGCGATGTCCACACGCATATCTTTGCCTTCTTTGGGATCGCGGAGATTGCGAAGGATGGTGGCGCGGCCGAAGGCTTTGCTACCGGGACGATTCCGGTCAATGCATACGCGCCCTTCCTTAACGCCAGTGAGCCATGCCCAATCTTTGTCGTCATTAGAGGCGTTGACGACCACCAGGTATTTGTCGGCGCTGCGATAATAGACGAGCAGGTCATCAATGACTTTGGCGTCCGGAGTAAGGAAATGGGTGTAGAGCGATTCGCCAACTTTGAGGGCGGAGATGTCGTTGCCACAGACTGAATCGAGGAATGCGGCGGCGTCCGGTCCTTCCGCCTGGTAGACCCCCATGTGAGAAACATCAAACAGGCCGGCAGCCTGACGGACGGCGGTGTGTTCTTCGACGACGCTGGTGTACCAGACCGGCATATCCCAGCCGGCGAATGGCACCATCTTCGCTCCTGCGCTTTTGTGGGTATCGTACAAGGATGTCCGGCGGAGTTCCGGGTTTTCCGGCTCTGCCCAGGAAAATTCAGGAAGCGCCGGGGCATCAGACGGAGGCATACCAACGAAATAGGGTTTTGCCATGCCGTTGTCAGGTGATTTGGCCGCGGGAGAGGGCGACTCAGAAGATTCGCGGACAGATATTGGGCCGGGGAGCTTACGAAGCACATCCGGGTCGAACGCAATGAAACCGTCCGACAGGTCTCGCAACCAGGTGGCGACAGGGCCAAAGTGCGCCTTGTCCAGCGACAACCTGAACTGGTCGCGGGCAACCTTGTCTATAGTGACTTCAACGGATTCACCGGAGACGTCGAGGTGCGCTCCGATAGGCTTGCCTTCACCAATCGATTCTATATCTGCTGAGGTTGCCATCTGGAGAAAGTCGGTGGCGCGCGGGTTGCTGATATCCAGCACCACGCGTTTGCCCGTCGCGATGGGAGAATCGTCGTTGTAGAAAAAATGCGGGTAGCCGGAGGTCTGGGGTTCGTAGTCAATACCGGCAGACGTTGCAAGGTCGCGGATTTTGCGACGGGCGAGGTTGAGGGCTGCGGAATCGACCTTGGCGCGCTGATTTAGCTTGCGAGTGGATTCCTGGCGATAGGGAACGCAGACCTGAAGCAAGTCGGCGATGATGTCTGCGAGGGCGACAGAGGACTTTTCATCAAAGCCGCGCTGGGTAATCCAGGGCGTGCCCATGCGGATGCCTGACGGGTTGAGGGCGGAGCGATCGCCGGGGATGGTGTTGCGGTTTACGACTATGCCTGCCAGGTCGAGGATGCGGGCGGCCATGTCGCC
This sequence comes from Anaerolineae bacterium, assembly GCA_004297445.1. Classification (GTDB taxonomy): domain Bacteria; phylum Chloroflexota; class Anaerolineae; order Anaerolineales; family UBA11579; genus SCUK01. Next base: position 7,490 of record SCUK01000064.1, on the reverse strand, counting down.
GCTGAGGGCTGTGCCGTCAGGACCCCGGACACTCTTCATATCCAGATTCATGAGGTGGCTGCCGGTGCCGCCAAAGGGTACTTTGAAGCCACGCTCGATGAAGCGGTTGGTGAAGGCGAGGCAATTGGCGACAATCTGTTTTTGAAGACTCTTGAACTGGTCCGTGCCGGCAAGTTTGAAGGTGATGGCGAGGGCGGCGAAGACGTTGACGTGGGGGCCGCCCTGTTCGCCGGGGAAAACGGCACGGTCAATCTTGCGGGAAAGTTCGCGGTCGGTGGTGAGGATGATGGCGCCGCGCGGCCCGCAAAGGGTCTTGTGGGTGGTGGAGGTGACGACGTGGGCGTGGCCGATGGGCGAGGGGTAGACTCCGGCGGCGACCAGACCTGCGACGTGGGCCATATCCGCCAGCAGGTAGGCGCCGACCGAATCGGCGATGCGACGCAGGGCTGCCCAATCGGCGGGCCAGGGGTAGGAGGAGAAGCCGCCGATAATCATTTTGGGTTTGTGCTGGCGGGCCAGTTCTTCCACGGCGGCGTAGTCGATTTTCTCGGTGGCAGGGTCGATGGAGTAGTGGACGATGTTGTAGTATTTGCCAGAGCGATTGACGGGCGAGCCGTGCGATAGGTGGCCGCCGTGCAAGAGGTCCATGCCCATCACAGTATCACCAGGATTGACCAGGGCGTGGTAGACGGCATTGTTGGCCGGCGCGCCCGAAAGGGCCTGCACATTCACGAATAGTTGATTGGCAGAAACGCCATTGGTGGCGAAAAGCTCGGCACAGCGGCGGCGGGCGATGGCCTCGAGGATATTGGAATATTCGACGCCCTTGTAGTAACGCGGGTCGGAATAGCGGCGGTAGTTGCCCAGCCGCGCGTCATAGTCCAGAAGCTCGGCTTCCGACATGCGGCGGGTGCCTTCATCGGGATAGCCTTCGGCATAAATGTTGTGAAAGGCGGTGGAAAGGGCCTCGCGGACGGCCAGCGGGGAGCTTGATTCGCTGGGAATGAGGATGAGGCGCCGGTACTGGCGTTCTTCTTCAAGGCGGGCGAGATCCTGAATCTCCGGGTCAATATCTGTCATGGTGCCGCGAAAGAGATAGTCCTTCATTAGGGTGGGCTCCTGGTAGCTGGCGATTGCCTGAATTTTAGTCTTTTGATGGGGGAGGGTCAAGTTCGGCTCTCGGCGATAGGCAAGAAGTAACGCCGGAGCAGCGGTCATGCCAGCGAGAAATAGATTGTGACTAGTTGGCCTCTAGTCCAAATAGTAGGGCTGGCAATGTCTCAACCGGTTGCCGCTACATCCTCTCGGATGATCTGGCGAATGCCAGTGGTCAAACAATCCCGCAAGCCTGTCCTGCTTATTGGTTCGGCGACCTGTTGAGTATTTGCATACTCCGGCGTTATTCACTTGTGATATCAGTATAGGCTTCGGATTGAGGCGGCAGGCGGGACAAGTGTCCCAGTTTTGGGGTTACAAACGCCCCAAAAGGGGTTACAAGGCTGGAAACAAAACCGGCCCAAATGGGGCCGGCAGTGGGTGATGAGGGGCTCGAACCCCCGACCTTTCGGATGTAAGCCGAATGCTCTGACCAACTGAGCTAATCACCCGCGGGGTGGATTATACAGCAGAAAGGGTCAATTTTTCGGGCGCGCAAACGCCCGGTGTGCATCGTTTGCGCGCCTATTACAACTATGCTATATTCGTCTCATGTCTTATGTGGATCTCATCCGGGATAACCGGCCAGCGATGTCAAAGAGTTTTGCAAAGCTGGCCGATTTTATTCTCGATTCTCACGTGCAGGCGGCGTTGATGACGGCGACCGAAATCGCGCACCAGGTGGATGTGGATGCGGCCACGGTGGTGCGGTTTGCACAGCGCCTGGGGTACTCCGGTTTTCCGGAGTTGCAGATCGAAATCAAGGACCGCGTGTTGAATGAATTGCTGATGCGCAGCGAGGCGGTGGTGCGGCCAGATTCACCGATGGGCGTGGCCGAAATGGTGCTGGGTGAGCTGGGGCGGGCGCTTGAACAAACGCGCATGCTGATGGATGCGGGGGCGGTGACTGAACTGGTGGAGGGAATTGGGGAGGCGCGCCGCATCATCATCGTTCCGGAAAGCCTGGGGCAGGCGGCGGCTTACAACCTGATGAATTTGCTGGAACAGGGCGGGTTTATGGTGACCATTGCCCAGGCGGCAGTCAATGACCTGGCGCGGGCAGTCTCGACGGCGACCAAAGACGACCTTATTCTAGCCATTGATGTCTCTGGTGATGCACCGTTCATCGCTCGAGCATTGTCAGAGGCCAGCGCGGTAGGCATTGCGACGGCCGCAATCGTTGGTGCGGCATCACACCCCTCGGCGCAATCGGCGCGGCTGGTATTGGCGGCGCCGAGCCAGACTTCGCTGGGCGTCACGCTGGTCGTGGTCGATGCGTTGGTGAACGTGTTGGCCGAGTCTTTGCGATGGCATTACAAAGAGCGCTTCGCTGGTGCTGATAAAGCCCTGGAAGCGTTGTTCGCCCGAATCCAATCCCCATCCTGATAACCATATCAATTAGACGCTAATGAAAATCGTTCGCTATTCAACGAAAGGCTCCCCTGCGCGCCTGGGGTGGGTGGACACGACGAGCGCAGATACACCGATGGTTGGGCTAATGGATGGGTCTCCATACGGAGAGTTTCGCCGCGGGGAACCCGCGCATGCGCTTGCTGACGTGAAGCTGCATCCGCCCACCCTGCCGAGCAAAATCCTGTGTGTGGGCAGGAACTACGTGGAGCACGCCAAAGAACATGATGCTGAAGTCCCTGAAGTGCCATTATTGTTTATGAAACCGCCCTCGGCGCTTATCGGCCCGGGGGAGACGATCGTGTTGCCGGCACAGGCGAGCCGGGTGGAACATGAGGCTGAACTGGCGGTCATTATTGGCCGGGCGGGGAGGTGGATTGGACTCGAGGATGCACTGACTCACGTCCTGGGATATACCATCGCCAACGATGTCACGGCCAGAGACCTGCAACGGCGCGACGGCCAGTGGACGCGCGGGAAGGGCTTTGACACCTTTTGCCCGTTGGGTCCCTGGATCGAGACTGACTTTGACCCGACGGATGCGTTAATCACTTGCAAGGTGAACGAGGAAACGCGGCAAATGGCTTCGACACGTGACATGGTATTCAATGTCAAACAACTTATCGTTTTCGCTTCAAGCGTGATGACGCTAGAGCCGGGCGATATCCTGCTGACCGGCACGCCGGCAGGGGTAGGGCCGCTGGAAGACGGCAACCACGTCACGATAGCGATTGAGGGATTGGGGGAGTTGAAGAACGAAGTGAGGGCAGAAACCCGATAACAAAAAGGAGCCGAAAGGCTCCTTTTTTATTTGGTCGGGGCGAGAGGATTCGAACCTCCGACCTCTTGCACCCCATGCAAGCGCGCTAGCCGGACTGCGCCACGCCCCGAAAAGGTATTTCGTGATTCGCTCAGTGTGTTCCAGCCGGACACCAAGCGAACCGTATTCTAACACCAAAACCATAAACCATTGAGATTGCTCAGGATGATTCGAATCGGGGTACTTTCTGCTGCTATTTCATGCTTTAATAGACTTTAGGTGAATCCAAACTAACTCGCTAGTGACGGTCCCAGGATTGTCTCTATGACTCTTCCAAACGAAAACGAGCAACGATTAGCACAGGTGCTGAAATTCATCGAAGGTCAGCTGGCGCAGGGGAAAGACCCGAAGGCGGTATTGGCCATCCTGGAGGGCAGAGGCGCGCCGCGGGCTGAAGCCATTAAGCTCATCACCCAGGTGATGAATCGCCGCCCATCGCAACCCGAGCGACCTCAGGCTCCGCCAGCGAGGATGCCAGAGGACTCTGCTGAACAAAAGGAACTCTCCAAATTTGTGGAGGAACAACTGGCTGCGGGGAAAAGCCAGCAGGCTATTGCTGACCGCTTGATGGCGCGCGGCATTGCCCGTGATACGGCCATGGATATCGTCGTACAGGCGGGCAGGGAAAAGAGGGCTCTTGGCGTTGCTCTGCAACCAAACCTGTCGCAACCCGTGAATCGAAGGAAAGCGATCAACGCCAACGAGTGGCGAGCTTTCATAGAGGAACAAATCGCCAACAACCGCAGCCAGGCCCAGATTGTAGAGACTCTTGTGGGACAGGGTCTTGAGCGGGTTGATGCCATCGACCTTGTGCTAAACAATACGGTGCAGCCCGACGCCACGCCGGGAGAAACGAAACGGCCTGCGCGAAGCGGGTCGCGTGGCGGAGGTGGGGGGAGGAGAAAAGTCATTATCGGTGTGCTGGCTTCGTTGGGGGGATGCGCTATCACCGCTATTTCTTACAGTGTGGCGGGGGTGGGGGATACCTACCTGATTTGGTATGGCCCAATAGTCTTCGGCATTCTTTACATTATCTCTGGCGTTATTGAGATGATGCGCTCTCAATAGAGACAAGTCGGCATATATCCATTCGCTGCCGCCAAGGGGAAGATGATTCGCGCTAATCTGCATTAGAAGGTTTGAGAAAACTATTGACAACCTCGCGAGATTTCCAGTATACTTTCCCTACCGACCGGTCGGTAGGGAAATATGACTAAAGAAGAAATCCTCGACTCAGCCGCACAAATCATCAGCCAAAAAGGCTACCATGCGACTTCAATGGCGGACATCGCGCAGTCCGTGGGTTTGCAGAAAGCCAGTCTCTATCACCACGTTGCCAGCAAACAGGAAATATTGGTTGAGTTGCTGGACCGCGCATTGGACCTGTTGACCGAAAGACTGGAACGCGCTCTGGCAAAGCCGATGAACGCGCCTGACCAGCTTCGAGAAGCGATGCGGGTATATCTGGATGCCCTGATAGAAAATCATGATCTGGCTTCGGTCCTGCTGCTCGAACACCGTTCTCTGGAACCTCAATTCAGCGCTCGGCATGTCCCGCGTCGCGACCGGTTTGAGGGATTGTGGCTAAGAATCCTAAAGGACGGCATTGCGGCAGGAGAATTCGAGTGCGCTGATCCGAAGGTTGCTGTCAAAATCGTGCTGGGGGTGGCGAACTGGACCATCACCTGGTTTCGCCCGAACGGGCGCCAATCGCCAAAGCAAATTGCCGACATGTCCGCGGACCTGCTATTGTCCGGCCTGAGAGTCCGGGAAAACGAATCGTAACGCTGAGTCAGGAGTGCGCCATGTATTCTTTTTTGCCGAGTGAAGAACAACAGATGCTGCAGGAGGTCGCTCACAAGTATGCGTTGAGCGATGTGAGACCTGCGGCGCATGAAGCGGAAGAAACGCGAAGTCTGCCGGACGCCCTGATCCAAAAAGGGTGGGCGTTGGGGCTCACGCAGGCGGCAATCCCTGAAGGGTTTGGCGGACTGGGCGAACGGTCCGCGGTGACGAGTGCGCTTGCCCTTGAAGAATTGGCCTATGGGGATCTTGCCGTGGCGCTGGCGATTGCAGTCCCGGGTCTTTTTGCCCTGCCGATCACTGCGATGGGCTCAGCGGAACAGAAGGAAAAATACCTGCCTAAAATCGCGGAGGGGAATTGGACTCCCTATACCGCGGCGCTTATCGAGCGGGGCTTCGACTTTGACCCGGCCGACCTGGCGAGTACCGCTCTGGAAGAAAGCGGGCACTTTGTAATCTCGGGGGAGAAACGTTGGGTACCCTTCGCTGACAAAGCGCAGGCGATGATCGTGTACGCGAGCCTTGATGGAGAAACCCAAGGGTTCATCGTGGAAGGCGGTAGCGAAGGCGTCACGGTTGGCAAGCGTGAAGACCTGATGGGGGTTAATGCGCTGCCCCTGTACAGCGTCCATCTTGACCGGGTGCGAGTGCCGGTAGCGAATCGGCTGGGCGGGGCGGACGGGCATAAATTCGAGCCGTTGCTGACTGCAATGCGCATAGCCAATTCCTCCATGGCACTTGGTCTGGCCCGCGCCTCTCTTGATTATTCAATCGAATATGCCAAGGACCGTGAAGTCCTGGGATCCAAAGTAGCGCAGAAACAGTCCATTGCCTTCATGCTGGCTGAAATGGCGACCGAGATAGCGGCCATCCGGCTGCTGACCTGGGAAGCGGCATGGCAATTGGATAGCGGGCTGGATGATGCAGCCCACACAGCCTACCTCGCGGCGAGTGGGGCGGCCGACATGGCGATGATGGTGACAGACCGAGGAGTGCAGATTCTGGGCGGGCACGGTTACATTCGGGAGCATCCGGTGGAATTGTGGATGCGGAACGGGCGCGGGTTTGCCACATTTACGGGACTTTCGATTGTCTAAGAGACCGGGTGATTGGAGCAAGCGATGATCAGTTTTGAGAAATCCGAATCCATCAGCCAGATGCAGTACCTGGTGCAAACGGTAGCCGATAATATGATGCGACCGAATTCAAGGGAATTTGACGAGAAAGAAGGCGAAATCCCCTGGGAGTACATCAACTTCATGCACATGGCAATGAAGCAGATGGGGGCAGCCTCTCTAGTGCCGCAGCCCGAAACTCAAACAAATGACAAACCCAAGGGCCCGCGCCAGGCCTACCAGATGATGGCCCATACCATCGAAATCCTGTCGTGGGGCGACGCTGGGATGTATCTGTGTACTCCACGTGGCGGGCTGGGTTCGGCGGCCGTTGAGGCGGCAGGTACGCCGGAGCAAAAGACCAAGTTCCTATCGCGGCTAAATGGCGATGCGCCAGTCTTTACGGCGATGGCCATCACAGAGGCACAGGCGGGGTCGGACAACTCGGCGATCCAATGCCGAGCGATGCTGGATAAGGCGACAAACGAATGGGTGCTGAACGGCGAAAAAATCTTCATCACGGCCGGGCATAAGGCGTTCATCGACACGCCAGGATTCATTGTGGTATGGGCGACGATAGACCCTGAAGCCGGGCGAGCAGGTATCCGCTCCTTCGTGGTGGAGGCCGGTTCTGCTGGAGCGGTCATCACCAAGAAAGAGAAGAAGCTCGGAATCCGGTGCAGTGACACGGTGACGCTGACGCTGGACAACTGCCGGGTGCCATTCGAGAATATCCTTGGCAGCCCAACCGTGGAAGCGACGACCAAAGGCTTCAAGGGAGCGATGGAAACTTTTAATGTGACCCGCCCGCTGGTTGCGGCGAGCGCGTTGGGGGTGGCAAGGGCTGCGCTCGAAGAATTGAAGCGGGTGCTGGCGGAGGAAGGTGTTGTCCTGCGCATGGGGCTGCCACGGCAGAAAATGACCAGTATTGAACGGGATGTCGTTGATATGGAGCGGATGGTGCGGTCATCCTGGCTGCTGACGCTGAAAGCCGTGTGGATGTCGGATAACCGGATGCCGAATGCACTGGAGGCGGCCATGAGCAAACTGCATGCCGGCGAAGTGGTGACCAAGGTGACCCAGAAAGCGGTTGAAATCCTGGGGCCGCTTGGATACTCACGGGAATTGCTGTTGGAGAAATGGTTCCGGGATGCCAAGATCAGCGACATCTATGAAGGCACCGGGCA
>SCUK01000063.1 GCA_004297445.1 Anaerolineae bacterium | reverse complement strand
GTCAGGTCAGGCATTGGCACTTCGGTGGGTGCGGGCACGTCCGTGGGGGCCGGGGCATCGGTGGGAGCGGGTTCTTCGGTGGGGGCTTCGGTGGGCGTGGGGGCGCAAGCGGCGACGAGCGCCATGACCATCAGGATGGCCAGAAAACTGTAAAGTGATTTGCTGCGTTTCATACTTCTTCTCCTTTAGTTGAAAATCGTCGTGGCGCCGAACTGCCGGCGCAAAAATTGGTGCAGAGCTTTGTCAGGCATGACTGTGGTTGCATCACCTCCTTTTGCATTCAAGTCTATCCATCATGATAATACCGTTCAGCCTTTGAGGCCGCTGCGGGCGATGCTCTCGGTAAACTGGCGCTGGGTGAAGAAGTACATGACCAGGATGGGCAAAATGGTGATGACCGACCCGGCCATGATGAGCTGAACTTCACTTCCGCCATCATCCACAAAATTGTACAGGCCGACGGCAATGGGCAGCCACTCGTTCGAATTCGTGACCAGCAGGGGCCAGGCCAGCGCGTTCCAGGCGCCGATGAAGGACAAGACGACAATGACCAGCAGGGGCGCGGTGGACAACGGCAGGACCAGTTGCAACAGCATACGCAGGTGGCCGGCGCCATCTATTTTGGCGGCATCAAAGAGTTCTTCCGGAATCTGGGCGAAAAACTGGCGCAGCAGAAAGATAGAAAACACGCTGCCCATGAACGGGATAGTGAGCGCCGGCCAGTTATCAATCCAGGGGATGGGACCCACCCGCCCCAACCAAGTGACAATGAGCAGGTTGGGAATCATGGTCACCATGCCGGGAATCATCATAGTGCTGAGCAGAAAAGCGAAGATCAGGTTGCGGCCGGGAAACTGCATGCGGGCAAAGGCGTAGGCGGCCAGAACGCTACAGACCAGCTCCCCGGCCAGGGTGATGACCGTGATTTTGACACTGTTCCACAGGAAGTGCGAGAATTGCGCGCCCTCCCAGGCATCCACATAGTTGGAGAAGTGGAGTTCGCTGGGAATCCAGCGGCCGCCCAGCGCTTCGCCCAGCGACATCAGCGAAGTTGACAGCATCCACACGAACGGGAGCAGGGAGACGATTGCACCGAGGACAAGAATCGTGTAACTGAACAGCTTCCACCAGAAACTGCTGGAGAACGAAAAGCTGGACAGACGTGGCAACGACTTCGTTTGCAGGTCAGTTGCTTCCAATTCAGCCATAGAACACCCGCGAACCCTGAATCCGATTGTTGATGACCGTCAACGTCAGGATGATAGCGAACAGAACGAAGGCCATCGCCGAGGCATAGCCGTAACGAGTCTTGACGAAGAATTCCTCAAAGATGGCCACGCTGATGACGCGCGTGGTGGCAAAGGCCGGGCCCTGCGCTTCGCGCAGCACCCAGATGGTATTAAAAGCCTTGAACGTGCCCATGACGGCTATTAAGGAAAGGAAGTAAGTGGTGGGCGAAAGTAAGGGGAACGTGATGTAGCGGAAGACCGCCCAACGATTGGCTCCGTCAATCTCGGCGGCTTCGGTCATTTCGGAGGGGATGTTGCCGAGGCCCGCGAGGTAAATGACGACGTTGTAGCCCACAAACGACCAGACCGAGAGCATGATGACGACCAGTAACGACTGGCTGGGGCCGATGAGCCAACCAGTGATCAGGTCATTAAGTTCAGGCGAGAACCAGTCCGGGATGAGGTTCTGCGGATAGTCCTCTATCTTAAGCGTTGATGCCAGAATGGCGAAGATACCTTTGGACTCCCGCAGCCACAACTGGGGTTCAAAACCAAGGCCGGCGATAAGGCGATTAATGGGCGCGGTGGGCCGTTCTGCAAACATGACACGAAAAACAGTGGCGCTGGCTACCGCGGGTGTGACGTAGGGCAGGAAATAGATAATGCGGAAAACGTCTGACCCCTTAAGGCGCTGGAAGAGCAGTACCGAAAGAAACAGGGCGATGGTGAGCTGCACCGGCACGATGCCGAGCGAGAAGAAAATCGTGGTACGCAGACCGTCCCACAGGTCACGGTCACCAGCGGCGACGATGGCGGGGATTTCGATGATGAGCATGACGCCAGCCATCATCATCAACAGGCTGGCAAGGATACGAAACGTAAAGGCGAAGGGGCGATCCTGCTGTTCAGCGCTGCGCCACACTTTCCAGGCCAGCACCAGAATCAGAATACCGGACGTGATCATCGTCAATTGCGGCCAGATGCCGGGGTCGGTGCCGCTTTCGATAGCCTGCTGATAGACGTCGGCAATTGCCGCGTAGGTGAAATTCAGAAGGCCGATACCGACTACAAGACTCAGCCAGATGTTGGCAAACGCGGCCTGGTAGGAGGCATTGCGAGGGTCGCGCCATAAGGCACTCGCCACTATGCCCGCCAGTACAGCCATGACCAGTACGAGCCTGAATTGCTGCCAATGGGGATACACCGTCTCGGCGTGGAAGGCTTCGCTGAGAAGCTGCTGGAACAATTCGCGGGTACGGTCAAGACCGCGCATTTTGCTGGCGATGTCGAGGAACTCCGGCATCTGGAAGTACAACCAGCGGATGAATGTCAATGCGGCGGCGGCGTGCAGGGCGCCCGGGATGGCCAGCAGCCAGGGACGCTGGCCGTGACTGCGGGCGGTATCCACCAGGCGGCGCAACAACAGCCACCCACCGACCAGGCCGCCAATACCCATGAGGAAGCCGCCGAAGTAAGCGAGGTTGTCGATGGCATCCACATAGTTGCCAATCCCGACGAAGTCGTCGCGGATGATAAGCCACTTGTGGAGGCTGACGTACAGGGCGAAGCCAACAGGGAAAATGCCGAAAACGAAGATAAGAAGCAACGCCGGGGCAAGGAACAGGTACGCAGTAACCGCCTCGCGCAGGTGGCGGCCGCGCCTTCCAGCGATCCATTCTCCCAGACGATTGGTGTGCGTTTGGTCTGCTTGCATCAGGACACCAGGATTGTACCTGATTCAGGCTGCGAATCAGGTCAGCGAGTTCGATACCCGTGAGACAAAAACAATTGTATCAAATCTTCGGTTAACAGCAGATTATGGACGAGTCATCAGTCTCGGTAGGGGTCGAACTCGTTTTCGCCGGCCATCGCCACCCCGATGGGCGTGAGGGTGTGCAGGATGCGGATGGTGGCGGCGTGATGTTCGAGCACATCCGGCAGACGCTTGTAAGCATGCGGGCTTTCATCCGTGCCCGCGCCGCGCAAGGTAACACCGGCACGGCGAACCCAGTCATTCATCATTTCACGGCTTATGCGGCCAGGCTTAAGCACCTGGCCGGTACGGCGGCTGATTTTGCCGCGTGCTTCAGTGCGGCTCATCACCCGCCCCGCGCCATGCACAGTGGAGTGCAGGGCGACCTTCGATTCTTCCGACTCGATGCCTTCGAGAATGACGGAGATATCCCCCATGCTGCCGCCGACAAAGCCGCGCTGGCCGGGGAACGCGGGCGTGGCGCCCTTGCGCACCACCCACCAGTTCTGACCGTAGTGCTGTTCCTGCCAAGCGAAGTTGTGATGGTTGTGTACTTCTTCCAGGATGTGTGCGCCGAGCAGGCGAGCGACTTCTTCACACACCCAGTCGCGGCCGGCGTAGGCAAAGCGCCCGGCGAGGTGCATGGCAGTCAGGTAGTCGTCGCCCAGCGGCGTGCCGAGTGGGAGTACCAGCGGTTCGACATCCATGCCGTCTCGCGCGCCGCCAGCCTTAAGAAAGTAAGTAGCGGTCTTGTGGCCCAACCCACGCGAACCAAAATGCACGCCGACCCAGGCGCGGTCCAGTTCGTCGGCGAACAGGTCCACGTAATGGTTGCCAGAGCCCACGGTGCCCAACTGCTGGCGGGCCGTCTGCTTAAGCGGCTTGAGCGCGGGCAGAGACCAGGCGTCATCGTCAAACAGGGGATGGTCCACGCGGGTGTCATTCTTGCGACCCACCCCAAAGGCGATGGAGTCCCAAATGGAGTCCATGATGCGGGAGATGTCGGCACGCACTTGTGCGGCCGGGATATTCAGACGCACGGCTTTGTTGCCGCAGGCGATGTCATAGCCCACGCCGGACGGGCTGATGGCGTTCTCGTAGGCCACCACGCCGCCAATGGGCACGGCATAGCCTTTGTGGTGATCGGCCATCATGGCGGCGTAGGCGGCGGTGCGGGCGCAGGTCTGAATCTGGCTGAGCGCGCCGGGGTCTACCGGGTCTCCCCAGATGGGGATGTTATCAACTTTCTGCATCGTCTTTAGTATAGCGGGAACAACCGGGTAGGAGGCGAATTCCCCCAAAAGGAGGAACGAAAATCCGCCCTTCCTCCACCTTTTATGCGCGACAGCAGCCCGGCAGATTCGTTTTCCCCAATGAATAGTTATTGACCCACGATCCTCATAGGGAAGCAGAGAAGGGATTCAGCATGGATAATCTAGATAACCTGGAAAACGCAGAACAGCGAAACAGAAATCTTGGCCTGACCATCTTTGGCGCCATCGCGGTACTCGTCGTTTTAGTCCTGATTTGCGCGCTGAGCCTGAGCGGCGCCCCAGAAGCGGGAGCAGAGGGGACCGTCACAGCCGAGGCGATTGCGACGCAGGTGGCGCTCACGGTTGAAGCGGCCCGGGGCACCCCCACCGCCACGCTGCCGCCCACACAAACCGCCACCCCTGGGCCGAGTGATACGCCCGCGCCAGTGGCCACCGCGACTGCCACCTTCGCTCCGGAGGACCCGCGGACGGGCCTTGGCGAGCCACACTGGCGTGATGGGTTTATCAACGCCGACAATTGGACGCTGTACGACAACGACCAATCGCGTACTGAAGTCCTCAGTGGCGCCTTCGCCTACACGATGAAGCAGCCACAGGAGCCGAGTAACTGGACTATCACCCGGCCGGAAATTCAGAACTTCTATCTGGAGACCACGGCCACCACGCCGGGCGAGTGCAGCGGTAAGGACCGTTATGGTTTGTTCTTCCGCGCGCCGGACGAGAACCACGGCTTTTTGTTCGGCTTTTCGTGTGACGGTATGTTCCGTCTGGCCAAATGGGACAGCGAAAACTTCGAGGTGCTAATCGACTGGACGCCGCACGATGCCATTCGCGCCGGTGCAAACCAGACCAACCGCGTGGGCGTGTGGCTGGAGGGCGATCACTTCCGACTGTATGCGAACGGTATACTGCTGGCCGAGTTTGACGATGCCCAGTTCAACGGAAGCAATCAGTTCGGCTTCCATATCGGCTCCGAGAACACGGCCGAGTTCACTGTGCTCTTCGACGAACTGGTGTATTGGGAACTTGAATAGCCTGCGGGCCACGCAGGGAGGGTAGAATGGAGACTGCGCCGCGTACCGTCCTCGTGCGGCGGACCGGAGCAGTCTCCATGGCGAAGCTGAAACTTGACCTGCATGACATCTACAACCGTGGCGACACGATAGAGAAGGAACTCAACCGCGTAATTCAGGAAGCGATTGACAAGCGCATTGCGCTGGTGGAAATCATCCCCGGCAAAGGCAGCGGGCAACTGAAGAAGAAAGTGATTCGCTTCCTGGAACAGAAGCACATCAAAAGCCTGTATCACCGTCTGGAAAAGGATGACAAGAATTTTGGGCGAATCTTCGTGCACTTCAGGCATTAGGCTGTCCGCCGGCAGGACGGCCGCACAAAGCTAATCGCTCGGAGCAATACTAGTCTCACTCTGCTTCGGGAAAAATAAACCTCTCGAGTTCCTTCGCCAGGTCGCCGGGAACTTCCATCATCGGCATGTGTCCTACTCCCTCCAACACGATGAGGTCTGCCTTGTTACTAAGTTCCTTCATAGAATGTGCGCGCTGAATCGGGATTAACTGGTCATTATCCCCATGAAGGATCAGGATTGGAAAACGCGCTCCGGAGAGAACCGGTGAAGAATCCGACCTTTCTGCCATTGCCCGTAAAGCACCTGCAACGCCAAGAGGGTCCTGGCTGGTGATTATCTTGCTTATAGACGCCTGAATCCCTTTGTCTGCCGAGAGCTTGGCCAGCATTTGTTCCAAAACCACGTTCACGCCCTCTTCGGCAACTCGCCCCGCGGTTTCATAACGCCCTTTCTTCTGCTCGGGTGAATCCCCCTGAGGTTGTGAAGCTACCAGCACAAGCCCGGCAACACGATTCGGATACAGTCGGGCGAACGCCAACGCGATGTAACCGCCCATGGAATGGCCAACCAGCCTGGCTTTCTCCAACCCCAGGTGGTCTAACAATCCGGCAATATCTGAAGCCATGTCCTCCAACGAGTACGAACTTGCGGGGGAGGATGAATGGCCAAAGCCGCGCAAGTCCGGGACGATTAGCTGACAGTTATCCTGAAGATATCCAACTACTTCTTCCCAAATAGAGTGATCCAGGGGGAATCCATGAATCAGCACGACCGGCTCCCCTTCTCCGTGGTGGGCATAGGCGAGATTGATTCCATTCACAGGTACAGTGTTCATGATTTCCTTTCTGACCTTCTTACTGGTGGCAACAACAGCGGTTTCCAGCAATATGTAGCCCCATTTGTGAGAATTGCAAAAACCTCAGTCATCGACCTTATTTTACCCTCTGGTTCATTCGTGTCCAAGAGGTAGACCTCCGGGGATTCCAGAAACAGTAAAGAATCCTTTGGAAACCTGGCATTGGTCAGGGACGAAAATTGTCAATTTGAAAGCACAAATGTTGTATTATGGGTAGACACTTAGTTGGCTAAACCGAAGTGTGAGGACAAACTCCGTGAAAATAGCGCTGCTTTCACCCAAGGGTCCCTTGTATCGGCACAGAGGAGGTATCTTCAAGAAGAACCTTCGATACGCGCCGCTCACGCTGACGACGCTCGCGTCCCTTGTTCCCGAAGAATTAGATGCCGAAATCACAATTGTTGATGAGGGTATACAGGATATCGACCTTGAGATGGATGTCGATCTGGTTGGGATGACTGTAATCACCGGGTCGGCCAGGCGGGCATACGAACTGGCCGATCACTTTCGGGGGCGAGGTATTCCAGTAGTACTGGGTGGGCCCCACATTACCCTGATCTCTGACGATGCTGCGCCCCACGCTGACTCACTAGTTATTGGATATGCCGAAGATACCTGGCCGGAATTGCTACGAGACTTTCACGCCGGGAAGATGAAACCGCGCTACATTCAGTCGCCTGATCTGAGTCTGGCGAACCGCCCCTTTCCGAGGCGTGACATGCTGCCGCGAAAGAGCTACATTACTACGCATGTATTTGAAGCCACGCGCGGCTGCGTACACAGCTGTGACTTCTGCGTGGTGCCCACAGCCTGGGGAAAGAAGCCCTACCTCAAGCCCGTAGAGGACATCGTCGCTGATATCCGCCAGCATTGGGCGCGTAAGATTATTTTTATAGATCTGAATCTCATTGCTGATCCAGAGTACGCGGCACAATTGTTTGAGGCCTTGATTCCACTCAAGGTGGAGTGGTTTGGATTGTCCACTACGCTATTGGGTCGCGATGAACAACTTCTGGCGCTGGCGGCCAAGAGCGGGTGTACCGGGCTTTTGATGGGATTTGAGTCCATTACGCCCGAAAACCTCAAACAATCCCGCAAGGGGTTTAATTCGCCAGATGAGTATCGCCAATTGGTGGAGCAATTGCATGGTTATGGAATAACGCTGATGGCCTGCTTCACGTTTGGTATGGACTACGACACTCCCGATATATTCATGGAGACGGCGAAATTTGCGGTACAGGCGCACATTGACCTGCCGCGGTTCGCTATTGTCACCCCATTTCCCAATACGGGCCTCTACCATCGACTGGAATCTGAGGGACGCATAATTTCCAAGGACTGGGAGTTGTACGATGCCCAACATGTTGTATTCCAACCCCGGCAAATGACCGTGGGTCAGCTTTATGACGGGCATGAACGTGCGTGGAAGTACACCTACTCCTGGGGTTCGATGGCCCGGCGCTTTCTGGGATCCCGCATCCAGATTCCGGTTTGGTGGGTCGCCAACTTTGGCTATCGATTCTATGCCCACCATCTGCACACTTTTTACAATTGTGATTGGGTAATCGGGCAAGTAGACCCACGCCCCGCCGTCCATAACGCGGCGGAAGTATCCCCATAACAGCCCCGGTAATACGACATGCGACTAACCCTTATTCACCCTTGTATTGGCCGCAAGCGGAACCAGCCCTATATTCGCTTGTGGCAGATGGAGCCTCTGCCGCCGGCGCTCATCGCCGGTCTGACACCGCCAGGGGTTGAGGTTCGATTTTACGATGACCGGATGGAGCGGATCCCCTTCGACGAACCGACAGACCTGGTGGCGCTGAGCGTGGAAACGTACACGGCGAAGCGCGCCTATCAGATTGCCAGTGAATATCGGAAGCGCGGAATTCCGGTGGTGATGGGTGGTTTTCATGCAACGTTGTGCCCTGCAGAAGTATCGCAGTTCGCAGATGCGGTGGTCATTGGCGAAGCCGAATTGGTCTGGGAAGAACTTCTCGCGGATGCAGCACGTGGGACATTGCAGCCATTCTACAAAGGCGCCAGCCGCCCACCACTGGCCAACGTGAAGCCAAATCGCTCAATCTACAAAGGGAAAAACTACTTGCCCATTGGGCTGGTAGAAGCCGGGCGCGGTTGTCATTTTGTTTGCGAATTCTGTGCTGTCCAAACGGTTTTCAATCACACCCAGACTCGCCGCCCAATTGACGACATTTTGGCAGAGCTCGAAAATATGCGAGACAAGCCGCTCATCTTCTTCGTGGATGACAATATCACTTCCAACATGGACCAGGCGAAAGCGTTTTTTCGTGAGCTGGCACGCCTGAAGATCAGATGGGTGAGCCAAGCCAGCATCAATGCCGCACATGACGAAGAGTTTCTTAAGTTGATCGCCGCCAGCGGCTGCCAGGGGTTGCTGATCGGATTTGAGTCTCTGAATGAGGCAAACTTACGGAAGATGAACAAGGGTTTCAACACGATGCAGGGCGGGTACGAAGTGGCTTTGGCTAACCTGAGAAAGCACAACATCCGCTTGTACATCACATTCGTATTCGGCTACGACGAGGACACGGAATCCAGCTTTCGAGACAGTGTGTCCTTCGCCAATGAACATGGGTTTTACATCGCCGCCTTTAATCATCTGACGCCATTTCCCGGCACGCCGCTTTACACTAGACTGGAAGAGGAGGGTCGGCTGTTGTATGACGCCTGGTGGCTGGATGACCGCTACGCCTACAACATGATCCCATTCCAACCGGCACGCCTTTCCCCTGAACGTCTACAACGCGGATGTGTGGAAGCTCGGGCAGAGTTCTACAGTCTGCGTAATATCTGGCGGCGGGGAATGCATCCCGTGAATCGGTCAAGCGCGGCGATGTGGTGGCATTATTACGGCATCAATTATCTCTTTCGGCGGGAAGTGCGGCAACGCGATTTTTTCCCTCTCGGCGATGAAAGCTGGCAGGGGGAGCTACTCAAAGTACGGGCGTCAGGCCTCCAGCCCAACTTACACACTCCGCAGATTTTGGAACCCGGCCGTCTTGTTTCCTCCTGATTGTTTGCGCCATGCCTCCGTTGCAATTTGAGCTTGCCAGCCAGGAGGATGACATCGATCTTCGACATCTATTACGCGAGAATCCGATGCCGGGCGCCATCTCGCTTTCCTTTGAACGGGAGCCGAATTTCTTCGGGGCCGCGGATATCGAAGGAACGTTTCATCAAACGATTGCCGCTCGCGATATCGAAAGCAACAAACTGATTGCATTCGGTAGCCGGTCGGTCAGGCCGATGTACGTGGATGGCAAGGTCCAACCCGTTGGCTATATGAGCCAATTGCGCGTTCAGCCCACCTATCGCAATGGAATGGTCGTAGCACGGGGGTTGGCAGACGGGTTTCGCTACTTTCACCAGCTACATCAAGATGGCCGCGCGCCCTACTATTTGATGAGCGTTATCGAAGAAAATAAGGCGGCACACAGATTGCTCTGTTCCGGACTTTCTGGCTACCCCACAGTGCGCCCCCTGGCACGACTCTTTACGTACGCCATTTCTCCACGGAGAAAAGCGCGTGTCGTTGCCCCACCTGACTCCCTCAAGCTCTTGCGCGCCGATGACTCGCATGCTGAGCGCATTGTTGCTTTTCTAAATCAGACAAATTCCCGATTCGAGTACTCGCCCTATTGGACAGTCGATACACTGTTCCGGGCGAATCTGAAACCCGCGGATTTCCTCCTGCTGGCAGAGGGACAGACCATCAAAGCCTGCCTCGCTTCGTGGGATCAGTCTGGATACAAACAGACAGTCGTGAGAGGCTACACCGGCCCAATTCGGCGTTGGCGGAAAGTGTTGAACTCGTTTTCCAGACTGGGAGGCTGGCCCCACTTGCCCGCACCCGGCACACCTTTGCGACACACATTTGCCAGCCATGGGGCGGTAGAAGGGGAAAACCCAGACCTGTTTGCCTGCTTATTGAGCGCGTTACACAATTATTCCCTGAGCCGCGGTGATGATTATTTTGTCATCGGACTGACAGAGGGTCACCCGTTTCGGGTCGCCCTGCGAAGGTATCGGGCTCAGGTCTACATCAGCCAACTCTACGTTGTAGGTTGGGGCGATCCACCTTTTCCAGATTCGGTATTTGAGTCTACCCGTCCAGTGGGAATTGAGATAGCAATGTTATAAGTTGATTCAGGAGAAGGTCAATCCCAATGACACTCAACCACTACCCAAGATCCTGGTATCCACTCTGTAAATCAGAAGAATTGAGGTTGAAAGGGTTAGTCGAAGTACCCGCGTTCGGAACTCGATTGGCCGTGTTCAGAACTTTGAGCGGCAAGGTAGGAGCTCTAAGGGCTGAATGCGCGCACATGGGAGCCAACCTGGCTGACGGCAGGGTGTGCGGCGAGCGCCTTCAATGCCCGCTCCATGAATGGGAATATGGTGTTGAGGGCCGATGCGAATTCATCCCCGCCGAGAATAACATTCCGGCTCGAGCCTCGCAGCCTTATCTGAAGTGTATTGAGCGCTTTGGCCTGGTGCTGGGCTTTCTTGGGGGAGAGCCGGAATTTGAGTTTCCCGAGTTTGAAGAAAGTGACAATTCGTGCTACAGCCAGGCCTATACCATGGAGTTCGATACGCCATATCAGGTGCTTGCAGCCAATTCATTTGATAGCCAACATTTCGCGACTGTG
The DNA here is from genome assembly GCA_004297445.1 of Anaerolineae bacterium. Classification (GTDB taxonomy): domain Bacteria; phylum Chloroflexota; class Anaerolineae; order Anaerolineales; family UBA11579; genus SCUK01. The sequence continues at coordinate 8,354 of SCUK01000063.1, read as the reverse complement.
CACCACCGCCGATTGGTCAGGAAGCCTGACCTTAACTGCCTGTCGCCCCACCATTTTTCCGTCAGGTTCGAGGCCATCGTCGAAGGTCGTCAGGGGCATGATCGCATACTCCGGGCGGCTGGAGTTAAGACGGTGGCTCTGGAGGCGCACTGCTGGGGCGGGAACAGTATTTTTGCCTACAATACTCACACCAAGGCGAGAATTCTCTTCATCATTCTTCCCATTTCGGAAACAAGATGCCGAGTTTACGTTCTCAATGTCCTCCATTCAGAAGCGGCCCCCAAGTCCGCTCTGCTGCGTCGGTTAATGTTGGCGGTAATCCATTGGTTAACTATCTCATTCCTCAAGCCGGATATTCGGGTGCTGCGCGGATTACAGTTCAAGCTGGGGACGTTACTTCCTGACAGCGATCACGCTTTCATCGAGTGGGTGAAGTACTGGAAGGGATTGGCGCTGGCAACCCTGGAAAGTGAGTGAGGCATGACTTCTCTGGTAAGCAGGACGGTGCGCCGAGCAGACCTGACCGCGGAGGAGCGCCAGGAAATGCATGGCGTATTTCGCGAGTACTACGAAGGGGCAACAATGGAACTGTTTGACCGCGATCTCGAAAACAAGGATTGGGTCATCCTGCTGCTTGACAACGAGTCCCACGGTGTTCAGGGCTTTTCGACTCTGGCGTTTTATACAACTTCGTTTGAGGGAGCACCCTGCAGCGTTGTGTACTCTGGCGATACCATCATCCGGAGTACCCACTGGGGATCGCCAGAACTACCGCGCGCCTGGGTGAGAACTGTCCTTGAGAAATCCGCCGAGATGCCTCAACCCTTGTACTGGTTGTTAATTTCATCCGGGTACAAAACCTATCGGTTCTTGTCGCTCTTCTACAAAGATTTCTTTCCCCGACACGATACACCAACACCTCCGGCCATGAGAGACCTGATACATTTTCTTGCCAATGAACGATTTGGGAGCGCTTATGATCGCGTAACAGGTATCGTGCACCTCGGCGATGGGGCCACCCCGCTGAAGTCCGGAGTGGCCGAAGTGAGCAAGGAACGGATGCAGGATTCACATATCGCCTTCTTTGTTCAACAGAATCCGGGACATGGTCGTGGTGACGAGCTGGTTTGCCTCGCTCGGGTGCATCCGGATAATTTCACAGCTGCCGGGCGGCGGATGACACGATGAGAGTTGCTGCAGCCAACGCGACCTGGGTGGCATCGTGCTGGCCGGAATGGCAACGATTTAAGAAGAGCGCTAAGAACGCAGAATCTGTTCAAACTGCGATTCTAAGTCGTTGCCTTGAAGCCAACAAAGACACCGAGTTCGGTACACGACACAGATTCGGCTCCATCCGCACGCCGGAAGACTACAGGGTGCAGGTGCCCCTGAGCGAATACGATGATTATGTCGAGCCGATTGACCGTATCGCCAGAGGACACCTGTCCGTGCTAACCGCCGAACCGGTGCGCATGTTTGAGCTTTCCAGCGGCTCAACGGCCTCTTCGAAGTTAATCCCCTATACCAGCAGCCTGAAAGCCGAGTTTCAGCGCGGGATTTCGCCCTGGATCTTTAACCTCTACACAGGAATGCCAGAATTGGCGGGCGGGCAGGCTTATTGGTCCATCACTCCGCTGTTGGAAGGGAAACGATTTACCCAATCCGGGATACCCATCGGCTTCGATGCAGACAGCGACTATCTTGGAATGCTCGGAAAATGGCTGGTCAATTCGGTCCTGGCAGTTCCAAACGCGGTAAAAGAGATTTCTAACATCGAAACGTTTCGCTACGTCACTCTTCTTCACCTCCTGCGTCAAGCTGATCTGCGACTTATTTCAGTCTGGAATCCCACCTACCTGAGCTTGCTGTTGGATTCATTGTCACCTTACTGGGAATCGCTATTAAAGGACATTTCCCTGGGCACAATTTCTCCGCCCACTGAATATTCAGATTTGAGATTCCAGCTTTCACCGCAACAGAAGCGCGCGCAGGCACTTGCCACGATAAGCCCTATGGAGTATGAAAAAATCTGGCCAGCGCTGAAGTTGATCAGCTGCTGGGCAGATGGCCCCTCCTCGCTGTATGTAGATCGACTCCGCGATAATTTTCCGGGGACCGCGTTTCAGGGAAAAGGCCTGATTGCAACCGAAGCGCTCGTCTCATTCCCGCTGCTGGGCCTGGATGGCGCAGTTCTTTCCATCAATTCTCATTTCTACGAATTCATCCCCACGGAGGGGGGTGAGCCTCTCCTCGCCCACCAATTGAGTAAGGGCCAGTCGTACTATGTAGTCGTTACTACAGGCGGCGGATTGTATCGGTATCAACTTCACGATGTTGTCCGGGTTGTTGGCTTCTGGGAGCAGTTACCCTGTTTTCAATTCGTCAGCAAGGCGGATCACATTTCGGATTGGTTCGGCGAAAAACTGGACGAGCGCTTTGTGGCTCAAATCGCCAGGGATATTTTTGCGGAATACGGAATTGAGCCGATCTTTGCCTTGCTAGCGCCCGAAGATGATCCGGAAGGGTTTCTTTATGTGCTGTATCTGGAATCGCAATTCGCACCAGAAGGACTGGCCGGGAGGCTGGATCAGGCCCTGAGAAGCAACTTTCACTATGATTATTGTCGCAAACTGGGACAATTGGCGGCCCTACGCGTCGTTCAAGTTTCGAATGGCGCGAGCAATTACCTTCGCGGCTGCGAGGCGCGTGGACAGCGACTGGGAAACATTAAGCCCAGCATTCTTCGGAAGGAAACCGGTTGGTCGAACTGGCTGAGAGACAACTGAGTTGCCTATGAAAGTAACCCTGATCGAACCCGCCATGATCAAGACCGAACAATTCAGCGAAAAACCCTCCTGGGTGCTTGCTCCGCTGACGCTCGCGACCCTGGCAGGATTAACACCCCCAGAGGTTGAGGTGGAAGCGCTGGATGATCGAATTGAAGAAATCGACTACGACGCGCCGCGCGATCTAGTAGGGATTTCGGTAAAGACCTTTACCGCTCGGCGGGCATATCAAATCGCCGCGGAATTTCGCCGGCGCGGCGTTCCGGTCATCCTGGGCGGGCATCACCCCACCTTAATACCGGAAGAGGCACAACAGTACGCGGACTCGATATTAGTCGGTGAAGCCGAAGGCATTTGGGATGTTGTGATTGCAGATGCACAAAGAAACAAGTTGAAGCCTCGATACAAACGGGAGACCGACTTCGCGTTCGAAAACGTCTGCGTGGATAGGTCAGTTTTCGCAGGCAAGAAGTACTTACCCATTGCTCTTGTGGAGACGACGCGGGGTTGCCCGTTTGCATGCAATTTTTGCTCGGTAACGACTTTTTTTGGACGAGGATTTCGCCACCGTCCACCGCATGAGGTTGTCCGGGAAATTGAGCAGCTGGGGAAGACGTCAGTATTTTTGGTAGATGACAACATCGTCGCGGACAAAGCCGCGGCCAAAGAACTATTCCGGGCTTTAATCCCTCTTAATATTCGCTGGATCAGCCAGGCAAGTTTGACGATGACGAAAGACCTGGAATTGATGCGCCTGATGCGAGAAAGCGGTTGTGCAGGAGTTTTGGTAGGAATCGAGACAATCGATCCGGCAAACCTGAAGCAGATCCGAAAGAGTTGGAACACAGTAGGAATCGGATACCCGGCGGCTCTTCAGGTTGCTCGCGATCATGGGATTGCCGTCGTGGGTTCTTTTATCCTGGGCATGGACGGGGACACTCCCGAGTCTCTGGAGAGTCTCCTCGAATTTGCGATTCGGGAACGTTTTTTTGCCGCGCTATTCAATATCCTCACGCCCTACCCTGGGACTGACCTTTACCAGCTGTACCTTGAAAGGGGTCGACTGATTCGTCCGAGGTGGTGGTTGGACCCAGACTACACCTACGGGTCTGTTGTCTTTGAACCAAACGGGATATCTGCGATTGAACTTGCTCATATCAGGTTGAAGTTGTATCGCCGTTTCTATGGTCTGTCCTCCATGGCCTATCGAATGCTTGACCCGCTGGCAAATCTGCGAGACCCCTGGCATGCTCTTACGTTTCTTTCAATGAATTTGCCTGCGCACAAAGAAGAGGCGATGCGATTTGGACAAGCCTTGGGGGCAGATTGATTCGCCTGTGAATGCCCAGTGGTTGACTCCACATCCGCCCACGGGGAGTGCCATCCGCACCCCGTGAGACGGGGAGACCGTGAGCAAGGGGTGCGGCACCCAGCTCGCCCGTTCGGTCAGTTTGCAGAAACAGAATGTGGCGGCCAGAACGCACTCCAACCGCCACATCTACTGGTGACCCGCATAGGACTCGAACCTATAACCCGCTGATTAAGAATTGCTCAAATAACCGTCTTTCCCATATATGGTGTTTATTGGGCTCCATGAAACCCAATATGTGGGGGTAAAATTGTCTTTTGGGTCTATCTTATCCACAGTTTCCAGGTTATTGGCAACAGATTGGCAGCAGCAACTACTTGGAAAGGCGACTCGGTAATCCCTCAAGAAGCTAAAGGGTTGCGCCACAAATCATCAACGCCTCAGTGAGGCAGGTTGCATTCCAAGTTTCCAAGTCATCCTGAATGGCGAAATTTTCTATTACTTGAAGGAGGCTCACGTGTTAATCAACATGTCGCGCGAGCACTACAATACGGTCCGGCCACACAGCGCTCTGGGTGGTGTGCACCCTACCAGTATGCCCTCAACCCAGCCCGAAGCTTCTAATTGTCCCTGGTATAAATCTTGGGAGCTTGACAACAGGCTTCCACCAGACCTACCGGCGACCTGACTTGACCCCCGCAAAGCAACAGCCCGGCGGAGTTCGCCGGGCACCATCAAGCAGCGAAGAAAGAACGCCGCTATCCGCGTGATTTCACTGCCGCGAACACTAATATACCCAGGAGAATGCCAGAAAGGTCTAATCCGAGATCGAGAAGCTGAAATGCGCGTTCGGGCACCGAGCTTTGGAAGAGTTCGTCCAGCAGGCCGAAGGCGAAGCCGCCGATTGCAGCGGCCGATGCCAGCTTGAGAGAGATTCGGCCCTTCTGAACCAATGCACGCATTAGGAGAACGCCCAGGATCGCGTATTCTGCAACATGAGCGAATCGGCCCAGGGTTTCATCCTGCGTAGTGACCGCGTCGGGAACGACCACGAACGGGTCGCTGATCGATGACACCCCGAGAATAATGCCAGCCCACAGCAGGACGGGGAGCCAACGGCGCAAGAACGAGATCGACCTGGATGACATCCTCTATTGTAATCACACGTTCGGGTTCCGCCCTCGCCAGTACCTATGACTTTTCCGCAGAGGCCCCCACTTTTTATGGGGGAGGAAGTGCGGGCAGCCAGCGAGGGTAGCAAGTTCAGTTTTGACACCTATTTTGGCGATTAGAGCGCCATGGTGGGTTTGCTTTTGCTAGATTACGAGAACCTTGACCTCGCGAACTCTGATTTGTCTGCCACAATGTCTGTAGGCTCTCGTAAACAATGCGACTCGTTCAAAAGGAGAACTACTTTGGGGACTTGAAACGACTCACCAGTTGAAGTACAATCCAATTGTACATATGTACAATTGGAGGTCTCGTGGAAATTGCCGTTGATGCATCTGTGCTCATTGCGGTCATCTTGGATGAAACCGAAAAACCGGCGCTGATTGAGCTCACGCGCGGTGGCGACTTGATTGCGCCGGCTTCCGTGCCTTGGGAAGTTGGCAACGCGTTTTCGGCCATGTTCAAGAAACATCGTATCGCTCTGCCCCAGGCTTTGCATGGGCTGGAAATCTTTCACCAGATTCCTCTGCGCTTGGTTGACATTGATCTGGCCGAAGCCGTGGAGTTGGCTGCTGAGTTAAACATCTATGCGTATGATGCGTATCTTCTCCGGTGCGCGGCGAAATACCGTGTACCGCTTCTGACACTAGACAACAAGTTGGCCAGGCTTGCCAGCCAGCTAGGGCTTGATGTTTTGGAGGTCCAATGAAAACCTACACGTTTACCGAGGCCAGGAAAAAACTTGCATCCCTGCTGGACCAAGCCGCACGTGAAGGCGAAGTTCGGATTCGTCGCCGTGACGGGAAGGTGTTCGCTATCAAGTTATCCCAGCGCCCGGATTCACCGCTGGATGTTCCGGGGCTGGGGTTGGATTTGACTCGCAAAGACATCCTCGAAAGCATTCGCGAAGGACGGCGTCAACGCTGACGCGCTAGAATTACTGATTATTGAATAATGAAAGCCACAACAAGAAGATTGAAAAAGCCCGAAATTACTCGTGTTTTTGATCTTTTCTGCCTCCAAAAAGCGACTAGAAGTCACCTCAAAAATAGTGTCTGAGCCCGATTTTGGGGGTCACGTCAGCAGCACGCCCAGGGAAATATTAATTGCCGTTTGTGTAGACTCTTACCGCAGAAGAGGCACGCGCGCACGACTGGCAAAATCTTCCACCTGTTCCATCCGGGGAACGATACCTTCTTTTTCAGCGTTTGCCAGAAAGTTTGGAACAACACCCTGAGCGATAAGTGGTTGGAACCCAAGCACTTCAAGGGCGATACTGACGTACAACAGCAACTCGTCAAAGATCACTGGGAGCGATTCGTGGGCCGTCAGCTCCTCGCCATGACCGACATCCTGCGCAAAGAAGGCTGGCTGCCGTTGGATTGACATTGATACTATAAAATGATACTATTGAGCCATCAATGAATGCCCGCCACCGCCGCACTCTGGAACGCATCTTCACCGATCCAGTTCCAGCCAACATCTCCTGGAAGGAAATCGAAAACCTTCTGGACGCGCTTGGCGCAGAGATTACGGAAGGCAGAGGTTCGCGGGTGCGGGTGGCGCTGAACGGCATACGCGCCGTGTTCCACCGCCCCCACCCGCAGAAAGAAACGGACAAAGGCGCCGTCAAATCCGTACGGCGCTTCTTGACCACAGCCGGCATTCAATCGGAGGCCTAATATGGAGTACAAAAACTACATCGCCACCGTCGAGTTTGACGACCAGGCCCTGATCTTTCATGGCGAAGTCATCAACACCAACGATGTCATCACCTTTCAGGGTCAGACCGCCGCAGAGCTGCATCAGGCGTTCATCGATTCGGTCGAAGACTATCTGGCCTTCTGCCGGGCCCGCGGCGAAGAACCGGAAAGGCCATTCTCGGGCCGGTTTGTGTTGCGCATTGATCCGGCGCTCCACCGGCGGCTGTTCGTGAAGGCCAAACAATCCAAGAAGAGTTTGAACGCGCTCATCGCCGAAACGCTCGAAAAGCAGGGCTGAGCACAATCAAGGGAGGTTCAGAGATGGCAACACTAAGCCGGATCGAACAGGTTCCATTACGCGAAATATGGCGCGACGAAGCGCGTGATTTCACCTCACCGGGCAGCGCAGCCACCCCCGGACGGTCGCCAATACCCCATAGTTGAATCCAAGCTTCGGGTCTACGCGGTTTTTCGAGGCTTTGGCAAGCTCTAGCAGAGCATAATATCTCCACCCTGGCGGCAGGACGCTTCCGTTGAGGTTGTCGTCACGTTCAGCCATCGGTTGTCGCCATCCCTCGGTGGCTCAATCGACCTCACGCGGCTGCAGCACGCCATACACGCCGCGCAGGATCTGCGCCAGGCGGCGCGCCGCCAGTTTGCCGCACCACTCCGCCAGGTCCTCCTGCCCCAGGGTGTACAGTTGGGTCACATTCGCCACACTAGCCTTTGGCAGGTTGGCTTCGCCTTCCTCCAGCGCCACGTTGCCCGGCAGGGTGGCATAGCGCTGGTTGGAGGTCAGGGCACAGACGACCACGGTGCGCAGGTTGCTCTGGTTGAACAGGTTGTTCTGGATCACCACTACCGGCCGCCGGTATGCCGGTTCGGAACCGCGCGGCTCGCCCAGATCCACCCAGTACACGTCCCCCTGTTGGATCACCACTCCACATCCTTGAGGCGCTCGGCGGCGCGCGCCAGCAGGCCCAGGTCGTCTTCGTCGTCCTCCAGGTCTGCCAGGGCCAGGTTCAGGTCATTCAGGGCGCGGCGGTTGTGGTGGCGTTGGAGGAACTCCTGCAGGGCCAGGGCTATCAACCGGCTGCGGCTGATCTCCAGTTGTTCGGCCAGGTCATTGGATTCATCAAACAGTTTTTCAGGCAGGGAAATGGCGGTCTTCACATTTGGCATGGGGTTGTTCCTTTTGCGATTGCCAGGCAACGGGTTGGAAACATACCGTTAGTATAACAAATGGTAATACCCAGGTCAACACCTGTGAACTACCCCGCAGCAAGCTACGGGGCTTCTGACTTCTTCGTCCCAGCCTGGCGGAGAATCTCACCAGGTCTTATATGGACTCCGTCAGCGTTACTTTCCGTAGTCCCTACGGTAGTT